>CAZTZO010000001.1:0-183119 GCA_964618075.1 uncultured Lachnospiraceae bacterium
AATAATATACTCCGGAGCCACTATTCTCGGCGGAGAAACCACCGTAGGCAAAGGCAGTATAATAGGCGGTAACGTCTGGCTTACGAGATCTGTGCCTCCGTATTCAAAGGTATACAATTCGACTCCTTCTCCATACATAAAGGCAGATGAAAATGGTGATGATGAAATAAAATAAACAGTTAGATTAAAAATGAGGTATGATTCAAAAGATCATACCTCATTTTTATTTATTATTGAACTTCTTGTTTTTCACACTGCATTTTTTTCATGTCATCGTCAATATTTAGGAAGCTTACAACTACAAGCATCAATACTGCAAGCAGCATAGGTACCCATCCGAGAAGTGCATTTATAGTGGTTATTGCTTGTGTAGATTGTACTTTAACAGCTGCGTTAAAGCCGGAGGAAGCAAGTGAAATTGCTATAAGCTGTGTAGCCAAAGCAACTGCAAGTTTACTCGTCAAATTGTCCGCCGTTGACACAAGACTATCCAGTCTTCTGCCTCCCTGCCATTCTATAACGTCAACAATGTTATTTCTATTTGTATTAAACATAACAAATGCTATTGTAGCGCCGATACCGACCGATATTGCATTGACATATATTGCCGCTAAAGAAAACGGGTTGATAACAAACCATATTTTACCGATTATGAATATAAATGCTCCCAACATCATAGTGCGTTTTCTTCCGATTTTTTTATCTATAGGAGCAACTATGAACGAGGACAGAACAGAAGCGACAAGATACACCGCCTGTATCGGAGTTGCCATAGCGGTCGAGCCGATAACATAAGTAGCATAATACGTCACACAAGACATCAGCAATAAGTTATTTACACCGTAAAGCATAATATAAAGCATGTTCAATATCCATGATTTACATTTAAACAGCATCGAGCAAACAGTTTTAACGCTTAATTTTTCTTCATCATTCTCGATAGGCTTAACGCGTTCCTTGGTCGTAAAATAATGAACCAATGCTCCGATGATACAAACACATCCCATTACCACCGCGGCAAGGAAGAAACCATGCGCACTGTTGTCATTTAAGTTACCGCTCTTATCCAGTCCGCCGAAAAGCTTCAATAGCGGCAGACAGGCAACTGCTCCGATTCCGGATCCGAGGCAACCGCCCAAATTTCTGTATACGTTTATTGAGCGCCTGTCTTCATCTATATTTGTAGCAAGACTACCCATACTATTATACGGTATAGCGATATATGTATTGAAAAGCTCAAAAACAATGTATATCACAATACATAATATAACGGTCAATGTATCCGGCAAGTCAAAATCCGAGAAAAGTAATATGACGCTAATTGCCCATGGCAACGAAAACCACAGTGCAAACGGTCTTACTTTTTCACCGTTTTTGAACTTGTGATTTACCGCCCAAAACCCCAGCAAAGGATCATTTACGGCATCCCAAATAGTACCTATAGTAAGAATTGTTCCTGCCGTAAGGATATTGATTTTCAACACGTTTGTAAGAAAAAATAAGTAATAAAGACTTTTAAACTGATATACGACGTTACTTGCCGTAGAGAACGTAAAAAAGCCGAATTTCTCCATAAATTTTAGCTTCGGTATTTTTACAATTTCTTTTTCGCTCATATGCCTTCCTCCGAGTTTTTGATTTTATAAAGTCTTTCTATCAATAATGACTTGAATTTCTCCCCTTCGTCATTCATAGGATTATGTCCTGAATTCTCGAACCAAATGAGTTCTTTATACGGAGCTTTTATCATGTCAAACCAATCCTGTACAAGCTCAGCTGGCGTATTCATATCAAGCTTACCGTCGAATATGAAGAAAGGCACTTTAAATACCGTGCAGCTTGACGGAAAATCGGTTGCACCAACTTCAGGCCACATAGCAGTCAATACATATTTATAACCCTTTGCAACTCCTATAAAATCAGACAACGAGTATTCTTTTGATTTTACCATGGGCACGACCATTGAGCTGAAGTAGCTTCGTTTCTTCTCATTCTTTGAATAGCCGCCATATTTCATCATTACACGTCTTTGAGCCATCATACCGTCAAATCCGCCTTTATATACGCCCAAAACGGGAGGCCCCACTTTCTTTAGAATGCTTATTGATTTTTCGTCATTCGCCTTTTGTGCTTCTTCTAATGCGAAATTATAACTTATTTCTTCATTTTTTGCACCGTTAACTACTTGACCGAAGCCCACGTATGCGGCAATTTTTTCGGGATATCTGTAAGCAAGATATGTTCCGAGCTCAGATCCCCAACTACCGCCTATTATGAATATTTTTTTTCTGTTGAATTTTTTGCAAAGAAAATCAACAAGCTCCTTCGCATCCTCAACAAGCCTGTCGACCGTTAAAGTATTAACTTCAGCGCCCTTGTAGGAACCGCCGCTACCTCGCTGGTCCCATGCAACTACTATGAATTTGTCACAAAGGTCTTTATGATCGGTCATAACGGTATGTCTGTTGCACACACCCGGCCCTCCGTGCAGAAAAAGCAAAACGGGAGCGCTGTCGTCATTCCCTTTTATATGTATCTTTTGCGATAGATTTCCCAAAGTAACGTATTGTTTTATATCTATCAATGCGCACCTCCGATAAATTGTAATATTATAACTTTAATTATCTATATCATACATTGTACGGCTATGATTATGCAAGAATTAATTTACCTTATTTAACAATAAAATAAAGGGGGTATTTTCTAAAGAATATTAATTACAATGAAATATAAAAATATATGCGTTTGGTAATAAAATAAAAATGTAAAGAGGTGTGAGTATTTAAGGCTAGTAAAATAAATCCTTCGCTATAAAAAACAGAAAATGCTTGATAAAAAAAGGAGAAAGCCAATATGACTTTACTCCTCTTGTTAAACTATTTTAAAGCTTTCTTTGCGGTTTTTGTCAGTTCTGCGAAAGCAGGCATATCGTTCATCGCAAGATCTGCAAGTATTTTTCTGTCAATCTCTACGCCGGCGACCTTAAGACCGTTCATAAGACGTGAATAGCTTATATCATTCATTCTCGCAGCAGCATTGATCCTCGTTATCCACAGCTTACGCATATCGCGTTTTTTCTGTTTTCTGCCGGCATATGCGCTCCTCAAAGCTCTCATAACTGCTTCGTTGGCAGGTCTGTAAAGCTTCGATTTGGCCCCATAGTAGCCTTTTGCGAGTTTTAGTATTTTATTGTGCTTTTTCTTTGCATTAAGTGCTTTTTTAATTCTTGCCATTTTCTAATCCCTCCCCTTATTTCGCTATCATCTTTGAGATAAATGTTGCATCTGCGGCAGAAATATATCCGCCCTTGCGCAGATTTCTTTTTCTTTTCTGGGATTTCTTATTAAGTATATGATTTTTGTAAGCACTTGAACGCTTAATAATACCCGACTTTTTAAGTTTGAATCTTTTTGATGCACCGCGGTGCGATTTCATTTTTGGCATTTTCGTCACCTTCCGTTAAGTTATTTTTTCGGAGCAACGTACATGACGTAGTTGCGTCCTTCTATTTTTGGTTCCTTTTCGATAATGCAGTTTTCGCCCAAAAGGTTTTTAATCTTCATTAACAAGATTTTCCCATCTTCAATATAAGCCATTTCTCTGCCTCTGAAGCGAACGGATATTTTTATTTTATCCCCTTCTGAAAGAAATTTCTGAGCGTTTTTTACTTTTACGTTCAAATCGTGTTCCTGTACCCTGACAGAGGTTCGAATCTCTTTAAGCTCGGGCGCAACTTGATTTTTCCTTGATTCCTTCTCTTTTTTACTCATTTCATACTTGAATTTTCCGTAGTCAAGTATTTTGCATACCGGCGGTTTAGCCTCCGGAGACACTTTGACGAGATCGAAACCCTTTTCGTACGCAAGGTCGAGAGCTTCCTTTGAAGATATAACTCCGATCATAGCGCCGTTGCTGTCTATGACTCTGAGCTCTTTGTCACGGATCTGCTCGTTGATTTGAAAATCTTTTATACCTATTCACCTCCGATATAATAAAATGACCGCAAAGAAATTGCGATCATATACTGTTTTAGTATATAAACCCGACAGCGCAAGCCGTACAAGGTGAGAAGCAATTCCTTCTGCTTTGTTGTTTAACATTAAAGATTTTATCATAGAGATCGTTTACAGTCAACGATTTGATGAGATTTAATACATTTTATTGACACAAAGCATAATGAATGCTATTATCGTTCATAAAGGCATTGAAAAAGAAGTTGCTTTTCATTTAAAAGTCTACAGAGAAAGGTGTTAGGCTGAAAAACCCTGACTTTCGGAATTGCATAACCGCTTTTGAGCCTGATGCGTTAAAAAGCATTGCGTTTGTTACGTTATAACATAAAAGTGGGCATTTGCCAAAAAGGGTGGAACCGCGGGAAACCGTCCCTTTGATGGTAGGTGCTTTTGTTTATAAAAAAGGAGGATATACATTGAAAATAACATTCCCTGACGGTAATATCCGTGAGTATCAAAATGGTACAAGCGTCTATGATATTGCTTTATCACTAAGCCCTTCTCTTGCAAGAGAAACTTTAAGCGCTACGATAAACGGTAAATTAAAAGATATTCGTTACCTTGTAGAAGAGGACTCCAATATCAAATTTCACAAATTTGACGATTCAGAAGGTAAGCTTGCTTTTTGGCACACTACATCACATGTGATGGCACAGGCTGTAAAGAGACTTTTCCCTGATGTAAAGCTTGCTATCGGCCCTTCAATAGAGAACGGTTTTTATTACGACTTTGATATGGAACAGCCTTTTACGCCTGAAATATTGGAGAAAATAGAATCGGAAATGAAGAAAATAATATCTGAAAATCCCAAAATAATCAGATATACACTTTCTAAAGATGAAGCCATAGAAAAAGAAAAAAAGGATTCCCAAATATATAAAGTTGATCTTATCGAAAGGTTGAGCGACGACGCAGAAATAAGCTTCTATGAACAAGGCGACTTTTACGATTTATGTGCCGGACCGCATATCAAGGATATTTCACAGATTAAATCCATCAAGCTTTTATCCATAGCAGGAGCATATTGGCGCGGAAACGAGAAAAATAAAATGCTTCAGCGAATATACGGAATATCTTTCCCGAAGAAATCCATGCTAGATGATTATCTTCATATGCTTGAAGAAGCAAAACTAAGAGATCACAGAAAAATAGGTAAAGAGCTTGATCTTTATTCAATAATGGAGGAAGGGCCAGGATTTCCTTTCTTTCATCCAAAGGGAATGATAATAAGAAACGAGCTTGAAAATTATTGGAGAGAAGAACATTCCAAAAGAGGCTATGACGAAGTAAAAACGCCTGTTATTCTCGACTCTGAATTGTGGAAAAGAAGCGGTCATTGGGACAATTATAAAGAAAATATGTACTTCACAACGATAGACGATCGTGAATTTGCGATAAAGCCTATGAACTGTCCAGGAGGAATGCTCCTTTATAACAGAAAGCTTGTTTCCTATAAGGATCTGCCCATAAGAATGGGTGAACTTGGTCTGGTTCACAGACATGAAAAAAGCGGTGCACTTCACGGTCTCATGAGAGTGCGCAACTTTACGCAGGACGACGCGCATATTTTCATGCGTGAAGACCAAATCAAAGATGAAATAATCGGAGTCATTGATTTTATAGATGATGTTTATAAATTATTCGGTTTCGAATATATGATAGAGCTTTCTACCAAACCGGAAAAGTCGATCGGCTCACAAGAGCAATGGGATATCGCCACAAACGCTCTTCGTGAAGCAATCGAAGCAAAGGGTATGGATTATAAGATTAACGAAGGAGATGGTGCGTTTTATGGGCCTAAAATAGACTTTCATCTTAAGGATTGCATAGGCAGAACGTGGCAATGCGGCACAATCCAGCTTGATTTCCAGCTTCCCGAACGATTTGATCTCACTTATGTTGGCAGTGACGGTGAAAAACATCGACCGATAGTAATACATCGAGTAATCTTCGGAAGCATAGAAAGATTTATCGCAATATTGACAGAAAACTTTGCGGGCGCTTTTCCGCTATGGCTCTCGCCTGTTCAAGCCGAGATAATAACCGTTAATCCCGAGTATGACGACTATGCCAAGCACATCGAAGAGCATTTGAAAAAGTACTCCATAAGAGTCCATACGGATTTAAGAAATGAAAAACTCGGATATAAAATAAGAGAAGCACAGCTTCAGAAAATACCTTATATGCTTGTTGTCGGACAAAAGGAAGCAGAGAGCGGAACCGTAAACGTCAGAAGCCGCAAGAACCCAAATATGGGAAGCGTAGCCATCGATGAAATAACAACAATGCTTAGGGAAGAAATAGACACCAAATCACTTTAAAATTTATAAAAAACAGCCTTGAATTTAATCAAAGCTGTTTTTTATTCGTATTTTACTTGTTATTTTATCAGACAATGTCCGGTCATTTCCTTAGGCTTCTCTAAGCCCATAGCATATAGTATCGTAGGGGCTATGTCGCAGAGGCTTCCTTCATTAACAGTTGAAATGTTATCATCAAGAGAAGCAAATATGACTTTATTTGTCGTATGAGATGTGATGATCTCACCATTATCCTTCATAAGCTCTGCGTTGCCGTGGTCTGCTGTTATAAACATTGTATAACCGTGTTCTTTTGCCTCTTTAAAAACCATTTCGGCGCAGCTATCGACGGTTTCAACGGCTTTAACAGCAGCACCAAAAACTCCCGTATGTCCCACCATATCGCAATTCGCAAAATTGACTAATATAAACCCGTATTTGTCTTTTTTAATTCCTTCGATCAAAGCGTCGCAAACAGCATATGCACTCATTTCAGGCTGAAGATCATATGTGGCGACTTTAGGCGATGGAATTACAAGTCTGTCCTCGCCAGGGTTAGGCGTTTCAATTCCGCCATTGAAGAAATATGTAACATGAGCATACTTTTCTGTTTCAGCTATCCTGAACTGCGCTATTTTCTTATTAGCAAGATATTCTCCGAGGGTATTATCCATTGTCTCGGGTTTGAAGGCAATGTGAACATTTTCAAGAGAAGTATCATACTGCGTCATACAAACGAAATAAACGTCTACGACTTTATCTCTTGTATAGCCGTCAAAATCCTTTTGTATTATGGCTGATGTTATTTCGCGCGCTCTATCTGCTCTGAAATTGAAAAATATAACACTGTCGTTATCTTTTATCAAAGCTACAGGTTCGTTTTTATCATAAATAACCGTAGGCTTTATAAACTCATCGGTTACATCATTTATATACGAATCGTTGACAGCGACAATCGGATCAACTGCTCTGATACCCTTGCCCAAAAGAAGCGCGTCGTATGCAAGCTTGACACGGTCGTATCTTTTGTCTCTATCCATAGCATAATAACGACCGATGATATCGGCTATTTTTGCCGTCGTGTTGTTTTTAATATAATCATTTAGTTCTTTGATAAATGTAATGCCGGATTCAGGCAAAGTGTCTCGTCCGTCAGTGAAACAATGGATAAATATTTTTTTTATTCCCTGCTCTGTAGCCAACTTTATAAGCGCCTTGCAATGCTCAAGCTCTGAATGAACGCCTCCGTCTGAAACAAGCCCCATAATATGAAGTGCGCTGTCATGGCGTTTTACATTTTCAATAGCTCCGATGAACGCTTCGTTTTCAAAGAAATCGCCGTCTTTTATTGATTTTGATATCCTTGTAAGCTCCTGATAAACGATTCTTCCTGCTCCGATATTAAGATGACCCACTTCGCTGTTGCCCATCTGCCCTTCAGGCAATCCCACATCAAGTCCGCTGCATTTCAGAAGATTCCATTTATATTTTTTCAGTACGCTGTCCATAAACGGAGTTTTAGCCATATAAATAGCGTTGGATTCGTCTTGCTTCCCAAACCCGTATCCGTCAAGTATCATTAATAATGCTTTTTTCATATCAATCGATTCTATTTATCGTAATTTACCAATTTCACGAAGTCCGCTTTAAGGCTTGCTCCGCCAACAAGAACACCGTCTATATCATTTTGTGCCATTATACCTTTGATATTGTCCGGTTTTACGCTTCCGCCGTAGAGTATACGTATTTTCTGCGACAAATCGTCGGATATTTCGTTTATGCATTCTCTTATGAATTTACAGGCTTCCTGCGCTTGTTCTGTCGTAGCTGTTTTACCGGTGCCTATCGCCCAAACAGGCTCATAGGCTACTATCAGCTTATCAGAATTTATCCCTTCAAGCCCTTTTGTAATCTGCTGTTTTAAGATATTGAAGGTATTGTTGCTTTCCCTTTGCTCTAAATCCTCACCCACGCACATCATCGGTATTAATCCGGTAGTAAGGATTTTCTTTATTTTAAGATTTACGCTTTCATTGCTCTCGGAGTAATACTTTCTTCTTTCAGAGTGTCCGATAAGAACATATGAAGCATTTGTTTCTTCTATCATTGCAGCTGATACTTCGCCCGTAAAAGCGCCGTTATCCTCATAATGTACATTTTGAGCTCCTATTTTTACAAACGAATCCTTTGTTGCCTGTACTGCGGTATCAAGACTCGTGAACGGAGTGAATATAACTACATCTTTTTCATTTGTATTTATATCGTTTAGAAAATCGCCGAAGAATGCAGATGTTTCACTTTTAGTCTTAAACATCTTCCAGTTGCCCGCGATAACTTCTTTTCTCATTGTTGTTCTCCTATTCCAGAATTGCCACACCCGGGAGTTCTTTACCCTCAAGCATTTCGAGCGAAGCACCTCCACCTGTTGAAATATGATCCATTTTATCCGTCAATCCAAATTCGGCTATAGCAGCCGCACTATCGCCACCGCCGACTATCGTTAAAGCGCCGCTTTCTGACATTGAATAAGCGATCTCAAGCGTGCCATGATCGTAGTTACTCATCTCGAACACACCCATAGGCCCGTTGAATACAATTGTCTTGCTTTTCTTTATTACATCACTGAAAATATTTATCGTCTCTTCTCCGATATCAAGAGCCATTATATTAGAAGGTATCTCCTCGACCGAATACATGGCTTTCGGTGTTGAATTGGAGAATTCAGTAGTGCCGTATATGTCTACAGGCAAATATATATTTACATTATTCACCCTTGCTTCTTTTAGAAGCTCACCCGCAAGCTCTACTTTATCTTCTTCAATTCGGGATATTCCCACGCTCTTACCCTGCGCCTTTAAAAAAGTATTGGACATGGCACCGCCGATAATGATATTGTCGGCTTTTGTAAGAAGGTTTCGTATCACACCTATTTTATCGGATACCTTAGCGCCGCCCATTATAACCGTAAACGGTCTTTGTGGATTTTTAAGCGCATCAGAAAGAAATTTTACTTCTTTTTCTATAAGGAATCCGCCGTAAGCAGGAATATAATCAGCTACACCGACTGTCGAAGAATGCGCCCTGTGAGCGCAGCCGAACGCATCAAGTACAAAAATATCGCCGAAGCTTGCAAGTGCTTTCGAGAATTCCGGGTCATTACTCTCTTCTTCGGCTCTGA
This sequence comes from uncultured Lachnospiraceae bacterium, assembly GCA_964618075.1. Classification (GTDB taxonomy): domain Bacteria; phylum Bacillota; class Clostridia; order Eubacteriales; family Anaerofustaceae; genus CAYTMY01. The sequence goes on from CAZTZO010000001.1 coordinate 9,492, forward strand.
ATCTTGTATTCTGCAAAAGCATTATGCGAGCTGACGAATTCTGTAATTCCTTGTAATCATTTTTTGCTTTCTCTCCGATAACGGTATCATCATCGGAAAATATTACCTTTTCGTTTATGAGTTTTTCTAACTCCGCCGCCACAGGTTTTAAACTGAACTTATTGTCCGGCTTTCCTTTTGGTCTGCCCAAATGGGAGCAAAGAACCAACTTTGCTCCGCATTCAAGTATATATTTTATAGTCGGTATCGTAGAAACAATTCTTAAGTTATCTGTAATTGAAAGATTCTCATCAAGCGGCACATTGAAATCCACTCTCATAAGAACGGTTTTACCGTTTAAATCGGCACTTTTTATAGTTCTCATTTCAAGCCTTCCGATCAGATTATTTAGATGCTACATAAGATATCAAACGTACAAGCTGATTTGTATATGACATTTCATTGTCATACCATGAAACAACCTTTACAAGCTTTTTACCGTCAACTTCCATTATTGATGTAAGCTTAAGGTCGGCTAATGAACCGTATGTCATACCTATTATGTCTGAGGAAACTATCGGATCATTTGTTACGCCGAGTGTTTCATTGGCAGCTTTTGTAAAGGCGTCATTGATTTGCTCTACAGTAGCGTCTTTTTCCAATTCACAAGTTAAATCCACTAAAGAGCCTGTTTTAACCGGCACTCTGAGAGCATAACCGTCGAGCTTACCCTTAAGCTGAGGAAGCACAAGACCAACTGCTGCGGCTGCGCCTGTCGTGGTCGGGCAGATATTTTCTGCGGCTGCTCTTGCTCTGCGCAAATCTTTATGCGGGCCGTCAAGCGTTACCTGGTCGTTTGTATAACCGTGTACGGTTGTCATGAATCCCATTTTTAAACCAAAATTATCATCAAGGACCTTTGCTATAGGCGCAAGGCAGTTTGTAGTACAGCTTGCTCCTGATATAACAGTTTCAGTTCCATCGATGATATTATGGTTTACATTATAAACTATTGTTTTGATATCGCCCTTGCCCGGTGCAGAAATGAGTACCTTCTTTGCGCCTGCTTTAATATGTTTCTCGGCGTCTTCTTTCTTTGTGAATCTACCTGTAGATTCTATTACTACGTCAACCTTGAGTTTACCCCATGGAAGATTTTCCGGATCTTTTTCCGTGTAAATAGGTATATCCTTACCATCTACACATATCGCGCCTTCTTTTGCTACGATGCTGTCGGTTTTATATTTACCCTGGCAAGTATCGTATTTTAAAAGATGAGCCAAAGTTGTGGAATCCGTCAAATCGTTAATTGCCACGATTTCAAAATCATTGTTTGCGAACATGAGTCTGAATGCAAGCCTTCCTATTCTGCCGAATCCGTTTATTGCAACCTTTGCTGTCATTTAAGACCTCCTGAAATATAAAATTAATTTTCCGCAAAACTAAATATATCACACACGGTTGTGTTTTACAACTATTTTTCCCTTGATGCTATTTTTATAACAATAGATTCTAATGCTTTTTTTCTATCAGCAAAAGGCTTTAAAGCGTCGAGCGCATCTTTTAATAGCTCTGATATTTTTTCTCTTGACTTTTCAAGACCGTAAACGGAAATATAAGTCATTTGCCCCTTTTCTGCTTCACCGTTTTGCATATCTATTATATCGTCTGTTATCTGAAACATAAGACCCAGATTATTTGCATAGCGCTCAAGACTGTCGTATTGTTCGTTAGAAATGTTTGCTAAGAGCGCGCCGGATAGCACAGCGGCTCTTAATAAAGCGCCCGTTTTCTTTTTATATATAAAATCAAGCTTGGTTTTATCGTTTGTCTCTTCGTTATACAGCAAATCAGCCGCCTGACCTGATACCATTCCCCCTACACCCGCTCCATCGCTTATTAGCTTTGCCGCCTTCATATAATTACTCTTGTCTTTAACTTCTTCATAACCGTTTATTATGGTTTCAAAAGCAAGATTAAGCAAGGCATCGCCTGCAAGCACTGCCGTTGCGTATCCGAATTTTTTATGATTTGTCGGCAATCCTCGCCTGAAGTCATCGTCGTCCATACATGGCAGATCATCGTGTATAAGTGAATAAGTGTGTATCATTTCCAAAGCGGCGGCAAGCTGTTCGGCAGCTTTTATTTCACCGTCCAACATATTGCAGGTTTCCAACAACAGAATTGGTCTTATTCGCTTTCCTCCGGTAAATAAGCTGTAATTCATGCTCTCATACAAATCTTGAGGATATTCTGTTTTTGGTATATATTTAATAAGCATCTTATCTACATATTCGCTGTTAAAAATTTTTAAATTATCATATTCATTACTATTCATAGTCTTCAAATTTTATTTCACCGGCCTCTATAGTTAGTTTTTTTACTTTTTCTTCGGCTTTATTCAGTTCTTCACTTAAGCTTTTGAGTAACGTGATGCCCTCTTCATACAAGTCAACGGACTGCTTTAAAGTAACGTCCTGTTGTATCTGTTCTGCAATGCCTTCCAGTCTTTCCAGCTTTTTTTCAAATGATTCTTTACTCACAAACTTTCCTCATTTCAATGTTTTCCACACGCGCTTTTATTGTTTTGTTTTCTCCGACAAAATCAGCTTTATCGTTTTCTTTTAAATTATCAGCCTTTGCCAATTCCCCATTTATTTCCAAAGCGAAAAATCCTCTTTTTAATACCTTTTCAAATGACATGCTGTCAAGAAGCTTTGATAGGTAATTGTTCTTTTCTCGGTACATCTGCATTTTATGAGAAATTTTTATATTCATTAGCTTAAAAGTATTATCAAGCATATTTTTATAGCGTTTTAAGTGTTCGTTCATACCCTCTGAAAAGTATTTCTCTTTTATCCTTTTTAGCTGCGTTATTCTGTCGGTAATGCTTGAATATGCACCTTCAATAATCATTGTTTTAAAGCCTTCAATTGTGAACAGCACGTCCTTTAAATCCGGCACACTAAGCTCGGCCGCTGCCGAAGGTGTAGGGGCTCTCATATCTGCAATAAAATCGGCGATCGTAAAATCCGTTTCGTGCCCTACTCCGGATATTATAGGTATATCAGAAGTATATATGCTATTAGCAACGTTTAGCTCATTGAAAGCCCAAAGCTCCTCAATGGAACCCCCGCCTCTTGCTAAAATTATCAAGTCTGAAACGTGATTGTTATTTATTGTTTCTATCATATTTGATATCTGCTCAGAAGCATTTTCACCTTGCACAAGAACAGGACATACTATAATGGTCGTATATAAGCATCTGCGCTTAATAACGGAAATAATGTCTCTCACAGCCGCTCCGGTAGGTGAGGTAATAACTGCGATTCGCTCAGGAAGAAAAGGAATCTGCTTTTTTCTATCCTTATCAAAGTATCCTTTATCTTTTAATTCTGTCAATAATTTGACATATTGCTCGTAAAGCTCCCCTATCCCGTTTTTTTCCATTGAATTTACGTAAACCTGATAATTGCCGTTTTTTTCGTAAACACCGATTCTGCCTCTTACTCTCACGCTGTCGCCGTCAACAGGGTGAAAATTCAAATAATAAGCAGCATTTTTGAACATTACGCAATTAAGCTTCGAATCATCATCCTTTAGTGAAAAATAAAGATGTCCTGATGAATGATGTTTAAAGTTTGATATCTCTCCCTGAACAAATACATCCGATAATACTTCATCAGACGATAATAAACGGGATATATATTTATTAAGTTCGCTTACGCTGAGTACAGTAAAATCAGTGTTCATAATTTTCCCTATAATAATCATTGCCCAATAATGCAATACCTACGGCATTATCACAGGATAGTCCCTTCTTGGCAAAATAAAAATGTAGATTGTTTCGGTTTAATAGTGCAAAATAATTTCTTAAGAAAATGCTTTCTGATACTCCGCCGGTAAATAAAACGTCGGAAACATTTTCTTTATCGCAAACATAATTCAGAGCTTTTTTTAAGCTTTCGCATATACATATAAAAACGGCTTTTATAATAATGTCTTTATTTTCGATCGAATTAAAGTCTCTTTTTATTTGAGCCTCTGCTCCGGAAAAGCTAATATCAGCTCCGCGAACGGATGGTGCTATTTTGTAGTCTGATAATGGTGTTGAAGTTGATAAATCATCCATTGCTTCCCCGCATGGGAATTTCATTTTACACATTACCCCGACGCGGTCGATAAGCTGTCCTGCGCTTATATCAATAGTTTTGCCTATGATTTGTGAATTAATTGTCGATTTTTTCTTTTCGCATAGCAATATTTCTGTCGTTCCGCCCGACAAATGCAGTGCAACAAAAGAATCGTTATCTATTTTCTCATTTAAAACTAAAGCAGAGCGGATATGTCCCTGTTGATGAGAAAAACAGCATACAGGCACATTCAACACTTTTGAAATTGTCCTTGCAACAGAGGTGCCTGCTCTAAAGCATGGCATATATGAACCGTTTACGTTTCTGGGACGTTCGGAAACGCTTACCGCACGGATATTTGCGTAATCCAAGGAAATATCATCAAACATATCAGGTAAATTGTTTATATGCTGAAAGAAAGCCTCTGATTGACGAAGCCCCAAAGAGCCTTCTTTTACTTTAAGCAGCTTCCTCTTGTCATTAATGATTGTTCCGTTTTGATCAACTATCGCGATAGAAGTCGTATAATTGCTTGTATCGATACCTAAAATCATTGCTTGCCGTCTGTATAAATATTATTGAGTACGCCATTTACAAATATACTGTCCTTTTCATCGCAGTATTCATATGCAAGAGTAACGGCTTCGTCTATTGCAGTCACGTCCGGCACGCTTTCGTTAAATTTAAGCTCGTATACTCCCAATCTGAGTAAGGCTATAACGGTTTTGGGCAGTCTTTCTATTTTCCATCCTGTTTTCAGATGCTTTGATATTATATCGTCTATAGTATCCTTCATTTCAACTATGCTCTTTATAGTTTGTGAAGCATATTCGCCCTGTACCCCTTTAAGCTCTTCTTCCTTAAGAAAGCGCTCATATTGTTTATCGAAATCATCGTAAAATTCCATTTGAAAAATAATTCTAAATATTTTTTCTCTTGCTTCGCTTCTTTTCATCTTATACCACCGTTTATCAATAACCTTTTAATTTATACATAAGTACTGTTGCCGCACAAGCAGCATTGAGGGATTCACATTTGTCTGAAATCGGTATTCGAACTGTTTTATCAGAATAATGCAGTATATTTTCGCTTATACCATTCCCCTCGTTTCCAACAACCAATATATATTTATCTTTAATGCCATTTATATTCTCATCACCATTGATATCCGAACAAATCAGTTGGTAATCGTTCTCAACAAGCTTATGTATGATATCAAAAGAAATATCATATATTTTTATTTGGAAAAGACTTCCGGCAGCAGCCCGTACGCTTTTCTGTGAATAACAGGCTGCACAGCCTTCGTTCAAAAGAACAGCGTCGTAACCGGCACAAACCGCGCTTCTTATTATTGCTCCTACATTGTCAGGATTTTGTACATTATCGAGTAATACGAGTCTGTTACCCACAATATTATCATTATCAGTAAATGGCCTTTTATATATTCCCATTATACCCTGAGGATTGATCAAAACGCTAAGGTATTTATATAAAGAAGGAGTAACATAATATATCGCCTCGGCAAAATTCGCACCTAAAATACCTCTGTACTTTTCGTCGGCAATTATATAATCGGCAATAAATCCATTCTTTGCGTTGTCAAATACAAACTTTTCACCTTCGATAATAAACTGACTATTGAGCTTTCTGTATTTCGATTCATATAATTTTTTCGCAGTCTTTATAATTTCATTAGTTTTTGAGGAAATCGTCTCGTTGTTATATGTATAATTCATTATCGGATTCCTTCAATAAAATTTCGCTCTCGGAAACACCTCTTATTTTCAAATGATATAATAAATAGATAATTCCATACCTTCCGAGCAGCATTACAAATGTTAAAATATATTTTCCAACTATAGAAAAACTGCTTAGCTCTTTAAGAGCTGTTCCCGATGAAAAGAAAGCGGACACTATCTGAAAGGCTATTATACCAAGAGATGTATCTTCAAAAAATGATAACAATACAGTAAAGATAAAGACAGACAAAATGCTTAACGCAATTATTGTCGTAGCATTTTTGTATTGTGCGTTGTTATTGTCGGTTTTTTTAATCAATGTATTTATTATATACTTCCCAAACAAAAATACCGATTGATACCCTATTGAGCTGCCTGTTGAAGCATAAGCATTCCCCAAAGACATCATTAAAATATATAATACGGCAGTTTGTGCGCTAAAAGCCGTTGTGTTAAGCATATTTATATTGGCAGTTTTAGCGCATGGATAGATACAAAGTGAATTAAATAACTTTTGATACCAGCTCATACCATCGAACAATTCGCCGTTCCATTCCAAGATAGCAGTAAGTAAACCGAAAAATACTATACATATAAGAACGGATATTAAAACAAATTTTGTGTTCTTTTTCCAATTAGAGTAGCTTTGATTTATCATATCAGCAATTATTACGGCGCCTATAATTCCGAATACAGTTAAAACAAGCGTTGTGAAGGAAAACATTACGTTTGATGATATTAATACCGAGGCTTCATTCGGCAAAATACTGATACCGCAATTTGTAAATGCACTTACTGCAGTAAAGAAGCTTATAAATAAACCGCGTGCAAAACCGTAAGCAGGAATAAACGTCGCTGCATACATAACACTTCCCAATATTTCAAATACAAACGTGTATATAATCATATATAAGCTTAAACGAGGTAAAAAGCTTTTGTTTGAAGGCTGAAAACTGATATTTTCAAACTTGTTTCTTCTTATGATAATGGACTCACCGCTTTTTATTATTATTACGGCAAGCAAAATCATTATGAATAACGCGCTTATTTGAGTTTCGATTAAAATAAAAATGCATCCTATTTGAGACCATGTTGTTGCATTGTTGACAATACTTGCACCGTTGAGAGTGAAAGAAGAAACCGAAGTAAAAAGTGCTGTCTGAAAATCAATAGAATTATTTTCATTTACAGAGACTGGCAGCATAAACAATGCACAAAAAATCGCTATAAAAATAACGGCTGTGATCAATAATACTATGGGAAGAGAAATATTTTTATTTATTGATTTCATATCGTTCCTTCCTATTGATTATACCGTACATAGATATTGTATCACATACATTGTTAAGGAAAATTACAGATTAAATACATGGTTCGGTTGTTTTTCTTATATGTTTAAGATATAATAATTGTAACAAATTTGAAACGGGTTATTAGATATATGACAAGAAAATCTCAAAAAATAATTTTACTGATAATAATGATATTTATAGCGCTGTGCTTATTATTCAACGTATATTTATCGTTTCCTTATTACTCCATGAACGACGTAACATTTCAAAACCTTGACGGAGTAAAACTGAGCGCGAGATATTCACAATCTGAGAACGGTAAAGGCGTGATCATTGCATGCGATTTACAACACGATAAAAGTGAGCTTCTGCCGATAGTCAGAGAGCTTAAAAATATAGGATATGGGGTATACATTTTTGATATGCCTTCGCAGGGATTATCTGAGGGAACTATTCCGTTTGAATATAAAAGCACAAATAATATTGCAGAACAGTTTTATTGCGCTCTGGTTGCATACACACAGATTGCAGATATATCCATTGAAAATGTCCATGTGGTTGGTTACGGAGACGGTGCGAAAGCAGTCTTGCAGACCGCTGCGCTCGGATACATACAACCGGCAAGCATGACGTTGATTGCGACAGATATCAATCTTACGGACAAGCTTCAATTTGATATAATCAATTATAATATCGACTCACAGTTACCTTGGGTCAACGCATTAAAAAACAACAGCTTTGACTTTCCAATACATATTATAGCTTCAAAAATTGACAATGTTTCAACCATAGCGGATAATAACGCGTTGTATGACATGTTAAAGACCAACAATAAGCTGAAGGTAGAAACCACATATTTAAATGCAACTCTCCACAGCTTGACCTTAACAAGCTTTAATGTGACAAACGAAGCGGTGTCATATATTACTTCGCTCAATAACATAAATTATAAAGCCGATTTTATATCAGCATTAAGAGCGCCCGTTCTTCTGCTGGCATTCTTATTGTTTGCTTACGGTTTTATTATTGCAAAACAGATATTATTATCCAGCGAAAGGTATGCTTTTTATCAACAGCCTTATATAGGAAGCGCTGAGCATTTCTATAGGGACAAGCTTTTATTGTGGATACCGTCTTTAATTATTGCCGTAATAATTCCTGCGGCTTTGTATTATATCCCGATATCCATGCCATACAATGACATCTTATATATTTCAATGATAGGCTCGTATGGTTTGGTAATGCTGTTTATGTATAAGATGACAACATTCGGAGAAGCTCTTACGAAGCAATTCATTGCAAAGGATACAATAAATACCAACTCAACGGGCGGCTTATTTGTTTTCGTAATAATGCTTCTGTTTGTCCTTGCGGTTTCATTTTCGGGTATGTACGTCGTTTACGGTATCCAGTCACGATGGCTGTGGATGATACTGCTTACATTGTTTTTCAGTGTAATATTTTATATTGACGAAAAAGAACGCTCTCATGTGGTTAGCACTCCAAAAGAATCGATTGTTCATGTTTTGATAAACTTTTTACCATTATTCGCTTCTCCCTTTGTGCTATTGGCATTAGGACAATATGACGCTGTTTTCACAGTTTTGAAGATAATAGGATATCTGATATTTGTCCTTACAAGTGAAAAGGTATTGGTGGCTATAAACTCCCCCACCAAGCTTAACGCTTTCATCAAGGCTTTTATATTCCAGTTACTCGTATTCTCACAATCTACGCTTTTTATGAGATAATTAAAAAGCTTACCTAAATAGTAAAATATGAAGGTAAGCTTTTTATTTTATTTCTTGATTAATGTGATTATACTCTTAACAGTATATTACTTTCAGAAGCAACAAAACACTTATTCTAAATAATCACATCATTTTTTATTTTTTATCTTGTATTCACCAATCAATCTTTCGTATTCCAATATAACTCTGTCGATTATAGAATCCCATGATTGAGGTATGGTTTTTTTTGCATTTTCCCCCAACACTGCAAAAGAATCCCTGTCATCCATGTATATTTTTATACTTTCCGCAAGTATTTTCGGATCATTCGTACTTATAATTCCGTTAAATCCGTTTACTACATTTTCAGATGGCCCTGTGTTGCTTACAACGGCAGATGCCGTACCCATTGCCGCAGCCTCCTGTACGACAAGCCCTGCCGTATCATACAATGAAGGGAAAATAAACAAGTCGGCTCTTGCGTAAATTGAGTTAAGCATTTTTTTATCGTATATATGACTTATAAAAATAATATCTTCTTCAATGCCCAACTGTTTTGCATGAGCTGAAAGCTTTTCCTTGTCCGGTCCACTACCCACTAAAAGAAATTTAAATTCGTATCCTTTTTTTTTCAGTATACTAAGTGATTGCAAGGTTGTAAGAATATTCTTTTTTAAATTAATCTGACCGACATAAAGAAAAATTACGCCACTACCCAAATTGTATTCTTCATCTACGATAGATTCATCACATTCGGTATTTACAGATTCTGTGCCGTTAGGCATTATCAAAATATTCCCTTTATAACCGTATGACTTAAGAGTTTCAGCCGCATAATGGCTTACAGTCCACACCTCGTCGCAATTATTATAAAAAGATATTATTGTCTTTATCCCAAGCTCTGATATTGTCTTACTTTTAGTGACCGAATAAAAATCATCGTAATAACGCGAATGGAATGTTGATATAAGTGGAATATTACGCGCTTTCGCATACCTGACAGCCTCTAAGCCTGCGCTGAAGGGACTGTGTGCGTGAATAACGTCAAACTCCGTTTTACTCATTTTATGCAAATAATTAAAATCAAATATCGGCACTCCGACATTGTAAGAAAGAGGTACTTTCAGTTTTATTCCATGATAAAAAATCGCTGTGTTGTCTTTTTTTGTTTTTTCAAAAATATCCTGTGATGAAATCACATGGCATTCATGTCCCTTTTTATTAAGCAGCTCGGCATAGCTGTAGACCACTCTTCCAACGCCGTCTATTATAGGCACATACGAATCAGTGAATTGTGCTATTTTCATTTTTCACCTCTTTACTTATTTTAAAGAATAAATCTATAAATGTAAACAAAACTCAAGACTTAAATACTATATTAATGAACCATAGTGTTTAATTTATCTATTGAAAGGCTATATATGACAAAAAACAATGACTTTACGCCTATGATACCGTTTATGCCTAAAGATCCTTTGTATTACCATGCGTATGTTCCGTACCAAATTGATATAGAAGAATTTGATATTGAAGAAGCGCTAAATAGGGGCAGTCTGTTCGTATGTTTATATTCAACATTTTCCGGAGACACTCAAGGGGACGAAGTACTATGTTAAATATGCCTGTCGAACAAGAAAACATGCTTATAAAAATCTGTCAGTTCAGATTTGCAGCTTTGGAAACTGCGCTTTATCTTGACACGCATCCTAATGACACCCGTATACTTGATCGTCATAATTATTTCTGTGAAGAATTGGATTCTTTGTTAAATGATTATGAGCTTAAATATAACGATCCGCTTACTATTTATGATAAGTCGCAGGATTACTGGAGGTATTTAGATCGATTCCCCTTCGGTAACAAATGCTCTTGTAAGGAGGTAAAGCAGTAATGTGGGTATATTCTAAAACTTTGCAAAGACCTGTAAGCGTATCTGAGAAAAATCCTAAAATGGCAATGAACATCCTCAGTGCATACGGAGGCCCTGACGGTGAAGCGGGAGCGGGAACGAGATACTTGACACAGCGATTTTGTATGCCTATAAAAGAGGGCAAGGGAATTCTTACGGATATAGGAACAGAGGAAATCGGACATCTCGAAATGGTCGGAGAATTATTTACTCAGCTTATATCAGGCGCTACAAAAGATGAAATGATTGCAGCAGGCTTTGATAAATACTATATAGATCACGGATGCAACCCGTTTTATATCAATCCTTCGGGACAAACCTTTGACTCTTATGCGCTTGGCTCAAAAGGAGACCCTGTAACTGATATGTATGAAGATATGGCGGCTGAACAAAAAGCTCGTATAGGATACGAAAATCTTATAAAAATGACTGATGACCCATTACTGAAGGACGCTCTCAGATACCTTAGAGAAAGAGAAGTAGTTCATTTCCAAAGGTTCGGAGAAACATTGCGTATAGTCGAAGAATATTACAACGATAAAAAATGCTTCTGACGTTTTTTACCATTTAATATAACAAAACATACGGCAAAATGAATTAGTATTATCATTTTGCCGTATGTTTGTTTTGTTTTATTCTTAATGTGCGTAAATATTCCTTTATATCGTCGTTTATTCTGTAACTTTCGACTGATTTTTGTATCGTCTTATTATGTACCCAGTCACTGAGCAAATGGTTCTCTAAGAAAGGAACAGTATCGGTATATTGCTTTGAAAGAGCAGTTGCGAAAAACCATGCAATCATCATGTTTATATAGTACTCTTGTGATTTTATAGCTGCAACGAGCTGTAATATTGAAGGATCGAAAGCATCTTCCAGGAAGTGCGCCATAAGCATACCTATTGCGAATCGCACGGTGTATGTTTTGTCTGATTTTAACCATATCAAAATACGCCTGTATAGGTCATCCCTATGCTTTGCAAATACCTTCGGGGAAAAGCTGTCGCATGTTGCCCAGTTGTCTATGTACGGCAAAAACATCTCGGTTTTTTCGATAGCCGTTTCGTAATCTTTCATTGTTTCAATAATAAAACAATGAACATTATTTTCCTCGTAGTATTCATGAGGCAAATCGGAAAGATATTCTTCTATATTTTTTTCTTTAGCAGCCTGTTTTGCTATCTTTCGCTGATCAGGCACTCTTACACCGATAACCCTTTGGCTGTCTACTGTAGGTATCAGTCTGCAATGAAAATCTCGATAGTTTGCGTCTGATAACTGAAATAACTGATTTTGTATCTCTTGCGAAACAGGTTTCATCTTCTAATTCAAATAGGTTTTGCGAAAATTAATCTGCCTGCTGATGTTTGCAGGACGCTGGTAACAACCGTATTTAATTGTCTGCCTATAAGATTCTTTCCCCCCTCAATAACGATCATTGTACCATCGTCAAGATAAGCGACTCCCTGATCGTTTTCCTTACCTTCTTTTATTATCTGTACATGTATTTCTTCGCCAGGTAATACTATTGATTTTACTGCATTTGAAAGGTCGTTCGTATTCAACACGTCTATTCCGTGAATTTCCGATACCTTGTTTAGATTATAATCGTTTGTAACAACTTTTCCTTTATAATCTCTTGCCAATCTAATAAGCTTACTGTCGACCTCTGCAAGATCCGGATAATCCTTTTCAGACACAATGACCTCCAAAGGCAGCTCCTTTTGGATTTTATTAAGAATATCAAGTCCTCTCCTGCCTCGGTTTCTTTTCATACTATCTGAAGAATCCGCGATATATTGAAGCTCGTCAATAACGAATGTCGGAATGATTATAGGTCCGTCAATAAATCCAGTCTGCAAAATATCAAGTATCCTGCCGTCTATGATAACGCTGGTATCCAATACCTTCGGTATCGGAACCGTCTTTTTTTTGGTCGTTTTATTGCGAATTTCCTTAAGATCTTCCTTATCAAGCTTGTCAAATGTGTTTTTAAGAAATGATTCTATATCTGCGGTTCTGTTGGCGACAAGCAAATAGCTTAAATAACCCAATCCTACATATAATGCTACTGAAATCACCACTTTGAAAATATCATGTATATTCAGCTTATATATAGGCGTTGAAATAAGAGCTGCAAGTGAAAAAGCTATAAGAAAGCCCAGTGCCGTTATTATCAGCTGCGGCATGGGGACATTTTTCAGCCCTGTGACCCAATCCTTCGACAATTTATCAAAAGCTCTCGCAATAGAGGGAATAATAATTAAAAATATAATACCAAATAAAAATCCTACAACAATGCGAGTAATAAAGCTTGCCATGTCTACAGAGACAGATGAAGGGAATAAGCTATTTACAAAATCAAGTCCAAACACATATACTCCCACTTGATAGCCGATAAACATACCAAACAGGAAATACAGTGATTTTAAAAACGCTTTCATGATTATACCTCCTTTCATTAATAATTTTGTATAATTATAACATACTGTTCTTTTGTATATCAGTATTAAACCTTAACTAATTAAAAATTAACTTCACAGCTCCAAATATGGAATAGCGTTAAGACTGTTATCTGAAAAACATCCGTCTAAGTATGAATAATACGCCGCCTTTGCAATCATCGCTGCATTATCACTGCAATATATTTTATCGGGTATAAAAAGCTCGTAACCCAATGATTCACATTCTTTTGTAAGCATTTTACGCAAAAGGGAATTACAGGCAACCCCCCCGCATATACCTATACTTTTTATACCGTAACTTTTAGCTGCTCTGATTGTTTTTTCGACAAGAACGTCACAGACGCTTTTACAAAAGGATGCGCATAGATCCGCCTTGTCAATTTTCTCATGCTTCATGTTTGCATTATTTATGTAATTAAGAACTGCGCTTTTTACCCCGCTAAAGCTGAAATCATAGTTATCCTCGTTTATCATCACGCGTGGTAACAAAACAGCTGTATCGTTGCCGGATAACGAAAGTTTATCAAGCTTTGGGCCTCCGGGATATTCCAACCCCACAACTCTTGCGACCTTGTCAAAAGCCTCTCCCGCTGCATCGTCTCTTGTTGAGCCCAATACAGTAAAATCAGTATAGTCATTTACCATTACAATATAAGTATGTCCGCCAGAAACGACAAGACAAATAAAAGGAGGCTTTGCACCCGCAATGAAACAAGCGCTTATATGACCTGCCATGTGATTTATTCCGATTAATTTTATACCAAGAGAATATGCAAGTGCCTTGGCATACGACACACCCGTAAGAAGAGCGCCAACAAGTCCCGGGCCATAAGTGACAGCTATACAATCCAAATACTTTAGTGTTATCCCTGCTTCTATAAGAGCGCTGTCTATAACCTGCGGAAGCTTCATTAAATGGTTTCTGGAAGCGATTTCTGGTACTACACCGCCGTAAATTTTGTGAATATCTATCTGTGAAGCTATAATATTGCTTTTAAGTATCCCGTCTGTTATGACAGCTGCGCTTGTTTCATCGCAAGAAGACTCTATAGCAAGGATATTTATACTATTTCCCATTGTTTATTTGTGATACCACATTATAACGGCATCTTCTCCATTGTCACAATAATATTTCTTTCTTATCCCATCGGCAGTAAAGCCTTTTTTTTCATACAATTTTATTGCAGGCATATTGGAAATCCTTACTTCAAGCGTTATATCCTCGAATCCGGCTTTTTTTGCTTCTGATAAAACCTTTTCTAAAAGTAGCTCCCCGATTCCTTTTCTCCTATATACTTGCTTTACTGCAATATTGGTTATATGAAGCTCATCATAAAATATATCGGATACAATAAAACCGACAACTTCACCATTATCCTTTACGCAAAAACACATGGCGTCTTCGTTTAGTATTTCTCTTTTTAAAAGCTCTTGACTCCATGGCACATTAAAACATTCTGTTTCTATGTCGTATATTTGCCCAACATCGTCTATAAGCGATTTATTTACAATATATTTTTTCATATCTTCACGGAATAATTTACTTCAGCCTGTGATTTTCTTATATACTCCGGTAAAAAAGTATCATAGGTTTCCAATTCATCTTCTTTCATCTTGAGAGCTAGCATTCCTACGCTCGAAGCATGTGGCATTATCAGTGAGTCAGGAGCGAAATGGGCTTTCTTCCCTAATGACACTTTGATTTCTTTCGAATACTTTTTTACAGCATCGCCGCAAAAAAGAATGTCGTTATTTATCTGCTTGAGCAAATTTAACAAATCTTCCAAAGGTATAACACAATCGGATTTAACAGTGATCAATTCGTCGTTCTCTGTCCTATAAATTGCACAGTATAAGCTTTTCTGTTGTGCATCAAATATAGTGCAAATATTATACTGCGTCATTCTGTTTTGATAGGCACATGCCATAAGCGAAGATACGCCCGCTATTTTAAGTTCCTTTGCATGAGCGATTGCCTTGGCTGTAGCAGCTCCTATCCTCAATCCGGTAAAAGATCCCGGTCCTTTAGAGCATGCAATGATATTTATATCGTCCGTCGTCATTCTCAGATTATCTAAAAGTCCTTCGATCAAAAACATCAGCTTCTCGGAATGTTTAAGCTTAAAATCTGTATAAAATTCGCCATATATTTTATCCTCGCTTACAAGCGACGCGCTTGCAGCCATTGTTGAGGTATCAATTGACAAGATATTCATTCAATGATTCTTCCAATTCGTTTAATTCTCTGTAAGTACATTTTATTTCTATATTCCTTTTATTCTCACCTAATACTCTAATAGAAATATCATATCTTCTTTCAGGTAATTCATTTGCTATTTTATCTGCCCATTCAACTACCGTAAGCACGCTGTCTGTCATACAATCGTAATAGCCGAGATAATCAAGCTCCTGAACATCTTCAAGTCTATATACGTCAAGATGATATGCCTTTTTTTCATTAAAAGCATATTCCTTTATCAGTGTAAAGGTTGGAGACGAAAACCCGGAGGTAAAACCTTTTTTTAAAAACAAAGTTCTGCTTAAGTCTGTTTTACCTGCACCCATTTCACCGTATAAAGCGATAAATGCGCTGTCCTCAATGAAATCAGCGATTTTTTCTGCAATAAATTTTGTTTCTGAAGTTGAATTTGACCTTACAATTAAATTGTTCATATTCTATATAATCTTAACATTATTGATTGCTTTAACAAACTTTATCATTACATAATATTCTTATTTTTTGAGCAAGATATTACACGGAGGATTTTATGGTTGATAAAAATGAAAAGCTTATAGATGAACAAGCGATTGAAAGTATAAACGAATTAGGTCAGATTAAAGTATATGAAAACAGCGGTATTCTGCCTATAAACATAATCGGTGAAATTGAAGGGCATATTGAGCTTGGAAACGGAAGAAAAGCTACAAAATACGAGCATCTTATACCGCTCATTGTGGAAGCTCAGGAGAATAACGCAATAAAAGGCGTATTATTGATTTTAAACACGATGGGAGGTGACGTCGAAGCAGGACTTGCCATAAGCGAGCTGATTGCCGGTATGAGTAAACCCAGCGTTTCACTTGTCTTGGGTGGAGGACACTCTATAGGAGTACCTCTTGCGGTCTGTACCGATTATTCTTTTATTGCACCTAGCGCAATGATGACAATTCATCCCATAAGAACAAACGGTCTAGTGTTAGGTGTCTCTCAGAGCTTTGAATATTTTAAAAGAATGCAGGAAAGAATCAACAGCTTTATACTTGATCATTCAGCAATAAAAAGAAAAGTGCTTAAAGAATTAATGTTCAATACTGATGAAATAGCAAATGATGTTGGCTCTGTCGTGATTGGCAAGGAAGCTGTCGAGATAGGTTTAATTAACGAAATCGGAAGTATTTCGTCTGCGATGAATCACCTTAAAAAAATGTTAAAATCATAATAGCGGTTTTTATATAATCCCCCGTGTGGTATACTGAAAAAAGCTTCACAGGAGGGATTATGAGTATTTTAGAATCAATAGTTTTGGGTTTCGTGCAAGGCGCGGCAGAATTTCTTCCGATAAGCAGCTCGGGGCATCTCGTTATAGTTCAAGCTCTTTTTGGAATTACACAGAACAACCTTGCTTTTACAATATTGTTGCATCTGGCTACATTTTTTGCGATATTCGCTGCATATTATAAATCAGTCATTTCTCTTATAAAAGAATTTTTTCTTATGCTTTTTGATATAGTTACTTTAAAAGGACCTCAGCTTAAAAAGAGCAAATACAGATACTATATAATATATATAATTATAGCTACCATACCGGCTGGGATTGCAGGAGTTTTATTAGACAGCTACATCGAAAGCGCATTCTCATCTGTTTTAGTGGTTTCTATAATGCTCATCGTTACAGGCTTTGTGCTGTTGCTTGGTGAAAAGCTTTCTGCGCTCGGTAGTCAAAAGATCGAAGAGTTGGGCCCGGTAAAGTCATTTTTAGTCGGACTTTTTCAAATGTGCGCTATCATGCCGGGGCTCTCCCGTTCAGGCACCACAATGACAGGCGGCATTGTAATGGGCTTGTCAAAGGATGAAGCGCTTGAATTTTCTTTTCTTCTTGCACTCCCCACCATATTGGGTTCAGTTATTCTTAAAGCGAAGGACGTTGTGGCGGCTGTACAGGATATTTCCATAGTGGCATGTCTGGCAGGCTTTGTAACGGCTCTCGTTGTAGGCTACTGTTCAATATTATTATTTAAAAAAATAGTTAAAAAAGGAAGCCTTATATCGTTCTCAGTATATTGTTGGGTTTTGGGACTCTTGCTCTTGTTGAACATAGGGAGATTCTAAATGGACATAATACAAAAAATCGATAATCATGAGTTGTTGATGCTCGACGGTTCTATGGGAGCATTATTGCTTTCCAAAGGTATTAAGGCAACAAAACTGTTAAGTGCGGGAATAGAAAACAGTGATATACTTATAGAGATTCACAAAGATTATCTTTCAGCAGGCTGCGATATCATTGCAACCAATACATTCAATATAACAAATGAGACTTTGAAGGCTTCTTCTTATTCGTGTGAAGAGCTTGTTGGTGCTAATGTTAAATGTGCAAAAAAAGCTAAAGATTCATTCCCTGAATGTGCTATTGCACTTGATATTGGTCCGTCGGGGTTTTTCCCCAGAAGCGACGGGACTTTCCCATATGAAAAAGCTGAGGATTTATTTTCAAAGCAAATTGAAGCTGCGGGCGATGATATTGACTTGATATTGCTTGAAACCACGTCTGTTGTAGAAGACGTAGAGGCTGTTGTGAGCGCCGCAAAAAAAATAACGGATAAACCTGTAATGGCATCGATGACATTTACGTCAAAATGCAAAACGTGGTACGGGGTGTCATTGGATTTATGGATAGATAAGCTGAATACATTGCCTTTATTATCCGCAGGCATTAACTGCTCTCTTACTCCCGAAGAAATGTTGCCGCTTGCAGTAACAATGAAAAAAAGAGCAAGTAAGCCGATTTTTATTGAACCGAACAGAGGAAATCCCACATATAAAGACGGCGAGATGATTTATGAGATAAGTGCCGAAAGGTTTGCGGAAGGCTTAAAGTCCTTATACGACGAAAATATACGAATAATCGGAGGCTGCTGCGGAAGCGACCCCGAATGCATGAGAAAATTCAAGGAAATGATTTGATTTATGAATTATATTCATATGTATTAAATACCTTGCAATCATTAAGCTGTTTAAATAAAAATAAACCGTCTTCATAAACTAAATAAGAATTACTGCTATTTTCTTTTGGTATGGAAAGACTTCCGGGATTCATAAATATAATACCGTTTTTTTCACTGTATTCAGGCACATGAGTGTGACCGAATAATAATATGTCTCCGGTATTAATTGCCGGTATATTTTCTTTATTGTATTTATCTCCGTGAGTGGCATAGATAATATTATTCTTTAGCATAACAAGACAATATTCTGCCATAATCGGAAACTGGAGCATACATTGATCCACATCGCTGTCACAATTTCCCTTCACGCATAAAATATTACTTTTTAATTCGTTTAAAATACTTGCTACATCCTTCGGAGAATAATCCTTTGGAAGGTCGTTTCTCGGTCCATGATATAAAATATCGCCCAAAAACAAAATTTTATCGGCGTTTTCCTTTGCAAATACCTCTATAAGTCGGTTGCAATAATACAACGAACCGTGTAAATCCGACGCTATAAGTAGCTTCATGAAAGACCTCTTTTATATTCCGTATTGTTCAAGCTCTTTTTTGTTATTCGAGTATTTATAAGCATTTTGTGATGTGATCTTGCCTGTTTTGACAAGTCTTGCCAAATCATTGTTTAAGGTGTGCATACCGATTGAGGCGGCAGACTGCATAGCAGTTGGAAGCTGAAAGCATTTGTTCTCTCGAATCATATTCAAGACAGCGTCACTGCCTACAAGAATTTCCGTTGCGGGATATCTGCTATTATTCTGTATATTGGGTATAAGACACTGCGTTATAACGCCTGATAACACTCCAGCAAGCTGTGTCCTTATCTGATTTTGCGCATTGGGGGGGCATACATCGATTATCCTGTCTATAGTCTGCGCCGCTCCCGTGGTATGTAGTGTAGACATCACCAAATGGCCCGTTTCCGCTGCGGTTACAGCCGCCGATATTGTTTCGTAGTCTCTCATTTCTCCTACAAGTATAATATCAGGATCCTCTCTAAGACTGCTTCTGAGCGCCTCGGCGAAACCCGAAACGTCCCTTTGAGCTTCACGCTGATGTACTATCGAAAGCTTATTATGATGAACATACTCTATCGGGTCTTCGATTGTAATAATATGCTCTGCTCTCGTGGTGTTGATATGATCAATCATTGATGCCAATGTCGTGGATTTGCCGCTTCCCGTAGGGCCGGTAACGAGTATAAGCCCTCTTTGCTATTCAATCATATTAGTCAACACACCCGGTAAACCCAAAGCGGTAAGCGAAGGTATATCGTTATTTAATAGTCTTAAAAGAGGCGGCAATGCCTTTTGAGTATCGAAATACATTTACGCGCAGGCGATATCCATCGTTCGTCTGATATGCAAAATCAACATCCTTCCCTTTTGAAAAAACCTCTTTGTGAGTTTTATCCATCAGAGAAGCAATCATGCTTGATATTTCATCTTCATTAGGCTGCTCTTCTGCAAGCATTAGACTGCCGTTTATCCTAAACATAAGAGGCATGTTTTCAGAGATATGTATATCCGAGCATTTATTATTAAATGCGATTCTGATAATTGAATTAATATCCATTACTAAACTCCCTATGAATAATAAGAAACCTTTAGAAGCTCTTCAACGGTAGTTATCCCCTTCTTAACCAAATCCATCCCACTATCCTTCAAAAGCTTCATTCCCTGCGTTTTAATTGCATATTGCTCTATCTCTTCTGTAGTTGAGCCTTTGGATATCATAGCGCGCATGGACTTGTCAATGCCGACTATTTCATGTATAGCTATTCTTCCTGAATACCCTGTGTTATTGCATCGGCTGCACCCTTTTGCCTGCATTACCGTATCTATATCATCTCCCAAAAGATATCTTTGTTCTGGAGTGACTGTAACTTGCTCTGCGCAGTACGGACAAACCTTTCGCATCAGCCTTTGTGCAACCAAACCTACCAGTGAGTTCGCTATCAAATACGGCTCTACGCCCATATCCTCAAGCCTCACTATTGAAGCCACAGCATTGTTGGTATGCAAGGTTGAAAATACAAGGTGTCCGGTTATTGCAGCTCTTACGGATATTGCTGCCGTCTCATTGTCTCTCGTTTCTCCGACCATTATAATATCTGGATCCTGTCTTAATAAAGAGCGCATTCCGGATTCAAAGGTAAGTCCCGCTACGTTGTTAACCTGCGTTTGATTGATACGAGCCAAATTCTTTTCAACAGGGTCTTCTATTGTGCAGATGTTGACCTGTTTTTTTGATAAGTATTCTAAAAGCATATATAAAGTAGTCGTTTTACCGCTTCCGGTTGGCCCTGTCATATATATAATGCCGTTTGGGGACATGAGCATTTTTAATATTTTTCGGTAATTCTCATCAGTCATACCGAAGGAATCGGCATAATCAATATTGCCCGTATTTGAAAGCAGCCTTAAAACAGCGGTTTCACCAAAGACAGTGGGTATGACCGATACTCTTATATTTATCTGCTCATTTGGCAGTTTATATCTGAAATGACCGTCCTGTGGCAGTCTTCTCTCTGCTATATCAAGATCGCTTAATATTTTTATTCGCGCAATCAATGAGGGGTGCACGCTTCTTTGAAGTGTAACATAATCGACAATGGTGCCGTCTATACGCACTCTTACAGAGGTTTTATCCTCAAACGGTTCAACGTGTATATCGCTTGCGCCTATGTTATATGCTCTTTCAATAAGGCTGTTCAAAAGCTTTATTATCGGAGCATCTCCGTCGCCCTCGTCAATATCTATTTCTTCTATTGCGCTGACGCTCTCCATATTAGCTCGTCTTGTAGCGTCCTGTACCGATACGTCAGAATAATAATGCTCGATTGCTTCTTTAAGAGGTGCTCTTTCGCATAGCACTATTTCAAGCTGACGTTCTGTGAGCTGTCTGATATCCTCCTGCGCATAGAAATTCAGAGGATCATTTACCGCAACGGTAATTATTTGTTCATTTGCTTTCAACGGAAGCATTTGATATTTTTCGGCAAGCTGCTTAGGTATCAGCTGCACAGCCATAATATCAGCCGATACGTTAGTAATATCTATAAGCTTAAGCTGTAAGCGCTTTGAAAGTGCCTGCAAAACCTGCTTCTCAGTGACATATTCCATTTCCTGGAGAACCTCACCAAGTCGTTTCCCGCTTTTCTTTTGGTTTATCAACGCCTGATCAAGCTGCTGCTGCGTTATATATCCGTATTCCTTTAAAACTTCTCCGATAGGAATGTTTTTATTAATCATGATATCTCCCAAAATGTCCTTATTAATTATACATATATATCTGTATTTGCATTTGTACCAGATCAGTGCTTCCCGGAAGTATAGTGAAATAGTCAACATGAATAGCCGGATAATTATTCGTTATATTGTCAATAAAGGCGGCAACATTTACACTTGAACCCATTGCCTTTAAGCTGACGTTATACATACTCAGCGTTTGGCTGCCTTCCTTTAAGGAAGAGGTGTAATAGGGCGAGATATTCTTTGCGGTTTCTATTGCTTCTATTTCAAGACCGGTAGATGTAAGAGAGTTACTCAGTATTATGCCCGTTACAAGTCTGTCAACATCCTGAGATTGCATCACCGGATAGAATTTTGCCGTAATCTCCGCGCTTTCTTTCTTTAAAGCTTCATTTTGCTGAACACTTGAATCATAAAGCTTTATTTGAGTCTGCATTTCGAGAACATCTGATTTGACAATTTTAATCTGTGCGCTTGTTTCCATTATATTATCTATAAGAGGCAATATCCCCCATACTATCGAAGGAATTACAATAATAAATGCAGCCAGAAAAACAAGTATTTTTTTATCTCTTTGCGTAATATTCAGTGTCATGATAATCCTCCTTTTACTTTCCGGCTTCCGAGTTAAGGTAACATACAACGTTTATTGTGTAGGTTCCGGTGCTCTGATTATATGAGTACCCCGAATACTCAATATTGTCGAATAAGTTTGTAGCCTTAAGTCTGTCTATGTATGAATTTATTTGCTCAACGCTTCCGGTCAGAGCCGTTAGTGTCAACTGCCCGTTTTTGGCATAATAGCTGGATATATTCATGCTGACAACGCCGCTTCCTGCTTGATTTATGCTGTTTATTACAGAGGCGTTTAGTTTAGGATATGATTGTTGTGCTGCAATGGCACTGTTTAAAGCGTTTATGGTAGTTTGGAGACTTGTATTCTCGTCTGTTATTTTTTTAGCCTCGGCAGCCTGACTTATATTTGTTGCATCATTAAGGTATGCCTTTTGTTTTTCCAAGCTTGCCTTCATAATGATATTGGTCAATAAAAGACCTATTAATGCAACTACAACAACGCCTACCGTTATTATAAGCGGCATGTATTTTTTTACAAATTGTTGTTTTTCGCTGCTACTGCCGGTTTGTTTTTTATATCTGTCAAATAAATTAACGCTATGCTGCGACTTTATGAATGGTCCAAGGGAATCTATCATATTGTTGAGCATATTACCTTCTGCTTCTTCCTTGTCGTCACTATTAAAATGTGCGCTTGAAAGACCGAGCTGATTTATCGCATCGTTACATTTTTCGAGAGGTTTTCCGTTAAGGCCGCAAACATATACATTCTTCAAATTATCGCTTTTTCGAAGTGTGGAATAGAACTGAAGCATGGAGCTTATGTTTCCCGATACTTCTGTTTGAAAATCATCACTGTCATAGTCACTGAAAAGACGGGTCCTTTGAGCATAAGCATACGCTCCCTTTGACCAAAGAAGACTTATAAGCATGTTTGAGTCGAACAGCTGTATTATAGCCGTTTCGTCCTTCATTGACGAAAGAGAATATATAGCCTCTAACGCGCTTAGCTGTATGGGCATCACAGAATTAACGCTTATACCTATGTCATTAAAAATGTTCACATACGACTCAACAAGGCTTACAGGTGTCATAACAGCAAGCACATCTGAAAATTTCGTATCTTTTTTTTCTGCCAAGACCTTATAATCGAAAAGCTGTGGCTCGCTTTTTTCGGTCTCGGGAAATTCACGCGTGATCATTTCGAGCATTTTGTTGTCTTTTTCAGTCGGTACCGATGCTGATTTGAGCACCATCTGAGAGCTGTTTATTATAAGGGAAACGTCCTTTTTCGGCAAATCGTTAGCTTGCCAAAACTCGGAGATCTGTTTTTTGAAATCACCCTCATTTGTGACGACTCCGTTAATGATACAATCGTTTAATAAGGTCGTTTCATACACTCGTTTGGCAGAAACGCTCTTTCCCTCATTCCCTGTGATAATCTGCAAATTATTGTTTGACAATCTTACCGCTGTTATCATAATGTCTCCTAAATATATGTTGTATATTGCATTGTCTGGTAGTATTGATATATCGGTGTCATGACGGAAATCATTATAAATCCTATCACTGCCGCCATAAGAATGATGAGCGCAGGTTCAAGGAAGGTTATCATCTTCGAAACAGCGCTGTCGCTGTCATATTCGAGAGAATCCGCAGTTGCGTTTAACATGGTATCTATACTGCCGGTCTCCTCGCCTACCATTATTGAATCCGCCAATTTGTGGACAAAGCCGTCCACCTTGCGTATCGCACTCGAAAGCGGTTGTCCGCTTCTTACAGATATTATCAAATCGTTAAACTGTGATTCGACATATTTATTACCGACTGTTTTTACGCCTATCGAAAGAGAGCTTACAAGGGGCAGCCCAGCGCTGTAAAGCGAATTGATAGTTCTGGCAAAACGAGCGGAATAAATTATCTTCATAAGCTTTCCGAAATACGGATATTTAACCTTCATTTTATCCACAAATAAGCGTACTGCCGGAACTTTCAACAGAGCTATTAAACCGATAACTATCAGTACGATCACTATTAAAATAATAGCCCAGTCATTTTTTATTGCGTTACTCATTGCAAGCAAAAACTTCGTAGTGCCGGGCAACTCCGGCATAGCACTGAAAATCGTCTCAAACTGCGGCATAATGTACGCCACTATAAAGATCGTCACGGCGATTATCATTATCAAAAGTATTGCAGGGTAAGTCATCGCTCCCGATACTTTTTTACTGAGTCGATAGCTCTTCTCGTAATGCGTCGCCATATTCATCGTGACCTTGTCAAGATTTCCGCCCGCTTCACCTGTTTTTATCATATTGATAAGAAGCTGCGGAAAAACAGCGCCTTGTTTATTCATTGCTTCAGATAGCGCGTCGCCCTGACGTATGCTTGAAAGCAGTTCATCATAAATTTTTCGTTCTACAGGCTTGATTGTTTCCTGCTGAGAAATAATCTTTAAAGCGCGTACCAAGCTTACTCCGGCAGAAAGCAATGTTCCTAACTCCCTGCAAAACTCCGATATTTGCAGCATATTGAGCTTTTGGGATTTATGTAAAGAAACAGTCTGCTTTGCCTTAATGAGATAATTCCCCTGCTGCTTTAAAGCCTCGCTGAGGGCTTCTTCATCGTTAGCCGTCATGCTGCCGCTTATCCTTTTTCCACTGGATGTCTGCGCTGTATATTGATATTCGGGCATATGTTGTGACGCTCCTTGAAAAGTTATGTTTTTCGTTATATAAAATCCATATGGATATTATTATCGTATTTTAAAATAAATTCAGGTATAAAGGTATTAAGTATTCTGCACAAAACATGGACACTACAAGTCCGAAGCAAAGAAAAGGGCCAAAGGCAAAATGCGCCTTTTTATCTGCTTTTTTTGTTACTAAAAGATATATGGCATATATTCCGCCTGTAAGCAGCGCGAAGAGAAAACCCACAAGATTCATCTTCCACCCAAGCATTATACCGCTTGCTGCGATGAGCTTGATATCTCCTCCGCCGAAGGCGTTTTCAACAAGCAAAGTGATTAAAAACAACGGCACGCTTACACAAAATATCCCTATTAATCGCTCTAAAAGAGTTATTTCCTTAAAGGCAAATATCGAAACGATCCCAACTACTGTAAGCGCTATAATAAATCCGTTCGGTATTTCCATAGTATCCTTGTCAACTAACGCAATAACAGTCAGAACGCTTATAAATGCAAACGCTATAACCGATTTGAAAGCGTCGGGATAATAATACAATAAGCATATTATGGCAAGTATCCCACCGCTTATCTCAGTGATAATATAGTTACCGGATAGCTTCGCACCACAATATCTGCATTTTCCTTTTAACAGGATGTAGCCGAAAATCGGGAAAGTATCCATAAAACTAAGTTCGTGAGAGCATTCGTTGCATCGGCTTCTTCCCTTCACAAAGTCAATCTTACGAGGCAGTCTGTAAGCTATTAGACAAAGAAAAGAAAAAACCGAAGCGCCGATAAAAAAAATCAAAAGCAAGCATATCGCTATCATTAAATAAAGCATATTCATGAAGTCAAAACAAGCGATACGAGCCGTTTTTGACTATCTCCCATTTTCCGTGTTCAGACGTACTTTCGCGTTGATAGTATGCGCTGAAGCCCTTATGTCCGTCAATGTGCATCTCATTCGGAAGAAGCGTCTGTTGTTCCCAATTCGTTACATATATTTCGCCGTCCAAGCCGCTTAATTCAATTATTTTTGCATAAGCCTCTAAAGTAAGTCCGCTTTGAGTGGCATTATCGTAGGTGTTTATTCCGTATATATCGTTTTCACGGACAGTTACTATTATAGCAAGCTCTACCGAAGAAGCCTGTCTTTTTAATTCTGTTGTGTGAGTTGTATATATCAGATAATTGATACCTACGCATATTAACAGGATAAGCACAACACAAATAATAAGAAAGCTAATAACCTTTCTTTTAGGTATATTTATTCTTTTATCGGTTAAATCGTTCTTTTGTTGTGTTGTCATAATATGCTGTCGTAATTTATTTTAGCATGGTCGGTTAATACCGACCATGCTATTGTTATTGGATTCTATTTAGCTTGCAGGATATGTTACTCCGCCATATGTAATCGATGTAACAGCATTGTTTGTTATTACTATTGTAATATCTGCATCGGTTGGCAAACCGGCAGTAGACCTTGTCGCTGGTAAAATATCATCAGCTGCTACAGTTGCATTTGTTCCGTAATACTCCGCAGCTTCAACACAAGCAGCAAGGTAGACGTTTCTTGCTGTCAGCTGTGCTTCTCTGTCTTTTGCCTTCTGAATGTAAGTATTTACACTCGGAACGACTATCGCTATAAGGATTGCCAGTATGACAAGAACAGCGATAACTTCAACCAAGGTAAAACCTTTTTTGTTTCTGATGCTTAAATTCCTTTTCATTTTTTTCTCCTTGTGTGTGTTTTATATAACAGACTTTTATAGTCTGCAATATCCTCTTGATGTTTTACGGAGCAATTTGAGCTGCGTTTGTAAGATTGTAGCATTCTATCGTTTTTTTAGTCTGAAAGGAATAACCTGTGTCTGTTGTTATTGTTATTGTATATTGTATCAAATTTTCAGACAAATGTACAATGTTCAGTGAAGAAATTTTACATCCCATGTAAGTTTCTTTTCCATAAAACCAATATCTGTCAACATTGTTGCCCGTATAGTGCAATATAAGCAGTCCGCTGACGTCTGTCGGGCTCCCTGCGTCGTCATTTCTCTGTTCACCGTCTGCCCCGATATAAATTGTAACGGCATAACCGTAGTGGTCTGTAAAATTCACGCTTTTACCATCGTTTGCTATTACAACTTCGGGGGTATACTGTCCGCTCACGACCCGTTCACTGCTTGCACTGTCTGCGGCTGATGAAAGATTTGAGGTTATCGTGTTGGACACCATGTCGCTTACAGATTGGGCTATACTCATACTATTGACTCTCATACTCGTTTTCAAAAAAGAAGGGACAGTAAGCGCGGCTGCAGTTGCAAACAATACTAACAGCATAAAAGCGGCTATCATTTCCACAAGAGTGAATCCGTTTTTATCTTTTAATAATTTCATGTCTGCTCCTTTTTTATTTTATTATTCTTATTGTTCGTATTTATAATAATAAAGAGTTATTCCGTTCTCGTCGGTTGAAGCTTTCTTTAAACTAAGGTTAAAAGATCCCGCGCCCTCGCTTGATTGAAAGGAAAGCGTCATGCTTTGATAATTATCAGGCTCGCTTGTGTAGTAATGCTCGACTGCTTCCTGAAGGTTTTTTCTCACATTTGAAGCCTTATCGGCAAATCTCATTGATATCTTCAAAGCCTGCTCAAACATCGCGGCGCAAAGCAGTAATATTACGAAAGCCACCATTACGTTTACTATTGTCAGACCGCTTTTGTCTGTAAATATTTTCTTCAGTCTGTTCCTTTTGCGTACCACTGCACGTCAGCTCCTCCCTGAACCGCAGTTCTTTTTTTTGCCGTATAGGTTTCTGTGATTTTATGAACGATACCGTCCTTTGTTTCTCCCGTCACGCATAGGACAAGGTCGGCGTTGGAATATCTTGAATCCGACTGATCTGAAAAAGCTTCGCTGTTGCACTTCCAATATATTTCGACCTTATAGCTTATATCGTTATCTGCGTCCGTAGCGCTAAATGACCTCTTAAACATATCGATATTGGTATGTCCAAGCTCGTCCTCATTATAATAGTTCCAGTTTCCCTGCCCGAAAAGGCTTATGTTCTGATAAAGATAATCGTACAGTTCGCCACTTGAGCTTGTCAGCTGTTTCCCTATCGACTTATTCATATCTATAGTGGCAAGACGTATCTGTTCTTGTTTAACCTCTCTTTGAGACGCTGCGGCAAGAGAAGATGAGCTGAAAACCACGACTAAAGAAAGTGTTACGACTATAGCCATAAGACATATGACAAGCACCATTGCAGCGCCCTGTTCATTGGAAATTTTCTTTCTCAATTCTCTCTTACCTTTCTAATTTTTTAATTAGGCTTTACCGTAGTCCACTCGTAGGCTTGCGTTACGGAGTTGTAGTTCTGGTATATAAATGCTTCGTCGGAATCCACATACTTGCCGCTTGCGGATTGCGCCGTCAGTGAAATACTGTAGGTGTTATGTATAGGAAGCGTGTACGGGGTGCTTCCTGCCGCATATTCATCGAAATCTGGCAATACTACGCTCACTGTCGTCTGATCGTTTACCTTTACGGACTGTATATTGAGATGCGTATTGATTTTATAATTATAAGTGCCGCCGGTAACCGGTATCTGTAAAATATAATTCTTTAAATAACCGTTCCACATATATGAGAGTAAACCGGTCTGTGCGTTGATTGGATCCAGTGGAAGAACATTTGCGCTTTCGTCTTTAATTTCATAAGTATACGGAGATAAAGACGTGCCTTCCCCACCTGTTCTCGTAATAACAAGAGTTTGTGTGGTTCTCGTTTGAGAAGAAGAAATACTCAGCGGCGAAGATACATTTATAACATATTTATCTGCATATTCGTCCCATGTAAACGTTATCGTATTCGACCTAACCGTTATCATGTCGGCAGGCATTGTACTTTCGTCGGGATAAACCTTTAAATCTTGAATGTTGTAAGCATTTGAAAGGTCTGTTGAGTCGTAACGTACCTGAGGCAATCTTTTAACCTGCCAAGGCGACCAAATCGAGCTTATGCCGCTCGTGGGAATAGCTCTTACTCTGAACCATAGGTATTGCGCCGCATATTCGCGCTGCATTCCCGTATTGAAATCATACGTCGCCTTCAATAAGCTGTTTGCGGGATCGCTCGTCATTGTCAGGGTCGACGGCGTAGTTGCATCAACGGCAAAATCATGCAGTCGGTTATTTGACTGAGGAAGCTTTCCGTCTGACGTTGAGCTTACGTTACATACTGCCGCCTGCATCGCATAGCTGCCCTGTATGGTGATCGAATTTATAAGAGTCAGTTTTACTCCCTGCAAGAATTCGCTTACCGATAAGATTGAGGAGTAGTCCTTCGACAATGAATATACGGGGGAAGATAACGGAAGCCTCTGCGAGACAGTCAGCTGTGCCGTTTCATTATCGTTTTGGCGCGAATCGTTCGTATAGTTCGTATGAGTGGACTTCACTCTTGCTATAATATAAATATTTACATTTTGTCCCGAATAGCTCTCCAAATCAACGTTTGCCGAGGTCGACGTGCTGCCTGAAATATCGGCTATGTCGTGAGATACATTCGAAGAATCAACGAGCATTACTGAATATCCCTCAATATCATTCAGTGCCAGCTGACTGTTTGGATTATTCCATGATATATCGTATGTCAAAGTATTTTTGTCTGAGCCTATAAACACAGTGGGCTTGAATATTGTCGGCAGATAAAGGGGAATACTGTAGTTTTCTTCTCCTGTGTTGCCTAAATATGTTGTGTAACCGTTTATATCGGCTATTCCCTGTCTTGTAACGCTAAGCTTTACGCTCTTATATTCCCATGTGGAAATATCGGCTGTATATGAATATCCTGTAACGTCCTGTTTAGAAATCGTCACAACAGAATTGTCTGCTTTTGTTCCCTCCAAGGTTACCTTGAAGGTATCGTTCGCCGTGGTACCGTCAGCCGTCCAGTTAAACGTATATGAGCCTGTATTATCTGTGTATGTCTTAGAAAGCACCGGAGAAGCCGCCCTTTGCGGAACAGTCTTACCGGAAGTATAAAAGATATTTACAAATCCGATGTTTTTATCAACACAGTCGATAGCCGTACTGTAATACACGTTATATGTGCCGTCTTTGTTAATAGCAACGGAATATCCGCTGTTTAAAACGCCGTTTGTTATTACATCAGTATTTCTGTATCCGTCATTCAAGCTTAGCAGTGCGTTTGCCGTGATATTTTCAGCCACAACATGACCGAATATAAGCCCGTTTGACTGCGTTTTCCACGTATAGCCTCGCACAGTATAGGGCTCCGAAGGAATTATGTCGTTAAGACCTGTTAAATAATAATCTCCGTTTGCTGACATACGGTTTTCGGAGGAGGATATAACAACAGGTATCGTTATTCCAGCAACTTCCCTGTTCACTACAAATTCCAGCCTGTAAATGGCTTGCGTCTTGAAGTTTCTGAGCATAATTTTATATTGAAGGCTTTCGGGGGAAAGCCCCGTGAATGCCGTTTCGTTTATGTTTGTACATTCTATGGTTCTTGTATTTTTTATTGTATTGATGGAATATGCCGCCGTTTGTACGCTGTATCTCGATGATTGTATATAATTCGCAATATCGGTGTTTTCAGTCTCGCTCTTGGGATCTGCTATTGCCTCTAATACCACTGCGTTTGAACCGCTACCGGACATATTATTTATTTTTACCCGTGCGTCCAGAGCATTAAACGGAGTTGCCGATGTGTTATCGAGTTTTGCAGTGATGATGATATTCTCAAGAAAAGCGTCAACATCGTAGCCCTGCGTTATTGCGATGTTTCTGTACTCATCAACGTTCATAAGTCTGCAATAGTATACAAGCGAATTATTCTCTATCTCAAGCTCGTAGACAACAACAGGCTCAGGTAAAGAAGCTTTTAATTTTATCGTAGCCGAGTCTTTTGACTTTTTCTGTGGCGTTGTGGCGCCGTTATAGGCATTAACGGTTGCATATGCATTCTTGCCTATCATAGAAGCCTCAGGCATAAAGTACGTAGAAACTCCTGCATCTACTCGTATCGTCGTGAGCTTTTGATTATCTACGTAAATATCAACGTCATAATATAATGCGTTCGTCACTTCATTCCATGATATCTTATAACCGCCGTTTTCAGGAGATATCGTAACATATGTGAAATTGCCGAGGGCTTCTTCGTATCGGCTCAAAATAAAGCTATTTACCGATGTATTTAAATCATACCAATATTTATAGCCCGAATAAGACTTGTGCGTAAGAGTATCGTTCGGGAAATATTGAAGCAGCTTCATTTCGTCAGCCTGAGAATATGTATAGTTAGCGGCATTTACAGTCGTTAAAGCGCTGTCCGTCTTTTTATAAAGAGGCACAGCTTGTTTATTGGTGTCAGGGTTACTGCTCTGCCCCGAGGACGTGAATGTATAATAACCCGTTATTTCAGTTTCGGCTATACACAGCCAGTTGCTTTTTTGTGATATAGCACCGTTGGTGTAGCATTCAACTTTTATACTCTCTGCGCCCTGCGTTTGAGTTATACTTGCAGGTATGTCTATTGTTATCGTTTTATTGTATCCGTCGTTTATCGCTGTACCGTTCGACGAGTTTATTACACCGGTTGAAGCCCACTGATTGTTGTTGCCATATCCCGTAGTTGATATTTGATAAAGCGTATCGTCATTTTTCAGCTTATAATAAACCTTGTAAAAATATTCACGAGGACTTTCCGTAGAAGCAAAGAAAGTAATCTTGAAATTTTTAAGCGTAATGGTTCTGTCTATACCATCGTTTGCAGCTATGTTTGTCGTTAAACTCAATACGTTTCCTGAGCCCGTGCCTAATTTGTAATTATAATATGTGTTTAAGTCACCATCCGTCATATAAACGGGATTACTTTTGTTTGCTTCGCTTCCCCCTGTTGTAGTTACAGTAGGCGTTGAAAGCATAACGTCATAGCTCGTTTGCTCGCCGCTTTGTGAAAAGGTAGCATTTTTATCGGACAGAAAATAACTTTGTGTAGAATTCTGCGAAGCATTACTGTCGTAGGCGCTTCCTATTGGGTTGGTTATTGACGGAACACAAACGCAGGATTTTAAGCTGCTTACTTTTGTAGACGCAATACCGTTTTCTGAGGAAGGAAAACGATAATAATTAACGCATCTTAATACGTTCACTCTTGCGTTATCGAAACTGTTAACTATACCGGCGGGGTTTTTCCCTCCCGTAACCTTCGCCGTATTTATACAGTTGACTATATTTACAGTCGAATTGTTAGCTTTTGAAATACCGCCGAATATTCCTGCAGGAGTTGATGCACCTGTTGATATTATTACGCCGTGATTCATACAGTCTGTTATATTCAAAACCTGGTTTGAGGATACGAGATAAGCAAAGCCCACCATACCGCCCACACCGTTAGCGTTGCCCGATTTGATTTCGCCGTAGTTTGTGCAGTTGGTTATATTGCCGCCCTTATACTTCCACTGAGCTATTATGCCGCCTGCTCTGGCACTTGAGCATTCAACGCTTGCGTAATTTGTGCAATGATCGATAGACCATGTCGATGATGTGGTATTTTCCTGTCTGCCTATTATTCCGGAGGCAATGAAATACGAACCCGACAAGTTCCCTTTATAAACGCGTGCGTAGTTCTCGTTATATGTAATATCGTTGTCTGAGCTGTTATGTCCTATTATCCCTGCGCAGGTGTTATCCGTAGATTCAGTATTGTTACTGTCGTTATATCTGGAGCATGTAACGATCCAATCGTCTCCTGTGGCGCAATTATCGACGGAACCTGTACGTTCATTTCTGCCTGTGATACCGCCGAGATCTCCTCGGTACATATATATCTTTACGTTATTATTCGTATTGCTTATAGTATTTACAAACGAAGAAATATCATCTGTATCAGGGACATCTGGTCTGTATGCTATATCAGCCTTGCATTGTGATATTTCACCGTAGTTATGTCCCACGATACCACCGATATACCCGTAGTCTCCGCGAATATAACATTTCAAAAGCGTACAGTGCTCAACGATTGAACCGCTTTCGTTTCTGCCGACTATACCGCCAAGGGAAGAAAGTGCGTTGTTATTTAAGGATATCGTTGCGCTTGTAGCTACTCTTGATGTGCTGTTCATGTCGCTTGTGCTGAAGGTATTAATTTTGTCGTTTACCACACAGTACGAAACAGTCGAATCTACGTTGTCACCGACAATACCGCCGTAAGCATGGGTTTCTTCTCCGCTTGCATTTAACGTTCCCTCAAATGAATATCCGCTGAGCGTAGCGTTATTATTATATCCGACTATTCCTCCGAGGTAACCTGCAATGCCCTCATTAAGTGAAACTATTGCTCTGAAAGGAACGTAGGTACTGTAGGTATATTCGCTCGGAGTTGTTGAAGAAATAACGTTTCCGTTGTTGTAGCCTGCGATCCCTCCGACATAGCAAGAATTAGTGTTCCCTGTAACTATGATAACGGTCCCCTCGTCAGCATCCGTTTTACAGTCTATTATTTCGGCTGATGTATCGTTTTTGCCTGCTATACCGCCGATATAGAGCGCACCGTCTTCTCCCTGTACGGTTATAGTGTGA
The DNA here is from genome assembly GCA_964618075.1 of uncultured Lachnospiraceae bacterium. Lineage (GTDB taxonomy): Bacteria > Bacillota > Clostridia > Eubacteriales > Anaerofustaceae > CAYTMY01. The sequence continues at coordinate 43,099 of CAZTZO010000001.1, forward strand.
TCTCCGGTTACTGTTATATTTTTAATGGTACCGCCGTTATATCCAACAATGCCACCCACATAGCCCTTGCCTGTTATGGTGTAATCACTGTCCCCTGAGCTTATGGACGAGTCTTGTATTGTTCCCATATTAAATGCAACAAGGGTTCCGTTGTAGTAGCTGTTCGTATTACCGTCGTAATACAGAGAATTCGGAGCGTATACCTGTTTATTGTTTTCACAGTCTGATATTAAGCTGTTTGAGCTCAAATACGGAACTATACCGCCAGCAAGACCGTTGTCGGCGCTTATCCTGCCGTTATTTACACAGTTTGTAGCGCTTAGAGCAGAGCCTACGTCCATTCCGCCCAAAATACCGCCGGCAAATCCGTCGGATGCCGAAACAACAGCCATGTTTGTTAAGTTGACTAACGTCGTGTTGGCTCCTGTATTATAGCCGATAAACCCACCGGCATATTTCTTGCCCTGAACGCTTATAAGCTTTGTGGGATTCATCAGAATATTACCGGTAAATGTGCCGCCCTCATTTAGTCCAACGACTGAGCCGACCTTTGTAGCGCTACCGTATATCGAAGAGTTTATAGTTACCGTATCTATATTGCCTTTGTTATAGCCTGTAACTCCCCCGACGTTCTCTCCGTAACCGTAAATATCTCCCGATATTGTAGAATCCGTTATCGTACCGTAGTTATAAGCGGTGAGACCGCCAATGTAATTAAGTCCGCGTACGGAGCCTGTAACCGAGCATGAAGTTATATTTCCGCCGTTTATACCCACAAGCCCACCGGTGCAGCTTACATTTGACGAGCCCTGAGAGTCGGCTGCGCAATTTGTTACGTTTCCTTCGTTGATTTCGCAAAGTCCACCTCTGTAAGTACCTGCGGTGTTGATTGAAGCACTGTAGTTATTGGTACAATGATTTATTGTGGAATTAAGAGGTAAATGTCCGATTATACCGCCTGAATAGCTGTACTGACTTTCTTTAGAGTCATAGGTGGCTGTTACAGATGCGTATGCGTTAACGGAAGTGTAATTTGTGATATTTTTTACCGTCAGATTATTAGCTGCATTGTTTTTTCCTACAGCACCGCCAATATATATATTTCCGGTAATGTTTTTGAGCCTGATTATTCTGTCGCTGTCATCTCCGATTATTAATGATGAAGAGACCGAAGCAATATTGCTGCTGTTTTCAAGCGAATCCACATTAGCGGATGCAGTATCATATGTTTGAGCATCTACGGAATTGTAAAGACCCGTACAGAAGGCTTTTAACGTATTTATATCAGTTTGGGACGCCGCAATAGCGCTGTAACCGACAATGCCGCCGAAGAAAGCTCCCTGTGAAGAATTTTTATATTGAAGTACACCCTGTAAATTATCAATATTGCATTTTATAATTATACTGTCTGAAGCAATGATATTTGCGCCTATAACTCCTCCGGTGAAGTAATTGCCCTCAATGTATCTTGCGCTACACGAAAAAGCGCTATCAAAGACAGTGTCCGAAAGATTAAGACCGATATAACCACCTACAAAAACATCTCCCGAAATGTATGCGTTTGAGATGTTGTAATTATTTATGATCGCAGTAGAGTCGTTATAACCTACTATTCCTCCCACATAATTTCTGCCTGCAGCAACGCTGTTGCAGCTTGTAGGCTGAGAAGCGCTTATTTCTCCGTTGTTGTAGCCCGCAATACCTCCTACGTAATCGCATAACGATGAAAACTGCTTTGCCGTATTTAATTGCGTCTCCCCCGGAATTGAAGAGGTGTCAATATTGGATATACAGTTTGAAAGCTTAGAGGCTGTTGAAGTCGAATTTATATCTTTTCCGTTTGCTCCGACAATACCTCCGCAATACTTAGTCGTTGCCGAGATAACGCCCTCATTACTCCAGTTTTTCAGTTCGCTGTTTATGTTACAGCCTGCAATACCGCCGACATAGCTGTTAGCGTAAACAGAGCATTTGTTTCTCATTACCTGCTCATCACCGAGCACTGACGATTTATTATACCCGACAATACCGCCGACATAAGTGTTTCCGAAAACATAACCGCCCGTTGTATAACAGCCTGTAATAGTGCCTTCATTATATCCGGCTATTCCGCCGACGTACGTTCCCATAAACATGGCGGAATTGATGCTGCCGCTGTAATTGGGGGACGAAACACATCCGATCAGAGTAGTGTATGCGTTGCAATATCCGATGATTCCGCCTATACAAGAGGAATCAGCACTTACGGCATGAACCAATCCATAATCAGTACATTGCGATACTGTAAGACTAATATTATCATTATTTACGACAGATAATATTCCGCCGACATAATTATTACCTACGACCTCTGCGGCATTTGACAAACCGGATAATATCGAAGCGTTGCTTGTAGACATGATTCCGCCGACATAGTTGTTTCCTTTTACAGTTCCGCTACTAACGGTTACGTTGTTTATCGTCCCATTGTTTAAAACGCACACAGTGCCTACATAATTATTACCGTTAACATCAACGTTTGAGAATGTCAGATTGCGTATAATACCATTGTTTTGGACAAAAAGTCCGAGTCTGTCATTGTCGCTTTTCAATATAAGGCTTGATATTGTAAGCCCCGTTTTGGACGCTGTAAATGTTTGCTGTGAATTTAAAATATCAATTTTCGGGAAGGACTGTTGTGTATTGGTTACCTTAATGCTGTTTGTCCAATTCGAAACCGTGCCGTTATTGGTAACGCCCGATGTATTATAAACCTTTCCTGCTGCAATTATCCCGCCGCTGTTGCCCCATGTAAGGTTAGTTGTCTGGACATAACTTGCATTAACGCTTGAAAGATAATCATTATCCTCACACATAAACCTCATATTAAACAAATGCCTTGCTGACTGCAGCGTGTAACGTGAGGTTGTCGAATCCTTGCCCATAAATAAATGCTGAGATGACGACTGCTTCCAGCTGCTGGAAGTATATCCATAACCAAACGCCTGTACTCGCGCATAGACAAATGCATTTGAAAGATTATTATCCATACCGCAAAGAGAAGCTATTTTTAAAGCACTTGTTGTTGAATACGAGTATGTTTTATCACTGCTGTTTATATTGGCTGCTGCAATATCTATCGAATCAAGGACAACATGTACCGACACGTCACTTGGTTGAATATATGCTAAGAGTGAGATCGTACCACTGTTTATTTTGTTGCCGTTTTCATCAAACGCCTCATACGGACAATCTATATATGGCAATGTTGAAGAACTTTGTGATAAAAGAGTGTTGTTGCCATTGCCCGTGTTGACCTGGAAAGACATTCTCACTGTATTGTTCGTATCGTAAAGCTTAACGTTGTAGCTTAGAAATTGAGTGAAAACAGAGTACTTCGAGCTGAGAGCCCAATTCAAATCGAGAGTGTCTGAATTGTCAAGTCGCAGATAACTCAAGGTGGGCTTGCCGAATTTGCCCGGTATCTGAGAAGATAGCTCTGATGACCAAAACCCGAGCTGCAACTGTCTACGCAAGCTGTTGTCATCGCCTCTTATGTCGGAATCGTTTATATTTATGGCATTATTTGCTTCGGTATATAACAATTCTTCGTTATTGTCATGATAAAAAACCGAATATACCACACCGTCGGAAGGATCGAACTCAACGCATATCGAAGCGTCATATACCGTCTGGTCATAAATGTATCCGTTCAACAGAGTTTTTAATAAAACAGCCTGTTCGCTTGAGGTATCACCCTTTTGAATTGATAAATAATAAAGTCTTGAGTTGTAGGAGGTTGCATGTGAAGGCACCTCGCAATCCATGCCGGCTACCTTTGACGATATTTCTTCAAGAGTGCCGCTTGATCGCTCATTTGTCAAGGATGACTGCATGGCGGTAAAGATCGTTCTGGCATATTCCGTATTTTTTTTATATTTTGCATATCGTGAATAACCGATATAACCCGTAACGGAAACACCCAGCAATATCGCCGCTATTGCCAGTACGCCTATCATTTCTACAAGCGTGAATCCTCCGTTATGTTTATTTCTCGGTTTTTTCATCACAATGTGTCCGAATCATACAAATTTATATAAATAATGTTTATACATGTAATATTTTAGCATTATTCGAACATAAATTCAACTACAGAGGGGAAATAAAGGATATATTTTCTTACTTTTTACGAATATTTTTACTTTTTAAATGTACAATCGTGACACACAACACCAAAGGCTTTCTAATAAAAAGATTGTTGTTTTGCATGTATATTTCTTTTTATTATAGTTCATTATCACAGATAAGCTTAAACTTGTTTTTCTTGAAACTCAAAATACCCTCCTTTTGCAATTTGGACAATTCATTGGATAAAGCGCTTCTGTCAACGCAAAGATAGTCAGCCATTTGCTGTCTGTCGAAAGGTATCGTAAATCTGTTTGAGCCAGAACGCAGAGCTTCATTTGAGAGATATTCCAACAGCTTTTCTCTGGTCGTCCTTTGCGCCATACAATCAAGCTTTCTCGTCAACTGAAGGTTCTTATCGGCAATTTCTTCTAAGAGATTACGAATCAGACGTTCATGGAACTTGCAGGCAGAAGAACAAACGGACATTACTTTACCAATATCCAAAAATAATATTTCACTATCCTCAAGTGCCGAAACGCTTACTTCTATCGCCTGAATGCTATTTATGCTATGTGTCTGTGCAAAAAGCTGACCTTGTGATACCTCTGATATAATACTTCTGTTCCCCCAAAAATCTTCTTTAAATATAAGAATGCTTCCCGAAAGGACAACGCCCATTGATACATTTTTATCTCCGCACTTATAAATAAATTCTCCTTTTTTAAAAGCACTTTTTTGAGCGGACAAGCATTTCATCATCGACTCAATTTCATCTGTTTTGATATATTTAAAAAGAGAGGTTTTTTCCAAGAAACAATAATCTAATTGCATTTTTCTCATTTCTGTTGTATATACAACTGAATTTTTTCTTTCAGTTTATTAAAATACATATATAAAGTCAAGTACTACTTCTTAGACTTAAATATATAATGTTTGTGATAATTTAAATCATTAAAGCAGAACGGAGGAAAAAATGAAAAGAAAAATAATCAGTATAGACGAAAAAAAATGCAACGGGTGCGCTTTGTGCGTAAATGCTTGTCATGAAGGCGCCATAGGTATTGTAAACGGAAAAGCCAAATTGCTGCGCGATGATTACTGCGACGGGTTGGGAGACTGCTTACCGGCATGTCCGATGAATGCAATCAGCTTTGTTACACGACAGGCTTCTTCTTATGATGAAAAAGCAGTAGCTGAGCATAAACAAGCAATGAAAGAGAAAAAACAAGAAGGTGATGAACCTTTGGCATGCGGCTGCCCCGGAACGCACGCCAAAATTATAGAACACGCAAAAGATGACTGCAAATGCGAAAATACATTTGTCGAGTCTAAGCTATCACAATGGCCCGTACAAATAAAGCTTGTAGCGCCAAACGCTAAATATTTTGATTCGGCTCAATTGCTTATCGCTGCTGACTGCAGCGCATATGCTTACGGTAATTTCCATAATGATTTTATCCGTGATCATATTACTCTTATCGGCTGCCCTAAGCTTGATGACATTGATTATTCAGATAAGCTGACAGATATCCTGTCAAACAACGATATTAAAAGCATAACCATCGTGCGTATGGAGGTACCTTGTTGTTCAGGATTGGAGCATGCCGTACAAACCGCAATAAATAACAGCAAGAAAAATATAACGTGTAAAACTATAGTGATAACAACTGACGGCAAAATTTCACAATAATAAAATGCTTTTTACACATACCTATGAAAATCGGAGGGTAGAAAAATGGTATTCTCAGGATGTCAAAGTAAATCAAAAGAAATATCTATTATGACAAAAATATGTCCGCGTTGTGGTCATGAGATAGAGATGTTTTCGATAGATACACAAGCGGAATGTGAAAATTGCGGTTTTACCGTGTACAACGATTCTCTGAGCTGTGTACAGTGGTGTAAATACGCAAAACAATGCGTCGGAGAAAAAGTATATGAACAAATGATGAAGATCGCCGAAGAGCAAAAGAAGCAAGCAAAACAAAAAAATAATGAGAATTTACAACGCTGTCAATGAATCAACTATTCGTTTAATTAAAAAAGTCCTCCTTCTTATTTTTAGGAGGACTTTTCATTTGTCAGTATTTTAAAAGCAAGCAATTTATAAAAGTGTCTTTATCATGCTTTCAAGTGCTGCTTTACCTACGCTACCTACCTGCTGAGCAGCTATTTGAGCGTTTTTGAAGAAAATAAAGGTAGGAATACTCATTACTCTGTAATTTGCAGCAAGCTCAGATTGTTCGTCTATGTTTATTTTTGCGAATTTCATCTTACCCGCATACTGCTCTGCCAGCTCGTCCACTACAGGAGACATTGCCCTGCAAGGGCCGCACCATTCCGCCCAAAAATCCACCATTACCGGCACATCGCTTTTTATTACTTCCTGTTCAAAGTTCGATGATGTAAGTATTATTATTTTTTTATCAGCCATTATTCCCTCCGATAACAATATTAATGTTATTATAGCATCATTTACGATAATTATCCAATACAAGATAAATATTATATAAGTAATTACATTTTTTCATCTTTTAAAAAAAGGATAAAGGTGGTATTCTGTAATTCGGTTAATTTACATTTATTGTATTGAGAGGTTTAAAATGAAAATCGGAATCGTCGGACTTCCTAACGTAGGGAAAAGCACAATATTCAACGCGTTGACAAAGGCTTCTGTAGAAGCGGAAAATTACCCCTTTTGCACAATAGACCCAAATGTCGGTGTAGTCGGCGTTCCTGACGAAAGATTAGACGTACTCAGTAAAATGTACAACACACTTAAGGAAGTTCCCACAACTGTTGAATTTGTCGATATAGCAGGGCTTGTAAAAAATGCAGGTAAAGGCGAAGGACTTGGAAACAGGTTTTTATCACATATAAGAAACGTCAATGCAATACTTGAGATTGTTCGCTGTTTTGAAGACGATAATATAACCCATGTCGACGGCAGTATTGACCCTGTACGCGACGTGGAAACCATTAATTATGAGCTTATATTTTCAGATATCGAGGTTATTGAAAAAAGAATATCAGGAGTTCAGAAAACAGCGCAGCACGGCAATAAAGACGACAAGGCTGTATACGAAGTACTTATCAAAGCAAAGAAAATGCTTGAAGAAGGCAAATTTATTGATTTGGAAGAATTCAACAAGGATGAAAGAGCTATTTTGCTGGCGCAGGATCTTTTAACTACAAAAAAAATAATGTATGCGGCGAATGTTTCGGAGGAAGACGCTTCGAAGGGTAATCAATATACCAAGGCTTTGGAGGAATACTTAAAAAAGAATTATCCCACATCGGAAATGATAATATTATCTGCAAAGATCGAATCTGAGATAGCTCAATTAGACGATGAGGAAAAGGAAATGTTCTTTTCGGAGCTGGGACTTGATATGTCGGGTATCGACAAGGTTATTAAATGCGGATACAAGCTATTAGACTTGATAGTGTACTTTACAGCCGGTAAAAAGGAATGCAAAGCGTGGCAAATTGAGCGCGGCACAAAAGCGCCTCAGGCCGCCGGAAAAATACACAGCGACTTTGAAAAAGGCTTCATTAGGGCTGAGGTCACCAAGTATGAAAATCTCATATCCGCCGGAAGCGAAGTTAAAGCAAAAGAGCTTGCCTACACAAGAATAGAAGGAAAAGATTATATTATACAAGACGGCGACGTCGTTTATTTCAGATTTAATGTGTAAAATAAAGCTTTTTCATTAAATATCAAGCGAAGCAAACACTTGCCCTATAGGCTTGTTTATAATCAAATCAGCCCTATTATCATACGGAGTAGATGATTTATTTATAAGGATAAGCTTATTGCCTCTGTAATAATTTATAAGACCCGCTGCCGGATATACGTTTAATGAAGTCCCGCCCACTATCAACACATCCGCTTCTTTTATAAATCGTACAGATTTCTCCAGAATATCAGAATTAAGAGACTCCTGATATAAAACGACGTCAGGCTTTATCAGAGCGCCACATGTACATTTGGGTACAGGCTTGTTTTGTGAAATATAATTTACGTCATACGATTTGTGGCATTTCGTACAATAGTTTCTGTACACATTGCCATGCAGCTCCAAAACATTTTTGCTTCCGGCTAAAGTGTGCAGATTATCGATGTTTTGCGTAACGATAGCCTTGAGCTTGCCCTTTTGTTCGAGCTTAGCTAAAGCAATATGCGCTATATTCGGTTTAACGTCACTGTAAAGCATTTTATTGCGGTAAAATCTGTAAAATTCATCTGTATTGTTATAAAAAAAATCATGACTTAGTATTGTTTCGGGAGGATAGTCATATTGCTGATTGTACAACCCGTCGACGCTGCGAAAATCAGGTATGCCGCTTTCCGTAGATACACCTGCTCCCCCGAAGAACACAATATTATCACTGTCGTTTATTATTTTCTTTAGTTTGTCTATTTGTTGTTCATCGTCCATTTTTCGCACTCCGTTTTGTTTTTTTATATTATAACACAAATAATTATTTTAGTACTTACATACCTCTTAAAATCCAAATATCTGCTATAATGAATTCATGGGTGGATTTAACAGTGTTCTTAACCCCGGCAAGAATATACTTATCATCAAAAAATCGGAATTTATAGCGCAAATATTCGGCGTTTCATGCGAAGATGAAATTGACATGATACTAAATAGAATCAGAAAAGAGCACTATAAAGCGACGCATATTTGTTATGCTTATATATTAGGCATAAATAATGAAAAAAAGAAATATTTTGACGATAACGAGCCTAACGGAACCGCAGGAAAACCTATACTGAGCGTTCTTGAAAAGAACAATTTAACTTATGTCATTGCCGTTGTGATAAGATACTTCGGAGGTATCAAGCTGGGCGCTTCAAACCTTACCAGAGCCTATGCAAATGCTGTCAATGACTGCCTTGACAAAACAGATATCATAAGAAAAGAAGAATGCTCTGAAATACTTTGTCGCTGCGAGTATAATCTTTATGGGAAGCTACAAGCCTTTTTTAAAGAAAACAACTGTGTGATGGCTGATTCCGTGTTTAAGGAGAAAACCGAAATAACTCTGTTCGTGCCAACAGAGAAATGCGGTTATATATTAGACTGTATTAAAGATATAAGTAACGGTAAGTGCGATGTTTACATAGGTAAGACAAAATATATAACAATATAACATAACGGAGTTAATATTCATGATAGACTCAATAACCGGAAATATAGATTCTTCAACAGATAAAGAAGCCGTAATTATATGCAATTCGATCGGTTATAAATTAAGCTGCTCGTATACGACTATCAGGGAATTAAACGCAAACAAAAACGACATAAAGGTTTATACGTATATGTCTGTGCGTGAAAATGCCATAGAGCTTTTCGGGTTTTATACACATTCAGAAAGAGATATGTTCCTTAAGCTTATCAATGTATCTAAAGTAGGGCCAAAGCTTGCTTTAAGTCTTTTATCTTTTTATTCTTCGGCAGAAATAATAATTATGATAGCCTCCGGCGACGCTGCGGGGCTCTCCAAGGCACCGGGAGTAGGCAAAAAGCTTGCTGAAAATATAGTCGTAAACTTAAAGGATAAATTTAGCGATGACGACATCGACGAAAACAACCGTATCGCCGGTATGATAGATGATTCCGTACAACCAAAGGACGAGGCAGTGCTCGCTTTGTGTTCTCTCGGATTTGACAGGACATATGCGATAAAACTGATAAAGGGTATTGATTCCGAAAATATGAGCGTAGAGGAAATAATTTCGTCAGCGCTGGTTACTGCGGGGAAATAGGTCAAAAAATGCAAAAACGAATCGTGACAAGTAAGGAGACACAGTACGACCGCGAATTGGAGCGTTCGCTTCGCCCTGCTCTTTTGGACGAATACATAGGTCAGGAGATCGCAAAAAAAAGACTGAGTATTTTCATGAAGGCTGCAAGAGAAAGAAACGAGGCTCTTGATCATGTTTTATTGTACGGCCCTCCGGGGCTGGGCAAAACAACACTTGCACATATAATCGCAAATGAGATGAATGTAAATATAAGAATAACCAGCGGACCCGCAATTGAGAAGCCCGGTGATCTTGCGGCTATTTTAACTTCACTTAAAGCCAACGATGTTTTGTTTATAGACGAGATACACAGGCTGAATAAAGTCGTGGAAGAGGTTCTTTATCCTGCAATGGAGGATTACGCTCTTGACATTATAATCGGTAAAGGTCCCGGCTCGAAATCAATCAGACTGGATTTGCAGCCCTTCACATTGATCGGTGCTACAACAAGAACAGGACTAATCTCCTCTCCCCTGCGCGATAGATTCGGTATAATAAACCGACTGGAGATGTATTCGATTGATGATTTGAAAAAGATTATCAAAAGAAGCGCAGATATACTAAATGTACCTATAGATGACAGCGGCGCATCTGAGCTAGCCGGCCGTTCACGAGGTACGCCTCGTGTGGCGAATCGCTTTATTAAAAGAGTGCGCGACTATGCTCAGGTAATGGGATGCGATACAATTGACGAAAAAATAACCTCCGAAGCCCTTGAGCTGCTTGAGGTTGATTCCACCGGACTTGATAAAACAGACAGAGCGTTTTTAGATACGATAATCAATAAATTTAACGGCGGGCCGGTCGGAGTTGAAACATTAGCCGCAGTTATCGGTGAAGAAAAAGCGACTTTAGAGGATGTTTATGAACCGTATCTTATGCAGATAGGTTTTATAAAAAGGACCCCGAGAGGAAGAATAGCCACACCAAATGCATATAAACATCTCGGTATACCGTATAAAAATGAAGACGAACAAATATATTTTGATATAGAGAAGTGACATGAATACAGACGACTTTGATTATTATTTACCACAGGAGCTGATAGCACAGACATCTTTAGACGACAGAGCATCTTCAAGGCTGCTTGTAATCGACAGAAAAACGGATGGAAAAGAGGACAGAACTTTTCGAGATATAGTAGACTATTTAAACGAAGGTGATTGTCTTGTATTAAATGATTCAAAAGTGATACCCGCAAGAATTTACGGAATAAAGGATGAAACAGGAGCAAAAATAGAATTCCTTTTGCATAAGCGCATATCCTCTACACAGTGGGAAGTTATGGCAAAGCCCGGTAAAAGGCTTAAAATCGGAACGCAGGTAACCTTTTCAAACGAATTAAAGGCTGTCGTCGAACAAAAAAAAGAGGACGGTCTTATTATTGTGCGATTTAGTTTTGAAGGCTCCCTATTTGCTATTTTACATAAGATCGGCGTTATGCCCCTTCCCCCATACATAAAGAAAAAACTGACGGACGAAACAAGATACCAGACAGTATACGCCCTTAAGGAGGGCTCAAGCGCAGCACCGACGGCGGGCTTACATTTCACGAAAGAGCTGCTTAATAAAATAGAGTCCAAGGGCGTCAGAATTGTTTATATTACTCTCCATGTAGGCTTGGGCACCTTCCTTCCCGTGACAGCAAGCGATATAACACAGCACAAAATGCATACAGAATACTATGAAATTTCTCAGAATGCTGCCGATATAATAAACGAAACCAAACAAAATGGCGCAAAAGTATTTTGTGTAGGTACAACCTCTGTAAGAACTCTCGAAAGCAGCGCAAAGAATAATGACGGTAAAGTAGTGTCGGAATGCAAGGAAACAGATATATTTATTTACCCGGGATTTTCTTTTAAGGTGACAGACTGCCTTATTACAAATTTTCATCTTCCGAAATCAACTTTAATAATGCTTGTAAGCGCTTTTTATTCAAGGGAAAAAATTCTTAAGGCTTATAGTTATGCAGTTGAAAAGAAATACAGGTTCTTCAGCTTTGGAGATGCAATGCTTTTATTGTAGGTTTGCGAGCGTAGCGAATACAATAAATAATCCTTGAACATTTATTTTGACGACATAAAAAAGCCTTTACGACTCATGTGTTAAGCTTTGCTTATAAGCATGGGGTGGAAGGCTTTGCATTTCATAAAAATGGTGCCGGAAGCGGGGGTCGAACCCGCACGGTATCGCTACCACTGGATTTTGAGTCCAGCACGTCTGCCAATTCCATCATTCCGGCTTATAACATAGAAATTATATAAAAAAAATGCTCACATTGCAAGGATTATATTATTCCTTTTATAAATATAGTTTGAATAAGTACGATATGTTATAATTTGCACGGAGGAAGTAATAATGTACAGTTATGTTTGTGAAAAAAGCCTTGCCTATGCAGTCGAAAGCGCTATGAAAGCTTTATCGAAAAACGGCATAATCGAAAAGCGCGAGAATCAGGACAGAACAGACACTATGAAAGAAATACAAATAGTTATAGATGTTACTGAGCCGATGAGCGAGCCGTTTATAAGCAAGGCAATGCCCTGTGATATAAATATACTGCTTAATTATGAAGATGAATTCATAGATGGTACAGGCGATGATGTAGGCTGGAAATATACTTATCATAGCTTATACAGCAAATATTACGATCAGGTGATATCTGAGCTTAGGAGAAATCCCAAAACAAGGCGAGCGTGTATAGCGCTGGCTCAGGGTGATATAAACTTTACCTCAGACCCACCATGTCTTCAGCTTATAATGTTTAACATTGTCAAGGATATGCTTGAAATTACCGTAGTATTCCGTAGTAACGACGCTGTGAAGGCCTTCCCCATGAATATTCAGGCTGTAGCCGCGCTCCAAAGAAAGGTCGCCTTACAGCTTGGTTATGAGTTGGGCGCGCTTCATTATGTTGCAAATAATTTTCATGCATATCACAAAGACTTTGATTTGCTTGAAAAGTATATATCATTATTTGATAGATATACGACTCCTGATACACTGCACAGAAAAACGTATTCTTACGCCCAATATCTCGATGCAAAGGAAAAGAAAAACAATATTAATAAATAAAGTAATTGTCTTGCATTTAAAGAGTGTTTTTTATATAATATTTAATGTTGTGGGGGATTAGCTCAGTTGGGAGAGCGTTTGACTGGCAGTCAAAAGGTCAGGGGTTCGAGCCCCCTATTCTCCACCATTTAAGAACAATAATTACTATTTGAGAACGCCTTGACATGTCAAGGCGTTTTTTATGCGTAAAGATAGTTCTTTCTCCGGTACAAAAGTTAAGCTTAAAACCATGATGATTCTCGTTTTATAATAAATCTAAAGCTCATTGATAATTATATCCATTAATATCAAATACCTGTTTGCATTGTAGCTATCTTATGTAGTAGCAGTAAACAAAACATCGTAAGCAAGAGTTACGTTATCTCTTAAAAAGCCTTAGATCGGTTTTTGCATAGGACTTAAATCCTGAATACCTTCTTTAACAGAACAGTACCGAATCTACATATTGACATTTTAAACTAAATATAGTATTTTATTATTATACTCAATTTGCAATATAATAAAAAATAAGGATTATGTCATGAGAAAAATATCAAATAATATTTTACTTTTAGTGATATGTTTTATTTTTGTTCTTGCTATAAGTGGATGCTCTGTGTTTTGCAAACATGAATGGGAAGATGTATATGAAACAAAATCTACTACTGTATTAAAGGACGTTTGGGTAATTGATGAACCGGGTCACTATACTTATGAAACCATAAAATATTATGAGTGTACCTGCGGTCAAAAGTGGTATGCTGTTGATGAAAAGTATTCACAGCACATAGTCGGTCTTGAGTACGAAGACCGTTTAACCGAGCAATATGAAACTATTTCAGTTTGGCATGACGAAGTAGGTCATATGGAGCAGCAGGAAGTAATTGAAGAAGAACAGGTTTTAGTAGGTAAAAAGTGTGTAAAGTGCTCAAAAACGAGTAGCATAAAATAGAGTAAAACAAAATAGTAATATGTGTAAGCAAATGAACTTTTATTTATGTTGCCTTAATCTATAAGATAATTTCTAATGTCATAAATGAAAAAGTTTTATGGCTAACTTTAGTTTGAAAATAGTGATGTGGATTAGTTATTTTTTTTCATATTAATACCGAAACCACCGCATATTGCTGCAATAACGATAAATAGTGGAGCCTTTAAAAGAAACCCCGTCACATCACAGTTCGTGCCGTTTGCAATGATGCCGGTTAACAGGATAAGCAATAAAAAGAAAACTGCGGATATTACGGCGTTCAACCAGCCTCTTTTTTCGCTGATACGTGCGCATAAAAAAGCCGATATCATCAGACAAAGAGTCATGATACAATAAGAGCATATATTCAAAACACTTAACGATAAATTGAGATAATAGCCTGAAATTTCAAAGATAAGTGTCAGTAAGATATATAAAAGAAACGAGCTTAAAACATATATGCTTTTTTTAAAAAGTGTTTTATTTAGGCAAAGCTTTATATTCATGAAGACCTCCCGAATATATATTCAGTTATATATATGCATAAAAAAGTCATTCATTGATAACAAATTTAAGATTTAGGGTTTATAAATGTGTATGCATAAATATTTAGGATCGTTTGAGTAAAAAAATCGCATTTGTTATTGTTTTTTATAATGCGGTATTGTATAATATCAAAGCGTTGTGCGAGAGTGCTGGAATTGGCAGACAGGCACGTTTGAGGGGCGTGTGTCAACAGACGTACGGGTTCAAGTCCCGTCTCTCGCACCATTTTTATGAAATGCAAAGCCTTCCACCCCATGCTTATAAGCAAAGCTTAACGCATGAGTTGTAATGGCTTTTTTATATCGTCAAAATAAGTATTTAAAGAAATATTATCATAAGGTATTCGCTACGCGCTAAAAAAAGCGCTACGCTCATGTATTTTGCCGCCATATAAACTCTTCGTAATATCATTCCTTTTAAGCAAGCTTAAAGTATGATATTCCTCATCCTTTGCATTTCTTATTTTTTAAGTCCCGTCTAACGCACCATTTTTATGAAATGCAAAGCCTTCCACCCCATGCTTATAAGCAAAGCTTAACGCATGAGTTGTAATGGCTTTTTTATATCGTCAAAATAAGTATTTAAAGAAATATTATCATAAGGTATTCGCTACGCGCTAAAAAAAGCGCTACGCTCATGTATTTTGCCGCCATATAAACTCTTCGTAATATCATTCCTTTTAAGCAAGCTTAAAGTATGATATTCCTCATCCTTTGCATTTCTTATTTTTCAAGTCCCGTCTAACGCACCATAAAAGGTTTTTACTCGAACTGCTTTTATTATAAGCACTTCGAGTTTTTTCTTTGTTTCTTTGTTAAAAAAACCGTCTTAACTCTACGGTCTGTTTAAAGAAAAAAAACACTTAAATAATACCCGCTTTATTGGACTGATAGAAAGAAAGTAAGGTAAATATTGTCTTTTTAAAATAACTTTATTTAAATAACAGTCGGCTATATTTATTATACTACTTTATTTATTTTCTTATAAATTAGATAGGCGATCAAGCTTCCTATGGCAGCCGTTATCAGCTGATTATAAGAAAACATAGCTTTAACAACTATCTGCTGTGCTATAGGAAGTGCTGATGCGAAAAACGGTATGATTAGAAAAGAAACCATTAACCATAATGCCGCTGCTTTCAAAACCGAGCCTGTCACCAGACCGACTATTAAACGCTTTCTTAACAGACACACGCATAATGATATAATCATATTTCCAATTGCCACAGCGATCACCATTTGAGGCACTAATTGCATTATCGGCGCAAAACCAAACAGCATCGCGCATACCGGGCTTAAAACCGATAAAATCAAACCTCCGATAAGTCCTACCATAAGCGTTGCCAATATAATTGTTGCATTTACAATAGGGCCTGTTATAAACTGAGAAATCGACTTAAAGTATTGCGCTGCCAGACATATTGCAAGCAGCACTGCCATAGTAGCAATTTTTTTGGTATTAGCGTTTTTCATTGTTCAACACCGCCTTAATAAAATTTTCAAACAGAGGATGAGGACGGTTTGGTCTTGATTTGAACTCCGGATGAAATTGGACTCCGACATACCAAATATGCTTTGGTAATTCTATTATTTCAACAAGACCTCTGTCTTCATTTTCTCCGACAAACGATAATCCCGCATCAGAAAGCACCTGTTTATATTTATTATTGAACTCATATCTATGTCTGTGTCTCTCAATTATCTTTTCGGCATTGTAGATTCCTTTTACCATGGAACCTTCTTTTAAGGTGCAGTCATAGCCGCCTAATCTGAGCGTTCCTCCGATATTATTCATATTATTACGTTGATCAAGCATTAAATCAATGACAGGGTATTGCGTATTCGGGTCTATTTCTGTTGTATTTGCTCCTTCTAAACCCAATACATTTCGCGCGTATTCGATAACGGCTATCTGCATACCCAAGCACAAACCAAAATACGGAATGTTGTTTTCTCTTGCGTATTTTGCCGCCGCTATCTTACCTTCAAGACCTCTTTGTCCAAAGCCTCCCGGTACGAGTATGCCGTCAATATCATCAAGAATCTTTTTCGCTCCGTCGGACTCGATATCCTCAGCGTTTATCCACTTCAAATTAACCTTTGCTTCGTTAGCTATCCCTGCATGACTGAGCTCTTCTGAAACAGATAGATACGCATCGTGCAGTTCGATATACTTCCCTACTATACCGATAGTGCATTCCCTTTTGGGTTCAAGAGCTTTTCTTACCATTTCTGTCCATTCTGTTAAATCGGGCTGTACATTTTCGATATTTAAAGTCTTACATATAGCACTGCATATACCTTTCTTTTCAAGCATCAAAGGGACTTCGTACAAAGAACGTCCGTTAAGGTTTTCTATAACACATTCCTGTGAAATATTACAGAATAATCCTATTTTAGACCTGATGCTTTCGCTTATTGGGTATTCGCTGCGACAAACTATAATATCCGGCTGTATTCCCAAGCCCTGCAATTCCTTTACGCTGTGCTGCGTCGGTTTTGATTTAAGCTCTCCTGCTGCGGCTATGTATGGTATCAAGGTAACATGGATAAAACAGGTCTGTGCAATACCTGATTCCGTTTTAAGCTGTCTTATTGCCTCTAAAAACGGCAGTGATTCTATATCACCGACGGTACCTCCTATTTCGACTATAAGTATATCGGGTTTAAATGTATCTTTAACTTTTCGTATTCGATTTTTTATCTCATCAGTGATGTGAGGTATAACCTGAACAGTCCCACCGTTATAGGCTCCCTGTCTTTCCTTTTCTATAACAGAAAGATAGACCTGTCCTGTGGTTGCGTTATTACACCGAGACAATTCTTCGTCTATGAATCTTTCATAATGTCCTATATCAAGATCCGTTTCAGCCCCGTCGTTTGTAACATATACCTCTCCGTGTTGGTATGGATTCATAGTTCCCGGGTCTACGTTTATATACGGGTCGAGCTTGCATATAGAAACGCTGTATCCCCTGCTTTTGAACAATCTGCCAATAGACGCTGCTGTGATCCCTTTGCCCAGTGAGGATACGACTCCACCTGTCACAAATATAGTTTTAGTTCCCATTTACGATTCCTCCCTAATATCACCAAAAAATAAAAACGCTCCTATATTTCAAGGAGCGTTCACCTCTTCTAAGGGTGCCCTTATGATTATATCATCATAAGAAAGATTTGCAATACGGATAATGCATTATTCGTAAATTTCATTTATCTCTTCCGAAAAGTTAGTTTCGTCATAAGATATCGTCTTGTGCATATACTGAGTGTAATATTTTATCAGCTGGCAGGAATACATGAAGCGACTCTGAACCTTCCCGTCTTCAAGGTTTTCTCCCGTGATTTCGTGTATTTTTGTTATTTTATTCGCAATCGTATTGCGGTGCATATACATCTCGTTGGCAGTTTTGATAAGATTCCTATCATTGCTCAAATAGCATATAAGAAGCTCAAATAAATTTGCGTTATTTTTTTCATCATATTGAATTATTTTCAATATCGCAGGATGAGCCAAGTGCAGAATATTGTCGTTATGATGTGTAAACTCATATTGCTGCGCACACAGATCTATAGTTACATACATACTGTAATCCTCGTATATATGCATATGTTCTTCGCTATTATTCTTCAAATATTTACCCAATTGTGCGGTCTGACACGCAATCAGATATTGTGAGCGCAGCATTAAGGGATTTGAAGTTTCCGCGCTTACTCCCGCGTATGCGTCATATCTGTTCAATAGCTGAGTAAATTTCGTCACGTCAAAGCTGAAATTCAAATGAGAATCATCGGAAGCATATAATATTATTATGTCCTTTTTAAATACCGTAATATTTTGTTTTTCAAAAATATCGGCAAGCTGGGATAATAAATATCTGTAAGGAATAGGAACCTTGTTTTTTTCGTTGAATCTGACAACTATACATCTATATACGCCCGTCAGAGGATTTGACAGTGAAATAAGCTTTTGTTGTATCTGCTCTCCTCTGATCATATGCTCGTTTAACACATCGGACATAAAAATTTGGAACTCTCTGTTATCTTTATCTATAAAATTTGTACCCATTAAAAACAATGGAGTAATAAACTGAGTAAGTATCGTTATATATTCCCTTATATCCAAAGGCAATATGTCGCTTTCTCCTACTACGGCGACAGTTCCAACTACGGTATGGTTATGTATTATCTTTCTTAAATAACAGGTTTTATTCTTCGCATAAACGAACTCCACGTCGTCGACATTGCTGTCTTCTATATCATAAACAATACCTTTAACACTTTCGGGAAAATGAATATAACCGTCACGTAATATTTTTTCTATAAAGTCATCATACTGCGAATAAAAGTCCGTATTGCTGTTTATTATGCTAAGAGATATATCGCAAAGGAAAACGTTCGCTCTCAATAAAGAAGCGGCGGCGTTTACAAAGCTTTGTATTCTTCGTGATTTAATAGTCATTGTGGATAAGGTAGTCGCCCATTTATGATAGGAATTAAACCAATCGGTAAGCTGGGTATACAAATCGATCAACGATGAATTTACCGAGATAATATTGATTTTACCCGTGATTTTTTCCTCTAATTCATAGTGACCTGTAACAAACAGGCACAATCCGTCGGGAGCTCGTTTGATAAAATTCTGTATCCTGCTGCTTCCTGCTTCGGCAATATATACATAATCAATATCATAATTTATTTCCGACTCGAGCATTTTCACACCGAGAGGTCTTAGAATTCTTTCCTGTCCGATATGCTTATAAGTTACTTTATCCGATATTATTTTAATTATTGAGCTTACACAATACATTCTTTTTACCGTCGTTCATATAATATTTGTTACTTTAGTTATATGGATTCTTTTAAGTATCTTTCGAGTGCGTTCTGCCATGTGGGAAGTCTGTCAAAACCGCCTTCATCCAAGGATTTCTTTGACAATCTTGAATTGTGCGGACGAGGCGCCTTTGCACCGAACTCTTCAGTCGTAACAGGAATAAGCCTGCACTTTGCATCGGAAGAATCAATTATAGCCTTTGCGAAATCAAACCAACTGCATATATTCTCGTTTGTCGCGTGATATATACCGTATTTATCGCTTTTTAACATTTCGCAAATGATTACTGCGAGATCCTTTGCATATGTCGGGGAACCTACTTGATCGTTTACTACGCTCAATTCGTCTTTCTCTTTTGACAATCTAAGCATCGTTTTGATAAAATTATTTCCGTTAGCGCCGAATACCCATGAAGTACGTATTATGAAATACTTGCTTATCAGCTCGGTGATTCTGTCTTCTCCCAAAGACTTACTCTGCCCGTAAACGCTTAACGGTTCTTTCACTGAATTTGTTTCGAAGAATTGTTCGCCTTGACCGTTAAATACGTAGTCTGAGCTTATATATACCATTTTTGCGCCTATTTCCTTACATGCCAAGGCAACGCTTTGTGTACCCTCCACATTTATCGCAAAGCAAAGCTCCTTTTCATCCTCAGCCTTGTCTACGGCAGTAAACGCAGCACAATGAGCCACGGCGTCAGGCTCATATTCCTTTATATAGCTTATAACGGCTTGTCTGTCAGTCAAATCAAAATCACCAACGTCCACGCCGCGGCATTCTATATTTTCTTTTTTTAATAGTTCAACTACCTCATAACCTAATTGTCCGTTTACTCCGGTCACTAAAACCTTCATTATCTTTCCCCATACATTCTCTCGTAATAATTTTGGTAATCACCCTTAAGTATGTTTTCCCACCACTGTCTGTTGTCAAGATACCATTGGATTGTTTCTTTTATGCCGTCCTCAAACTTTGTTTCGGGATACCAGCCCAATTCATCATGTATTTTTGTGGGATCTATAGCGTATCTCATATCATGTCCGGGTCGATCTTTAACATACGCAATAAGACTTTCCGGCTTTCCAAGCTGCTTTAATATAGTTTTGACCACTTCAATATTTGTCTTTTCATTGTGTCCGCCGACATTATATACCTCGCCTTCGGAGCCTTTTCTCATTACAAGGTCGATAGCACTGCAGTGATCCTTGACGTAAAGCCAGTCGCGTACGTTTTCGCCTTTCCCGTAAACAGGAAGCGACTCATTTGCCAAAGCTCTCGATATCATAAGCGGAATAAGCTTTTCGGGGAAATGATACGGCCCGTAGTTATTCGAACACCTGGTTATTGATACCGGCAGCTTAAAAGTCCTGTAATATGCAAGCACCAAAAGGTCAGCAGATGCCTTGCTTGCGGAATATGGGCTTGAAGTATGTATCGGGGTGTCTTCCGTAAAAAACAGGTCTGTTCTGTCTAGAGGCAAATCTCCGTACACCTCGTCTGTTGACACTTGATGATAACGCTTAACACCGAATTTTCTGCATGCGTCCATCATTACCTGAGTCCCCATAATATTAGTCTGTAAAAATATTTCGGGGTTCTCTATCGAACGGTCTACGTGGCTTTCTGCCGCAAAGTTTACAACTATATCGGGCTTGTATTTTTCAAAAACTTTTTCTACGCAGCTTCTGTCAGCTATATCGCCTTTTACGAAAGTGAATTTCGGGCTTTTCATGGCAGTATCCAGAGTTTCCATGTTTCCCGCATAAGTAAGTGCGTCTATACAAATAATGTTATCCTCAGGATGATTCTCAAGCTGATAATATACGAAATTACCGCCTATAAACCCCGCTCCGCCGGTTATTAAAATATTCATTTTTATTTACCTGCTTTCATTTCTTCGTAAACGAAATTACAGTCGCTGTCCTTTAATAAAGGTGCTTTTAAATCCTTTTCGGAAAGGATAGGGTCGCTTATCGGCCATTTTACAGATATGGAAGGATCGTCGAATCTTATGGACCTGTCGCACTCCTTGCTGTAATAATTATCCACCTTATACACAAACTCGGTATTTTCTTCAAGGGTTACAAAAGCATGTGCAAATCCTCTCGGAATATAAAACTGTCTTTTGTTTTCCGCCGATAGTTCAACTCCTACCCATTTTAAATATGTGGGTGAACCCTTTCTGATATCAACAGCAACGTCCATAACTTTGCCGGCAACCACTCTAACGATCTTTGACTGCGCCATTGGCGAATTCTGGAAATGAAGTCCCCTTAACGTACCCTTTTGCGATGTATAGCTTTGATTGTCCTGTACAAACTCATTCGTTATACCGAATTGCTCATATTTGTACTTTGTATATGTTTCACAAAACCATCCCCTGTTATCTCCGAAGACGTCAGGCTCAATAATAAGCAAATCTTCTATTTCTGTTTTAATTATCCCCATTATATGCTCCTTTGTTTAATTTTATATTTAAACTATCTTTATTTAACGACCCGAAAACACCTAATGTTAATGCATAACACGATATTCCTATAGACGCGTTCATATATGGATTGAACCATGTAACTATAAGAAACGCAAGGATTGCACATAAAGACGTACATGATAACAAAATGTTGTCCGATCGCTCTTTTTTATTCTCTTTTATTGATGAAAACATTACCGTTAAACAGATAAATATAGGGATTAAATACAGCAATAATCCGAACAAACCCATTTTATTAATTATATCATAATAGAAGTATTCTATTATACCATTTGTGGAATAAGTTATATAAGAGCCCAGTCCATGCCCGAAAATCGGGGATAACATAATGGATTCTTTAACCTCTCGCACCATATTGTCTCTGAAAGAATCAGAATTTTTGGAATCATCTATATATTTATCAATTGCTTCGTCATTTCTTACCGTTGATACTGTCGGTATTGATGTATCCCTACTGCCTGTATCTTCTTTTTCTTTTGTATTGTCCTCAAACGATATACCGAATGTTCTTTTTACGGCAAAATCAATATAATTAACACCGAAATAAACGCTTTGAAGACCGATAAACACAAACATCAGTACGGTTGATATTATAATATGTTTTGCTATTTTTTTAAAGGAATATCTATCAATAATCAAGTATAAAGT
Source organism: uncultured Lachnospiraceae bacterium (assembly GCA_964618075.1). Classification (GTDB taxonomy): domain Bacteria; phylum Bacillota; class Clostridia; order Eubacteriales; family Anaerofustaceae; genus CAYTMY01. The sequence continues at coordinate 65,572 of CAZTZO010000001.1, forward strand.
TATCATTGCCAAAGCCGTTATGCCGAAAGTAGCGTATAACGATCTTGTGAAGGTCAAAAAAATCGACCACATCAATACACCTGTCGCAATACTATACTTCCATAAGAATTTTGTGCTTTTTATTTGAAAATACATAAAGTACGCGCATGCGCAGACCATATAGGGAGCACTTTTAAAAAACATACGATATAATACAGGAGTTATATAATCCTGATTTGCCAAAAGCGCGTCAAATAAAAAATAGTAAACATCTGTCCTCAGATAAGTCAATAGGCAAACTGTTATATATATGAGTAAAGACAATACTGCCTGAAATAACGCCCCTATACAGAGCGTTTTTATCGCAAACGATATTCTGTCCTTGTTTCGCAAGGTCAATATGGCAACGGGTATGCACGATAAATATGAAAAACCCTTTAAATCAGAATTGATTAGAGTAATGCTGTTTCCTGCCTTATAGCCCAAAGCCGCACATATAAAAATATAAACAACAAAAATCAAAATAGTAAGGTTGAACGGTTGCATCAAATATTGTTTTATTTGTTTTATAAGCGGCGCAAGAGCAAACAATAGTGACAATAATAAAAATATCATTCTGGGAGTAACAGAGCCTATTTTTATAAAGTGCCCTCCCCCGCTCCAAGAACAATCAAAAATAAATAAGCAAAAAAATACAAATGACATGGATTCACAGAATCCTATATAATCCTTATTTGATATTGTCTGCTTTATTTCCTTTATTAAATCTTTAATCATATTATCCTTATTTTTTACGCCCAAATAAACTGTGCAACCATTCTTGAAAAATCGTATTTGTATATCTTATATTTCAAGAAGCAAGCTATTTTAGCGTATTTTGACATATCGACAAGCTTGCTGTAATCCTTGCACATTTCATAATCATTGCATGATAATTTTGAGTTGTATAATTCGGCAAAATAGCCTGCCTGCCTCATTGTTTTTAACATGCTGTCCTTCATATCATTATTATGTAATTTGTTTATAATATATTTTAAATCTTTTCTTTTGGCTCCGACTGAATTGTCGTTATGTTGTCTGTAAAGTATTGTAGATTCAGGTAAATAAGCTATATGACCGAATGCTGAAGCGATAAGAGCAAGATACCAATCATGCATTAAAATGCTATCTGTTTCCAATATATTGAAATCTATTAAATCAACGAGTGACGAGTTAATCATTACGGTACAGCCTGTAACGATATTCTGTATTACAAGGTTATTTAGCTCGTTTCTTAAAGGGGAAAGCTGACAATAATGCATAAAAGAATCATCTATTATATTCAAATCAGAATCCACGACCTTCAAATCGCTGTGTACCAATACAGGCAAACTTGCGTCGTTTTTTTCTTCCGAGAGCATTATTTCAAGCGTATCTTTTATTTTATCGGGAAGCCATACATCGTCCTGGTCGCAAAACATGAAATATTCGCCCTTACAATGAGAAAGCATGTACATAAAGTTATCTTTTGCACTTCCGTGCTTTTTATCACAGCTTAATAATTTGATTTTATCACTGTACTTTTCACAATACTTTTGAATACTGCTTAAAGTAGCGTCTGTGGAAACGTCGTCCGATATTATCAGCTCCCAATTATCATACGATTGAATAAGAATAGATTCAATCAATTCGTCGATATAATTTATTCCGTTGTATGTTGCAAGCAACACTGTTACCTTCGGTTTATCGTTTATCATTATAAAGATTATCTTTCTGTTTTTTTAAAGGCTTCTGACAGCTTTCCTTTGAATACCTCTGGAGAAAAGAATTCCTCATAAAGATCTCTCGATTTTCTTCTCATTGCTGTATTTTCGTCCTTTGTTATTTTTGCAACCTTAGCTGCAACTTCATCTATATTTTTTTCGGATATATTAAACCCGACGCCGTAAGCATCTATCATTTCATAGGTATCACCCTGAATATTGTTTATTACCGGTATACCCATTTTGAAATAATCCACTGATTTCATACTAAGTCCCACATAAACATAAGGCTGCATTATATTCAACGCAAAGTCGCAGCCTGAAAATATCTGTGCCTTTTGCGCTTCGTCATAAATTTTACCGTGATATTTGACGTTGACGCCTATATTCTGCGCTTTTTCTATTAGTTCGGCTCGCTTCTCTCCTTCGCCTATCACATGGAAATCGACTGCTTTGTATTTGGTCAATTTATCTAATAAATTAACAATAAAATCAATATCAATTATGTTATTTATAGAGCCGAGATAAACTATATTCAGATGATTTGAAATGAGCAATTCACCCGTAATATCAGCTTTGACGTCCTCGGACGAAACATAAACAGTCTCATTTACGCAGTTTTTAGTTATATCCTTCATAGCCTCAGCGAATAAATTGCACTCGTACATAACCTCATCGGCTGCGGATATGTTCTTGTCACGAACGCTGCGCCATATATTAAAAGGCAATGATAATAAAGGATTGTGCTTATACGGAAATGTTTCCGGCCATAAATCAAAAACGTCAAAAATCAATATGGTCTTGTTTCTTCGTTTGTATTCAGCGCATGCTTTAACTGCGGCATTCGGGGGAACAAGATCATACACCAAGCTTGGCTTTATTTTTTTTAGCTCTTTGTATACCTTGCGGGCGAATACACAATAGGATATTATCCTTGAAACAGACAGGTTCCTTTTATAAGGCGGAACGTGAACCTGCACGGTACCTTCTTCTTCAAGAGAATAATAAGATTTCGTATAATGATTAAAATCCGCAGTATAAAAGATAACTTCATAATTTAAGCTTTGAAGCGTTTCTTTTACATATGCTATTCTTTTATTGCTGTAGTTTGTGTAGCTTATGCATATAGCTTTTTTAAGCATATATTTCTCCCAATATATTTGATATTATATCATTTACCAATCTGCTTAAACAATATTAAGGCATAACTCTGTTTAAGAATTTCACGAATACCATGCTTTGCAAATCGTTTGCTTTAAAGTATACTCTACTAATAGACAATCATAAGGAGCATTTTACATGGTTCAATGTGTACGAAAACTCAATTTAAGTAAAAGTGTCAATATGCGAGATTTGGGAGGATATCCTATCTCTTATCATTCGTGTACTTCATGGGGAGTCTTTTTCAGAAGCGATGTTCCGTCGGAAGTATCCGAAAGAGATCTCAATATACTTAAATCACGCAATATACTGAGCGTAATAGATATGAGAAACATAGAGGAAGCCGCTAAAATGCCATGTGCTCTTAACGGACGAGACGGCTTTGATTATTATCATATACCGATGTATGGCGACGGAAAGCTTCCTATAGATCCAAGAGATGTAGGTATGACATATTTTGAAATGATTGATGAGCAAACAGTTGCAGCTAAAATTTTCAAGGTTTTGATAGAATCAAAGCACTCGGTGCTTTTTCACTGTCTTGCAGGAAAAGACAGAACAGGTGTGATTGCCGCTATGCTTCTTGAATTGGCAGGAGTCGCACAAACGGATATAATTGCGGATTATATGCTTACTGAGGTTTACATTTCTCCGATAGTAGAAAAGTTTAAAGTGGAGTATCCTGATATTTTAGAACATATTCTGATCCCCCATAAGGAATTCATGTCCGATTTTTTATATCTCTTTAAGGGAAAATACACATCAACTGCAAATTATCTGTCTGTGATAGGCTTTACGGACAATGAAATATTGACACTGAAAAACAAGCTTGTTACAAAGCTTTTGTGATAAATAATGATAACTTTAAAAAAACAATAAGCTTAAAAACTGCTTATTGTTTAATTTATACTTACTTTCATTTTCATTCTGCAGTCATATCGTGCGAAGAATGATTTTTATCAGTGATTACCTTCTTAACTGACGGTTTGCTTGTGTCTTTTTTCGGAATGTTTGTATTATTCTTCTTTTGATCATGTTTTAAAGTTATATTTTGATATATTTTACCGCCGTATTTTATTATTTTATCCCTGTATTTATACAATACGGCGATGAATAATACAAGTAAAGCGCTCAACCAAATAACCTGATTGAAATCTCCCGCAAGAATATTCTTTCCCACGGAGCATAATACCAATATAGTTGGAAAGCTCCCGATATATACACAAACCGCAAACCTTTTTATCGTAATATTCGAACGCGCTGCCATGTACGGTACAATACCGTTTGGTAAAAGTGGGATAAGACATCCGAGTATGACCATAAAACCGGGGTATTCCGAATCGGCTATCATCTTTCCGAAATTCTTTTTTCCCGTTTTTTCATTCGTATAGAAGTACTTGGTAATACGATTACCAAGCCTACGCGCTACAAGGAAAACACATACGTTTGCGCCGACGTAGCTTAAATGACATATAACAAAGCCAAAGAATGTCCCGAATATCACGCCAGCGGCTACCTGTATAGGCAGACCCGGAAAGACTATGCTGACGACTTGTACAAACTGCAAAAGAGCAGTTAATATAACTCCCTTGACGTTACCGCTGCTTTTGATGTATTCCTGTACTTCCTCATTATCACCATGCTCAAGCACTGTAAAAAAATCGGGAAGCATTGAACGTAAAACGAGATAGAACAATGCGCATACACCGATTATCAGCACGACAGAAAGGATAGTTTTGACTTTTTTATTCAACAGTTCACCAAAGAATACTCTTTCATATTGTAAGTATGATAATCTTATCACAAAAACATTGCCATTCAACTGCTTTCAAATTTCATTACATATTTTTAATAATTCCAATCTGTTTTTAATCGTAGTATAAGTAGTATAATATAGTTTATATCTTTTATTATTGTAAATGCTTCAGCATAAAATGCTTGCAGTGCAAAAGACGTTTATTGCCATTTTGCTCAGAAAGGACAGCGATGCTTGCAAAATACAGCGTAAAAAAACCTTTCACGGTATTCGTTTGCGTGATAATTATTATAATACTCGGAGTTGTATCCTTTATTAATATGACTCCCGACCTTCTTCCTGATATGGATTTCCCATATGTGATTATCGTAACGTCATACGTCGGGGCGAGTCCCGAACAGGTCGAAACCGTTGTCACAAAACCTCTTGAACAATCAATGGCAACCTTGGATAATATAAAGAGTATAAACAGTGTATCGTCTGATAATTCTTCCACCGTTATGCTCGAATTTAACGATAACGTCAATATGGATTCGATAACAATAGATATTCGTGAAAATATTGACAGCATTGCAGGATATTGGGGCGATGAGATCGGTACGCCTTATATCCTTAAAATAAATCCGAATATGCTCCCGACAACCGTAGCGGCAGTGAATGTGGAAGGTATGGACAAAATTCAGCTTTCTGAATTTACACAAAATACTCTTTTGGGAAATCTTGAGGGAACAGAGGGTGTTGCGAGAATAACAACAAGCGGTATGCTTGATTCTCAAATCGGAGTTTTTATCAGCTCGGAAAAAATAAATGCCACGAATCAGAAAATAAATGACGCTATAAACTCGCAGCTTGATAATGCAAGATATCAGCTTCAAAGCGGAAAAAACCAGCTTTACGCTGCCGGAGAACAGCTGAGTACACAAAATGATGAGCTGTCTTCCAAAAGAGCGCAGCTTGAATCAAATTTAAACGATTTAACAAATCTGAGTGATACCCTAAATGATCTGGAAACACAAAAGTCACAGCTGGAAAGTACAATACCACCTGCAAATTTATCATCAAACGCCGCATACCAACAGATAATCGCTACAATTTCTTCATTGGAAGCCACTCTTACACAGATGGGCTTAACAAGAGCAGAAATTCCTAATACCATAGCGCAGATGCAAGACGGTATTAACCAAATAGATAACGCATCTGCTCAGATAAATGCGGGTATAAACCAAATAGAAACGCAGATAAGCTCTGTTAACTCTGCAATGAGTCAGTTAAATAATACGGGCTCTTTTGATATGACGCAGATGATATCCAAGGAAATGATAAGCGCGCTGCTTTCGGCACAGAATTTTTCCATGCCCGCTGGCTATGTTACTGAAAACGGAGTCGATTATCTCGTAAAGGTCGGAGATAAATTCGAAAGCTTAGACGATATGCTAAACCTGCTTTTATTTGATCCCGGAATAGAAGGAGTAGAGCCGGTATATTTAAAGGACGTCTCTGATGTAGTAATGACTGATGATTCATCGGAAATATACGCAAAAATAAACGGCAACGACGGTATTTTGTTATCGTTTACCAAACAATCCAACTATGCCACGGCTACAGTTGCAGATAATATAAACGCAAAATTTTCAGAGCTTGAAAATAAATATGAAGGACTGAGCTTTACGTCTCTTATGAACCAGGGCGACTACATTCATTTAGTCGTGAATTCGGTTTTGGGTAATCTACTGATAGGCGCAATCCTTGCCATACTTATACTTTACCTGTTCTTAAAGGATATACGCCCGACCTTCCTCGTAGCATGCAGTATACCGATAAGCGTAACCTTTGCAATAGTTTTAATGTACTTCTCCGGCGTAACGCTAAATGTAATTTCATTGGCAGGTCTTGCTGTGGGAGTCGGAATGCTTGTTGATAATTCTATTGTGGTTATAGAAAATATATATCGGCTGCGTGATAACGGAGTAAGTGCCGCTAAAGCCGCCGCAAGCGGCGCTAAGCAGGTTACCGGCGCTATAACAGCTTCTACTCTGACCACTATATGCGTATTCTTTCCCATAGTATTCGTCGACGGAATAACCAAGCAGCTTTTTACTGACATGGCGCTTACAATCACTTATTCATTACTTGCAAGCCTGATAGTGGCGCTTACGCTTATACCCGCAATGGCAAGCGGTGTGATGAGAAATATTGCATCGAAACCAAAACCGAGATACGAAAAATTCCTTGCAAAATACGAGCAGCTACTTAAGAAGGCAATGAATAAGAAAAAACTTGTTTTGCTCCTTGCTGTATTTCTTCTTATAGCTTCCGTTGCCCTTTCGTTAGTGAAGGGCTTCTCCTTTATGCCGGAAATGTCAGGCACAGAGCTTATGGTTCAAATGAAAATGCCTGAGGGCTCTTTGCTAAGTGAAACGGCTGGTGCGGCAGATACTGCTGCTGAGCGAATAATGAACATAAACGGCGTAGAGACGGTAGGCTGTATGTTATCAAACGGAATGGGCAGCATAATGGGATTAAGCCAATCTGCAAGCAATACGACAAACGTCACGATTTATGCAGTTCTGTCAAAGGCGAACAAAAGAACAACAAAAAGAATAACAAACGAGATAACACAGGCTTTAAGCGATTTGCCCTGTAAAATCACAATAAGCGGTGGATATTCATCCATGAGCTCTGTTGAATCGCTCACCTCCTCCGGTATAACTATCAATATATACGGCGACGATCTCGATAAGCTTAAACAAACGGCAAGTGAAATCGGAACAATCCTTAAATCTGTCGAAGGAACAACGGAGGTTTCAGACGGGCTTGAAGCATCCACACCGGAAATAAGAATAAGCGTAGATAAACAGAAAGCCATGAACTGCGGCTTAACTGTTGCACAGATATATGCGTCGATAGCAAAGAGAATAAATACACAAACCACTGCAACCACTATCACGCTCTCGTCAAGCTCTTATGACGTTAACGTTATAGGTCAGGATGACAAAACCATAACGCCTGAGGATATACAGAGTTTGGTTATAGATTATACTGACAGCTCCGGAAATGCCAAAAGCGTTCTTTTGAGCGATATCGCTTCGATAGAGAGAACGACAGCCTTAAGCTCTATTTCGAGAACACAGCAAAAAAGATACATTTCCGTCAGCGCAAAAGTGGCTGACGGCTATAACGTAACACTTTTGACAAACAGCGCAAAGAACGCCTTAAACGACTACAAGCCATTAGATGGTATCACGTATGAATTTAAGGGAGAAAACGAATCAATAAATAAATCCTTGAACGATTTGATGATGATGCTTTTATTGGGAATTGTAATAGTATATCTGATAATGGTGGCTCAGTTCCAATCATTATTGTCTCCTTTTATAGTACTGTATACGATACCTCTTGCCTTTACCGGAGGATTGATTGCACTGCTTTTATGCAACATGACCATAAGCGTTGTTGCGATGATAGGCTTCGTTATGCTTGTCGGAGTAATAGTCAACAACGGTATCGTGCTTGTGGACTATATAAATCAATTAAGAAAGAGCGGTATTGAAAAACAGGAGGCTATTGTAAAGGCCGCTACGACAAGATTGCGCCCGGTATTCATGACTGCTTTAACGACAGTGCTGGGGCTTCTTCCCATATCTCTTGGTATAGGAAGCGGAGCCGAGCTTATGCAGCCTGTAGCGGTCGTATGCATAGGAGGTCTTGTATATGCGACAGCAATGACATTATTGGTTGTCCCGATAATGTATGACGTATTTCATAAAAAAGAGATACGCAATATAACAGACGATGAACTTAATGATGATGATTTAAATGAAAAGCAGGTGTTATTATGAATGATGAGACCATGAAAAATGAATACTTTTTTAAGCTTGTAGAGGCTATACGCTTTGCAAAGATGCAGCACGACAAGCTCGGTGACACCACGGTATACAACAGACACATAATTAAAGTATTACCTGAAATGAATGAGATGCTTGATAAGCTTTATACTATGGGCATGGATAATACGGAGCTTGCTCCTGCCGCACAAAAATATTTTGAATTTGTACGCAGTGTAAATGACCCACAACATACTGCCGATATGCGCAAGCTCAGGGGGCACAAGGGCTTTGATGATATATGTAAAAAATATGAGGACTGACGTTTATTAAAATCTTTTTATAATAAACAAATTAGTGCGAGGTTAGTTTTGTCTTGTTTTTTTATTCGGATATGTTATAATTATTTCAATAGATGAATGAGGCAATTAATGGGACAATATAAAAAGAGCTCCGTAATAAAACAGAAGATAATACAAACTTCATCAAAACTTTTTTACGAAAAAGGCTTCAAACGCACGACCTCGCGCGATATAGCGGGAGCTTTGGGAATATCATTGGGCTCTTTGACGTATCATTTCCCTAACAAAACCGACATAGCGAACATAATATGCAACGATTATCTCGAAAACTATTTTTTGAAGATAAAGGAATTGTTCTACGACAAGTTTGACAATATTCTCGTTCGTGACGAAATACATATTCGCTGCTTTGTCAAAACCTTCGTTCAGGACAATAACTATATGCGTTTTTATCATGAGCTTGCCAATGAAAACCTACTGAGCGAGCTGCTTGTTGATTCAGACTATAGGCATTTAAAAGAACAAAATGATTATATGCACGGCGATATGCCTGATGATTTAATGCTTGCCTACGCTTACGCCTTTGTAGCCATAATGATATCAATGATAAAAGCGAAACGAGAAAATAAAATTACGCTTGATCTAAAAGAAACTCTCGACGTTTGCAACAGATTGCATTTAAATATGCACAAGCTTGACAGCGAACAGACAGAACAAATAATCGCAGAGGCAGCAGAGTACGAAGAGAAGGTTACGATAAAGCTGCTCAGTCTGACGGATGTATCTTTAACTTATAATAAATAGTAATCATATAAATTAACCATAAACAAGGCTTCTCATTTAAAAATGAGAAGCCTTGTTTATGGTATTTATTTAAAGTTTCGCTCAGTCTTTTCTGGCGTTCGCTTTTTCTATTTCGTCCATCATGTCTTTGGCTACTGTAGGCATAAACTTTTCGTGATTAGCCTTACCCCAATGATACTGAGGAAGATCCAGCTTATTTTCCTTTTCCATCGTTTCAAGGTTATCAAGAAGCTCAGGAATCTTATCAAACGGGAATGAGAGGAAAAGCAGTCCTTCGGGGAACAGAGCACGGGCTCTCATACCGTGATGCAGTCCGGATACGAGCATGTTCATCTTACCTGTCAAATACGGATAAACATACATATATTCACAACCGGCAACAGTAGTTCCTTTTGCATCCCAGCCTTCGCCTGTTCTGTAACCGTGTGCACGAAGCAACAGCTCAGCCTGCGTTGCTCTTGCCGTAATGATGATCAAATCGGGATTGAAGTCAATCTCGTTTATTCTTGCAAACCATACATAAGGAGCTGTGCCCTGCGCAAGTCTGAGCGCATGAGTGTATATCCTTCTGTTTGCTCTCGCATCCTCATAAACTCCGATTTTCGGGCCAATCTGTCCGCTCTCATAGATGTTGTCCTCTTTCATCTGACCCAAAAGATAAGGGCCGACCTTACATCCGTGATCTTCAAATTCCGCATAAAAACCGCCGTTATCCTGACAGTATTTGTTCATTTCGCATATTGCGATTTTTTCTTTTAGTCTGGGCAATTTTGCAGGTTTCATCAGCGAATACTTTACGCCTACCACAGGATACTCAAGACCGATTCTGTCTAAAATTGAGAAATCATAGTTTATCATGTACATTCTTCCTTTCTTTGTGCAAAAACTTTAATGTTTTGCAATGAATATTACAATATAATGATACCTTCATTAAAATATAAAGTCAATTATTTTTTAATATTATCGAAAATATGTAATTTTGCACAATCAATATATGCACAACGCAACAATAGAGTTATCCCAATATCGCGTCTATATACGCCTTTGGTTCAAACACTGCTATATCATCTATCCCTTCTCCCGTACCGACATACCATATCGGTACCTTCTTTTCACTTGCCAACGCTATGAGTATGCCGCCCTTTGCCGAGCCGTCTGTTTTTGTCAACACGATTCCGTCAGGCTCACGAATTTGAGAGAATTCGGATATCTGATTCATTGAATTTAATCCGGTCATGGCATCAAGCACAAGAAGAGAATACAGATTCATTTCTTCACGTTTCTTTTCTGCGACTCTGTATATTTTTTCAAGCTCGTCCATAAGATTTTTCTTATTTTGTAATCGTCCTGCCGTATCGCATATCAATACATCAGTTTTTTTAGCTTTTGCAGATGTTATTGCATCAAATAAGACACCGGAGGCGTCCTGACCTGTCATACTTTTAATTATCGGAACATGTATTTTTTCCGCCCATATTGAAAGCTGCTCACTTGCAGCAGCCCTGAAGGTATCACAAGCTGCAAGCATTACGCTATTACCTTCATTTTTATAAAGATTGGCTAACTTTGCTATGGTAGTCGTCTTTCCGACTCCGTTAACTCCCATTACCAAAATCACGGCAGGCTTCTTTATTCCTTCAAAGCAGGCGCATTTTTTAATTATGTCATAAGCGCTGTCAGCGACTGCCGCCCTAACAGCCTCTTCGTTGGTTATATTCTTTCGAGACAGTCTTTCCTTTGCGCCGTCTATGATTAATTGAGCCGTTTTGTAAGGAATATCACTTAAAACAAGAGTCTCTATCAAATCCTCGTAAAGCTCATCATCAATACGACCACTAAACACCTCGACAAAGCGTTGGGAAAAGCTTTTTTTTGTTTTTAAAAAACCGTTGTTAATATCGTTAGGCACTGACCTCACCCTTTTCATTAATATTTATATCCGTAAGCTTAACGGATAGCATTTGCGTTATTCCTTCCTTCCCCTTCGAAACTCCGTAAAGAGTATCGGCTATCTCCATAGTAGTTTTTTTGTGTGTGACAATCACAAATTGGTTATCGTTTATGACAGTCTGCATGTATTCGCAAAGACGAACTACGTTTGCATCGTCCAAGGCTGCATCTATTTCATCAAGGACGCAAAACGGCGACGGTTTGTTCTTTAGTATCGCAAATATAAGAGATATTGCTGTCATCGCCTTCTCTCCGCCTGAGAGTGCCGCTATATTTCTAAGCTTTGTGTTGGGTGGTTTTGCCGTTATATCAACTCCGCTGTTCATTATATCCTCAGGATCTGTCAATACAAGCATAGCTTCTCCGCCGCTGAAGAGTTTTTTGAAAACGCGGTCAAACTCATTTTGGATAAGCTCAAACTGCTGCATAAACTGTTTTGTCATGGAAACCGACAAATCCCTTATGATTTTGATCAGCTCGTCCTTTGATTCGACCAAATCGGTTTTCTGAGTACTCATCAATTCATAACGCGCCTGAACTTCCTTATATTCCTCAAGGGCGTCTACGTTGATATTGCCCAAACGGCGTATTTTTTCTTTAAGTGCTGAAACCTCGACGATACTCTTTTGTATATCATCTATATTTTGTTTGTATTGGAGCGCCGCAGCATAAGTTACGGAATAATTTTCCATCATATCGCTTTGCAAACGGCTTATTTCGTATTCGGTAGTTGCAATATCCGTTTTTACTTTTGAAAGATTTTCTATGACGGCGGTTTTCTCGTTATTAAGCGCAAGGATAATATCGTTAATGCGGTTATACTGTTTGCTGGAGGCTTCCTTTTCCTTATTCAGCTCGGCAAACTCATCCTCCGACGCTTTCCTTTTTTTTTCATAATTGGAATCAATGTCAAAGCAGTCGGCAAGCTGTTTTTCCAAAACGCTTATTTCCTGTTTAAAGGCAAGCTTTTGTGCGCTTTTCTTAGTTTTTATATCAAAGAAATATTCTTCTCTTTCTTTAATACTTTTTATTCTTTCGGTAATTCGAGCAGAATCTTCTCTTATAAGCATTAGCTCGTCTTCACTCGGTGCATCGCTTTTAGCTAGCATACTATCATAGACTGTCTGCTTTTCTATAATAAGATTTTCAAGCTTTTTTATTTCTGTTCTTCTTACAATAGAGCCTTCGTTCTCGTTTTTATATTTACCGCCGGAAACAGCGCCGCCCGGAAACAAAACCTCGCCGTCAAGGGTTACTATCTTTATTTTATATTTTACTGCCTTCGCTATGTTATTTGCGCTGTTTATATCTTGGCACACGGCTATTCTAGACAATAGGCTGTTAACTATATCGTCGAATTGAGCATCGCAGAATACAAGCTTATCAGCAAAAGAAATAAATCCGGCAACTCTATCTATTTCCTTTAAATCATCATTGGGACGGTTTGGTTTGATTATATTTTTCGGTAAAAACGTCACTCTTCCCCATTTGTTCGTCTTAAGAAGCTCTATACAATCCGAAGCAATCTTCTCATCTTCCGTTACCATATATGACATTGCGCCGCCCAATGCTTTTGTTATGGCGGTTGCATATTCGGGCTTTGTATCAATTATTTCTCCTACAGTTGAATACAACCCATTTTTAAGGGAGGGATGATTCTGCTTTGCTCTAATAAGCTCCTGGACTGCCCGCTGGTATCCTTCAAGAGAATTTTCATAACCGTATAAAAGCTTTAGCTTACCTTGGGCAATATTTATATCGTCCAGTAAATTGTGAGCCTTCTGACGAAAAGAGTCATATTCTACAGCCTTACTGTTAAGCTTTTCTCTGTTATCCGACAGCTCCTTTTCAAGCTTAGCTCTTTGTATGCTAAGCTCTTTAATAGACTCGTCATACTCGCCGTTCTCCAAATCAGAATCCTTTAGGCTTTGATTGTAAGTTTCTATTTTGGATTTTGCCACTTGCGAATTTACTCTTGCGTTTTGGTACTCATTCATTAAAGAATAAATATTATCGTTTACTCTTTTTATATTCTCGTCGTACGTTCCGATTTTATTTTGCAGCGTCCTGTAGCTTTTATCGTTTTGTTCTATTTGATTGTCCAATTCGCTCAGGCTGTTTTCAAACGCTTCCTTGTCCTCATATGCCTTTGAAGCACGCTCGTTTAAGATATCCATCCTATGCACAAAGATACCGAGTTCCATATCTTTAAGCTGATTACGAAGCTCGACAAACTTTGCTGCTTTTTCGGATTGACGCTTCAATGAAGGCAAACGCCCCTCCAGTTCCGCTAAGATATCTGTTATTCTATATAAATTATTCTGCGCTCGTTCAAGCTTTCTTTCAGCTTCCGTTTTGCGCGTTCTGTATTTTACGATACCCGCCGCTTCTTCTATAAGAAGCTTTCTTTCCGCAGGAGTATTTATAACTATTGACTCTATCTGTCCCTGTCCTACTATAGAATAGCCTTCTTTTCCAAGCCCTGTATCCATAAACAGTGCCTGTACATCCTTTAAGCGACATTGACTTTTATTTATAAAGTATTCACTTTCACCGGAACGGAATAACCTGCGCATAACGCAAATCTCTTTATAATCTCCACCGAAAATACCGCTCGAATTGTCAAGCGTCATAATAACCTGCGCATAACCCAGAGCTTTCTTCTCGTTTGTGCCGGAAAAAATTATATCCTCCATTTTAGAACCGCGAAGAGGCTTAACTCTCTGCTCGCCCATAACCCATCTTATGGCGTCGGTGATATTGCTTTTCCCGCTCCCGTTTGGACCCACTATACCCGTAACCTTGCTGTCAAAGTCGATTTCGGTTTTTTTGCCAAAGGATTTGAACCCATATATTTCAAGCTTTTTAAGTATCATCTTATCACTTATCACCTAACCAAAGTATTTTAATTCGATTAGAGCGTTCTGCGCAGCGCTTTGTTCGGACTCTTTTTTATTATGTCCCTTTGCCAAAGGAAACGCCTTATCCTCCAATACTGCACATGAAACAAACGTCCTGTCATGCTCCGGTCCGATCATGTTTACAAGTTTGTATTCAAGATGTCCCAACTCGTGTGACTGAATATATTCCTGAAGCATTGTCTTGTAATCGTAAGTTAAGTTTCCTGACAGCGCTCTTTGTATTACTTCGTGATGGTTTGTCAATATAAATCTATCCGCCGCATCAAATCCTCCATCAAGATAAATAGCTCCTATCAAGGATTCAAACGCGTCGGCAAGGATATTTTTCTTCTTTCTGCCTCCGCTGTGTTCTTCCCCCTTGCCCAGCACAATGTATTCGCTCAGATTGATGTCCGTTGCGGAAATATACAACGAATCTGCGCATACCAAAAGAGAGCGCAGTTTTGAAAGAGCTCCCTCATCATAATCCGGAAAATTATTATACATATGTGTGCTGACGCAAAGCTGCAGAACTGCGTCTCCCAAAAACTCAAGCCGTTGATTGCTTTTTTTGTGCGTTTCATTTATCGCCGAGCAATGAATGAGTGCCTCTTTAAGCAGATCCTTGTTTTTGAATTTATATCCGAGCTTGTCCTCGAACAACGACAAATCTTTATGTGTTTTCATGATTTCGTACCCTTAAATAAAGCAAAGGGCTTATAAAAAGCCCCTGTATACTTTTAAACAGTAATGTAATTATTTTGCATTATCCTCAAAATACTTTACAACATCCTTTACCTGTTTGATACCGCTGAGAGTATCTTCATCAACTTCAATATCAAACTCGTTTTCGAACTCCATTATCATTTCCATAACATCAAGAGAGTCAGCCCCGAGATCTTCTATAAAATAAGAATCCTCAGTTACCTTTTCAGGATCAAGGTCAAGCTGTTTAACAATTATGTCTTTGATTTTATCGAATATCATAAGTACCTCCGATTACAATTCTTTTTACTTTTATACCATACTTTCGCTCAGATTTACAGAGTTTTGTTTATTTTATCTAAAACATTATTCGTAATTAAAGTATTTGCCTGTCGTATTGCATTTTCTATGGCTGTAGCGTCGCTGTTGCCGTGAGCTTTAATAACAATGCCGTTTATACCCAATAACGGTACACCACCGTACGCTTTTGGATCCAAAGCCGACTTCTTCGCGCTTAAGTCTTTTTTTATTATCAATGCAGCAAGCTTGTTTATAAAGCTCTTGTAAAAAATGTCCTTTAACATATTCAGAACAAATTTAAACGATCCTTCGAGAGTTTTAAGGAAAATATTACCTGTAAAGCCGTCACACACCACCACGTCCGCTTCACCGTTAAGCACGGCGTTTGCTTCCGTATTGCCGATAAAGTTTATGCTTTCGTCTGCTTTTAAAAGAGCGTGCGCTTCTTTATATAAGGTATTTCCCTTTATATCCTCAGAACCGATATTCAACAGAGCGACCTTTGGATTGTCATTTCCCATTACAGCAGAATAATAAGCGCTTCCCATTTTTGCAAACTGAACAAAATATTCGGACTTACAGTCTGCGTTTGCGCCGTTGTCTAAAACAGCCAGAGGCTTACCTGCCATTGCTATTGTACATAATGCGGGACGTAAAACGCCCTTTATTCTTCCCGTATATAAAAGAGCAGAGGAAAGAAGTGCTCCCGTGCTGCCGGCGGAAATGAAAGCACTGTCATACAAGCCTTTGACCGCTAAAGCACCCTTCACCATAGATGATTCCTTCTTTTTTCGAACAGCTCCTACAGGTTCTTCGTCCATTCCTATCATTTCATCGGCATTCATTATGTCGATATTATCCATTGATAACGAATACTTTTTAAAAACATCGGAAATTATGTTTTCTTTGCCTATTAAGGTTATATGTACGCCTAATGATTTAACGGCCTTTACTGCACCCTTAATAATTTCATCGGGTGCGTTATCCCCGCCCATTGCGTCCAGAAATATAGTCATATTATTACCTCACTTAATATAAAAAACTGCCGCGCCAAACGGCACCGCAGTCATTTATTATTTGTCGCTGTCTTCTTCTACAACCGTTCTGCCGTTATAACTTCCGCAATTCGGACAGACTCTGTGAGGCTGCTTGAATTCTCCACATTCCGGACATACTGACTGCGCCGGCATACTGAGTTTGAAGTTCGCTCTTCTTTTAGCTGTTCTTGACTTTGACTGCTTTCTCTTAGGTACTGCCACAGCTCTCACCTCCAACATTTATGACATAAATAATAATGATATGTTAATATCACGTATTGAGATATTATATAGCTATTTAGATAAGATGTCAAGATATTTTTCTACAATCTTTTGTGTTGTAAATTGCAACATTAGGTGTATCGCGTATGAATTTAAAAGATTAATTCCATACCGCATAGCGTCCATATTTGAAAAAGCGCGAGCTTTAAGAAAAGATTAAATTGATGGTCAAAGCCATTAACGTGTGCTACAATCAAAATAAGAAGAGGTAAGTAATTATGAAAGACGAAAACATAAGCTTGACGATATCAAGCTTGAAGAGCGCGAGAAAGCCTTTGGCGGACTTAAAACAGTTGCAGAGAAATATGCCGCCGAACAGCAGGCGGTCATAGCCGCTTCAAGCGGATATTCATCGGGCGGTTCGTATTCATCATCGGGCGGTTCTTCAAGCTACTCCGGCGGAGGATATTCTGGCGGAGGCGGAAGCTACGATGTAGATATCGGTGATTTGGTTATTGTAGATGGTGGAAATTATTGCGGTAATTGTCATGCTTGGTTTTATGGTACCACTTGTCCTACCTGCGGATTGCAATTAATAGAATATAACACATAACAGAAAGGATAAAAATTGAAAAACAAAATACTTAAAACGCTGATCATCGCTCTTGCGATGATCTTTTCTTTTACGATATTACCCAAAGGAGAAGTCGAGGCGGCGACGTTATCGACCCGTGACAATACGGGCTACTACTACAACTCTGCCGCACCCGGGCTTCCCTATGCTTTCGCCGCTCATGGCGATTACGTTTCACTCTCATGGATAGGCGGCGTGGGCGGTACGGCGGTTTACTGTGTTGATATAACAAACTAAAAAGCTTTTAACGTAAATGTGTTTATTTTAACATTTGTTTATATATTCTCTTTGCAAAAGGAAATATTTTTGTTATTATATCATTTGCCGATAGATAATTATATGGCATTACCTTTGTCGCAGTATACCGATTGTTCCAACGATGTACCGGGACAGAGGCGAACAAACAAAACAGGAGGAATATTTTGAAAACAGAAAAAGCACAAATCGTTAACGAGTACGCCAAGCATGAGGGAGACACTGGTTCACCCGAAGTGCAGATAGCGATACTCACCGACAGGATTAACAACCTTAACGAACACCTTAAAAAGAATCCCAAGGATCACCATTCAAGAAGAGGACTTTTGATGATGGTCGGCAAAAGAAGAAGACTTCTCAATTATCTTACGAAAAAGGATATAGAGAGATACCGTGCAATAATTGCAAAATTAGGATTAAGAAAATAATTTTTTCAAAAGGCTTTTACGAAAGCCTTTTTTATTTAACGTTTTTGTTCATTAAACTTTACACATGTGATAGAATAGCCTCATAACATATATTTCTTTATAGATTGCCCGTCTTTTTTTATTAAGGTGACGGAAGCCTATTTTGAAGTTATAAATAGGAGGACAGATGAAACAAGTATTTAAAACAGATTTTGCAGGACGAGAGTTAAGCGTAGAGGTTGGTCAACTTGCGCAGCTGTGCAATGGCTCAGCATTCATTTCTTACGGTGACACAAGCGTTCTTGTAACGGCAGCAATGTCAAAAGAACCTAAGGAAGGCATAGACTTTTTCCCGTTGAGCGTCAATTATGAGGAAAAACTTTATGCAGCGGGCAAAATACCCGGCGGGTTTTTAAAAAGAGAAGGAAAAGCCAGCGACAAAGCAACGTTAAGCGCACGTCTTATTGACAGACCATTAAGACCGCTATTCGATAAAGGCTTCAGAAACGATGTGCAGGTAGTATGCACGGTTATGAGTGTGGAATATGATAATCTGCCTGAATTAACGGCTCTTATCGGTTCTTCGATCGCTTTATGTATATCAGATATTCCCTTTGATGGCCCAGTTGCCGCAGTTAATATAGGTCTTATAGATGACAAGCTGATAATTAATCCTACCAGCGAGCAACGCGAAAAAAGCGACCTCAATTTGACTGTCGCCGGCACAAAGGACGCTGTACTTATGGTAGAGGCAGGCGCGAACGTCGTGAGCGAAGATATTATGATAAAGGCAATACTACAAGCTCATGAGGAAATAAAGAAAATCGCCGCCTTTGAAGAAGAGATAATAGAAGCGGTAGGAAAACAAAAGAAGGATATACCGTATTACAGACCTAACGAAGAAATAAAAGACGCCATACACGATGAAGCGTATGCTCTTTTCAAGGAAGCTCTTAAAAATATTGACAGAACGAAGCGCGACGAAAATATAGACAATGCCAGAGATATTATTAATAAGAAATATATCAATATGTTCCCTGACTCAAAGAGGGACATCGAAGAAATTTGCACCAAAATACTCAAAGAGCTCGTACGTGATATGATCTCGAAGGAAGGCATACGCCCAGACGGACGAGCTATAAATGAAATACGTCCGATCAGCTGCGAGGTCGGTAAGCTCAAACGAGTACATGGCAGCGGTTTGTTTACACGCGGTCAAACACAGGTAATGTCCGTAGTTACCCTCGGAGCGTTAAGAGAAGAACAAATACTCGACGGACTCAGCGAGGAGACTTCCAAGAGATATATTCACCATTATAATTTCCCTCCCTACTCAGTCGGTGAAACAGGAGCTATCAGAGGACCGGGCAGACGCGAGATAGGTCACGGTGCTTTGGCGGAAAGAGCATTACTGCCTATGATCCCTTCTAACGATGATTTTCCATACGCGATAAGAGTAGTTTCTGAGGTGTTAAGCTCAAACGGTTCTACATCACAGGCCAGCGTTTGCGGCAGCACGCTCTCTCTTATGGACGCGGGCGTACCCATCAAGGCTCCGGTTGCCGGCATAGCAATGGGCTTAATAAAAGAAAACGATTCGATCACTGTTCTATCAGACATACAGGGTATGGAAGATTTTTACGGTGACATGGACTTTAAGGTGGCAGGAACAGCACAGGGTATCACAGCCATACAGATGGATATTAAAATTCATGGGATAAACGAAGCTATTCTTACACAAGCATTAAAACAAGCTAAAGAGGGCAGACTATTTATACTTGATAAAATGCATGAGGTTATACAGGAGCCCAGAAGCGAAGTATCAAAGTACGCTCCAAGAATTATAACTTTGACAATTCCCACCGATAAAATACGCGACGTAATAGGTACCGGCGGCAAGGTAATAAACAAGATAATAGAGGATACAGGCGTAAAAATCGATATAATCGAAGACGGTACAGTATATATTTCCAGCGTTGACGCAAACGGAGCGCAGGAAGCAGTCAAAATAATAGAAGGTCTTACAAAGGATATCGAAGTTGGAGCAATATTTAAAGGTAAAGTAACCAGACTGCTGAATTTCGGAGCGTTTGTCGGAATGCCGAACGGTAAGGAAGGGCTTGTTCACATATCCAAGCTTGCGGTTGAGCGCGTTGAAAAAGTTGAGGATGTTGTAAATATCGGAGATGAAATAGAAGTTAAAGTTATCGGTATTGACAATCAAGGCAGAGTTGACCTTTCAAGAAAAGCTCTTTTACCCGGGGGCGACGTCGAAACAGACGATAAACCGCGTGAAAGAAGAGATCGCAGACCGAGAGATTTTAACAGAAACAAAAAGTAATATGGGAATTTTCACAGTCAAGATAATCAACAAATCACCATATCCCCTCCCTGAATATGCGACAGAGGGTTCCGCAGGATGCGATTTGAGAGCTAATCTAAGTAATAATATAACAATAAAGTCTATGCAAAGAGTTGTTGTGCCGACAGGACTTTACATTGCTCTTCCCTATTGTTACGAGGCTCAAATACGCTCCAGAAGCGGAATGACGGTGAAGCACGGCATTGTCGTAGCAAACGGTATAGGCACAGTAGATACGGATTACAGGGGCGAAATAAAGGTAGCTCTAATCAATATTTCAAATGAAGAGTATGTAATAAAGCCCGGAGAAAAAATAGCACAAATGGTTTTCTCAAAATATGAGAGAGCCCACTTTATAAAGTGTGATTCTCTTGACGATACGCTTCGCTCCGATAAAGGCTTCGGCAGTACGGGTAATATGTAATCAATAAGGTAATTTTCGCATATACATTACCGAGGTGATTTATATGCTGCTGTTCAGTAGTGGGAATAAAGTCATAGTCGACATCACTACGGGTGAAAAAATAGGATATCTTAAAAGCTGCGATTTAAAGGTGGACGAAAAAACCGGACTTATAGAGGCTATAATGCTTCCCCGAAATAAATTCAATCTTCTTTTTTCTTCGGAAACCGATCATATGCAGATAAATTGGAATAAAGTCAAAAAAATAGGTACAGACACAATACTCGTTGAATTATAAACCAAGAGGAAATACCAGTGGATATAGTAGTACAGAAATACGGCGGAACCAGTGTTGATACGCCGGAAAACAGAAAATTTATTATATTAAACGCAAAGGACGCAATAGAAGACGGTCTACACCCTGTGGTCGTGGTTTCCGCAATGGGACGTTTCCCTTCCCCATATGCTACGGATACTCTATTATCCCTGATAAAATCCGGAAAGAAACAAGCCCGTCACAAGGATATGCTTTCCTCATGCGGAGAGATAATATCGTCCGTTGTCGTTGCAGAGGAGCTTTGCGCAAACGGTATAAAGGCTGTTGCTTTAAGCGGAGCGCAGGCAGGGATACACACAAATGATAATTTCGGCGAGGGTATTATTCAAGATATAGATACCGATAGAATACTCAAGCTTGTGCAAAAGGATGTCGTACCGGTCGTAGCCGGTTTTCAGGGCGGAGGCGCCAATGGTGAAATAACTACCTTAGGCAGAGGCGGAAGTGATATCACGGCAACTGCTTTAGGAGGAGCTCTAAACGCAAAGCTTGTAGAGATATATACCGATGTAGACGGTGTTATGACGGCTGACCCGAATGTAGTCGATACTGCGGAGCTTCTTGATGCAATCAATTACAGTGATGTTTTCCGTCTTGCCTCTCTCGGAGCAAAAGTAATCCACCCGAGAGCCGTTGAATTTGCTATGGACTCCGACGTACCCGTGAGTATTTTAAAAGCTAAAAACGGCAGGAAAGGTAAACACACACTTATTGCGGATTCAAGTGAGCTTCGGGACAAAAACAAGCTTTTCAGCGCAATCACAGCTCTTTCAGGATGCGTTCAGGTCCATGTTAAGTGTCCCGATATAATAAAACAGGATCAAATGTTTTCATCTCTTGCCGAGCGTCATATAAGCCTTGATATGATAAATATATTCACAGAAGAGACAATGTTCGTTATTTCACAGAACGATATTATTTCACTCAAGGATTATATGACTCAGGCAGAAATGGAATATACGCTTACCGAGAATTTTACAAAGCTGACAGCGCTTGGAAATTCAATACACGGTACTCCCGGCGTGCTCGCAAAAATGATAGCGGTTTTGTATGCACAGAATATAAGAGTATATCAGTCCACCGACTCAAACGATACGATTTCACTTTTGATCGAAACCGAGCAGGCAAAGAAAGCGGTCAAACTTATGCATAAACTATTGATACATTAATTGTTATTGTAACTTAATTTTTATTACAGATAAGCTTAAGCGTATTTTTGTTTATCAACTCAAAAGTGATTTGACCTTATATTTTGCCTTTGGCATTTGGCACTTTATTGTTAATTCACTTACTTATAACTATTGAAAAAATCCTGCGGTTATGTTAATATATTTTTCGGCATCTATCACAGGGGTATAGCCAAGTCGGTAAGGCAACGGATTTTGATTCCGTCATTCGTAGGTTCGAGTCCTGCTACCCCTGCCATTTTCAAAAATGCTCAACAGCTTTTGTATTGTCTTTGAGGCAAGCCTCAGACACTCCAAATAGCTGTTTTTTATGTCGTCAAAATAATATTTTAAAGATTCTTTTTATATGGTTCTTCGCTTCGCGCTAAAAAGCGCTTCGCTCATGTATTTTGCCGCCATATAAACTCCTCGTAATATCATTCCTTTTAAGCAAGCTTAAAAGTATGATATTACTCATACTTTGCATTTCTTATTTTTCAAGTCCTTGCTACCCTAAGATATTTTAATATTATATAAATTTATAAGCTCAATTTAACACAAAACTGTAATGACATTTGAATAACAGCAAAATGGTGTCCTACGCATTTTATTTATATTTAGCATACTTTCCTTTCGACTTTTTTTATCAATATATATGCTTCATTTTTAATTTATTGAAATACTCCGATTTTATTTATATACATAATTTATACACTTTTCTTAATCACAATAAATAGTATTACCGCAATTATATATAATATATATTTAATTTTTATTTTAGTACATGTTCTTTATTATATATTAAATATAATGTTTATGTTCTATATATATATTGACAATTTTTTCGCCGAGAATATAATAATACATGTATAATGCACGGTTTGGTAAAAGATAATTTAACGACCAGACCATAATCAAGAGGAGGTAATATTTTATGAGTACACAGGCAACACCTGTAAAAAAGAAGGAAACCACGACAACTTATATCCTTAAGCTTGCTGTGGGAGTATTCTTTATGTTCTTTTTCGGACTTATCGTCCCACCGTTTGGGACAGTTACTAAAATGGGAGTACAGATCATCGGTATATTTATCGGAACGATATGGTTCTTGTCATGGTTTGACATGAGTTGGCCGGCGCTTCTTTCCATACCGGCGGTAATGTTTACGGGATATACAACAACAACCGAATTCATTACGAAAATGCTCGGGAACACGACTGTATTCCAAATGATAGCGCTCATGGCGTTATGTTGGGCTATACGTCAAAGCGGCGCAGGCAAAATAATAGCAGGATGGTTTATAACAAGAAAATTCCTGCAAGGACGTCCTGTACTTTTCTGCTGCGTTTTTCTATGGGCGTTTTTCTTTGCAAGCATCTTTTTAAGCTATGCTTCCTTCTTCCTTGCATGGGAAATACTGGGAAATATATTTGAGACCACCGGTTATAAGCGACGTGAAAAATTACCCGTTCTTATGACGATAGGCACATTCATGGTGGCATGGTTAGGTTATTGCTCTCTTCCTATAGCAGGACTTCAGCTTGCAATGGTCGGAAGCTTCAACGCTATAATGGCGAACTTCGGTATTCAGCTTGATACTGCTACATATATTCTATGCGGTCTTATCGTAGGCAGTATAGTTTCAATAGTAGAAGGTCTTTCCATTAAATACATCTTCCATGCAGATGTATCGCGTCTTGCAAACCTTGATCTTGATAAAATGGGAATTGATAAATCAACACTTCATTTCAATAAACAACAGATCACATTGCTTGTTTCTTTCGTTATTGGTATCGGCTTTAGTATAGTTCTCAGTTTACTTCCTGCGGGAAGCGGACTAAAGGTCTGGATGAACGGATTAAGCCTTGCGGGTTGGTTCGCATTTGTTCTTGTCGCACTCAACCTTATTAAGCTCGACGGAAAACCCGTTATGAACCTCGGAGAAGCTCTTTCAAAGGGCGTTATGTGGGGACCTGTCCTCTGTACGGGTGCATTTGTAGTCATCGGTCAGGCTATCACTTCTAAGGACAGCGGTATAACAACAGCCATTTCGAAGCTCTTAAACCCAATATTCGGAGATATGAACTGGTTCGTTTTCCTGTTTATAGTTATAGCATTCACCGCAATTGTTACAAACCTCATGAGCAATCTTTCGACCGGTATAATTATCATTACGATAATATCGCCGTTCGTAGTAAATTATGTCGGCTCCGGAATCAATCCGTCAGTATTGGGCTGCGCAATAATAATTTCCGCAATGCTCGGAATGCTGACTATGAGCGCCGGTGCATGGGCGCCTATGCTTATAGGAAATGAGTGGATAGATTCACAGGCTCTCGTTTTGAAATACGGCGGAGTTATGGTTCTTATCTATATCATAGTAGCGACTCTTTTATTCGGCGGTTTAGGTTATATTCTTTAATTGTCAGTCTTAAACGGAGGTATTTTTATGCAAACAGTAACAAAACATTTATATTGTGACGTAGCCATTGTAGGCGGCGGTGTAGGAGGTTGTTCTACTGCAATAACCGCTTCCAGAAGAGGACTTCAGACTATTATTTTTGATAAGGGCGTGAGTCTCGGGGGACTTGCAACAAACGGTTACGTACCGCAGGTTGCCGGCATGATAGAGGGCAACTGCAAGGAGTTCGTAGAAAGACTCGATAAAAAAGGAGTACTTCTAAGGAAGGGCGCGAACGATGACCATAATCCGACCTTCGATCCTGAGTATTCCAAGGTACTGCTTGAACAAATGGTAATGGAATGCGGAGGCAGAATAATATACGATTCCACATGCATGGACGTTGAAACCTCCGACGGAATGATTACCGCGGCAACCTTTTACACTAAAGGCGGTTGGATGCAGGTTCACGCTTCTTTATTTATAGATGCAACGGGAGATGCCGATCTTGCAGCTATGGCAGGAGTACCGTATCAGGTCGGAGGAGCGGATTTCGCAGGACTGAACATGTCTACAACCATGGGCACTCGTTGGGAAGGCTTCGATGAACCCAAATATATAGCAGCAAACGAAGAATTTAAGAAAAAACAGATCGCAGATGGCTGCGACGCGAAAAAGGTCAAACCTCTTATATATGCTATGGAGGAAAAAGCAATAGCAGCCGGAGAGCTGGCTCGTCATGTAGCCAATCCGTGGGCAGGAATATTTCAGGTACAGATACCAAATACAACACCTGAAAACAAGGGCTTTTGCACCTTCTCCTTCCACAGCTACTACACGCATAATACAGATGTTGAGGATATAACCCGTCAGGTACTTGAACAGCACAGCCTTATAATGCAATTCCAGGATTTCTTAAGGAAATACGTTGCGGGATACGAAAACGTTCGTCTTATCGGTATGGGCTCAATTCCGGGAACAAGAGACTCAAGAAGAATATTCGGTGAATATATGTTAAAGGCAGCAGACGTTGCGTGCGGAACAAAGTTTGAAGACGGCATAGCCAGATTCCCCGAAATGTTCGATACTCATCATCCCACTAATCCCGAAGCAGTATTTATGAGACATATTCACCTGCCCAAGCAAGCTGGCTCCGCTGTTTGCAGAGAAGCTCAGTGCAGTGCTGCTATGCACCCGTTTGTACGTCCTGCGGGAGTTGAGGCAAGAAGCAATCCTCGTGATTATTGTGAGATACCTTATAGATGTCTTTTGCCTAAGAAGGTAGACAACCTTATGGTGGTAGGTCGCTGCTGCTCTGCGGAGTTCCATGCGAACGGAGCTATGAGAATAATCGGGCCTGCAATGGGAACAGGACAGGCTGCCGGTCTTGCTGCGGCTATGGCTCTTGAAAAAAAGGTTATGCCTCATGATATCAACGGTAAGGACGTAAGAAAGAAGCTTATCGAAGAAGAGGGCGTCAGCCTTAACGAATTCCCTGAAGGCTGGTGGCGACATTTAAGAGATCAAAAGGGTGAGCTCTTTGTAAATCCTGGAGACGCAATAAGTATTAAACCCACAGAATAATACTACCTTAATGATGTCGATATAAATTTATAAAACGGCAGAAAATATTCAGATATTTTTCTGCCGTTCTTATTTTGTTTATCAATACATTTTCATTTGAGCTTAGACAAACAAACTTAGTTTTTGTTATATTCTATTCGTTTTTACAATTCACATCTTTTTATATTTAACTTGACGAGCAAGACATATTGTGTTTATGTATGCATAAGTATTTTATATTTTTTTTTATACTTATTGACTTAAATTACATATGGTTTACAATATTATATATACATAATTTATTCCAAACCATAAACGTGAACAAGTTGAATTTATAACACATCGTTTATCGGTCATTTTACTGTTAAAAACACAACGGAGGTATTTTTATGCAAACAGTAACAAAACATTTATATTGTGACGTAGCCATTGTAGGCGGCGGTGTAGGAGGTTGTTCTACTGCAATAACCGCTTCCAGAAGAGGACTTCAGACTATTATTTTTGATAAGGGCGTGAGTCTCGGGGGACTTGCAACAAACGGTTACGTACCGCAGGTTGCCGGCATGATAGAGGGCAACTGCAAGGAGTTCGTAGAAAGACTCGATAAAAAAGGAGTACTTCTAAGGAAGGGCGCGAACGATGACCATAATCCGACCTTCGATCCTGAGTATTCCAAGGTACTGCTTGAACAAATGGTAATGGAATGCGGAGGCAGAATAATATACGATTCCACATGCATGGACGTTGAAACCTCCGACGGAATGATTACCGCGGCAACCTTTTACACTAAAGGCGGTTGGATGCAGGTTCACGCTTCTTTATTTATAGATGCAACGGGAGATGCCGATCTTGCAGCTATGGCAGGAGTACCGTATCAGGTCGGAGGAGCGGATTTCGCAGGACTGAACATGTCTACAACCATGGGCACTCGTTGGGAAGGCTTCGATGAACCCAAATATATAGCAGCAAACGAAGAATTTAAGAAAAAACAGATCGCAGATGGCTGCGACGCGAAAAAGGTCAAACCTCTTATATATGCTATGGAGGAAAAAGCAATAGCAGCCGGAGAGCTGGCTCGTCATGTAGCCAATCCGTGGGCAGGAATATTTCAGGTACAGATACCAAATACAACACCTGAAAACAAGGGCTTTTGCACCTTCTCCTTCCACAGCTACTACACGCATAATACAGATGTTGAGGATATAACCCGTCAGGTACTTGAACAGCACAGCCTTATAATGCAATTCCAGGATTTCTTAAGGAAATACGTTGCGGGATACGAAAACGTTCGTCTTATCGGTATGGGCTCAATTCCGGGAACAAGAGACTCAAGAAGAATATTCGGTGAATATATGTTAAAGGCAGCAGACGTTGCGTGCGGAACAAAGTTTGAAGACGGCATAGCCAGATTCCCCGAAATGTTCGATACTCATCATCCCACTAATCCCGAAGCAGTATTTATGAGACATATTCACCTGCCCAAGCAAGCTGGCTCCGCTGTTTGCAGAGAAGCTCAGTGCAGTGCTGCTATGCACCCGTTTGTACGTCCTGCGGGAGTTGAGGCAAGAAGCAATCCTCGTGATTATTGTGAGATACCTTATAGATGTCTTTTGCCTAAGAAGGTAGACAACCTTATGGTGGTAGGTCGCTGCTGCTCTGCGGAGTTCCATGCGAACGGAGCTATGAGAATAATCGGGCCTGCAATGGGAACAGGACAGGCTGCCGGTCTTGCTGCGGCTATGGCTCTTGAAAAAAAGGTTATGCCTCATGATATCAACGGTAAGGACGTAAGAAAGAAGCTTATCGAAGAAGAGGGCGTCAGCCTTAACGAATTCCCTGAAGGCTGGTGGCGTACTTTAAGAGATAAAGAAGGAGAACTGGTTGTTAATTCAGGCGATGCAATTAGTATAAGACCTAAAGAATAATAACAATAAGAAGAGGACAGATAATACTTAAAATAGTATTCTGTCCTCTTCTTATTTACTTGGCATTTTAATCATAAATTATCGGTTTATAGTTAAAAGTCTGCTTTTTATCTTTAAATAAAGATTATATCTTCTCAGTTTTGATTTTCGTTTCATGTCCGTTGATAGATACGTTTTCACCGTCGTTTTCACCAAAATACAGATGTGTAGTAAGAGTTTCCTTTTTAATAAACGCATCATATGCTTTGATTGCCGAAGATATTTGTTCGTCTCCGTTTATATACAGCTTTATTCTGTCAGCAACCTCGTAATCGGCAGCCTTTCTCATTTGCTGAACTTTTGAAATAATTTCTCTTGCAAACCCTTCGTCGGTAAGCTCTTTTGTCAGCTTTGTATCAAGGATAATAAACAGATTGTCCTGCATCTGGACATCAAAGCCTTCCTTTGCGTTTATCCTTATATCAAGCATATCCTTTGTCAGGCTGATTTCTTTTCCCTCTATCTGAACCTTCACTTCATTTGACTTTGTCAATTCCGACATGAATTTTGTTGTATCGCAATTCATAAGATAAGTGTTAAGCTGCTGAACTCCGCTGCCGAGAAGCTTTCCGCAGACCTTGAAGTCGGGCTTGATAGTGAAATTCATAAATGAAGACAAGTCCTCCTCGAAGATAACCTGTTTTAAATTAAGCTCCTCTTTTATAAGCTCTGTAAGCTCTCCTATCGTATTTTTCAGTTGTGAATCTATTATAGCAGAGGCAATCGGCTGACGTACTTTTATTTGAGCCTCTTCTCTTGCCGCTCTTCCTATGCTTACAAGAGTTCTCACTGTGTCCATTTTATATTCAAGCTTTTCATCAATAAGGCTTTCATCACAAACAGGATAAGAAGCAAGATGAACTGATTCTTCATTTGTTAAATCACGATAGATTTCCTCTGTTATATATGGCGCAAAGGGCGCAGACAGCTTGCATATACCGCAAAGGACATTATATGTGACAGAAAATACTGCTTTTTTATCCTCAGTCATGCCACTTGCCCAAAAACGACGTCTGTTTCTTCTGATATACCAGTTTGAGAAGTCTTCGTTGACAAATTCCTGTATCGAACGAACCGCCTTGGTCGTGTCATACGCTTCCATGTCAGATGTGATTTCGCGAACCAGAGAATTGTATTTCGATATAAGCCAGTCGTCAATTTCTTTGGTATGCTCCATACCGCATAAAAAGGCTTCCGGTGTTAAACCGTCCGTATTGGCATAGAGAGCCAAAAACGAATAAATGTTTTTAAGTGTGCTGAAATACTTGCTGATAACCTCTTTTAAACCATCTTCATCAAATTTTGTCGGCGTCCATGCAGGCGATACATATAAAAGATACCATCGCAGAGCGTCCGCTCCGTATTTATCGAACAATTCAAACGGGTCAACGGTATTTCCCTTTGACTTCGACATTTTTTGTCCCTTAGCATCAAGGATCAAATCATTTACCAAAACATTTTTATACGGGGCTTTCCCTGTAAGAAAAGTACTTATTGCCAAAAGTGAATAGAACCAACCTCTTGTCTGATCAATGCCCTCGCAGATAAAATCAGCAGGAAATTGATCGTTAAATACTTCAGTATTCTCAAACGGATAGTGATATTGCGCAAAGGGCATTGAACCGCTGTCAAACCAACAGTCGATAACATCCTTAACTCTCGTCATAGGTTCACCGCATATGGGACATTTGATGTGAATTTCATCAACGTAGGGTCTGTGAAGTTCAACGTTTTCGTCTATCTTTTCTATAGCTTTTTCTATGAGCTCTTCTCTTGAGCCTATGGATTCAACATGAGA
This sequence comes from uncultured Lachnospiraceae bacterium, assembly GCA_964618075.1. Classification (GTDB taxonomy): domain Bacteria; phylum Bacillota; class Clostridia; order Eubacteriales; family Anaerofustaceae; genus CAYTMY01. The sequence continues at coordinate 95,544 of CAZTZO010000001.1, forward strand.
GCATGAGCATTTCCAAATATTAAGAGGTGTGCCCCAATACCTGTTTCTCGATATAGCCCAGTCCTTTAAATTCTCAAGCCAATTTCCGAAGCGCTTTTCTCCGACAAAATCAGGAAACCAGTTGACGGTATCATTTGCATCCAATAATTCCTGTTTGTATTTTGTCGTCTTTATATACCAGCTTTGTTTCGCGTAGTATAACAGCGGCGTTTTGCATCTCCAGCAATGGGGGTAATTGTGCTCCATACGCTGTTTTTTATAAAGCACGCCGTTTTCCTTAAGCCATAATATTACGTCCTTGTCGGCGTCCATTACAAATTGACCCTTCCACGGAGTCTCGGTATACTTACCTGTTTCATCTACAGGATTCAATACGGGAAGAGAGTATTTTTGTCCTACATTATAGTCGTCTTCTCCGAAAGCAGTTGCAATATGCACTACCCCGGTGCCGTCCTGAGTTGTGACATAATCTGCGCAAGTTACATAAAATGCTTTTTTGTCGGTTTTAATAAATGGCATAAGCTGCTCATATTCGATATATTCGAGCTTATCGCCCTTCATCTCTTCGATAATTTCATATTCGCCTTCCAAGACGCTCGACACAAGACCCTTTGCCATTATATAAACAACGCCATTGTTCTTCACTTTTACATAATCTACCTTCGGATGCACCGCAAGCGCTACGTTGGCAGCCAAAGTCCACGGAGTAGTCGTCCACACAAGAAAGTATTCTTCAGCGTCCTTTCTCTTGAAACGCACAAAAACTGTGTCTGTTTTTATCATCTGATAACCCTGTGCAACCTCGTGAGAAGCAAGACCTGTTCCGCAGCGAGGGCAATACGGCAATATTTTATGACCCTCATACATATAGCCTTCGTCAAAAAACTTCTTCAGTATCCACCAAACGCTCTCTATGTAATTGTTGTCAAGCGTTATATACGGCTTATCCAAATCAATAAAATAAGCCATACGCTTTGTCATTTCACGCCATAAAGCTTCATAAGTAAATACGGATTCTCTGCACTGCTTGTTGAATTCCATTATTCCGTATTTTTCTATGTCTTGTTTACCGCTCATTTTGAGCTTCTTTTCAACCTCTATTTCAACAGGCAAACCGTGAGTATCCCATCCTGCTTTTCTTACGACGCGATAACCCTTCATGGTCTTGTATTTATTGACGCTGTCCTTGAGCGTACGCGCTATAACGTGATGAATACCCGGTCTTCCATTCGCTGTGGGAGGACCCTCATAGAATACAAAATTCTTTGCTCCTTCCCTTTCATCAAGCGTACGTTTTAAGATATCTATCTTATCCCAATATTGCGCTGTCTGCTTCTCATTCTGTGCTACACCTTCATTATTCAGTTCTTTAAAATACATCTTTCCCTCCGAAATGATAAATAAAAAAACGCCCGATTACAGGACGAAAAATTCCGCGGTACCACCCGTTTTGGCAAAAGCCCTCTCTGTTATCTTAACGCGATAAAAACGAAACAGCTTACTTATATGTTCAACTGTTCTGCTCGGAAGTGATCTTCTCAAAAGCGCATAATATCTGCTTGCAGCCTTTCACAGATTCTCTTGGAAAAATGCTATCTTTGATACTTTTCTTCGTCATTGCTATTAAACGTTATTTTAGCTTATGAGCTAGTCAAAGTCAATGTATTTGAAAATACATTTAACCGAGTATTTTTATTTTTTAAAAACAAAACCGACAAAACCCTGCTAACTTAACACAGAGTTTTGTCGATCCATTTAAAAAACATTTTATTTTCCCTCTATATAATGCTCAACCTCAACACCGGCTTCATTAAGAAGATCAAGAGCAAGCTTGTCGGGGTATTCTCCCTTGTATACTATCCTCTTTATCCCTGCATTGATAAGCATTTTGCTGCACAATATACATGGCGAATCGGTAATATAAATTTCGCTGTTTTCAATACTTACGCCATGTATAGAAGCTTGGATTATGGCGTTTTGTTCGGCATGTATACCACGGCAAAGCTCATGCCTTTCTCCTGAAGGAACATGCATTTTCTCTCTTAAGCATCCGACCTGATCGCAATGAAATACTCCTCTCGGAGCTCCGTTGTACCCTGTTGATATAATCTGCTTATCTCTCACTATGATTGCGGCTACCTGTCTTCTCATACATGTGGATCTCGTTTTTATCAGCTCTAACAGATCCATAAAATACTTATCCCAGCTGGGTCTCATATCACTTCTCCTAATAGTAGTTTTATTCATTATATCAGATAATAAGATATTTTAATGAAAAATGTAAAATATCTTAATTTTAAAGAATGATTGTTTCATCTGCCGCTTTGAAAATCCTGTTTCGGTAGGCTCTGCCTATGCCTTCGTCAGGTGGGCACATGGCGTATATCACATTCACTCCGTTTTCATCACATAATCTTAAATATGAGAACAATACCCTTGCTGCATACTCAGGCTTTTCGACGCTTCCCAAAGATAATACTTCCACACCCTCAGGCTTCTGCGCTTCTTCAAACATCAATGCCGTATACTTTTTGCTGCTTGTATTATCCAACTTCTGGCATATATATTCGGAAGCCTTTGTTAAATCTCCGCATATGCATATAACCTTAGCGTTTGGTTTGTAATGCCTGTATTTCATTCCGGGAGCCTTTGGTACGGAGGAATCGCTTGTTTGCGTTGAGTATGATACGCTGCATCCCGTAACCTTTTCTATCATATCGGCACTTATCGCACCCGGACGTAATATCGTTATATTCTCTTGACTGATATCTACAACGCTGGACTCAAGTCCTACCTCGCATTTATCTCCGCATAGAATAATATCAGCCTTCCCTTTTAAATCATGAATGACGTGCTTCGCTTCAGTAGGCGACGGCTTGCCCGAAATATTTGCGCTCGGTGCGGCAATCGGAACACCGCAGGCTTTTATAAAATCGTGCGCTTGCTTTTGAGAAGGCATTCTTATAGCTATTGTTTCGAGTGAAGCGCTCACATTATCCGCAATGCAATCCTTCTTCTTTACAATAACGCTTATCGGGCCGGGCATAAAAGCGTTTATTATTTTATCTGCATTAGGAGAAATATCCTGTGCAATTTTCTTTATATCGTTTTTTTCAGCTATATGTACAATAAGAGGGTTGTCGTTCGGACGACCCTTGGCAGCAAATATTTTGTCTACAGCAACAGAGTCAAAGGCATTTGCCCCCAAACCGTAGACGGTTTCTGTCGGGAACGCCACTATTCCGCCCGATATGATACACTTTGCGGCTTCTTTAATATATAACTCATAATTCTTTTTATCATTCAGATCGTATATTTTAGTCTCACACATGAATTATTACTTTTGGTAAATGCTTATAATTATGCGCATTTACCGTCTCTTTCGGTTTACTTTTTTTATAAAGTGTGATAGTATTATAACACTTTTATCAGCACTTCTCCATTATAAGAACAAATTCTGTTATTTCTGTTAATATTCATTGAATTTCAATATTATCTAAATTTAATTACCCCGGAGGTTACATTGGACAAGAACTATTCTTCTCTTACGCTCGTCGAGCTGAGAAACGCGGCAAAGGAAAATAATATTCCCAAAATAAGTAAGATGTCAAAGCAGGAGTTGATTAACGCTCTTACTCAGCAGGCTGCAATCGACGATAGGAGGTATTCCAAGCTTAAGGATTCTATTGACGACAGCGTGGAAATGGCAGGCGTTGTGCAGATATTACCCGAAGGCTTCGGCTTCCTCAAAACTCCGGAAATGACCTCCCCCGAAGAATATGTATATGTTTCAGCCTCGCAGGTTCAGAAATTCAGGCTTATGTCCGGCTTTGAAATAAGCGGCAAGGTCAGACCTCCGAAGGAGGGCGAGAAATACTATGCGATGCTATTCGTAGAAAGCGTAAACGGTAAAACAACCCAGCAGATAATCGAAGAAGAAAATAAGAAGCTTGCAAGCTCAAAGACAAAAGATATGTCTGAATATGAGAAGTCACACGAGGGAATCCTTGAAATAAACCCCGAGGGCTTTGGCTTTATGCGCACTAATAATTATATGTCGGGAGATAACGACATTTATGTATCGCCTTCGCAAATACGCAAATATAAGCTCAAAACAGGCGACAGTATAAAGGGACGTATAAGGATATCAGGTGAAAACGAAAAATATGACGCTCTATTGTACGTTGAAAAAGTCAATGATATGAGTCCCGAAAAAATGGTCAACCGCCCCGATTTCGACAAACTTGTGCCGATTTTCCCAAAAGAAAAGATTAAACTCGAAACAAATCAGAACGTCATTTCCACAAGGATACTCGACATATTCGCTCCTATAGGAAAGGGGCAAAGAGGACTTATCGTGTCTGCACCGAAAGCGGGCAAAACGATAATGCTCAAGCAAATAGCAAACGCTATAGAAGAGAATTGCCCTCAGGTTAAATTGATCATATTGCTGGTAGACGAACGACCTGAGGAGGTCACCGACATACAGCGCTCCATAAACGCAGACGTTGTATACTCAACATTTGACCAGAAACCCGCAAACCATATAAAAGCAGCTGAAATAGTGCTTGAACGCGGCAAAAGGCTTGTGGAAAGCGGACAAGACGTAGTTATATTGGTAGACAGCATTACACGTCTTGCGCGCGCAAATAACCTTGTTGTCGTCCCGTCAGGCAGAACATTATCCGGCGGTCTTGATCCTGAAAGCTTATATTTTCCGAAGAAGTTTTTCGGAGCGGCAAGAAATATCGAGAACGGAGGCTCTTTGACAATACTTGCAACAGCGCTTGTAGACACGGGGAGCAGAATGGACGATATGATATATGAAGAATTCAAGGGTACCGGAAATATGGAGGTACATCTTGACAGAGAGCTTTCCGAAGCAAGAGTATTCCCCGCCATAAATATTTCTCGTTCAGGGACTCGCAGAGAAGACCTTTTACTTATCGACAGCGAGATATCCGCCGAATTTGCCATAAGAAAAGCTTTTGCCGCAAAAGGCAATACAGGCTTCACGGACGGCGTTATTCAATTTATGAGTAAAACAAAATCCAATGCAGATTTCGTTAGGAATGTATTAAAGAATTATGCCAATCAATAAACATTCAACTCGGAATTTTATCTAAGTATTTACTTTTATCTAAAATAAAGCTTTAAAAAACGCATAAAAGGTTTACATAAGACTGATAAACTGATATAATTTTAAGGCTGTAAATCAGTAAATAACTTATGAGGTGAGAATATGAAGGAAGGCATACATCCGAATTATCACAAGTGTGTAGTACGATGCGCATGCGGGAATACCTTCGAAACCGGTTCAACAAAAGACGAGATATCAGTCGAAATATGCTCGGCATGTCATCCGTTTTACACCGGCAAACAGAAACTCGTTGATACGGGCGGTATGGTAGGTAAATTCAAAAAGCGTTACGGACTCAAAGACGAAGAAACAAAATAGTTCTTCGGTAAGCAAACATATAGAAAAAGACCGACAGTGAATACTGTCGGTCTTTTTCTATATGTGCCTATTTAACTAAATCTTTTGTTATCTCAACCGTATCCTTAGCTATCATAAGCTCTTCATTCGTGGGTATAGTCAATACCACTACTTTAGAGTCTTTTCCGCTGATAACGCTCTGGGTTCCTCTTGTATCATTTGCCTTTTCATCAATCGTAACTCCGAGGTACTCAAGTCCCTTCATTGCTCTTGCTCTTCCTGTAGCGGAATTCTCACCGACACCTGCCGTAAATACTATCGCATCGACCCCTCCGAGCGCCGCCACATATGCGCCTATGGTGCATACTACTCTATAGTAGAAAATATCAAGCGCAAGCTTTGCCCTGGCATTGCCCTTATCAGCAGCCTCTTCAACATCTCTGAAGTCGCTGGAGATTCCGGTTACTCCGAGTACGCCGGACTTTTTATTTAATATAGTATCAACCTCGTCTACAGTAAGCCCTTCTTTGTCTACGAGAAACTTTACTACCGCAGGATCTATGCTTCCGCATCTTGTGCCCATCTCAAGTCCGTCAAGTGGGGTAAGCCCCATAGAAGTATCTATACATTTTCCGTCCTTAACGGCGGCTATGCTTGAACCATTACCCAAATGGCAGGTTATAAGCTTTAAGTGGTCGTTGTCGAGTATTTCAGCTGCCTTCTTTGAAATATATCTGTGGCTCGTTCCATGAAAACCGTATTTTCTGATTTTATGCTTTTCAACATATTCATACGGTATCGGATATGTATAAGCATAATCAGGCATCGTCTGGTGAAAAGCCGTATCAAATACCGCAACCTGGGGAACTCCTGGAAGTGCCGCAGCACAAGCATTAATTCCTATAAGATTTGCGGGATTATGAAGCGGCCCAAGAGGTATGCATTCCTCTATTGCCTCCAATACATCATCGTTTATGAGCACACTTTCGGAATATTTGCTTCCGCCGTGCAGTACCCTATGTCCTACTGCCCCTATTTCTTTCATGGATGTGAGAACCTTATATTTCGGATCTACAAGGAAATCGAGCAACATATCCACAGCGTCCTTGTGCGTCTTCATCTCACGTTCAATAACAACTTTTTGTGCGTTCAGTTTATGCGTAAGCACACCGTTTGCCATTCCTATACGTTCGGCAAGTCCTGATGCCATTACGCTCTCATCGGCCATATCAATAAGCTGATACTTGAGTGATGAGCTGCCGCAATTAACAACTAATACTATCATCTATTCCTCTCACTTTATGTAATAATTAAACTCTTATAATCATATACTTTTTTATATGATATAAAAAGATTTTTAAGACATTATTTACATTAATACTGCCTTTGCTGCTCCTTTGATAACGCTGTCTTCACAAGAGATAAGCTCATATTTTATCTGCTCTTTTTTTAGCAATATTTCATTCAAATACTCGATCAGACCGTTTTTAAAGCCGCCGAGCTTATTAAGGGTAGTGCCTTCACAGCTAATAAATACTTTTTTACAGCCGCTTAAAAGTGAGTAAGAAGCAATGTTGGCTGCACAAAATGCTGAGGCTCTTTTAATTAAATGTCGCAATACCTCACGAGCAAATTCATCGTCTTTTCCTTTTATTTCTGCTCTTAACACTCTATCGAGATAGCTGCCGTTTTTATCAAAAACAGCATAGCTGTTATCCTTTATATATCCCTCTTTTAGGGCAGCTTCCATGCAATAAGCAAATAAATTCGGCAAATACCTGCCGCCTATCATCTTCTCATATTGGTGATCTGTCGGGATATTGGAATTTTTATCAAGCATTATATCTATTTGGCTGCGTTTTGTTTTATCAAAACAACCTGATTCGGTTACTATGATATCGCTCTTGTCCGACGAAGGGGCTAAAATGCCTTTTTCGGGCTGTTTAAAGCATGTATTCATGCCTGTTCCAACTACCAAGCCGCAGCAAAAGTCCTGTGATAATAATATATTTGTGTCTAAATTACCCAACATGGACGCGGGCGTATCATTTAAGCATATTATATGCGTTTCATCATGCAGATATTTTTTCATTTCGAACGCAAAATGCTTGTTTTCTATTCCCCTAACACGCATTTCCTTGCCCAACGCCTGTATCTTTGCATCTCTGTTTTCGTCTATTGTGCTTTTATAGGCACAACTTACGCCGATATACTCGGGCTTTTTATGTATCTTTATTATTTTATCCGTTATGAAAGAAAAGAATTCCTGCGAGTTGGCATCTTTAGATGTGAAGGGCAAGATATATTTATCCTGTTTTTCGATAATAGGTTCATTCTTTTCGTCAAAGCCTACAAGCGCAACTCTCAGATTGGTGCCTCCGCAATCAACAGCCACTATCTTACCGTCGATACGGGAAATATTTTTAATATAACATCTTGAGGGTATAAATGATAACGACGAAGGACGAGAATACAAAGCGTTTATCAGTTCTTTGTTGTTTGCGTCAATTAACTGTTCAATATCCGTTTGTGTGTACAACAATTCGTGAGCTTGTAAAAATTTATTTGCATTATTCATATAAAATACCTTTTAGATTCAAATTTATTATAACATGACAAGACTTAAATATACATAAAAATATAATGCCTTTTTTAATGACAAACGCTTGGAAATAATGTACAATATTTATCACCCACGAAAGGAATGCAACTTATGAGTGAAGCTATCGGAAATTTTATTTACAACGAAATAAACAAAGACATAGAAAACGGAAGAAGTAAAGCAGACGATATACACACAAGGTTTCCGCCTGAACCCAATGGCTATTTGCATATAGGTCACGCAAAGGCTATTTGCATAAATTTTTCAATTCAGGAAAAATTTCACGGTAAGACCAATCTGCGTTTCGACGATACAAATCCTTCTAAAGAGGACACCGAATACACCGAAGCCATAAAAGAGGATATAACCTGGCTCGGATTTAAATGGGACGCAATGTATTACGCTTCGGATTACTTCGATAAAATGTACGAGTGTGCAAAGGAGCTTATAAAAAAAGGGCTTGCGTATGTAGACGACCAAGACCAGGAAACGATAAGACAGACGCGTGGTAATTTGACTGAAAGCGGTAAAGAAAGCCCTTACAGAAACAGATCTATCGAAGAAAATTTAGAGCTCTTCGAACAAATGAAGAACAAACGCTTTGAAAGCGGTAAAAAAGTCTTGCGCGCAAAAATAAATATGTCAAGTCCGAATATGAATATGCGAGATCCTGTGCTTTACAGAATACTATACGAAAAGCATCATAGGTGCAAGGATAACTGGTGTATATATCCCATGTACGATTTTGCTCATCCGATAGAGGACGCTATAGAGCATATTTCTCACTCATTATGTTCTCTGGAGTTTGAAGATCACAGACCCTTGTACGACTGGGTGCTTTCAAATATTGACGAATTTAAAATATCCCCCCCAAGGCAAATAGAATTTGCGCGTCTTAATCTGACAAAGACCGTTATGAGCAAAAGATACCTAAAAATGCTCGTGGACGAGAATGTTGTAGACGGCTGGGACGATCCGAGACTTCCAACGCTGTGCGGACTCAGACGAAGAGGAGTACCCCCGCAGGCTATACGAAATTTCTGCGAGGAAATAGGCGTCGCAAAAGCGGACTCAACTATCGACTATTCACAGTTCGAGTATTTTATACGCGATGATTTAATGCAACACTCAAAAAGAGTAATGTGCGTTGTTGACCCTTTGAAGCTTACTATCACAAATTACCCTGAAAACGATACCGAAATACTTGATATTCCTTTTGTTCTTGATGATGAAGATTCACTTAGCAGAAAGGTACCCTTCGGTAAATATTTATATATCGAAAGAAGCGATTTTGAGGAAATACCGCCTAAAAAATACTTCAGGCTCTTTACTGATAATGAGGTTCGCCTCATGGGAGCTTATTTCGTAAAATGCACGGGATTTAAAAAGGACGAAAACGGCAAAATAACTGAGGTATTATGCACATACGACGAAAAAACAAAATCCGGAAGCGGCTTTAACGAACGCAAGGTCAAGGGCACTATACACTGGGTGAGCGCGGATAAAAACGTGCCGGTTGAAATAAGAAGCTTCAACGATCTATTGGTAGAAGATACCGACAGCGAAAGCTTGCTTGACAGGATAAACAAGGATTCTCTTTGCATACAAAACGGATTTGCGGAAATTTATCTTGAAGGAACAAAGCCGAACGACAAGTATCAGTTTGTAAGAAACGGTTTTTACTGCGCCGACAGCAAATATTGTAAAGCCGATAAGCTTGTATTCAATAAAACAGTAGGCATGAAAAGCAGCTGGAAGCCCGAAAAGAAATAAATTGACTTGATTACCCCCCAAAAGCTAACAGCTTTTGGGGGGTAAATCATTTATTTTATAAATATGCATTAATTATCAGGCGTTCTCAAATTCCTTATATATTTGCTTTAAAGCATCCTTAGCGGTGTTTTTGTCTATAACGCACGATATTTTTACGTCAGAAGTTGATATCATCTGTATGTTTACACCTATATCATATAAAGCCTTAAAAAATTTTGAAGCTATATCCGAATTAGCTACCACTGCGGCACCTATTACTGAAAGACGAACGACACCTTCGTCGTAAACAACCTTAGTGGCTCCTATTTCGTGCGCGAATTCTCCTGTTATCTCCTGAGCGCGCTGTGCTTCGTCTATCGGTACGGTAAAGGTTATGTCATTGACGTTGTTCCTGTTTACATTTTGAACAATACTTTCTATCTTTATGTTCTCACTTGCTATTGCACTGAAAAGTCTGAATGCGATACCCGGCTTATCCGGAACCTCAAGTATTGATATTTTAGCGATATCGTCATCTATTGTAATTGCCTGTATGATATTGTCTTTGTTTAGCATTGTTAACTCCTGTTTTTATAATAAATTGTTTTCTATACGCGCGTAAAACACATTGTCGGAAATAGTTTGCAGCTTTTCGAAAAGCTGTTTCATCTTATAGGACTCTATATTTTCTGTTATCAAATACAACATTCCGTTAATATAGAACATTTTGTTTTTCATTATCACTTTATCTATCGCATTAAGAGCTTTTGATATTTGATAATGGTCGTTTATGTTTATTCTGATGAAATATTCGTTTGTTATTCCGTAGAGCCCTGCCGAAGTAACAGAAGATGTAAATGACATATCCTTATAAGTATTTTCATTGTTAATAGTTTTTAGAAGGTCTGATACAACAGCGTCGGCAGTAGCGTTTTTACCGGCTCCCTTACCCATAAAACACAGTTTGCCTATTATATCTCCTTCTACCAAGATGATGTTGTATTCCTCGTTCACATTGCTTAGTACCTGGTCGTTTTTTAACAGCACCGGCGTTACGGAAACACTGTAGCCCTTTTCGGTAAGAATGCCTTGTGCGATATATTTTACATTGTAGCCGAATTCAGACGCCATCTGTATATCTGTTAGAGTTATATTCCCTATTCCTCTTAAATGAACGTCCTGTTGCTTAACAAGTGTTTTGAAGGCTATGGAAGAAAGAATACATATTTTCCTTACAATATCGTGTCCGTCCACATCGGCTGAGGGATCTGCCTCGGCAAATCCAAGCTTTTGAGCCTCGCTCAATATATCATCGAACTCCCGCTTCTCTTTTGCTATCTTTGTTAAAATGAAGTTTGTGGTTCCGTTTAAAATACCTTGTATCTTATTTATTTTATTTAAGCGAAGAATATCCGATATAGAAGAAATAATGGGTATTCCTCCCCCAACAGAAGCTTCAAACATGAGATTCACGTTATTTTCTTCGGCAAGCTTCAATAATTCGTCTATGTGGGGAGCAATAACCTCTTTATTGGCAGTAACAACGTTCTTCCCTTGACTTAAAAGCTGTTTTATATAAGTGTACTCGGGCAACATTCCACCCATTACGCATATAACACTCTGAATTGAGGAATCGTTTAATACACTATCAAAATTGTCCGTTAATATATCAGCTTCGACGTGTATTTTGCGTTCTTTCGAAACGTCGCGTACCAAAATCTTTTTGATGTTTATTTTTTTGTCTTCTTCGTTTTCGGCATTAAATGATGAGAGTATCTCATATACGCCCATGCCGACAGTGCCAAAACCCAAAAGTGCGATATTATACATTTCAATTGTCCTTAAGCTAATTGATTTATTATACCATACAATAGCTTATAATAATAAATATTTATTTTTATAATGACTTTTATCATCTGCTGATGTATAATAATTTATCATTTTATTAAGGAAACAGGAGTATTAGATGAACAAACTAAGCAATGTGTACAAAACAGTTCAACAAAGAAATCCGAATGAACCGGAATTTCTTCAAGCAGTAGAAGAGGTATTGGAGTCTCTTGAAGTAGTGGCTGAAAAATATCCTCAATACCTTGAATCCGGTATCTTTGACAGGATAGTCGAACCAGAAAGACAGATGATTTTCAGAGTACCTTGGACAGACGACAAGGGTATGAACCATGTAAACAGAGGATTCAGAGTACAATTTAACAGCGCAATCGGCCCGTACAAGGGTGGTCTTCGCTTTCATCCTTCTGTAAATTTGAGCATAATAAAATTTCTCGGATTCGAACAAATTTTCAAAAATGCACTTACAGGTCTTCCCATAGGCGGTGGTAAAGGCGGAAGCGACTTTGACCCCAAGGGAAAGAGCGATACCGAGATAATGAGATTCTGCCAGAGCTTCATGACAGAGCTTTACAGACACATCGGTCCGGATGAAGATGTTCCTGCAGGCGATATAGGCGTAGGCGGACGAGAAATCGGTTACATGTTCGGTCAATATAAAAGAATAACAAAGGAATACTCAGGAGTTCTTACAGGTAAGGGCTTAAACTGGGGCGGAAGTCTTGCAAGAACGGAAGCTACAGGCTACGGACTCGTATATTTTGTTAACGAAATGCTCTCAGACAAAAACGATACGCTTAAAGACAAAACAGTTGTTATATCAGGAAGCGGAAACGTCGCAATATATGCAGCTCAAAAGGCTATCTCGCTTGGCGCAAAGGTCGTTGCGATGAGCGACTCAAACGGTTACATTTACGATCCCGACGGTGTAGATGTGCCATTGATAAAGCAGATAAAGGAAGTCGAAAGAAAAAGGATCAAAACCTACTGCGAAACTTGTAAAAACGCAAAGTATACTGAAGGCTGCTCTGGAATATGGACAATAAAATGTGATATCGCCCTACCCTGCGCTACTCAAAATGAGATAAACGAAGAGAGCGCAAAAATACTTGTGGCAAACGGCTGCAAACTTGTAGCGGAAGGCGCAAATATGCCCAGCTCACCCGAGGCAATAAAGGTATACCAGAATGCAAAGCTTCTCTATGCTCCGGGCAAAGCTTCAAACGCAGGCGGAGTCGCCACCAGCGCGCTTGAGATGTCACAGAACAGCATGAGATATTCATGGACATTCGATGAGGTTGACGAAAAGCTCCACCAGATAATGAAAAATATTTACCATAATGCAGCAAACGCCGCAAAAGAGTTCGGCAAGGAAGGCGACTTAGTCTTCGGCGCAAATATTGCGGGATTCTTAAAGGTCGCAAGCTCCATGTATTCACAAGGCTTAGTGTAATATAGTTTACAGCAGGCGTATCTTTACGCCTGCTGTTTATTGATTTTTAAGCATGCTTTGTGGTATTATATAAAAGCTTTATGTGCGCCCGTAGCTCAGGGGATAGAGCATGCGGCTTCGAACCGCAGTGTCGGGGGTTCAAATCCCTTCGGGCGTACCAGAAAAAATTACGAGGTTTATCCTCGTTGTTTTTTTTCTGCAACAAAAATGGATTTGAACCCGTGAGGGTCGGAGCCGAAAAAAACATCGTTATGCGATGTTTCGGCGACTGTCCGAGGAGAATTAGCATAGCGTCGACGAGGACGCGCAATGCGTTAAGCATTGCATCAAATCTCTTCGGGCGTACCAAAAAAAATTACGAGGTTGATCCTCGTTGTTTTTTTGCAACAAAAATGGATTTGAACCCGTGAGGGTCGGAGCCGAAAAAAAACATCGCTATGCAATGTTTCGGCGACTGTCCGAGGAGAATTAGCATAGCGTCGACGAGGACGCGCAATGCGTTAAGCATTGCATCAAATCCCTTCGGGCGTACCAATTTTTCCTTTAAATAAACAATAAAACGGACTTTTTCAAAGATATTAAATCTTTTTAAAAGTCCGTTTTCCCACTTTTTCCCCACTTTGGTTTTTCTTAACATATTACAAGTCAGATTAATGTTAATGCGCAATTATATTATATTATCATATAACCTGCCTATAGGCCACCTTGTATACAAGCTATTGAGTAGTTATTTATTAAAATTTATTTTTTTGAAATTAAATGTAGTATAATTTATGAATGAATTAACAATGCAATAAAAGGAGAAGCAGTATGAAATACGAATACTACTTGGAAAAGATAAAAAGCAGATACGGTAATGACAACTATGTAGATAAGCTTAAAGTGCATCAATTCTATGACGAAAAGTTTGAAATCAAATGGGCAGCCACAAAGCTCAAACAGTATTCATTTGTGGGCTATACGGAAACAATAACGCCGGAACTATTAGAAGCTTTTGCCGGAGAATGCACTTCATGCGCACTTGATATCTATAAAGGGCTTCCCAGAGGGATGCAAAACGCAGTCGTGAGTTTCGCGGTTTTAGCGGGCGAAAATATAACACAAGATGCAATGGATTATATAAAGAAGGCTCCGAAAAAACACTGGGCTGCATTCGAGATGCCTGTTATAGCAGACCTGAAAAATGAAAAGATATATTATTTTGAAAAAACACCTATGTGGGGAGCAATATATTATAAATATTTTAGAAGCTATATGGAAGAAAACTTTAAATTCTGAATATTACATTATTTAAAACAGCTGATTTTCAGCTGTTTTCTTCTTGCAAGCGGTTAATAACCTTTAAATGAGTAATTAAGAAAGAGTAAACTCCAATGCTATTATTGTAATCTATGATAAGTTTAAAATGAAAAAAAACCTTAGCATTCATGTTTTCAGCCCTTTTTATCCCTTCATCGGTTATGTTTACGTTTGCACCTTGCTCTGCTGCTACTGTGCTATCCTCTGCGCTCTGGTGATTGTCTAACGCTTCAATATACCACTTTCCTTCCTTATCAAACTCCTTTGAATTGACAAGGGCGGTTATTAAAAAAGCTGCAGGCACAAAAAAAGAATAAGCCTTTAGCTTATCCTTTAAAAAAGTGTTATTCTTCCTTTGCTGTGCTTAAATTCTCATTTGCTTTAATAAGGCTGTCTTCGTCTATTTTTTCAACGGTTATACCCAACTTCTTCATACACTCAATATACAACATGGCGCACATTTCATTCATGGCGTTTACTGAAGATATTGCGACATTAAACAAATAGTTTAGATCCTTTTCTTCTTCGCTATTTCTTTTCGGAATAACAGCCTGTGAAACTGCCGTTTCAATATTCATGGAAATAATATCGTGAGCATACGGCACAAAGCCTTCCTTGTAAGAATACTCGTTCATATTGCACCCCGATATATTTATATGCTGTGTTTTATATGTTATGACGCTTTAAATTAATGAAAGCATTCATAAGTTATGGTTTCGCCTTTTTTGAGGCGTTTAACGTGTTCTCCTTCACATATGTTTAAGAGCTGTATATATATATCTATGCTTGCCTTTTGTATCTCAACCTTCAGATTTTTTATTTCGGCTTCTTTTTGTGCTTTTTCGAGGTTCGTCGGTTCTATATCCTGCTCAGTCTGCATGTATATCAGCTTTGTGTAGTTTTTGTACATCATGTCATAAATCATATCGGTTCGCTTCTTACCGTATTTCTCAAGAGTAAGCTCATACTCCTTCACTCCATGCGATGCACTAAGCCATCCACGACTTGTAAATATTGAGCATTTCCTCATATTTGCAAGCTCGGAGTTTGAGCACATCAAAGCGCTGATACAATCATCAACCTTAGGATAAATAATATCACAATGCTCAGCCTTTATGCCTATTAACGCATTCCCGCACAAACCGTAGCTTATAACAAGCTCGTCGAAGTCAGCACTTTCATCAATATTGCGAATAAGCTCGTCATGAAGCACCTCGGGCTTGTCGTGGAGAGCTTCTCCTAACCATACGATATCGTAAACTTTGTCAGTAGATTTCAGTGCTTCTTCAAGCTCCTTTTTAACCACCTCACATGCAAGCAATCTTCTTTTCATTCCTTCACCTCCGCAACCGTTCAATTAAGATTATATCACATCATATTTTTTTCAATCATACTGTTCTTTAAATATTTCTGTGATATAATCAATCTAATAAAATAAATATTAAAAGGCATGAAATGGAATATAAAGAAGCTCTTGAGTATATCAGCAGTACATACAAGTTCGGAGAGAAAATCGGACTCGAAAACATCACCAGACTAATGGATAAGCTTGGCAATCCGCAGGATAAACTAAAGTACGTACATGTCGCGGGGACAAACGGAAAGGGCTCTACAGCAACAATGATAGCCAACGTCCTGTATAAATCAGGCTACAAAACAGGTCTGTATATCTCCCCCTTTCTCGAAAGATTTAACGAGCGTATGCAAATCAATAATAAACCTATTGATGATGATGAGCTTGCAACAGACACACAAACTGTCAAGGACGCTATAGATGAACTTGAAAAGGAAGGATTTCCATGCCCGTCCGAATTTGAAGTTGTCACTGCAATAGCATTTGTTTATTATGCAAAAATGAAGGTAGATATAGTAGTGCTTGAAGTAGGCATGGGAGGCAGACTTGACGCTACAAATATCATCAAAACAAAAGAAGTCGCAGTAATAGCTAGCTTAAGCCTAGACCATCAGCTTTATTTAGGCAACACCATTGAAGACATAGCCTTTGAAAAGGCAGGGATAATAAAAGAGAATAACGAAGCAAGCGTTTACGCACTCAATCCCCCTTCAACAATAGATGTCATAGAAAAAATATGCATTAAAAGAAATGCGTGTCTTAATGTTTGCGATAAAAATAATATTGAATTGGTATCGTATGACGTTGACGGACAGGTGATGAAATATAAAAAGAAGGATTCCGTTCTTGGTATAGATATTATTAAGGTTGCACTTCTCGGTAAACATCAGATATATAACACCCTGAATGTTCTCAACGCCCTTGAGATACTTAAACAAAAGGGCTGGAATATACCAAGTGAAGCTATTATACAGGGTCTTGAAACAGTCAAATTTACGGGTCGTTTCGAGATAATGAATAAAAATCCTATAATAGTCATAGACGGCGGTCATAATATAGAAGGAATCACATCCTTTGTAGATAATATAAAAACCTATTTTAAAGGAAAAAAGGTTACTCTGTTTTACGGCATGCTCAGTGACAAGCAGGTCAGCGAATCTGTCGCATTACTGCATTCCATTGCAAATAAAGTTTATACGCTCACACCTACGGACGACAGAGCAGTGCCGGCTAAGCAGATGGCGGAATATATCAAGAAGAACTACCCTCAGACTCCTGTGACATTTCTTAAGGATTTCAGCGAAATATCACAATATGTCGATTTCAGCAAGAAGGATGAAATATATGCGTTTACGGGTTCTTTGTATATGATCGGAGAAGCTCGCACCTTGCTTTCTTCTCTTATATCACAGAAGAGCTCATATTGAGTATACCTTCAATATCATTTCTCTTTAACGTCTCGTCGTGGTATAAACGTTCAGCAAGTCTTTGAAGCAAATCTTTATTTGCATTCAACAGGCTTGTTGTCTTTTTATAACAAGCATCTATTATAAGTGTAATTTCCGAATTAATATCCTTGATTGAATAAAGCTCGCTTTCCTTGTGAAAAATCCTGTTTTTATAGGTTTCGCTCATACCGTAATCGCAAACCATGGAGTATGCTACTTCGTTGGCTTTTTTCAAGTCGTCAGCAGCTCCGGTCGTTATTTTGTTTAACACTATCTCCTCTGAGGCTCTGCTTGCAAGCATAATGCATATTTCGGTTTGAAGATCGTTCGTATCGAACAAATAATTCTCATATGAACAACTTGCCGCCAACACGAAGCCCAACGCCTTACCGTGCGGAACTATAGTGGTCTGCTCTGGAACTGTATTTTTTAAAAGCACCTGCATAAACGCATGTCCCGCCTCATGAACGGCAACCTGTTTTTTTTCTGCGTCACACAAAAGCATGTTGTTATTTTCAAGTCCTGTTGTAATTTTGATAAACGCTTCATTGAGTTCTTCGTTGCTTATATATTTTCTTTTTTTTCTAACGCTGATAAGGGCTGCCTCATTAATAAGGTTTGCTATATGAGCTCCGCTCAGACCGTTTGTTTTTTTTGCAAGGTTTAGCGTGTCTATATCCTTAGCCAATGGTTTTCCCTTAAGATGCCCTTTAATAATTTTCTCTCTTGCCTTGAACGGCGGATTACCTATATATATCTGTCTGTCAAATCTGCCCGGTCGAAGCAATGCCTTATCCAACATATCTATCCTGTTTGTTGCGGCAACGGTCACAACTCCGCTTGCATTTTTAAAGCCGTCAAGCTCTATAAGAAGCTGGTTCAAGGTTTGATCCCTCTCGGAATTGCTGTCTGTATTACGGCACACGCCTATTGCGTCTATCTCGTCAATAAATATTATACACGGTCTTTTTTTCTCGGCTTTATCAAACAAGGCTCTGATTCTGCCTGCGCCTACTCCTACAAACTTTTCTATGAATTCGGAACCGGAGGCGTATATAAATGCGGATTGTGTTTCATATGCCAAGGCACGGGCTATCATTGTTTTTCCTGTACCGGGAGGGCCGTAAAACAACACTCCCTTAGGCAGCTTTGCTCCGTATTTCTGATACTTTTCGGGGTGTACAAGGAAATCCCCCACTTCAGAAAGCTCTTCTTTTATTTCCTCCATACCCGCTATGTCATCGAATGTTATTTTTGCACTCATCATAATACTCCTGTTCTTTGTTCTTCAAATTTATTTTAGTAAAATATTAATATTATATTCAGATTACATTAAATTTCTTTCCCTTATGTTTTGATGTGGTATAATGTTGTCAGTAAAAATTAAGGAGGATTTCTCAATGCCTAATGAAGAATTAAAAGATAAGATGGATAGTCTACTTAAAAAAGCCAAGGAAATAGCTGATGAAGCTGGAAAGAAAACCGGTGAATATGCAAAGATATTTGGTGACAAAGCAGGCGAGTATGCAAAGATCGTAGGCGACAAAGCAGCAGACGTTATTGATGCAGCTAAAACAAAAGTAGAGATTGAAAAGATGGAATACGCAGCAAACAAAAAACTGCGCGAGTTAGGTAAGACCTACTACACGTCAAAAAAGGACGGCTCATCATTTGATGACACAGCTATGATATCCGATTTGGATACGCTCTATGAAGCCATCAAGGTTTTAAAAGAAGGTACGCCCGATGAAAATTTGGATGCGTCATGTTGTGATTGCTCACAGAAAACAGAAGAATAATATACATAATAAACAGGCTGATTGATATCAGCCTGTTTGCTTTTTTTTTACGATATTATATTTATTTGGTAAATTCCTTTGACAGCTTTTCAATAGCTTTTTTTTCAATACGCGACACATACGAGCGAGAAATACCGAGCTTTTCTGATATCTCAAGCTGAGTCAGCTTTTTTTTATTAAACAGACCGTAACGCAAAATAATTATCTCCTTCTCTCTTTCGGTAAGCACTTTTTCTATTATTTTTAACATTCTTTTGGTTTCCAAAGCCAAATAAACCTCTGAGGATACGTCGTCGTTTGAAGCACCGATAATATCCGTAAGAGTTATATTGTTGCCCTCTTCGTCTGAACCTATCACATCATCGAGATATACATTCATGGCTGTTTTATTCTCGCTTCTGAGCGCCATAAGAATTTCGTTGTCTATACATTTTCCCAAGTAGCTGGCAAACTTCGTCGCTTTGAGGGGATCGTACGTATTTATTCCTTTTATGAGTCCTACCGTACCAATAGATAAAAGGTCCTCCTTAGAAATACTTGAGGTGGAATACTTCTTTGCTACATGAGCTACAAGCCTTAGATTGTGAGAAATCAACTTCTCACGCGCCTGCATATCTTTTTCAAATACCATTTTTTGTATGTAGTTATTCTCTTCTTCCGGGGTAAGCTTTTCATTAAATGAGCTTCCCGCAGAAAAATACCCTAAGCAAAAGAAGATATCCTGCAATAAATCCAATATGGTAAAAAAACCCAACAATAAAAATACCTCCACAATCAATTTATTATCAAAAGTTAAGCCTTCTAATACTATCGTTAAAACAGCTCTATCATGATAATTAATTTTATGTTTAGGTACTAACTTTGATTCTTATTTGTTCTCTTTTTTTATAACACTGTTATTTCTGGGATATTTTTGCGGAGTATTTGTTAATTTTTTAAATATAATTAGGTTTCTCTCACTGTCGGAATATGGCAATTTCAAATAACTTGTTTTTAAAAGCTCAGCTCCGAGAATAGGATATATTCTCTTAGATGCATCTACTTCTTCAGAGATATTCTTTCCCTTCATAGCAATAAATAAGCCCCCCTTTTTCACAAAGGGCAAGCAATACTCGCATAATACAGGAAGAGCTGCGACAGCGCGCGAGATGCATATATCAAATTGCTCTCTGTAAAGCTTATTTTGCGAGGCTATCTCAGCTCTGTCGTTGAGTACAGTCACACCGCTATCTGAAAATTCATTTTTTATACGCTCAATAAAGTCCAACCTCTTTGTTGAGGAATCCAGCAAGGTCACATCGCAGGACGGCTCAGCAATCTTTAAGATCATTCCCGGTATACCGGCGCCTGTTCCGACGTCCATAATCGAGCCCTTCATATCTATGCAAGTAAGAAGTGTAAGCGAATCAATTATATGAAGCTCGATAAATTGCTCATCATCTGTAATAGATGTCAAATTTACATGTTCATTTGCTTTTAGTACGGCGTCCTTGTAGGCAAGCATCTTAATAAGCTTATCGTCATCAAGAGTAATACCGACGTTTGTTAATCCGTTTCGCAAATAGTCGATTTGGGAATTCAAATAATAAAGGCCTCCATATCGTTATCCAGATAATCACAAAAGCTAAGTGCATCCTCAATACTGCCTTCCCCGTCTGCATAATGAACGGGTACTGCAGCTTTCGCATTTGCAGCTTTTACAGATTTAACAGCTTCGTTAACGTCGCACATAGTATATACAGGCCCAAGAGGAACAAACATCACATCAGGGTTAATATTGTCCATCTCTTTAACGTACTCTGTGTCGCCGGTATAATAAAAGCTGAATTCTCCGAGCATTACAACATAACCCACCCACTGATTTTCTTTAGGATGGAATTTCGTTTTTTTGCTATTGTATGCGGGTATGCATGAAAAACTGAGTTTATAACATAGCGGAACGTTTATATTTTGAGGAGTAATATATATTATTTTGTATGAATTATATTGCTGCATTTCCTTTTCCATTGTTTCGGGAGCAATAAAAACGGTACTTTCTTTAATGACCTTTTTAATATCCTCAGGTGAAAAATGGTCATAATGAGAATGAGTCAAAAATACATAATCCGCGTCATTGTTTGTTTCGTTGACTTTATAAGGGTCTATATATATAACGATTCCTTCGTCTTGAAATCTGATAGCTCCCTGCGAATATCTTTTAAAATGAGTTTTTACATATTCCTGCATAATTTCTCCTTGTTACTGTGCTATAGCAATAACCGTAAGTATGTTTTCTTCATGCGTCAATGAAATATTGATTCTGTTGACGTTTAATTCGGTCGCAATCTGTTTTGCTTTGCCGTGCAATATTACTGTAGGTTTTCCGCTCATCTCTTTTACAAGCTCTATATCAGACGACTCTAATCCCTTCATTCCCGTACCCAATGACTTTGAGACTGCCTCTCTTACGCAAAAGCACTCAGCAAGATACAGACATCTGTTATGCGAATTTTTAAAGATTGCGTATTCATTTTCGGTTAAAATCTTTTTGGATAGAGAATCAATTATAGCCTCGTCCATTTTCTCAAAACGAGTCACCGTCGTCATGTCTATCCCGACGCCCTTTATCGAATTGTCATTATCGGCAAAGTACATATTAAACCCCTAATACAAGAAAAACCCTATGGAATACTCCATAAAGGCTTTTCGATATAACTTTTTTATTGAGCCATGTTGTTTATCTTTTTTGCAAATTGGCTCTTTTTCCTGTCAGCGGCGTTTTTATGTATAACACCTTTGGAAGCTGCCATATCGAATTTCTTGGAAGCGTTTTTCATTTCCGCTTGAGCCTTTTCAACATCGCCTTCCGCTACGGCGTTCATGAATTGTTTTTCCGTAGTTTTAAGGTTGGTCTTAACTGCTTTATTTGCTAATCTGCTTTTCTCATTTGTGATAGCGCGCTTTTTAGCTGATTTGATATTTGCCAAGTTCTCACCTCCCGAACTTCTATATTTTAACATAAAAGATAAATAAAGCAAGCAAATAAGCATAAAATTGTATATAAATAGCAATCCGCAAAGGAGAGTTTGACATTTTGAACGAAGAAATACTTTTAGAAGCTGCTTCTTTTAAAGATAACGGCAGTATTATAAGAAAACAAACTATAAATAACATAACTATAATTGATTTTAAGTATAATCCAACAAAGAAGGATAGTATCAAAAATTCATACGGTACTATTCTTGAATTTGACAGTGAAACGGTTGAAAAGAATGTTTTAAAAACGATACTCAAACGCAAAACAACTCAAATTATACCGATAAACAAAAAAGAAAGTATAATGTTTGTCGGCTTGGGTAACCCCAAAATCTCTGCTGACTTATTCGGAATCAAAGTATGTGAAAAAATCAATACCGACAATAAAAGCCGTCGTATTTTTAACGTAACCCCTTGTGTAGAGGGTATTACAGGCATGAAAAGCAACAATTTACTCGATATGTTTTACAGAGAATTAAAACCCGATGTAATAGTTATAATTGATTCACTCCTGACACGACATGCCGAAAGCCTCAACTCCCTTATCCAGATTACTTGCTCACCACCAACTCCTGTTTTCAACAGAAGCGATTACACAGAGCGTTGCCAATTATACGATTCAAAGCGCGTATACAGCGTTGGCTTGCCTTCAACATTAACAATAGAAACGAACAGCGCTAACAATCAGTATGATAATGAGCCTTTACTGTTAACGTCGGTAAACGTTGAATATATAATTGAGGAATTCAGCTCGGTGGTAGCCGAAGTATTAAATGAGCTGTCGGAATAATCAAGCGTTAAGAAACATATATTTATAAAAAACGAGTAGAGCATATGAAAAAATATGTTAAATTTATTGTATCGACTATTTCTTTGTTTGCAATTAACATGCCTTTAAGTGCATTTTCAACGATTGGCGACGCAAAATTTAACATACTCCAAAATATAATATCTAACGAAATTAATTATAATACAATGCTTCAAGGCTCTGAAACAGATACTTCTCAAATAAGTCTTCTTAAAAAGCTCACATGCACCATCCTGCCGTATGCCGATGAAAAAATCCTCTTTGATCAAGCACAACAACAACCTGACAAAGCAAATACCGATACGACAATTATAGCTCAAAACAATGATATTTCAGACGGGAACTACCATAACGGAAACCCGCTTATTTTAATTTATCACACACATACGACTGAATCTTACTGTGAAGATATCAGCTCAAATGTTTACAGAAACACCGATAACAATAAAAATATGGTGATGATAGGCGATATAGTTGCGAAGGTTCTTTACGAGGAATACGGTATTGAAGTACTCCATTTAAGAGAAACGTTTGACGTTCCCTACGACGGTGCTTATGACAGATCCCTTGAAGCCGCTCAGCAGAGAATTGCCTCCTATCCATCTATAAAGTATTCCTTTGATATACACAGAGATGGTTTGTCTGCAACAGAGGAAGGTAAAAAAATATACAGCACCGACATAGAAGGAGTCGCAAGCGCAAAGGTCATGATAGTATTGGGAAACCAAGCGGATAATTATCCCGACAATCTTGCCTTTAGCGAGCTATTGTCTTCACACATGCAATCAATGTATCCGCCTCTATACAGAAGTACAATAGAAAAACAATATAAATACAACCAATTTATAACCGATAAATGTCTGCTCTTTGAGGTTGGCAGCAACCTTTCAACTTATGAAGAAGCTCAAAATTCTGCTGTATTCTTAGCAAGGTCTCTTGCGAACGCTGTAATTGAAGACAGCAGTCAATAGCTGATAATGGAAAACATTCTTTTTATATAAACAAGAGCATTATTATGACTATCGATAGTAACGTAAATACATAATATCTAAGCATTACCTACACAAAAGCTCACAATAACCTCTTTTAAGATTAATGTGAGCTTTGGGTTGTTAAATGATAATTGTAACAGCTTAAAGTCTATCGATAGTTATTTGATTCTATTCAGGGTAAACAATTACTCGTCTTCGTTGTCCTTTTTCCAGAATTTAATCTTCACATCGCCTACCTTCATTTCCACTTTTTCATAGCCTGTTTGTTCAGCCTCGGAAAAATGATTTTGGCTATTGTTATTAGTATTATGATTCGGAGGAGTAAAGCTCGGTCTGCCAGCAACGGAAGCTCTTGTTTTAACTTCATTGACACCGGGAGTAATGCTTTCGTCCTCGGTCACAATATTTTCCTTATTGTCCTTTCGGAATTTATAATACGGATTCTCCACGATTCTTCCGTTTACAATAACGAAGGGACTGTCCGTATCAACGTCACTTTCTTTTGCCTGTGTATTTGTAAGAGCTTCTTCTATCGCTTCTTTTTTCTGGGGTATCTCTGTTTCGAAGATATCCATTGCTTTTGTCATGGATTCGCTGCTTACGCTCATGTCCTCTATCGGCTCAGGCTCAAATATGGCTTCCTCATGCGTCGAATCAAACGCAGGTTCTTCAGGAATTATGGAGCTTTCTATATCCTCAAGCGGATTCTCTTCTGTTGTATCTAACGAAGTAAAATCCTCATTTGTAACAGACTCAGGCTCTTCAAAGAAATCAAAGAAATCCTGCGCGCTGGTGGCATTCTCCTCTTCAGGCTCCTGTGATACATTCTCATTATCTTCGAATATATCCTCTAAATCATCCTCCTGAATCGCTTGCTCGTCTATTTCGGATATATCGTCCTCTGATAACTGTTCATCCTCTTTGTCCTGCTCATTTGCAGCTTCATTAATGGCAGCAAGCTCTGTAGTGTCAAATGCAGAGGTAAAATCATCCTCTATGGATTCGTCATAGTCTTCGAGATTATCGCTTTCCGCAATATCCTTTAAGCTCATCTCGGATTCGTCCTTCACTTCGCCGGCATCTTCGTTTTTGTTGTCATCTTCGTTATAAAGGATATCGTCGATTATATCAGAATCGGACTTTTCGTCATTTTGCTTATCTTCCTCGCCCGGTGCATTGTGTATATCTATATTTCCGGTAGTATAATCCTTGTCGTCCTCGTCGTCATAATCGTCATAATCATCGTCATCATCGTATTCGGCTTCTTTTTGGAGTCGTCTCTGTTCTCTTTTCTCTTTTCGTGAGAGCTTTTCTTCCTGATAATCGTCGTCATCATCATAATCGTCATCGTCATCGTCATCATACTCATAAACGACGCCTAACAGAAGATTTTGTATTATCATAAACAGACCAACGGCTATTATAACGGTACCCGGGGATATGACCTCCGCAAAAATCGAAGGCAACGGAATAGGTATTATGCCGCCTAAAAATGAAAGACTTGTGCTATTCGTTGCTACCGACATTGTAGAAGACTGAGCAATCGTTTTCTGAGCTATGCCGACCACACTGAGCATATTTGCCGAGATAGGCATTTTACCGCCGTTGATGAATATTACCACAAAATTCATAACTGCTCCGGCAAGCAATGTGAACATCCACAGATTGTTTAGGTTGAGTATTACACCCAACAACAATACCGCATATGCAACCAAAAGCAATATATATGAAAAATTTTGTATTATTGAAATACTCATCCCGTCCCCTACTCTTATTAAAACAAAGAGTACGAGAGATATTACAAAGAGAAACCATGCTTTTATGCCGCCGTCAAAAATATTGGCAAAGCTTCCTTTTCTCACTATACCGATTATAATTGATAGAACCGCCACGATTAATAGTATCATTTTTCCAACCTTTCAAGATGCATGTAAGTAGTCACTTGGTTAATTTTACCATATTATATATCATTTTTTAACTTTTTTATTACTTTTTTGTATATTCCGGTTCAATCATTCCATAGTCTGTGTCCTTACGTTTATAGACCACGCATATTTTATTATTCTCAATGTTCTGAAACACATAAAACTCATGCTCGAGAAGCTCCAGCTGAAAACATGCTTCCGACGGAGTCATGGGTGTAAGCACGAACGCTTTGTTTCTGACAATGTTATAAGTATCCTCCGAGTTATCGGCTTTAATATTGTCGTATCGTATTGAGTCGTTATTCCTCTTTTTCAGCTTATCCTTATGCTTTATCAGCTGTTTTTCTATTTTTTCTATCGCTTTATCAATAGCTATTCTTACATCCTTATCGGCTACCTCACTTCTCAATACGTTATTTTTAACACCAACTGTTATATCTACCTTTTTATCTGTCTTTTGTCCTGTTATCGTTACCGACACGCTCGTATCGTCCGAAAAAAACTTTTCCAATTTTGAAAGGGACTGCTCTATCTCATCCTTCAAATATCCTTTCAGCGCATATTTTTTTGAATTAATCTGAAGTTTCATACACATTACCTCTCTTTATTATTATGTATTGCAGACGCAAATACTGCAAAATATGTCTTTGTTGCGCCTGCCTCCAATAATCGCTTCGTGCATTCGCTTAAGGTAGCCCCCGAAGTGAATACATCGTCGATTATTAAAAGCGTTTTGTTTTTTATGACAAAATCAGAATTATATTCATATTTGTCCTTTACGTTTATGAATCTTTGTTTGTAGTTTTTACCTATTTGATCCTCCAATCCATCCTTCACTCTTAAAAGTCTATTTTCAAGCTCTATAGCTAATATACGGCTTATTTCCTGCGATATGACCTCAGACTGATTGTACCCGCGTTCTGTTGTTTTATCATTCGAGGAGGGTACGCACGTTATTAAGTCTATATCCTTTAGCCATTCCTTTTTTATCAGATCATCGCACATAAGTCTTGCTGCATACTGAGCTGCGTAACGGTTATTTTCATATTTAAAGTCCCATATAAGCTTTTCCGAGTATTCATTATAAATGAATGAAGCGCTGCCTGATGAAAAATTATACTGCTCTAAATTGCACTCGGTGCATATCGGGATATTATTATCCATTGTATTTTTCATACATTTGATACACACACCCTCTTTAATATGCATTAAACGCTCAAAGCATCTTTCACAAACGGCATCCTCGCTTATGAACAGTACACGCTTACAAATACTGCATACGGGATTCTTTGGGAAAAATATATCATCGATCAATTCTTTAAATTCTTCTTTAAAACCATTCATAGGCTTTTTGTTTGCTCGTTAAAAATGTGAATGTTTTTTATAATTTATTATAACATATAATACGGCATATTTTTCAGTAATTAAGAAATAATATATTAATAAATAATTATAAGGGAGAATAAAATTGAAAAAGCATACAATTGTTATTGTTGCGATATTCCTTATGCTTAGCTTATCTTCCTGCAGTGCAAGCATATCAAAATACAAAAAAAACACCGATGACGGTTATATAAATCAAAACTATATAAGCGGAGGAGATGAAGCGGTAAATCAAGTCAGTATAGACAGCATAGAGTTTGCCGACTGGCTCGGAGGCGAAAACCTGACCTTTAAGTTTGATAAAGAAAATGAAAAAGCACACGGTATACCGAAATACGAAGTGTTCTTCATAAACAACAAAACAGAGCTTCAAATTAAGCTTTACGGCTGCAACGGAATAAGCGGTGATATAAGCAAGGCTTTCAACAGTAAATTCCTTAAAAATATCACTTCGAAACAAAAAGACGATGCGTATATTATCAATCTGACATTTGCTGACGGGCTTAAATACATGATTGAAGAATTTGACGAACCGTCTTTACTTGTTATAAATATTAAGCAGCTAAGTTAATCACATTTTGAATAAAATACGTTTGCCGCTTCATAGGCACTGTAAAGGTCTGCCTTGCTTATTATCTCGCAGGGTGCGTGCATGGATAGTACTCCTACACCGTAATCGACTGTATTTGCTCCGTATGCCGCCAATAAATACGCTACGGTACCGCCTCCGCCCTGGTCTGCCTTTCCTAGCTCTCCCGTCTGGTAAACAATATTATTGTCCTCAAAGAGCTTCCTTATTTTGTATAGGTATTCAGCGTGAGCATCGTTACTACCCGATTTTCCGCGGCTGCCCGTATATTTTGTTAAAACAGCGCCATTTCCTATAATCGCCGTATTGTTTTTCTCAAATACATCCGCAAATGTCGGATCATAACAGCAGTTAACATCCATTGAAAGCACATTTGAATTTGCGTAAGCTCTTCTTAGAGTAAGCTCCGAATGTGCGCTTCCCATCAGAGAGCATACTTCTGCAAGAATATTCTCAAAAAACTTTGATGCAAGTCCTGTTGAGCCGACGCTTCCTATCTCTTCTTTGTCTGCCAAAATACACACGCTTGTCCTTTTTATATCCTTTTGTTCAAGCAGTGCGCTGAAAGCAGGATATGCGCATACCTTATCATCGTGTCCGTAAGCGGCTATCATGCTTCTGTCAAAACCGACGTCTCTTGGGTGCTCTACAGGTACAAATTCAACCTCTGCGCTTATAAAATCGCTCTCTGTTATACCGTAAGTATCATTGAGTATCTTAAGCACATTAAGCTTAATAAGATCTTCGTCGTTATCCTTTGCCGGAATGCTTCCGACGATGACATTGAGCTGCTCTGCGCCCACAGCCTTTGACGCAATCTGAGACAACTGGTCGTTTGAAAGATGTATCAACAGATCCGTTATGTAAAAAACCGGCTCGTTTTCGTTTTCGCCTATTGCAAGCGTAAGCGATTTACCGTTTTTAAGTGTGATAAATGCATGCATAGCCAAGGGTACAGTCACCCATTGGTATTTTTTTATGCCTCCGTAATAATGTGTTTTCATAAAAGCCATTCCGCCTTCCTCATACAGCGGTAATGCCTTTGCATCAAGACGCGGTGAATCTATGTGAGAAGCTGTAATATTCATTCCCTTTTCAATATCATCAGCTCCTATAACAAACAAAACAACGCTTTTATTATTGTAATGATAGTAAAGTTTATCTCCCTGCTTCAAGTGGCTTATGGAGAGTATTTTTTCTTTTAAATCCACGAAACCGTTTTCTATTGCAAGCGCGACTGCTTTAGAAGAGAACTCTCTTTCGGTCTTCGCTGTATCAAGAAACTTCTTGTAGTCTTCAGCATATTTGAATATTTCTTCTGTTTTATCGCCCCATGCATTCGTCCTTTTGTACAGCAAAGCTTTATTCTCGCTCTCGCTCATGTTTATTTCAACTCCCAGTCATTCATCAATTCTTCTATCTCTTCAGGCTCTTTGATCGTATTTGTCAAAACCTCGCAGCCTTTTGCGGTTACCAGCACATCGTCCTCTATCCTTATGCCCATGGCATACTTTTCAATGTAAAGTCCCGGCTCTACGGTAATAACATTTCCGGCTTGCAAGGGAAGGTTTCTATCGAGAGGATCGTGTGTATCAAGCCCAAGCGAGTGCGAAACGCAGTGATAATAAAATTTTTCGACTTCCTCATCCTCTTGAATAAGTCCGATATCCCTTAATTCTTTTATATAGTACTGTTTAAGTATATCGTTTAAATCATTCATACTCACACCGGGCTTTACAGAACTGATTATCAGCTTATTGGCTTCCAAAACGATTTTGTACAATTCAAGCTGTCGCTGTGTGAATTTACCGCTGACAGGGAACGTTCTCGTTACGTCACTGTTATACCAATCAAGACTTGCACCACAGTCAACGAGCAAAAGCTCGCTATCCTTTAATGTATCGTTGTTTTGCGTATAATGGAGCGTGAGGGCGTTTTCTCCGCCGGCCGCTATAGTTGCAAAAGCGGTTTTGGCGCCGTTTCTCGAAACGACATATTCAAATACAGACTGCGGCTCATATTCCTTAATACCCGGTTTTATCATTTTTGCCATTTCACAAACAGCCTTGTCAGTTATCGAGGCTGATTTCTTTATGGCTTCAATCTCCTGCTCGTCCTTTAGCGCACGAAGAGGATGTATCAACTGTGCTAAATCACATATTGTCAATAGGGGAAATCGCCTTGCAACATCCGAGCAAATGATGTTCCTTTCGCTTTTGGAGCGACCCTTTAGAACATTATCGGTTAACAAATAGCATTTGTCATATTTCTTGGAGTTTATTAAAGAATAAAAATACTCGTCGTATTCGTCTGAAAACATTACTTCTTTTATTCCCGAAGCAATGGTATATTCCTCCACTGAAGGAATTTTGCCCGTCCATTTTTCTTTCGTTTTATCTCTTCTGGGTACGAATAAAGCGTATTTAACTCCGTTTTCCGTTTTTGAAGCAACCATCTTGACGCATGGGAAATCAATACCGGTCAGATAATAAAAGTTTCTGTCCACTTCAAAATTATAGTCCTGATCGTTGGATGCGACTTTCGTTACTCCGCTTGTTATAACCGCAACAGAACCTATCGGCATCTTCTCAGAGAATTTTTTTCGTTTATCAATATAGTATGAATAATCCAATTGCTGGTACCTCCGCACAATGTCTGTTTGACTACTAATATTAACATATTCGTAACAAAACTGCAATTCTTATGATTATTTGCTTAATTTATATCAGTTCTTGTCATATTTCTTGCATGTTGAGGCAATAATAAAAGCGTGAGGTGATTGAATAATGACTAAAAACGATGAGAAATCAAAAAAAGGCTCAAAACAAAACGCAGCATCACGCAAAAACGCCAAGACAAAGAACTCTTCATGCAAACAAAGTTCATGCTCTTCATCAAAGAAAAACAACGAGGAAAAATAACACGGAAAAAGGCGGCGCCTATAAAAAGGCGCTGCCTTTTCTTTTTCAAGCAGTTATCTGTTTTATTTTTTCTTTGTAAGTATTTTTGGCATTCTGTTTATACAGATACAAGCAGCGTTTGTCTTTAAGGTAATAATAAACCAAATATTCATTAAATTCATAACATATGAGTTGAATCCCTTTCCTTTTTGAGATGCTTTTTATCTTCGATAACGTTTCAACCGGTATTACATCGTATTTCATAATATTGACAGGTAAATCCAGACTTAATACTTTTTTAGAATCCATTATATAGAATATAAACGGTTCTTCTCTTGATACGAATAAGAGATTTAAAGCACAGAATAAATAGAAAATAATACTCAGTATCTTATATATACCGATTATATTTATGCTATTGTAAAATACCACTACCAACAATAACAGTGATATCAAACACAATAAAGTGCTTATTATAAGTCTTATGATATCTATCCTTTTCATATATGCCACCCGAAGGGTATGATAACAAGAGGAATGCGTAAATTTTGTAATTATGCGCTGTAAGGATATTAATTTCGCTTTGCTTCTATTTTTAAAATCATGATTGTTATGTATAATAAACAAAAGGTGAAATATGAATAAAGCTTTAAAATATACACTGAGAATACTTTTGTTTATAATATGCGTAATCATATTATTGAACATTTTGCCTGCAACAGACGCCGTAGCCGTAAATCCGTTTAATAAAACAGATAAGCTGATTACCGCTTCACAGTCAGGCGCGGGGGATTCGCTTCCAACTAATATAATGGCGGCATTCAATTCGGCTTCCGCTTACGACATAATGTATTTTTCTATTTCGGTCGTGATGACATCAGACGAAATACTTGTTCTTGCCGACGAAGACGATTTGAGCGCATACACAAATTATACCGGTAAAATTTCCGATAAAACCTACGAAGAAATTTCCGCTATGAATTTCGCATATAAATATACGCAGGACGGTAAAACTTATCCCTACAGAAACCAGCAGTTTTCGTGCGTTAGACTTGAAGACCTTTTAACGACATTCCCATATTCAAACTTTATAATAAACGTTGTGCAAACACAGGAAAAGGGACAGAGAGCGACAGTTCTTCTTTGCGAATTGATAAGACAAAACAAGCTTTCGCTTAGAGTCGCAATAAAGGGCAGTGACGAAGTGATAGATTACGTTCGTTCGCAAACTAACGTACATATACTTACTAAAGATAAAGGAAACGAATTAAATAAATTTATTACGCTAAAAAAGATGTTTTTGGGAAAACTGTTTGGTAAACCAAATTTTGAATATGTTGAGATACCGATAGATGAACTTGAAAATTATCGCACGATAGATCTGGCAGCATTGCAAAATATAAACGTCAGCGTCTTTGTAAGCGGAGTTGATACAAAAGAGGAGCTGGACATTGCAAACCGTTATAACGTAGACGGTATAATAACAAACGACCCCAAAACCATAATGGAGCTTTTGGGAACAACGCTGCAAAACTGATTGAATGACAAGAGTAAATCTTTAAAATAAGAATAATCAGACGTTTTTTTACGTCTGATTATTTATAACCGATTGGAATTTATATTTCTTTCGTTATGGCAACGATAATTCATTTTATTTGTAAAAACATTTTCTAATGAGATATAGCTATTCCATTCACGAAATTCATTCTAGTATTCATACATACAAATTGCGTAGATACGGTTAGTTGAGGATCTCCTTAACGATTTCATTTATTGCTTTGCCGTCGGCTCTGCCTTTAACTTTCGGCATTACATCTCCCATTATCTTCCCCATTTGCTTCATATCCGTTACACCGAGACGACTGACTGCCTCCGATACGATAGTCTTCAGTTCGTCCTTTGACAGCTGCGTGGGTAAATAATTCTTGATATATTCTATTTCCTTATTTGTCTGCTCTATAAGGTCGTCTCTTTTGGCTGCTTCGAAATCCTTTAGCGCGTCCTTTCTCTGTTTAAGCTGCTTAGCTATGATATCTATGATACCTGCTTCATCAAGCTCTGTCTTTGTATCTTTTTCATATTGAAGTATAGCGGCGCGTATCATAGTGACGACGTTTTTTTGTATAACGTTTTTATCCTTCATCGCGCTCTTCAAATCGCTCATCAATTGTTCCTTAAGGCTCATTATATTTCCTCCTTATTTTTAAAAAGTCTTCCGTTAAAATACGGAAGACTTGATGTACTTATCTTTTATTTCTTTTCTTTCTGGCAGCTTCAGCCTTCTTTTTCTTCTTAACGCTGGGTTTTTCGTAATGTTCTCTTTTTCTTATCTCTGACATTACACCGGCCAATGCAGTCTTCTTCTTAAATCTTTTGAGAGCGCTTTCCAGTGACTCTCCTTCACGGACTTTCACTTCTGACATACTTTTCTACCCTCCCTCCTGCATTGGGCTTGCCATAAATGACAGCATTATTATTATAACAAACGCATTTCTCAAGTCAACGTTTTAAAGCGATAATTTTAAAATTCGAATATCATCCCGGCGGCCAAGCAAATTTTCTACCGCCCAAAAGATGAAAATGCAAATGCTGTACGCTCTGTCCGCCGTCTTCACCACAGTTATTGACTACTCTGAAGCCGTCCGAAGCTATACCGTATTTAAGCGCAAGCTTGTTTATCACCATGAAAATATGGTTTAAGATATCGCTTCCGGCAACAATGTTAAGTATATTCTCATAATGATTCTTTGGAATAACTATGATATGCACAGGAGCCTGTGGCTCGATATCCTTAAAGGCAATAACTTCGTCGTCTTCATAAACTATTTCGGACGGTATTTGTTTTGCTGCTATTTTGCAAAATATACAATCTTCCATTCTCTTATCACCCGATTCTAATTGAAGTGTATTGAATTCTAACACAACCCGATTGATAAATCAATCTATTTTTCTTGCATATAAGATACCATCTTTTACGTATTCGACATTTACTTCGACAATCTTGTTTATATTTTCTTGTCCTCCTGTAAATCTTACGCGCAGATAGTTCTCTGAATACCCCTCGCAAGTACCGTCTTTAGTATATTCTACAAGAATTATTAAGCTTTTGCCGATGAATTGATTTTTGACGTCATTAGAAACAATGCGCGCCTCTTCTATCATGTTTTGAGCTCTTTCGTGCTTTATTGCATTTGGTATCTGACCGCTCATATCATATGCCTTTGTTCCCTTGCGCCTTGAATACGGAAATACATGCACATGAGAAAAGCCTATACGCTTTATAAAGCTAACACTCTGCATGTACTCCTGAAGAGTTTCTGCGGGGAAGCCCGTAATCATATCAGTTGTAATGCAGGCAAATGGAAATATATTATGTATCATTTCACACTTTTTTGCGTATTGTTCGGTAGTATATCTGCGGTTCATACGTTTTAAAACAGTATCACAACCGCTTTGGAGCGATAAATGGAAATGCGGACAGAATGATTCTGTTAATAACAAATCACATAAAAACTCATCAGTAATGATGCCCGGCTCGATAGAACCCAGTCTGATCCTTTGTATGGACGTTTTTTCGCCGATAAGCTTTACAAGCCTTCCGAGATTAGTGCCCCCGGAAGAGTATGAAGCGATATGGATTCCCGTAAGTACTATTTCATGAAACCCCTCGCTTATAAGGTCGTTTACGGTATTAATGATATTATCCGGTGTTTCGCTAGTGAGCTTTCCCCTTAAATACGGTATCAGACAATATGAACAAAACCTGTTGCAGCCGTCCTGTATTTTAATGCTTGCGCGAGTCTTGCTGTCACTGAAGGTGGCAAATATATCATCAGAGCATTTTGCATGAGCGTTAATACCAAGCTTTTCATCTATAAAGTCGATAATAATAGACGACGTTTCCCTTGCAGATACACTATCTATTATAAGATCCGCGTCTGTAGTATTTTTATTTTCTTCAATTCGGCTCCAACAGCCACAAGCAATGACAAGGGCTTCGGGTGAATTCCTTTTTAAGCGCCTTATTAAATTCCTTGATTTTCTTTCACTTTCAGCCGTAACAGCGCAGGTGTTGACTATATATATATCTGCATTTGTTGCATTTTCGTCCGTTTCTATACCGCAAGAACTTAAAACCGACGATATTGTTCCAGAATCACAGCTGTTTACTTTACAGCCCAATGTGTATATAGTTGCTTTCATATCAATAGTTTCTCACAAATGCTATATCTCTTTCGACCTGTTCCTTCAAGCCTTCCACAGAAGGGAATTTCTGTTCGAGACGAATCATCGTTATAAATTCAATTTTTATTGTTTCGCCGTACAGATCACCGTCAAAATCTAAAATATGCGTTTCAACGGACAGCCTGTCATTTTTTATAGTCGGATTGTTTCCAACATTCGTTACGCCCTTATATTCGGCGCCGTCGAAAAGTATTCGGGTCTCATAGACTCCCCATTTAGGTACCAGAATATCCTTGTCGATTGCTATATTTGCAGTCGGAAAACCAAGCTGTCCTGCAAGAGCTTTACCTCGTATGACCTTACCTTTCAGGTAAAAAGGTCTTCCGAGCATCTGTGCGGCGCTGCTCAATTCACCGTGATAAATACAGCTTCGTATAAGAGAGCTGCTTATTATCTTATCCCCGAACATAACAGGAGGAACGACCTTAACCTGTATTGAGTATTTATTACACAAATCTATTAAATTACTTGTATCGCCCTCTCGGTTTTTTCCGTATGAATAATTAAAGCCGGCTATTATGCGACGAACGTTGCAGCCGTTTATGAAGTCGTTCACAAAGTTTTCTTTTGTTATATTCATCAAATAATCGTCAAAATCATAGAGGAAAAGGTAATCTATCCCCAAACTTTCAAAATGCGCTATCCTGTCCTCGGCACTCATGATTCGATAAGGTGCGTTATTCTTTGTAATAAAAGCCATAGGTTGATTTTTAAATGTAATTACAGCCTTTTTATAATGACCGTCATTAAGCTCGTTTAAAATTTTCATATGACCAAGATGAAATCCGTCAAAATACCCAAGCGCTGCGCAAAGAGGCTCATCCGGTCTGAATATATTTTTGTAATCGTCTATTATATGCATATCAAATAAACACCTTATACGGCTTTACGCCTTCTTCTTGCGATAGTCCGAGCGCCGCAAAATTTCCGCAATGGTATATTGCGACCTGTTCGTTATTCTCTATTTTTTCACAGTTTTTAATTGCGCTATAAGGAAGTAAGCTGCCTGTTTTAAGAAGCTTGTACGCTTCATCTATCACATCAATATGCTTAAGATGTGACAGGACGACGTCCTCCTTTAATAAAAAGCTTATGTCCCCTAAGTCTTTCATTTTTTCTATCTGATTAAGGGTATAAGCATTTTCCAAACAAAAATCTCCTGCGCGCGTTCTTGTAAGACTCTGCATAACTGCTCCGCAGCCCATAAGCCTGCCAAGCTCATCGCAAATTGAGCGTATATAAGTTCCCTTCGAGCAATCCACGTCGATCAAGGCGCTGTAGGTTATCTTGTCAAAGCTTATCAATTCAATATCATTTATTGTAATGCTTCTTTTTGGTAGCGGTATATCTATACCCTTACGTGCATATTCGTACATATGCCTGCCGTTGTAACGAGCCGCCGAATATGCAGGAGTCGTCTGTGATATTTCGCCTTTGAAGGAATCTAAGGCGACAAGTAAGTCATCTTTATCGAATGAAGGATAGCCAGATTGCTTTACTTCACCCCATATATCGCAAGTGTCGCTTGTCAAACCGAAACGTATACCTGCCGTATACCGTTTATCATGATTTGGTATATAATCTATAAGCTTTGTGGCATTACCCACTGCTATGACCAAAACACCGCAAGCCATAGGGTCCAAAGTACCGGTATGACCTATCTTTTTAGTGTCGGTTATCTTTCGTAGCCTTGAGCATACGCCGAAGCTTGTAATATTCTCTTCTTTATTTACTATAATAAATCCGTTCATACACCTTTTATGTATTCTTTGAAATACTCATGAAGACGTTCAAGCTCACCCGTATAGGAAAAGCCTGCCGCTTTTTTATGACCGCCTCCGCCGAATTGTCTGCTGATTTCGCTGACATCATAATCGGAGCTGTCGCTTCTCATGGAGATTTTGTAAGAATCTTGTGAGGTCTGTCTTACCAAAACAAAAAGCTCAATACCACGAATATATCGCAGTGTATTGATTATAACGTCTGAATTGACAAACATTTCATCGTTGTAGCCGTCTTTATAATTCATTTCGACTATGCATAACGCGCCTTCGGCGTATATATATCTATGGTTTAAAGCAATAGTAAGAGCGTCAAGCACGTCGCTGTCATTAAACTTCAAGTAATCCGCAGTTATATAGAAGTCATCGAACAATTCATACAGCTCGACCATGATTTTATGCGTATATGATGTAGTATTCGAATAAGTAAAATTACCCGAATCCGTGGATATCGCCACAAATAACGCATGAGCCATTTGATGACTTATCGGTACGGATAAATACTTTATGAGTGTATATATCAGCTCGCCGGTTGCCGAACAAAGCGGCTCTATCGAATTAACATCACCGAAATGCTCGTTTGTAAAATGATGATCTATGATTATGGTTTTGTCGCATTTTTCGATATAATGACCACCGTAAACATAATCTTTAGTAGAGCAATCCACGATAAGCGCCGCGTCGTAATGCTCAAGGGAAGGCTTGTTAAAGTTTTTCGCTTCATCAAATATATTCTCAAGCGCATTTTTATTTTTGTCCGCTATATAATCAACATGTTTGCCCATGCTTTTTAATGCCAGCCCGATGCTGAGCATACTGCCAAAGGCATCTCCGTCCTGACCTTGGTGAGCAAATATCAGTACACTTTCACATTTCTTAAGCGATACTGCCGCTTTTTTTATGTCAGGCTTTATCATCATTGATCTTCCTTAATATTTCTTCTATATGAACCGCATTATCAAGTGAGTTATCTATCTCAAAGATAAGTTCGGGTGCATATCTTGTAGTAAGAACCGAGGAAAGATTTTTCCTTATAAATCCCTTTGCCCTGTTTATAACGCTAAGAACCTGCGTTTTCTCTTCTGTTGTTCCATAGACGCTGACATAAACGTTACAGTACTTCATATCGGGAGTGGTTTTTACTTTTGTGATACCGATAACCTTGCCTTCAAGGCGCGGATCCTTAAGCTCTGTATTGATAAGAATGCTGATCTCATTTTTTATCAGCTCATTTACTCTTTCGATTCTGTGAGCCATAATCAGTCTTCCTTTTCTCTGACTGTATAAAATTCAAGGGTATCTTCTTCTTTAATATCGTTGAATTTTTCAATACCGATACCGCACTCATATCCGCTTGCGACTTCCTTCACATCGTCCTTAAATCGCTTTAATGACGAGATATCACCGTCGTGAATAATTTCGCCGTTTCTGATAACGCGAATCTTATCCTTGCGAGTAACAGCTCCGTCAGTTATATAGCTGCCTGCAATCAAGCCAAGCTCCGGTACCTTTATGGCCATTCTTACGATAGCAGTACCCGTGACGATCTGTTCGTATTCGG
This sequence comes from uncultured Lachnospiraceae bacterium, assembly GCA_964618075.1. Lineage (GTDB taxonomy): Bacteria > Bacillota > Clostridia > Eubacteriales > Anaerofustaceae > CAYTMY01. The sequence goes on from CAZTZO010000001.1 coordinate 133,735, forward strand.
GTTCTTTTAATCCCTTCATTGCCTTTTGTATGTCTTCTATAATATCATATATGACGCTATATGATTTGATTTGAACCTCTTCTTTATCCGCAAGGTTCTTTGTGTTTATATCAGCCTTTGTATTAAATGCTATTACTACTGCATCTGAAGCGCTTGCCAAAGATACGTCTGTTTCCGTTACACTGCCGACCCCGCCGTGAATAACAGATATTTTTATGCCGTCATCATTGTCGTTGAGCTTTTCCAAGGATTGCTTGATAGCCTCAAACGAGCCTTGAACGTCAGCCTTTACTATCAGGCTTATCTCCTTAAGCTCACCCTCATGCATTTGATTGAATATATCATCAAGTGTCTTGGGAGCTGCCGATTTTATTTTAAGCAGACGCTGTCTGTCCTTTCTGCTGTCCGTTATCTTCCTTGCATCTCTCTCGTTGGCAACAGCAAAGAATTTATCGCCTGCAGACGGAACTTCGTCAAGACCAAGTACCTCGACAGCCATCGAAGGGCCTGCCTTCATCACGCGCTTTGCGTTGTGGTCGTTCATCGTTCTGACCTTGCCGAAAATTGTACCCGTCACTATGATATCGCCGTCGTGAAGAGTACCCGTTTTAACAAGCAGACTTGCAGTTATGCCTCTTTGTTTATCTATTCTAGCCTCTATAACCGTTCCGAGCGCTTCACCCTCAAAGTTTGCCTTTAAGTCCTCAACCTCCGCAACCAAAAGTATCATGTCGAGCAGATTATCTATGCCTTGACCCGTCTTTGCTGAGATTTCAGCACATATTGTTTTTCCGCCCCAATCCTCCGGAATAAGTCCGTAATCGCTTATTTCCTGTTTAACTTTATCTACATTGGCTGTCGGTTTGTCTATTTTGTTTATGGCAACTATTATAGGCACCTGTGCCGCTTTTGCATGATTGATAGCTTCTACAGTCTGAGGCTTTACACCGTCGTCAGCCGCTACTACAAGCACTGCTATATCCGTCACACTGGCGCCTCGCGAACGCATAGCTGTGAATGCCTCGTGACCCGGAGTATCAATAAATGTTATGGGGTTATCACGCATCATTATCGTATAAGCTCCGATATGCTGAGTTATACCTCCCGCTTCGCCCTTAATAACATTTGTATTTCTTATTGCGTCCAATAAAGAAGTTTTGCCGTGATCTACATGTCCCATTACCGTTATGATAGGCGGACGTCTTTTAAGCTTATCCTCATCGGCAAACTGAGCATCGAGCATACTAGCAAACACATCTTCTTCTTCCTCAAGCCTGACTTCTATATCAAGCTCCTCGCAGATGATTGAAACCGTGTCAAAATCAAGAGATTGGTTAATATTTGCCATAATACCGTAGCTCATCAAAATTTTAATGATTTCAACCGATGAAATCAGAATCTTTTCGCTAAGCTCGCTGACTGTTATGACCTCGGGTACAACAACAACGCCCGTCACTCCGCTTGTGGCGCGTTCCTCCCAATGCTCCAGCTTCTTTTTCTTATATGTGCTTTTTGAGCCTCTGGTTTTCTTGGTATTGTCAAGCTTTCCGATAGGACGCTCGTCCTTGAAAAAGTTCTCTCTTGCCTTGTTCTTCTGATCGCTGCGCTGTTTATTTTCCTTCTTATTCTTATCTATTTTAGGCTTCTCAAGAGGTCTGTCACCCGTTTGAGCGGCAGGTCGTTTTTGTTGGTTCGAAGGATATCTGTTGTTATATGAACCCTGCTGAGAATTTCTGTTTTGGTATCCGCCCTCGCGGTTTTGGTTGTTATAACCGCCCTGGTTATTTCTCCCCTGATAGCTTCTGTTTTGCTGGTACTGCCCACTAGGTCTTCCCTGTGAGTCTGTACGCTGTTGCGTTTGGTTTCTGTTTTGGTATCCGCCCTCGCGGTTTTGGTTGTTATAGCCGCCCTGGTTATTTCTCCCCTGATAGCTTCTGTTCTGCTGGTACTGCCCACTCGGTCTTCCCTGTGAGTCTGTACGCTGTTGCGTTTGGTTTCTGTTTTGGTATCCGCCCTCGCGGTTTTGGTTGTTATAGCCGCCCTGGTTATTTCTCCCCTGATAGCTTCTGTTCTGCTGGTACTGCCCACTCGGTCTTCCCTGTGAGTCTGTACGCTGTTGCGATTGATTTCTGTTTTGGTATCCGCCCTCGCGGTTTTGGTTGTTATAGCCGCCCTGCCTTGATTGATACTGAGAATTATCTCTGTTCTGCGAATTTCTCGGCTGAGTATTTTGTGTCTGAGAGACCTGTTGTGCTTTATTTGATTTTTGTCTGATACTCTGCGAAGCTCCCGCAGGCTTATTGGCAGTGGGTGAAGCAGGCTTTTGCACAGGCTTGGTTTCGGTCTTTTTAACCGCTTCCTTGGGTTGGAAGTCCTTTACTACGAGCTTTCCTTCAACGATACTGTAATTGTTTTTAAAGTATTTCTCCTGTTGGTCGCTCAGCGCGCTCATATGGTTTTTCACCTCTATTTTCGCTTGATTGAGCAGTTCCACCATATCCTTGCTTTGGATATCATACTCCTTTGCCAGATCGTATACTTTTTTCGTCATACATTCCCTCCCCTTGTGCCGTTCAGATATTCTTTTATTTCAACTACCACTTGCTCAAGCGCCTGTTTATCGGCTGTTATTTCGAGAGCGGATGATATTTTCTTAACATTCTTTATACTTTCGATGCACTGCTCCTTGTCACACACATACGCACCGCGACCGTTCATTTTCCCCGTGGAATCAAACTTGACTTCGCCCTCGGGCGTACGAACAATACGCAAAAGGTTTCGTTTGTCTGTTTTTTGTCTGCACATTACACATGTGCGCATCGGAATTTTTCTCAATTATATACTTCCCTTCGGTTTATCCTTTAATTCATTTACGATATTTCCGTTTGACTGTTTATATCGTCGTTTTCTATCGTTTCAACGGGTGTATTATTTTCTACGTTGTTGTCTTGTAACTCTATAGCGTCTGATACGTTCATTTCTTCCATCTGCTCCGGCGTTTTTATATCTATTTTCCAGCCTGTCAGCTTTGCGGCAAGACGCACGTTCTGTCCCTCCTTGCCTATGGCAAGAGAAAGCTGAGAATCGTCTACTACGACAAGAGCAGTGCGAGTCTCTTCATTTAATTTTACTTCGATTACCTGAGCCGGCGAAATTGCGTTCATTATATAAATAACCGGATCGTCATTATACAAAACTACGTCTATTCTCTCAAAAACAAGCTCGTTAAGTATATTTTGTATTCTCATTCCCTTTTGACCGACGCACGCTCCGACAGCGTCAATATCCGGATTCTGGGCATAAACAGCTATCTTTGTTCTGCTGCCTGCTTCTCTGGCGATAGATTTAATTTCAACCACGCCGTCAAATATTTCAGGTATTTCCATCTCAAATAAACGCTTTATAAGCATAGGGTGTGTGCGGGATACATATATCTGAGAGCCTTTGTTCGTTTTTACGACGTCGCTCACATACACCTTGAGTCTCATACCTGAAAAATACTGTTCTCCGGGCATTTGATTCTGGAAATTCATTGTTCCCTCAGCTTTACCGAGATTGACATAAACATTGTTTCTGTCCGTCCTTTGTACTGAGCCTGTTATTATCTCATCCTTCTTCTCAAGATAAGTGTCAAATACAATATTTCTTTCGGATTCCTTTAAACGCTGCAAAATTAGCTGCTTTGCATTCTGAGCTGCTACTCTTCCGAAATCCATTGGGTCAACGGCAAACTCCACCATGTCTCCGAGTTCATATGCAAGAGAAAGCTTTTTTGCTTCCTCAAGGCTTATCTCATTGAGCTCGTCCGTCATTTCTTCTACGACTTCTCTCTGAGCGTATACGTCCGTTTCTCCCGTTTCTCTGTCTATTTCAACGCGTACGTTTTGTGCGCCCTTATAGTCCCTTTTATACGCTGAAACCAAAGCCGCTTCGACAGCGCTTATTATCTCTTCTTTATCAATCCCTTTTGTGCGCTCTATTTCATCGAGAGCTTCCATAAAGTTTTTGAGCGAATCCTTTTGTGTGTCCTGTTTTTTCATCATGTCCTCCGTTAAAACTCAAAGTCAAAATGCAAGTTAATCTTGCCCACGTCGTCTTTGTTTATTTTTATACTTTCGCCTGTATCAAGCCCAAATGTAAATTCATCAGACTTATAATCATTCAATATGCAGGTAAACTTTTTCTTACCATCTATCGCTTTATATAACGAAACATCTACCATACTGCCTTTAAAGCGGATATAGTCCTTTTCTTTATTCAAAACCCTGTTTACGCCGGGTGAAGAAACCTCAAGAATAAAGTTTTCGTTGTTTATTTCGCTCTTATCTATAAGCTCAGATATATCCGTGCTTATAGACGCGCAGTCTTCGATACCTATATGTCCTTTTTTAAGCTCAACGTAAAAGCGCAGTATCTGCTCGCTTCCTTCTTTTTTAAATTCCGCATCCACAAGCTCCGCCGCATGTTTTTCTATTATCGGCTCGACAAGCTGCTTCATTTCGTCAATGAATCTCATTTTTTCTCCCATTAAATCGGAATGAGTGGGAAAACCCACTCATTTAAGCGATATTATTTTAACACAACAATGAATATTTGTAAAGGAAAATAAAAGAAAATCGGCCGTAAGGCTCAATTAAATCAATCAGATGTATGCTTAGCTGTTTTAAAGATACCTATTATTATATCATCGTTATCTAAAAAAGGGCACCATAGAAAAAACTCTCACAATTTATGGTTTTAAAAGCATAGTTTTATAATAATTTTTAAGCCGATAAAATACAAAACAACTATATAAAAGAGATGACAAATTTTTATTGTTTTAACAAGTATATTTATGTGATAAAATAAACATGATATGGAAAAATATATTACAGATCTAATGCAATTTATTGCCAGCGAAGGCTACCTGATAGAAAAAACAACCGAAATACCTTACGGCAGACAGATAGTCGTCTGCGACTCATCATCAACTGATACCATAAGGATATACCAAAACAAAAAGAAGCACATAACTCTTGACGCCTCTCAGATAAAATCAAACAAGCTAAAAGCTTTACTTACTGATTTTGAGTGCTCCGATGAGGACAGAATACTGCTCAGCCCTCCTCTTATCGGAAGTGACGAAGCCGGAAAGGGAGATTATCTCGGGCCTCTTTGCGTAGCAGCGGTGTATGCCGATGAAAAAATGTTTAAGGAGCTTGTTTCCTGCGGAGTTAAGGACTCCAAAAAGCTTAACGACGAAAAGATATCCTCTCTTCGTGAAGAAATCGTAAGGATATGTCCCTATTACAGCATTGTGATAATAGGTAATACGAGATTTAACGAGATGTATGAGAAATCGGGCAACATAAATACCATACTTTCGTGGGCTCATGCAACAGCGATAAAAAATGTTCTTAAAAACGTAAAATGCAAAAATGTATTGACGGATAAATTCTCATTCGAAGGAAGACTGGAAAGCGCCCTTAAAGGTACAGAAATTAATCTGGTGCAAAAGCCAAAGGGCGAAAAAAACGCGGCAGTCGCAGCCGCAAGTATACTTGCAAGAGATACTTATATGAAAAGGCTTCTTGCAATGTCCGAAAAATACGGTATTAAGTTTTGCGCGGGAGCAGGCGACAGTGCAGACAACGCGGCGCGTTTATTTGTAGAAAAATATAAAAAAAACGCACTGCCGGAAATATGCAAAATAAGCTATAAAAATACTCAAAAGGTAACATAATGCAAACTGAATTGATAAAAAACAGAATGGACGAGCTGTATGAATTGCTTAATTCATACAATAAAGAATACTATGAACTTGACTCTCCGAGCGTGAGCGACGAATATTACGATTCACTCGTGCGTGAATTGTCTGCGCTGGAAACAGAAAATCCTAAATACGCAAGAAATGATTCCCCTACCAAAAAAGTCGGCGGAAGGGCTTTGTCCCAATTTAGTAAAATAGTCCATAAGACGGCGCTTTTGAGCCTTGCAAACGCTTATGATGACGCTGGTTTAAGAGAATTTGATTTGCGTATAAAAAAGGTTCTCGACAAATACGAATATGCCTGTGAAAACAAATTTGACGGGTTGACTGTTATTTTGACATACGAAAACGGAAGGCTTGTTCGCGCGGCGACAAGAGGCGACGGTACTGTGGGTGAAGATGTGACACAAAACGTCATGGGTATAAAAAGCATACCGCACCAACTCAAGGATACGTTTAACATGAGTATCCGCGGAGAAGTCGTAATGAACAAAAGCGATTTTTTGAGATTAAACGAAAAGAGAAGTCTTAAGGGCGAATCCTTGTTTGCAAATCCCAGAAACGCAGCAGCAGGCTCACTAAGGCAGCTGGATCCTGCAGTGAGCGCAAAACGACCGCTTGATATGTATATTTTTAATCTTGAAACTATTGATAACAAAACCTTTAAGACGCACTACGAGTCACTTCAGTTTTTAAAAGATTTGGGCTTTAAAGTAAGCGAAGTCAACGTCGCAAAAGATATTGACGAAGCAATTGAAATCATTAAAACAAAGGGAGAAAATAGAGCCTCCTTGCCCTTTGAAATAGACGGCGCCGTCATAAAAATAAATGATATTGCCGAAAGAAGCAAGCTTGGCAATACCGCAAAAAGTCCTCGTTGGGCGATAGCTTATAAGTATAACGCACAGGAGGTAAGCACTAAATTACGCAATATCACAATTCAAGTCGGAAGAACGGGAGTATTAACACCTGTTGCTGAGTTTGAGCCTGTCAGCGTTTCGGGCAGTACTGTATCACGCGCAACTCTTCATAATATTGATAATATTTATGCAAAGGATATACGAATAGGAGATGAAATAATAGTAAGAAAGGCCGGCGATGTCATACCCGAGGTAGTTCGAAGCGTTAAAGAAAAAAGAAATGATACGCAAGAGATTTTCACCATGCCGCAAACCTGCCCTGTATGCTTTGGCAAGGTCTCACGCGCCGAGGGCGAATCAGCGATAAAATGCTTAAATCCGTTATGTGCCGCCAAAACGCTTAGACGCCTGCAGCACTTTACCTCACGCGGAGCTATGGACATTGAAGGCTTAGGCAATGCAATGTGCGAAAGGCTTATAAATGAAGGCTTTATTGACACTATTGCAGATATATATCATTTAAAAGAGCACAGAAGCGAGCTCGCTTCATTAAAGGATTTGGGTGAAAAAAGCGTCGACAATTTAATCGAAGCAATAGAAAGAAGCAAACATAATTCTCTTGAGCAGCTTATATTCGGTTTGGGTATTCCTCTAGTAGGGAAAAGCAACGCTAAAACGCTCGCAATAGAGTACTCATCTATTGACGCGCTTATGGACTCTCAGGAAGATTCTCTCGTGTTAATTCGTGACGTAGGAGCTAAAATGGCTGATTCTATAGTGAGCTTTTTTGCAGACGACGACAATAAAAACCTTATTACAGCGTTAAAGAATTGTGGAATAAATATGTTATACACCGCAGCTAACGAAACAAGAGAGCTTATATTTGAAAATAAAAGCTTCGTTCTGACCGGTACGCTTGATAATTATACCAGAGATGAGGCAAGCGAAATAATCGAAAACCTCGGCGGAAAGGTTTCTTCCTCAGTAAGCAAAAAAACCGATTATGTTCTTGCAGGTGTCGCCGCAGGCTCAAAGCTTGCTAAGGCAAATGAGCTGGGAGTAAAGGTTATAGACGAAAAAGAATTTGAGAAAATGGCAGGCATTCGATGAAGGATAAGCTGAGGTATCGCGTAAATGCCAAAATCAATATCGGTCTTAATATTCTATGTAAAAGAAGCGACGGTTATCATGAAGTTGAAACGCTTATGCATCCGATTTCTCTTTATGACGAGCTTGAATTTACACCGAGTAAAGAAATGAATATATTATCCGATGTATCAATAGGCTGTTTACAGAAGGACAATATAATTAATAAGTGCATAAACGAAATAGCAAAAAAGACTAATACCGACAGATTTCTTAACGTCGTTCTACATAAAAATATTCCCATGCAGGCGGGAATGGGCGGTGGAAGCGCCGACGGCGCTTGCGCAATGATCGCATATAACGAAATATACTCTCTTGGTCTTAGTATTCAGGAGCTTTGCGAAATAGCCGGTAAAATAGGAGTCGATATAGCGTTTTTTCTATCTGACACAGCGGCTCTGTGTACGGGTATCGGTGAAAAAATAAAAGGAATAAAGCCCGTTGAAGACGTATGCTGCCTTATTATAAAGCCCGATATAGGAGTTGACACAAAAAAAGCTTATTCATTTGTCGACGAATATTCTGACAGCTTACAAACAGACTACGTATATCTTATGTCTCTTCTTTACGATTATCCGCACCGACAAATGTCAGATATAATACATAATGAATTTGAAGCTTATGTCTTTTCCCTTTTGCCTAAATTATCCGAGCTTAAAGACTTGTTATATAGTTACGGAGCCTTTGCTGCGGGTCTTACCGGAAGCGGCTCAGCTTTTTATGCGCTTTTCGATGATGAAAAGAGAAAAGAAAAAGCCGCACTCGCTTTGTTCGGCAAGTACGGCACAATATTTTCGACTTCTCTATGTTCGAAGGCAATAACAAGATTTTAAGCTACGACAGCTCGGATTTACCGGTATACAGCTCATAATATCTTCCCTTTTGTTCAAGCAACTCGCTGTGGTCGCCTCTTTCTATTATTTCACCGCCCTCAATAACCATTATCGCATTAGCGTTTCTTACGGTTGACAGTCTGTGCGCTATAACGAAAACAGTTCTGTTTTGCATCAGCTTATCCATTCCCTTTTCTATATGCGATTCCGTTCTTGTATCCACAGAGCTCGTTGCCTCGTCCAAAATAAGCACCTCGGAATTTGCCACGGCTGCCCTAGCAATAGCTAAGAGCTGACGTTGTCCCTGACTTAAATTGGCTCCGTCAGACGACAGAAGAGTGTTATAGCCGTTTGGAAGGTGCGATATAAAGAAATGCGCGTTGGCAAGCTTTGCAGCTTCTATGACCTCATCGTCCGTAGCGTCAAGTCTTCCGAACCTAATATTTTCCATTACGCTGCCTGTGAAAAGATGCGTGTCCTGCAAGACCATTGCCAGCGTTCCTCTTAAATCCGCTTTTTTAATATCGCGCACATCTATTCCGTCGTACGTTATACTTCCTTCGCTCACATCATAAAATCTGTTGATAAGATTTGTGATTGTTGTCTTTCCTGCGCCGGTCGAACCGACTAGAGCAATCTTTTGATCCGGCTTTGCGTAAAAAGTAATGTGCTTTAAGACCTTCTTTTCTTCGGTATATCCGAAGGAAACATCATTGAGCTTAACTGCTCCGCAAATAGGCACATATTCAAAGGTATCTTCCTTGGGTACCTTCCAGAAAAGAGATACCTCTTTATCAGTCTTTTCCGATTGGATAAACTCATTGTCAGAGTTCATTCGTCCGTATACGGCTGTTACTTTACCTTCATCGGATTCGCTTGGCGTATCTATAAGGGCGAAAATTCTCTCTGCACCTGCCATTGACGCCAATATAGTGTTCGTAATATTTGCCATTTGGTTTATCGGCTGAAAAAACGAACGGGAGTATTGAAGGAATGAAGCGGCAGAGCCTATATCAAAATTTCCCGCTATAACCCTTAAGCCACAGCATACCGACACTATTGCGTAGTTGATGTAGGCAAGATTCCCTGTTATGGGCATCATAAGTGTCGCGAGCATATTTGCCTTGCCCGCCGAATGCTTTAAATCTTCGTTTAAAACGTTGAAGCTTTCTTTTACTTCATCCTCATGACAAAAGACCTTAACAACCTTCTGCCCCTCTATCATTTCCTCGATATATCCGTTTGCCGTTCCGAGAGCTTTTTGTTGCTTTTTAAAATATACTACGCTCTTGCCGCCTATTATTTTTATAACAATTCCGATAACGCCGAGCATTCCGATTACTATAAGTGTAAGAAGAGGGCTGAGTACAAGCATCATGATAAATGTCGCTATAACGGTGACAACAGACGTCAACAGCTGCGTAAAGCCCTGACTTATTGCGTTTCTGAGCGTATCAACATCGTTTGTATAACGGCTCATCACTTCGCCGTGCGTATGAGTATCGAAAAAGCTTATAGGCATATCCTGCATTTTATCAAACATATCGCGGCGTATCGTATTAAGTATTCCGTTTGAAACACTTACCATGATTCTGTTCGCAATGTAAGAAGCAACGACTCCGCTTAAATATACCGCGCACATAAACAGTAATAATTTAATAAAAGGAACCAGTTCAAGCGCCGTGGGCGATGTGCGAATCAACGGCACAAGACTGTTTACGACAGGCTTTAACATATATGTTCCTACAACTCCCGATAAAGAGCTTACCAAAAGGAATACGAAAACTATAACAAGCTGAAATTTCTTTTGCATTACATATCCGAGAAGACGTTTGAGCGTTTTCTTTATATTTTTCGGTCTGCTGAAATCCTTTTTTCTCATTGCTCAGCTACTCCTTTCAGCTGTGAATTATATACTTCTGTGTAGTTTTCATTTGTTTTAAGAAGCTCCTCGTGTGTTCCGACAGCATTGATTTTGCCGTCGTCGATAACTATTATCATATCAGCCTGCTGCACAGAGCTTATTCTTTGTGCAATGATTATCTTTGTTGTATCGGGGTGATACTTTTCCCACGCTTCACGTATTTTGGCTTCGGTGGCAGTATCGACAGCGCTCGTGGAATCATCGAAAATTATTATTTTAGGGTCTTTAAGAAGCGCTCTTGCTATGCATAGCCTCTGCTTCTGTCCTCCCGAAAGGTTAACGCCTCCCTGTCCTAATAAGGTCTTATATCCGTTAGGCATCGCTTGGATAAAATCGTGAGCTTCTGCCGATTTGCACGCCTGTTCAAGCTGCTGCTGAGTAGCTTCGGGGGAACCCCACCTCAAGTTTTCTTCTATTGTTCCACTGAACAGCGTATTTTTTTGCAAAACCATACTAACGGAGTTTCGAAGGTTGTGAGTAGTATATTCTTTTACATTATGATTCCCGACGATAACGCTGCCGGAACTCACATCGTAAAGACGCGGTATCAGCTGAACCAGCGTTGTCTTGGCAGAGCCTGTCCCTCCGATAACGCCCACAGTCTTTCCCGCTTCTATCTTCAGATTGATATCCTCTAAAATGTTTTGCTCCGCATTTTCATTGTATTTAAAGCAGACGTTCTTGAATTCGATAGAGCCGTCGGGGACTTGAAGAGAAGAATCTCCTTTATCGTCCTTTATATCTATTTCTTCGTCTAGTATCTCGTTTATTCTCGATATCGATGCTCTTGACATTATTACGGTAATAAGCACCATGCTGAGCATCATAAGCGACATTAGTATCTGCATAACGTAGCTTATAAAGCTTATCAGTTCGCCGGTGAGCATAGTACCGGCTACGATCATATTCCCGCCGAACCACAATATTGCTATTATACAGGCGTAAACCGTCAGTGTCCTTGCAGGCATCGTCATTACAAGGAATCTCTCCGCCTTTATCGACCAATGCATTAAATCGTCGTTGGATTCGTTGAATTTGTCCTTTTCATGCTTGGCTCGCACAAACGCTTTTACTACTCTTATAGCCGTTAAATTTTCCTGTATCGAAGCATTGAGCTTGTCGTATTTCTCAAGCATGACTCTGAATATAGGAAATGTTTTGTAGCTTAAAAAACCTATGACTAAAGCGAGCAAGGGTATCGCTACAAGGAATACCAACACAAGCTGACTGTTGATAGTCGCCGCCATTATGATTGCGCTTATCATCATCACAGGAGCCCTGACAAACATACGCACAACCATAATGAATGAATTTTGCGTATTAATCACGTCCGTGGTAAGCCTTGTAACCAAAGACGGCGTTGTGAAATGGTCGGTATTTGCAAATGAAAAATTCTGCACCTTGTCAAACAGTGCCTTTCTTATTTTCGCAGCAAAACCTACAGCGGCGGTAGAGCTGAATTTCGCCGCAAATACGCCGCATATCAACGCAAGCAATGCCATAAGCACCATTTGTGCGCCAATAGAAAAAATATACTTTATATCATTGTTGGCAATACCTATATCTATTATCTTTGACATCAGATACGGTATTCTTATATCCATAACGACCTCGGCGATAACACATAACACCGAGCCTATAACATCCCAAGTATATTCCTTTGCAAAAGGTAAAATTTTCTTCATTTTTCGCCCACCTCTTTATTGTCTGCTTTCATACCGTGCATAATCTCAAAGAGCGAGTCGGTATTTATCTCGTCATTGCTCAGATTATTTATCATTATATCCAACATCTCTGAGAGCATCTCTCGCTGTTCGTCATCAAGACCATTTAGGGTCATTGCGTCTATTTCATCAAACCTTTTTTTGAACTGTGCGTTTGCGCTTTTCCCTCTGTCAGTTAAGGATATTTTTGTACAACGCATATCTGATGCCACAGTCGTCTTTCGTAGCATACCGGTTTTACTCATACGTTTCACCGAAGTTGCCACTGACGGAGGCGACACATGAAGGCTGTCTGCTATTTCCTTTTGTGTCATACAGCCATGCTCGTCCAACAGCTGTAAAATGGGAGGCTGCCCGAAATAGACTCCGATTTCCTGTGATACTTTCCGCGTGTAGTAACGGCGCAGCATATTCAGCTGAAACATTTTTACCGTTATTGTTTTATTGTTCATAATAATCACTTTTAAAAAAAAATATTTAGTCGGTTAATAATTAACCGACTAAGTATATCATACTATTTAATTCAAAACAATAGAAAACAGATTATTTTTCATTGTTTCTTTAGCATATCTCTTATCTCTGTAAGAACGAGCAATTCCTTTGAAGGCTCCGCTGCCTTTTCCTCTTCTCTTCTCTCTTTTCTCCTGTTAAGCTTATTAAGGGCCTTTACCATAATAAACACCACAAAAGCTATAATGAAGAAGTTTAATACGTTCTGAATAAACGCTCCGTAGCTTATTGCTACCTCAGCACTCGTTGAAGTGGCCTGCCTGACCACGAATTTAAGAGAGCTTAAATCTATGCCTCCGACTATGATGCCTATAAATGGCATTATAACGTCCTTGACAAGAGAATTGACGATAGCGGTAAATGCAGTACCTATAATGATACCGACCGCCATATCCATTACATTCCCCTTATTTATAAATTTTCTGAATTCACCGAAAAAGCCTCTTGTTTTTTTCATTGTATCTCCTCTTAGTTTAAATTTATTTATTCCATTTTAATTCGTCATATAACGGCTCTATGATTTTTTCTATCACACCGCCGTCTAAAGGACAGCTTAAACCAACTGTTTTCAATAGCTCTCTGTATGGAAGAGAAGCTCCAAGTGAGGAAAGCTTATTGTATATTTCCCATGCACGTTCCTCGTCACTTTTCATTATGTTATATATTTCAAGCGCTGATAGGCTTGCCAGTACATAATCAATATAATACAGCGGATGCATGAAAATATGAAGCTGTCTGTACCAGTACGCTCCCCCATTAAGCGTCTCGTTATCTCCGTAGTCGATATAAGGTAAATATTGTTTCTCCAGCTCCCTCCATTTAAGGCGCCTATCCTTATCTGTCATATCGGGATTGCGGTATATAATGTGTTGAAATTCATCGACCAAAGTCCCGTAAGCAAGGAAAGTAACTGTTTTGTACAAATGCAAAAACAGATACTTATCTGACTGCTGTGAAAAGAATTTATTCATATACGGGCTTGTAAGAAATTCCATTGCAGTCGAATGGATTTCCGCGACCTCGTATGTTGACTGAGCAAGCTGCATATTATCAAACTTATGCATAACAAGCCATGTATTGAGCGCATGACCAGCCTCGTGCGTAAACACCTCTGCGTCCGCGCTTGTAGAATTGAAATTAGCAAAAATAAACGGAGCCTTTTTATTGGGGATAGCGGAGCAAAAGCCTCCCATAGCCTTATTTTTTTTGCTCTTCAAATCAAGCAGCTCGCTATCGCACATAAAATTAAAAAATTCTTTTGTTATCGGCCCAATCTCAGAAAACATCTGTCTTGCCGCAAGGGTTATATTATCGGCGTTGGTGCAAAGCTCGGGATTACCATCGGGGAAATTATATGTATCGTCATAAAACATCAGCTTATCCACGCCTATGCGCTTAGCCTGCTGTTGTTTCAACTTAAAACAAAGAGGCACTATCGTTGTCTTCACTTCAGTACGCAGGCGTTTTATATCCTCTTCGTTATAATCGTATCTGCGCATACGTATATAGCCCAAAGGCAGGTAGTTGTCATATCCCATTGCCCTGCCCATCTGAGTTCGCAGCTTAACGAGCTTATCGAATAGCTCGTCAGTATTATCGCTGATAGCTTCAAGAAAATCATTGAATGCTTTCAGTGCGTTTTTCCTTATCTCCCTGTCGGGGTTTTCAAAATATTTCATAAGAGACGGCAGCGTGTGTGTTTGGCCCATAAATTCTATTTGCGAAGCAGCCATCATTTTTTGATATTCACCGCTTAGAGCATTTTCCTGCTGCAAATAGCCTATTATGCTCATATCCATACTCTTGAGCTGGTATTCGCATATGGTAATAAGATGCTCGCCCCACTCGTTTTGTATCTCACTTCTAAATTTGCTATTTATAATTGCCGCACAGTATGTATTGAACACGGGCAGGAATGCAGGCATGGTTTTATCATAATACTTCTGCTCCGATGAATAAAACTTATCTAAGGTATCCACGCTGTGACGTATTTCACAAAGCCAAAAGCTGCTTATTATGTCAATATATAAATGATTGAATTCTATTACCGCTTGTTTGAAGGAATCAAAATTCTCCGCTTTCTTCATCTTTTCGATGATAGACATTGCTTGCGTACTCTTTGTATCAAAGTCGATATGGATATATTCATAATCGCTGAATTTTTGCATGATTAACTCCTTTTATTTATTATAGCACAACTTAATTATACGGCGTATTAAATATTTGTCTACATTTTTGCGCATATATATGCTATGATAGGAGCAAATCAAAAGGATAAACAGTTATTTACGAACATGAATAAATATATAACATTATCAGCGATTGTCCTTATTCTCTGCTCTTCTCTCACGCTGTGCTCATGCGCTCAAAATAAAGATGACGGCGTACAATCAGGCAATATAGAATTCGGCAAGGCTGAAAACAACATATATAAAAATGAATGGCTCGATATACAGTTTTCGCTTCCCGAAGGCAGCCGTTTTATGAGTGAGGAAGAAATACAAAATAAGGTACAGACGAATAGGATAATCCTTATCAACAACGGTTCATATACAAAGGATGATATTTTAAAAAGCGACGCTTCCTGTTATTATGATTTCGCACTACTCGATTCCGCAGGCGTTCCATGCGTTTATCTCATTTTTATAGATACCAACAAAGAGTCCTCTGCATACATCAGCGCTTATAACTATGCCAGTGGTATACGTGAACAGTTGACAAACAAAAATCAATATACTGTATCAAATATTGATAACATGGAAATCGCACAAAAGCAGTATTCGTCTTTTTCAGCCCAAACGGCTTCGGGAGGACAAACAAGCTATTACGTGACAGAAAACGACCATACCTTAGTGGTATGGACTGTGCTTTCATACACAAACCAGACACCGAATACGCAGTCTTTTATATCCTCAGTACAAAAGATTGCCGCAGGCGAACAGGCAAAATAGAAAAGAGAACTGATATGTAAGTATCCTTTCTCTTTTTTTGGATCATATTAGATTTTCATTATTAATAATTATAATATCTAACGACCTATACTTTGTCATCGTCAATCGGAGGAATATCGTACGTGCTTTTTATAAGTCGTATCGCCTTTATATAAAGGAATATAACGAAAGGCACGAATATAAAAAGCATCCAGTCAAACTGCAAAAACAATATAGCGTCATATATCCCGTGGGCAATGACCGGAGCGGCTATAGAGCAGAAACGATAATACCCTCTTGAACGATCCATGAATTTTCCGAGTGAAAGAAAATATCCCATAAGCACGCCGAATACAGCATGTGCGGGCACGGCTGTGACTGCGCGAAGCAGCGCCGTTTGCGTCCCGTATTGTATGACGTAAAGTATGTTTTCAATTGTAGCAAAGCCAAGAGATACCATAACGCAGTATATTATGCCATCATAAAGCTCATCGTATGATTTACTCTTATATGCAAACAATTTTGCACCGAAGAATTTTACGCCTTCCTCAATAAGCGCAACACCAAAAAAAGCATAGAGGATTATTCCCTCAACACTTTTAGCTTCTCCCGTAATCCTCGTTACAAGCGACTCCAAAATGGCAGCCGGAATTACGGAAATCATGCCGACAACAAACAGCTTTGCAAGCAAAGATACCGGCTCCTTTTGATATCTGTCAAACTTCAAAATAAAAATAATAATAATAATTGTCGGAACGATTGCAATGACGTAGTTTAATAGCATTTATTTCTTCTCCCGCTGCTTATAATATAACTATAACAAAAAATACTTTAAAACGAAATTATTTTGGCAAACAAATATATATAATATATAATAGAACGGTAATTTTATTTAAAAAAAGGAGCAACATGATTCAATCGGATAATAACGGCTTTAAAATTATTAAAAGCGAATATATAGAAGAAATTTCTTCACAGGCTTTTTTTTACGAGCATATAAAGACAAGGGCTCGTCTTGTTTATTTAAAAAACGATGACGACAACAAGGTATTCTCTGTTTCATTTTCCACTCCCCCTACCGACAGCTGCGGCACGCCTCATATCATAGAACACAGCGTGCTTTGCGGTTCTGAGAAATATCCTTTGAAGGATCCTTTTGTGCGCTTATTAAAGTCGTCTTTAAGCACATTTTTAAACGCCATGACATTTGCGGATAAAACGATGTATCCTGTCGCCAGCAGAAACGAGCAGGATTTCAGAAACCTTATCGACGTATACTGTGATGCGGTATTTTTCCCTTTGATAACTAAGTCTCCTTATGCTTTCATGCAGGAGGGCTGGCACTACGAATATGACGAAAAAAACGATTCTCTTGATGTAAACGGTATAGTTTATAACGAAATGAAGGGTGTGTTTTCAGATGCCGAGGAGTTGATAATGAGAGAAAGTGCGGATACTCTCTATCCCGACACCTCATATAGCAATGAATCCGGAGGACTGCCCGAGCAAATACCTGCGCTTTCGTATGAAAAGTATCTTGATTTTTACAAAACGCATTATCACCCTTCCAACAGCTATATATTCGTATACGGCAATACCGATATTAACGAATGCCTGAAAAATTTAAATGAGAGATACCTAAGCCGTTTTGAGCCAATCGAGCATTTGCCCGAAATAAAGTTTCAAGATGTAAACAAGCTAAAGACATTTTATAAAGAGATAAAGTATGATTCCAATGAAATAGAAGGAAAATATTACTTCACGGCGAACTATAGGATATGCAGCTACGAGAATTTGTTTACAAAGCATGCCTTTACCGTACTGATGAAAATATTATTTGATACGGACTCCTCTGTTCTTAAGCTCGCTCTGACCGAAGCAAAAATAGCCCAAGAGGTCGATTGCGATTTTATCCAAAGCGTAAAAGAGCCTTATTTTACAATAATAGCCAAAAATGCGAATGAAGATAAATTAGAGCTTTTTATAAATACGATAAACAATACGCTTGAAGCTGTTATAAAAAACGGTATAGATCAAGACACAATAAAAGCCAGCCTAAATAATTATGAGTTTAATCTGCGCGAGGCTGACAGCGGTAACTATCCAAAGGGACTCATATACAATATAGATATGATGGAATCATGGCTCTACGGCTCCGATCCATTTGTCTCTTTAAAGTATTCAGAATATATAAAAGACCTAAGAGATAATGAAACGAGTGATTTTTATACATCACTTATAAAAAAACTGCTGATCGATAATTCTCATAAGACCATTGTAAAGCTTATTCCTCAGAAGGATTATTCAAAGCAAAAGCAGCTTATTCTTAAAGAAAAGCTCAACATCTATAAAAGCTCTCTGAATGATACTGAGCTTAATCGAATAATAAAGAATACAGACAACCTCAAGCATCTTCAAAAGGAAGAAGACTCTGATGAAAATATTGCGAAAATGCCCTTCCTTAAGCCTAAGGAAATAGACAAAAAGCCTTCGGATTTAAAGCTGAACATAACACAGAAGGCAGAATCAAAGATATGTATTTATACGGACAGCTGCTCGGATATCGTTTATTTTGATATTGATTTCGATATACCCTACAACGACAGAAAGACGCTTGCAATACTTCAGCTTTTAACAAAGCTCATCGGGATATATCCGACAGAGCATTATTCGGAATATGAGCTTGGAAATACTACGGGGATTTTTCTCGGAGATACCGATGTAAATATAATGGCACATCAGGATTACAGAGATATTAACAAATACAAGAGAAAGTTTGTTTTTTCGCTTAAGGCTTTGTTTGAAAATGCACAAAAGATGTTTGAATTATCAACAGAAATGCTTACATCAACCAAAACAGACGACCCACAACGCCTTTATATAACTGTAACGGAGGAAATATCAAAGTTTGAAAGCTATCTAGGGAACAGTGCGGAATCCTTGGTCGCACACAGAATATTAAACAGAGCTTCCCAGAGGGGAGCATTCATAGAAGCCGTAAAGGGTTTGAACTGGTATTATTTTTTGCTTGATGTAAAACAAAGAATAGAAAATGGTGATTATTCGATAACAGAGGAAATCCGACAGACGCTATATGATATAGTAAGCACATACCACGCACAAGTATTAATAACATGTGATGAAAAGAATGCCGCCAAGATGAGAGAATATGCCTCGCAGTTTCTGGAAACCTTGCCGGATAAGAAGCACGAAAAAAATATACACATAATAGAGAAGTCAAAGATTAATGAAGGAATCGTTATACCGGGCGACGTATGCTACGACGGTATCGGATACAACACCAAGCTGGCTGGTTATGATGTGCCATATGCAATGTTTGTATTGAGAAAATACTTAAGAACGACATATCTTTGGGACAATATCAGAGTAAAAGGCGGAGCATACGGAGCTATCATGGGGCTTGAAAGAGGAGGAGATATTTACTTCATCTCTTACAGAGACCCGAATATTGCCTCTACCTATCATGTATATGACAATATCTTACCTCATATAAATATGAAAAGCTTCTCGCAAAGAGAAATCAACGATCTGATAGTGGGAACCATAAGCGACATAGATCCTGTTCTGCCTGTTTATAACAGAGGACGAAAAGCCCTATACGATATTTATCGCAACGATCCCTACTTGGAGAGATGCGCCTTCAGAGAGGGTGTGTTGTCCTGTTCAGAAAAGCAGCTTAAGGATTGCGCACAAATAATATCAAACGTGCTTTCAGAAGCGAACAAATGCTGTGCAGCCTCCTTAGACAGACTTGAAGATAATAAGGTTCTATTCGATAGAATACGGGATATTAAGAGGGACTAAATGAAGCTTGCCAAAAAAACTCTTATTATTGTATGCATTTTTTGTCTGCTGCTGCAAACAAAGGTTTATGCCGGACAGTTTGATTTAACGGGCTATGACAATGTAGGCGTCTATGTATGTGAGCTAAACTCATCTGAGGTTCTCATTTCTCAAAACGAGCATGTTCGTATGTACCCCGGAAGTATAACCAAGATCATGACAGTGCTTGTCGCATATGACTATCTCAACGAAAAAGACGAATTGACAGTGACTAAGGACGCCTTGGATATGGTCGGTTACAATTCCAGCGTTGCGGATCTTTGTGAAAACGAGATTCTCAGCTTCTCCCAGCTTGTTTATGCCACACTTCTGCCCTCCGGCAACGACGCGGCTATGGTGCTTGCCGTAAATACCGGAGAAAAGATACTTGGCACGCAGGCAAGCACAAGCGAATACTACGCCGCCTTCATATCCAAAATGAACGAAAAAGCCGCGACACTGGGAATGAGTGAAACACATTTTTCGAACGCCGACGGATATGACGATACAAATAATTATTCAACAGCTTTTGATGTATGTACCATGGGAAAAGCGGCTATGAAAAACGAGCTTATAACAAAGGTATGCGCTACATCGGCAATAACCATAACTACAAATCTTGCCACGCATATATGGAAGTCTACAAACGGAATGCATCACTATTACCTTGAAGATTTCTCATACGACTACAGCGGAGACAATATGTACTACGATTCGCGTGTAACGGGCATGAAAACAGGCTATACGAGCATTGGACTAAAGTGTTTCTTACTTACGGCTGAAGCTGATAATATGAATGTCGTGGGAGTCTTACTTGGCGTAAATGTTGAGCCTGACGAAATGGAAATATGGGCAAAAGCGAAAAGCATGGTAAGCTACATATACGACTACCACACCTACATGGATCTCGTAAACGATAACAACAGAAAAACCACACTTCAAATTGCAAATCCACCTTTTTTGAAAAAAGGAGAATTAAATATTTACGCTGAGAGGGATATATCATCTTGCGTTGACAATACGCTTATAAATGATATGAAAACTGTAATTGAGCTTAACGACGATATGTGCGGTTACACAAAGAACGGAAAAGTTAAGCTGTACAAAAGCGTTCATAACGGTGACGTAATTGCGAGCATGAAATTTGTTAGCGGTGACACACTTATAAAACAGGTAGACTTGATAGCTACAGAGGATTACAGAAAGGCGGGAATACTCGATTATTTAATATACCTGATATTGATAATCGTTGCGGCGATAATAGTAAAATATATTGTTGCCAGTATAAAGAAAGTGATATAAACCGGTCAATGGATAAAAAACTTTTTACGAAGCTTGAATTTGATAAAATACTATTAAAGATATCACAGGAAGCGGCAACACAAAGCGCAAAGAAGAGAATCCTTTCGCTTGAGCCGTCAGTAAATCTTTATAAAATAAATACGGCAATTTCAATGCTTAAGGAGGCGGTCGATGTTATTTCTTTTAAATCCTTCTCCACTCAAAACGGTTATAAAGAGATTACTCAATCGGTCGAATACGCTCAAAAGGGCGGCGTAATAAAACAGGGAGAGCTTTTAAATATATCAAGCGCGATACGACGCTATAACCAGATGCGTCGTTATATTTTTTCGCCGGAATTTGACGATATCCTACCGGAAAAGCTCAGAGAAATGTCAGACGAGCTGCAACCTCTGACTAATCTTGAAAAAAAAATATCTGAGGCAATAGCCTCGGAGGATGAAATATATGACTCGGCTACGAACGTATTATATGACATACGAAGAAAGAAACGCGCAACAAACGCCTCGATAAACGACAAGCTCAGCTCGATGATAAACGGACAGAATAAGAAATATTTGCAGGATACTATAGTAACAATTAGAAACGGCCGTTATGTAGTCCCTGTTAAAAACGAATATAAAAACTCTGTAAGCGGGATCATTCACGACATCTCGTCAAGCGGACTTACTGTGTTCATAGAGCCTCAGTCAGTTGTAAATTTAAACAATACGTTAAGAGAACTTGAAATAGAGGAAAATAATGAAATACAGCGTATCTTAGAGGAGCTTTCCAAGTCAGTGGCTAACGAGGCATATTATCTTGTTAACAATGAGCGGATATTCGTTGAGATTGACGAATGCTTCGCAAAAGCTAAATATGCTATCACAAACGAGCATACTTGTCCAATTTTCGAAGATGAAAAAACGATTTCGCTGCGAAAAGCCTATCATCCGCTATTGGATAAAAAAAATGTTGTAGCCTCGGATATTTCCATTGAAAAGGAATATATTCAAGTTATTATCACTGGCCCGAATACAGGAGGAAAAACAGTAACCTTAAAGACTGTCGGCTTGTGCGTACTTATGGCTCAATGCGGACTGTTCATCCCCGCTGCAAGCGGCAGCAGACTTTGCGTATTTGAAGATGTGTTTGCTGATATCGGCGATGAACAAAGCATTGCTCAGAGTCTTAGCACGTTTTCTTCTCATATGAAAAATATCGTTTATATAATGGAAAATATAAACGAAAACTCCCTTGTTTTGCTTGACGAATTGGGAGCCGGCACAGATCCGACAGAAGGCGAAGCCCTTGCGCGAGCCATACTTGTAAGCATCCTTTCAAAAAAAGCCTTTTGTATAGCGACCACTCACTATAACGCCATAAAAAGATATGCTCTTACGCAGCCTAACGTTATAAATGCAAGCGTAGAATTTGACACTGTAAACTTACGTCCCACATACAAACTGCAAATAGGACTGCCCGGTAAATCCAATGCTTTTGAAATATCAAAAAGGATTGGACTTAATGAAAGTATCATTGAAGATGCGAAAAATTACCTTAAGGATGACGAAAGCAATTTCGAGGATACTATCGCTATGCTTCAAAACAAACTTTCACAGGCAGAGGAAGCTTCAACGAATGCCCGAAGATTGGAAAGTGAAAACAAAGCGCTCAATGACGAGCTAAACAAGCAAAACAGAAGCATTACAGAAAAAAAAGATAAGCTGATAACAAACGCTTCCATAGAAGCAAAGAAAATAATCAATGATGCAAAACAAACGGCTAAGGCAATTATATCAAGAGCTGAAGCTTCTACTGATATAACAACTCAAAACGAAATAGCCAAGCTTGCCGGCAGCGCACTTGACGAGCTTAATAAAAACATTCCCCAACATGAAATTTTAAAACAAGGTACAAAGAAAGAACAGGCATCGTTTAAAAAGAATGAAACTGTATTTATAAACGAATTAAACAGCGAAGCAGTAATAATAGATATAAAAAAAGATACTGCATTCGTACAAATCGGCGCAATAAAAACAAAGGTGCCTTTGGATAAGCTGGAGAAAGCAAAAAAGAAAAAAGAAAAGCAGTACTCATACTCTTCGATGAAGGCGATGGGTATTTCGCCAAAGCTTGATATAAGGGGTATCACCGCAACCGAGGTATCGCTTGAATTGGAAAAATATTTAGACGATGCGTCGCTTGCCGGGTTAAAGACGGTCACTATTATCCACGGCAAAGGAGAAGGCATATTACGAGATGAGGTCACTCGCATATTAAAAAACCACCCCTTAGTGGAAAAATTCAGGCTCGGAGGACTTAGCGAAGGCTCGGGAGGAGCAACAATTGTTGAACTAATTTGATGATGTGATGTTGTCAAAGTAAAGCATGTAAGGTATAATAATAAACAATGTCAAGTACAAAATATACAGCAATAGTTATAAAAAGCGTCAAATATGCCGAGCATGACAGGATGCTGACTCTTTTTACTCTGGAAAACGGCAAAATGAGTGCAATCGCCAAGGGCGCGGGAAGCTTGAAAAGCAAGTATTTGCTCTCGTCACAGCTTTTTTGCTGTTCGCATTTTATTCTTAACGAGGGATTAAAAATGCCCTACGTTGTAAGCGCTGATATTATACGTTCATTCACGCATTTGAGCGACGATATCAACAAACTTTCTGCGGCAAGCTATATGGCAGAGCTTTTGAATACTGCCTTTGAGGCTGATTCATGCGAAAAAAGAGCCTTCGGACTTCTGTTTTATATGCTTGAATTGCTAGAGGAAACTCCAAACGACTTTGCATTTACAATGGCAAGTGCATTTGCCTTGAAGCTTATGGGCATATACGGCACTTCTCCGGTATTGACCTACTGCGTCGTTTGCAATGAAAAGAGCGACGATTATCGCTTTGACTACGAATACGGAGGGTGCGTTTGCAGAAATTGCGCCGACAATTCAACAGGCGAAAGGCTCAGCGCATCGGAAGCATATTATATGAATGATCTTATGTACACTGACATAGCTAAGCTAACAGAGCTTAAATCACCCGATATCACCGTACAAAAATTTCTGCTTAAACTGATAAACAATTATGTAGTATATACATTGTCAAAAAAAATAAAAAGCTTTGAACTTTTGTATTCATTATAAACGGAGGAGACATGAACAACAAACTTACTATCAATGAAATCATCAGCATTACAAAAATGAGGGGAATAGTATTTCCCGGCTCGGAAATTTACGGAGGCCTCGCGAACTCGTGGGACTACGGCCCGCTCGGTTCACTAATGATAAATAACGTAAAAGCAGCATGGATTAAAAAATTTGTCACGGAAATACCTTATAATGTTTTGATAAACTCGGCTATACTGATGAATACACGCACATGGGAGGCAAGCGGTCACCTTGCAAATTTCAATGACCCGCTTATCGACTGCAAAAAATGCAAAAGCCGTTACAGAGCCGACAAGCTCATTGAAGATGATTTTTCAAAAAACGGTCGAGATGACGTTGCAGACGGCTGGAGCAATGAAAAAATGGAAGAATACATCGAAGAACATGACATCAAATGTCCGAAGTGCGGCGGGCATGACTTTACAAAGATACGTCAGTTTAACCTTATGTTCAAAACGTTTCAGGGAGTAACCGAGGAAAGTGCGGATACGCTATATCTGCGTCCCGAGACCTGTCAGGGAATATTTGTGAATTTTAAAAACGTACAGCGCACCACGCGTAAAAAGCTCCCCTTTGGAATCGCTCAGATAGGTAAGTCATTTAGGAACGAAATTACACCGGGCAATTTTATCTTCAGAACGCGCGAATTTGAGCAAATGGAGCTTGAATTTTTCTGCCGACCGGAAGAGGAAATGAAATGGTTCAATTATTGGAAAAATCACTGCGCTGAGTTCTTATATTCAATTGGAATAGATAGAAAAAATATCAAAATGCGCGATCATGAAAAGGAACAGCTTTCTCATTACTCCAATGCAACCACGGATATAGAATATGAATTTCCGTTCGGAAGAAGCGAGCTTTGGGGCATAGCCGACAGAACCGACTATGACTTAAAGCAGCATGAAATGCATTCGGGCAAGGATATGAAATACATAGATCCGGTTACAAACGAAAAGTTCTTCCCCTATTGTATAGAGCCCTCTGTAGGGGTCGACAGGCTCTTTTTCGCTTTATTATGTGATTCTTACAGAAGCGAAACGCTTGAGGACGGCAGTGTAAGAAATGTTTTGGGCATTCACCCGTTTATAGCTCCGTACAAAGCAGGCGTATTACCTCTAACAAAAAAACAAAATGAAAAGGCAGCCGAAATTTATACAATGCTCTCAAAGGAGTTTGAGTGCGAATATGACGATTCCGGCAATATAGGCAAACGCTACAGACGACATGATGAAATCGGTACGCCTCTGTGCGTGACCGTGGACTTTGATACCGAACAGGACGGGTGCGTAACTATCAGAGACAGAGACACTATGAAACAGGAGCGCGTGGCAATTCCCGATATAGCCGAATATATAAAGAAAAGGATAATACTTTAAGCTAACAATGAAAAGCAAAGAAATAAGTACGGCTTATAAATATTTAATTACAGGTGTAAGTGCATTTGTTGTATTTATATTCGCTATGGCAATGCGCCATACATCTCATTACGAGATATACGTCACAATGCAGCTTTTTGCGGAGCTGCCTTTCTTTGCTATAGCTATAACACTGCCCTTTATACTATTCGGCGCTATAAGGCTTGTTACTTTTATGCCAAAGGAAGCCAGATATTTTTATACAACGCTGATACTCATCTTTTTACTTGGGATATTGTATGAAATTTTTATGAAGCCAAGCGGGCTGAGAATATTCGATATTATTGCAATTAGTGTCGGTTTATTTCTTGACATGGTTCTTTATGAAGTGTATAATAAGCGCTTGTATGGCAAAATATTGAATGACGATGTTCACGATTATAGTAGTATTCAAAAAAATATTTAAAAATTATTGATTGAACAATAATGATATGATACAATATAACAAATTAAACAAAACGTGAAAGAGAGAAAAAATGGCTACTTACAAAAAGGGAATCGAAACGCGGGAGAAAATATTTCAGGCCGCGAAAAAAATGTTTTACGAATACGGTTACAAGAACGCTACCATAGAAAGAATTGCAGCAACGGCAAACGTACCTATCGGGCTTGTTAACTATTATTTCAAGAAAAATGAGATATTATCAATAATTTACTCACAGTTTTTACAGGGTATAAAAAAGACGATTGACGATCAGATTTCTTCGGAAATCGAAAATCCTCTTCAGAGACATATCGTATTTACAAGGATTTTCTACATTATAATGCTCAGCAACGACAACAACAGAGAGCTTTATAAAGAAATATTCATCAATCAGCTTGTTGAAGCTGACGCTAACGATTTGGTCGGACTTGACTTTATGGAAATAGTCAGAACATTTGACATCGACATTACGGAGTCAATATTCAGAAGACTTATCATTGCCGAATACGGCGCAAGAAGAGAACTCCTTTTAGACAGATATGACAGACTCGATCCCGAAAAGAGCAAGGACTTTATCAATTTCCTTGCAACGATATCAGTTCGTCTTGCCGGTGTTGATATTAAAGTAGTCATGCAGAACTGCAAGAAATCAGACGAATTATTAAAGAAGGTAGATTACTCCGAATTAAGCTTCCTGATTTAGTAATTTATTATCAATAGCAATCAAAGAAGCTTTGTCAAAAGACAAAGCTTCTTTTTTCTCTCATTTCGTTAACCGATTCACTGACGCACTCAACAGTATATATTATTTGCTCTGTATTATTATCTTTGCCTAAGCTGAAACGTATTGTTGCATAAGGAATCTTATATTTGTCATATTCATTATATTTCCCCATTGCCTTCAAAACATGGGACTTTTCTTTGCTGTTACACGCAGCGCCTGATGAAGCATATATTTCTTTCATTGCAAGCCTGAGCATAAGCTCGTCCGACTCTATTTGTGGAATGGTTACATTTAGAATATTGCCCAGTGTATTTGAAGAACCGTTGTAATACATGTTCGGTATATTTGCCTTCATTCTATAAAGCAACATTTCCTTCATCTCGACTATTCGTTCTTCATCGTCTCGGGAAGATATTTGTCTTACAGCCTCCCCCATGCCGACGATAGCCGGAGTATTGTAGGTTCCCGCTCGCAGTCCCTCCTCCTGTGAGCCACCCAAAATAAACGGGGATATTTTTTCGGGGTTTTTTACATATAAAAAGCCCATACCCTTGGGGCCGTAAAACTTATGAGCCGATACGCTCATAAAATCAACGTTGGTATTGTTCACATCAATATCTGTCTTTCCGAAGGCCGCCACGGCGTCAGTATGAAACAGCGAACCAACCTCATGAGCTTCTCTGCATAAGCCTTTGATATCATAAACGTTGCCTATTTCGTTATTGGCGGTCATAATGCTTACCAAAACCGGCTGCTTTTTTAAATACTCTTTATAAATCTCTCTATTGATATCTCCGTTTATATCTACCGGCAGCGTTTTTAAACGACACAGTCCTCTATGCTGCATATGTTTCAAACAGTTCAAAACAGCGTGATGCTCCACATCGTCCGTAATAATTAGCGGCATTGACGAGGATTTATCATATACAGCAGAATTAAGAGCCCAATTATCGCTCTCAGTACCGCCGCTTGTGAAAAATATCTGTTCGGGCTTTGCATTTATATAATCCGCACATATTTTTCTTGCTTTTTGTATTTCAAAATAAGCAATGCGCCCAAGCTTATGTGATGAGGACGCATTTGCAAAAGTATTGTTTTGTATCTCGTTCATCCTTCGCAACACCTGTTCGTCTATACGAGTAGTCGCCGCATTATCAAGATAAACCTGCATTAATTATATCATCTCCCTATATAAGGAAAACGATCAAAAGGACTGTATTATTTCAATATAAGCTTCTACACCAAAACACAGTGAATCTTCGTCAAAATCAAAGCGTTCATTGTGCAGCGGACAAGAATATTTCTCATCACAAATGCCCAATTGCATAAATAACGATGGACGATTTCTTGCAAATTCAGCAAAATCCTCCGCAAGGAAAGTCCTATTCGCATAGACGAATCTGTCTTTTAATAAGTCTCTTATTTTATTATATAAAGCGTCGTCGTTGATTAGAGCAGGGTACAGTCTAACAGGATTTAAAATGACAGTTGCCCCATACTCTTTTGAAACCTCTTGACATATATCGTTTACTTTTTTTATCAAGACCTCTCTTAGCTCGTCACTGAAAGCTCGCAAAACGCCCGAAAGCTTTGCTTCTCCGGCTATGATATTACATTTTGATCCGGCATGCACCGTACTGATAGAAACGATACATTCATCCTTTAATTTTTCGTCTTCCCGAATCATATTATGCACATCAAGTATGATTTGTGCCGCACTAAGTGTAGCGTTAATACCGTTTTGAGGCTGTGCAGCGTGAGTAGAGCGACCTATGACATCTATATAAATTTCTGTAGTACAGGCAAAAAAGCCTCCCTCACGTGTAGCAATCTTCCCTTTCGGATGCGCGGGAGAAAGGTGAAAACCAAAGATATTTTCCACATTATACTTATCTAAAATACCTTCTTTTATCATGGGAGCAGCCCCTCCGGGGCCTTCTTCGGCAGGCTGAAAGATAAGAAGGATATTTTTATTGCAAACGAGCTTTTTTTCAGCTATGATCTGCGCTAAAACAAGAAGCATACTCATATGACCGTCATGGCCGCACGCATGCATCTTTCCCTGGTGCTTTGATTTATAAGGGATATCGTTTTCTTCATATATCGGCAGAGCGTCCATATCACTTCTGAAAGCAATGGTTTTATCCGCGCCCATATCAATAAAACATACGACGCCTGTTTTATTACACGGTATAGGTGTATATCCTATTGAGATGAGCCTGTCTGTTATATACTTTGACGTCTCGTATTCTTCCATCGCAAGCTCGGGTATCATGTGAAGCTCACGGCGCGTCTGTTTTAATAAAGAACGGTACTTTTCATCCATTGCTATAAACCCATAAGATACTTGCCGTATTCACTTTGTGCTATCTTTTCGGCAAGCTGGTGCATTTCCGCTTTGGAAATAAATCCTTTTTCGTATGCAGTTTGTTCAACACAGCCGATAATCCGTGCGTGCTTATTCTGCATGATATGTATATCGTTTGCACATTCAAGTATACTTTCGGCATTGCCTGTGTCATACCACATAACATCTCTGTCAAGCTTTAATACCTTCAGTTTACCCGCTTTCAAGTATTCATTGTTGACGGAGGTTATCTCAAGCTCACCTCTTTGCGACGGCTTGACGTTTTGAGCTATTTCGCATACATTGCCGGAATAAAAATATAATCCGGGTATAATATAATCCGATTTGGGTTGTTTGGGCTTTTCTTCTATACCGATGGCATTGCCATTTTCGTCGAATTCAATAACTCCAAATGCTTGTGGGTTTTCTGAATATACGCCCAAACAGACAGCCGAATCCTTTTCGAGACTGACTGATGAAAGTATTTTCTCCAACACTTCGCCGTAAAATATATTGTCCCCCAAAATAAGACAAACATCATCATTACCGATAAACTCTTTACCTATAATAAATGCGTCGGCAATCCCTCTGGCAACCTTTTGTACTTTATATGATAAACGTATGCCAAGACAGGCTCCGTCACCGAAAAAAGCTTTGAAGTTATCTTCATGTCCCGGCGGAACTATAAAAAGGATATCCTTTATTCCTGCTTTCATGAGCGTATCCAGCGGATAATAGATCATCGGTTTGTCGTAAACAGGCAGCAGTGGTTTAGGTGTGGACACGGTTATAGGGTACAGTCTGGTTCCCTTGCCTGCCGCTAATATGATTCCCTTCATAATTTATTCCTCCGAAAAATACAAGTTGTTTATTTTGATGTTACTTTACCTATCATTTTCAAAAACTTTTCGAGATCCTTTAAGCGACCGAGTATCATTAAATGCTCATGCACCTGAAATACATGGTCAGCCGAAGGAACAGCTTCAACGTTATCGTCATTTTTAACTGCGAGGATGCTTACTTTATATTTCGAAGCAAACTCTACTTCGCGTATTGTTTTACCTATCCATTGAGGAAGCAGCGCTATTTCGCAGATTGAAACGTCATCTGTTATTTCGATATAGTCGAAAATTTCCTCTGCACTGTGTCTTACAGCTACTTTTTCTGCCATATCTCTTTCGGGATAAATGACTTCGTTAGCACCGTTATGCAAGAGAAATTTAGCGTGAATATCACTTGTTGCCCTGCTGAGCACATACTTAGCGCCAAGCTCCTGTAAAAGGTTGGTTATTTCAAGACTGTTTTGAAAATTACTGCCCATACATACTATACAAACATCAAAATTAGATACTCCGAGAGACTCAAGAACCTCTCTTTTGGTGCAGTCGCCTATCTGAGCGTTCGTAACATATTTTAATACGCCGTTGATTTTGTCCTCGTCTTTATCCACGACCATTACTTCACAACCGAGCTCTATAAACTTGCGACTTAAATTTGTTCCAAACCTGCCCATTCCTATTGCGAGAATAGATTTCATAATTACCTCTTTTTATCCTATTATCCTATATTAATTCCTTCTGTCGGTAACTGTGTGGGATGCACAGTCTTTTTTTCAACAAAAGCAAGAGCAAACGATAAACTGCCGACACGTCCCAAATACATTAGCATAGTTATTATAACCCTTGATACCACGCTTAGCATAGAAGTTATACCCAGAGTAAGCCCCACTGTTCCGATAGCCGAAAGAGTTTCGAATACAATATCGGTAAGCGATATAAACGGCTCACAAGTTGCAATTATAAACGAAGCAATAAGCGTAAGAGTGAGGTTGATTGTAACAACGGTAACAGCACGGCTCAATATGTTATCGTCTATACGTCTGTTAAATACATTGTTCCCTCTTGACTTCTTGATATTTGCCCACATCGCTACAAAGAATACGACTATAGTTGTCGTTTTGACGCCGCCTGCCGTAGAGCCGGGAGAACCTCCTATAAACATAAGTATCATTGTCAATAGCTTGCCGCCCTGAGACAAATCGGCAGGATTCACAATAAAAAAGCCGGCTGTTCTCGGCGTAACGCTGCAAAAGAACGCCAAATTAAGCTTTTGGAAGAATGAAAAGTCGGCAAACGCCCCGTTATACTCGATACACATAAACAACACGCTGCCGCCAAGTATCAGTAAACCTGTCATCCATAATACTATCTTTGTATGGAGCCTGTATTGTTTGAATTTGAAACGGTTTTTCTTTAAGTCGTCCCACACAAAAAAGCCTATGCCTCCGATAATTATCAACAAGGCTACCGTTAAGCATACTATGCCGTCTTTAGCAAAGTACGAAAGTGACAGATCGGGCGATATACTGCCCATAATATCAAAGCCGGCGTTGCAGAATGCAGATATGGAATGAAATACTCCGGCATATATCCCCTGTTTTATACCCAATACGGGAATAAATCTGATAGACAGTATAAGAGCGCCGACACCCTCAAATATAAATGTGCCGATGATTATTTCTTTAAACAGATGTACGATGCCGCCGATACATTCTGTATTAATGCTTTCTCTCAAGGCGTTACGCATACGAAGGTCTATACGCTTGCCCAGTATCATAGAAAACATCGCAATTATAGTTAAAAAACCGAGTCCCCCTATTTGTATAAGGAACAAAATCACCAGTTGACCGAACAATGTCCATTGCGTAAAGGTATCCTTTAGCACAAGACCTGTCACGCAGGTCGCGCTTGTTGCGGTAAAAAGCGAATTGACGAATCCGAATGAAACGCCGTCTTTACTTGCCACGGGGAGCATTAATAGCAGCGTTCCAACGGCAATTAAAGCCAGATACCCTATTGCCACCATCTTTGGATATCCTATTTCTTTTTGCAAATTGTGTTTATTTAGCGACATATCTCACTTCTCCGAAATGTCTAATCATTATACAACATATATGTGCAAATGTGAACATAATTCGAGCACATAAATACTTCATGATGAGCCTATTGCTCTTAATATTATCACTTGACAGCATAAAGTGATATGTTATAATGAGCGATATTAATAAAAAGGAGTGACACTGTATGGACGCAAAAAAAGAAACTGAACAAAGGGTGCAATTTATTAAGGATATCTTACAATCATCTCATGCAAAAGGTATCGTTTACGGCAACAGCGGCGGCAAAGACAGTGCGCTTGTCGGTATTTTATGCAAAATGGCATGTGATAATACGACCGGGATCATCATGCCATGCTCTTCTAAACGCAACTATTCAAATGATATGCAGGACGCTCTCAAGGTTGCCGATAAATTCGATATTAAGACTTTAAATGTGGATCTAACGCCTGTAAAGGACGCTTTTATGCTTCAAGCCTCCCACGAATTTGAACTAAACGAAAATGCACAGGCAAATGTAAACCCCCGATTGAGAATGATAACTCTCTATGCATACGCTGTTGCAAATAATTGTATCGTTGCTGGAACGGGAAATGCCAGTGAAGCTTATATGGGTTATTTTACTAAATGGGGAGACGGCGCACACGACTTTAATCCTATCGCAGATATGTTTGTAAGCGAAATCTACGAGCTGCTCGAATATCTCGGTGCACCCGAAGAAGTAATTACAAAGGCTCCGTCGGCAGCCCTAAGGGAAGGACAAACAGACGAGGGCGAAATGGGAGTAAAATATGCACAAATAGAGTCATATATAAAAAACGGGCCCAAAAGCGTAGATGAAAAATCTCGCGCAATCATCAAAAAGCTTCATGAAGCGAGCGAACACAAAAGAAACGCCATACCGGTTTATAAAAAATAGCGTACACATAATGAATTAAATACTATAAAATATCACCCTCTAAGTAAGAGACTTAAGAGGGTGGTATTTTAACACTGTCAGCCAAATGCGCCAAGAATTTTTTATTTCATTCCCATTTCAAGAGCCTTTATATTTAGCTCTATAAAAGCGGGCTTTACATTTTGCTTTATGATTTGCTGCCAATTAATGTTTGTAAGGTTAAGCTGTTTTATGACATATCCGAGAAGGATCACATTGGCAACCTTTGTATTTCCCAATTCAACAGCTTCTTTGTTTGCGTCAACCACAACTACGTTTGCTTTTGCTTTCAATTCCTCTATGATATTTGAAGGATACTCGAAAGCACCGCTTATTACGCTCATGGGCTCGATTTCGCAATCGTTAACAATAACCGTACCGCCTTGCTTAAGGTAGGAAATATATCTTGCCGCCTCAAGCTTCTCGAAAGCTATTATAAGATCCGCGCTTCCAAGCTCTATGACCGGCGAAAAAACTTCGTCTTCAGAGTACCTTATGTGAGAGGTAACGCTGCCTCCCCTTTGACTCATGCCGTGAATCTCGCTCATCTTAACATCGTAGCCCGCACTCAAAAGCCCCAGTGTGAGAAGCTTAGAAGCAAGGATAGTACCCTGTCCGCCTACTCCGCTCATTAAAATACTGTTAGTCATTTTTCGCCTCCGTTATAGCCGATTTGGGGCAAACCTGCGAGCATACAGAGCACCCGAGACAAGCCTGCTCGTCAATAACGGCTTTTTTATTTTTAGCCTTATATGAGAGTGCAGGACAGCCGCAATCAAGACATTTTTTACACCCGATACATTTTTCATCATCCACATAATACTTTTTTGTGAATAATTCGCTGAATTCATTTTTATCAATCGCACTGAATTTTTTGAGTGCGCACGGATATCTGGTTATTATGACTGACGGTCCGTCAAATGCATAGGCTTTCTTTATAGCCTCCTCGACCGATTTAAGATCGTTGGGGTCAACTTGTATTATATTTTTAACGCCTATCGCGCTTACAAGCTCGGGGATCTTAATTATGTTTGCTTCGTCCTGCTGAGCCGTATAACCGCTGCCGGGGTTGTCCTGATGACCGGTCATTCCGGTTATTCTGTTGTCTAATATTATGGTTATGACTTTGCTGTTGTTATACACAACATTTACGAGGCTGTTCATTCCTGTGTGAAAGAATGTCGAATCGCCTATGACTGCAATAGCCCTCGTGTCCTCTGACTTAATGTCAAAGGCCTTCTGCGCGCCGTGTGCCGCGGAAATACTTGCACCCATACAAATAATAGAATGCATGGCATTATATGGAGGAGCAAAGCCGAGACTGTAGCAACCTATATCTCCCGATATATATACGTTTTTTTGTTTTGCAAGCACATAGAAAAGTCCCCTGTGCGGACAACCAACGCAAAGAGCCGGCGCTCTGGGAGGTACATCGTCAAGCTTCATTTCTTCCGATGAAAGATCCTTGCCGTAAAAAGCCTTTCTGATAACATCCGGTGTCAACTCATCGTTAGCCGGGAAAACGTCCTTCCCTGTGATATTGATCCCTGCGGCTTTTATGGCGTTTTCCATTATAGGGTCATTTTCTTCTATAACATACAGCTTGTCAACCTTTGAAGCAAACTCGGCTATCTGTTTTATCGGCAAAGGATGAGTAAATCCTGCTTTAAAGTATGAAGCCTTATCTGAGAATACTTCTTTAGCATATTCATAGCAAATGCCGCTTGCTACAATGCCCAGTGAGGTATCGTTATATTCCATATAATTGAATCCGCTTGTTTCGGAATATTCGGATAGCTTTTTTTCACGCTTCAATACGTTTACTTTATGTACTTTTGCGTTTGCAGGCACAGCAACGTATTTTTTGAGATTTTTCTCATAAGGCTCATACGAATATACTGTTTTTTCTCTCAATTCGACCTGAGACTTGGAATGACATACGCGTGTAGTCATTCTGATAAGCGAAGGAGTGCTGAATTTTTCACTGACCTCAAACGCTTCTCTTATCATGTCATAGCATTCCTGTGAATCGGAGGGTTCAAATAACGGGATATTGGCATGATAAGCGTACATTCTGTTATCCTGTTCATTTTGAGATGAATGAACGCCCGGTTCATCTGCCGTTATTATCACGAGCCCCTTGGTTACGCCTACGGAAGCTATCGTAAAGAGAGGATCCGCCGCCACATTCAATCCGACATGCTTCATCATAGCGGCAGAACGGACTCCCGCAATGCTCGCTCCGAATACTCCCTCTAATGCTGTCTTTTCATTTGGTGCCCATTCAGCATATATCTCGTTTTTATGCTGTGCAAGTGTTTCAAGGATCTCCGTACTCGGAGTCCCGGGGTAAGCCGACGCATACCTGCATCCCGCATCAATGATTGCAGACGCCACAGCTTCATTTCCCGTCATTAATTGTTTCATAATACTCTACCTTTTGTGCATTTTTTCATGTACGGTTTTAAACCGATATCAAATGTGTTAAAATATCAATACATTATAGATTATTTCTCTCTTCACTACAACCCAATGAGTGAAAAACCAATAAAAATGAATCACCTGAAAGGCAAACAAATGCTCATATTGAAAATTTTATGCGCTGCTGTTATATCGTATTTGCTTGGATGCATCAACGCGGCTTATATATATTCAACCAACTTTAAGAACAAAGACATAAGAAGCTACGGCAGCGGAAATGCGGGCTCTACAAACGTCTTAAGAGTATATGGCTTCAAACCGGCCTTCGCAGTATTTTTATGGGATATGTTTAAGGGTTTTTTGGCAATAAAAATAGGTATGCTTCTCTGTCCGGATTTTGATTATATTGTGCTTATATGCGCTGTATTTGTAGTGTGCGGACACAACTGGCCTGTATTTATTAATTACAGAGGCGGCAAAGGCGTAGCGACCACCTTCGGCATAATGATGGCAATAATGCCTGTTATAGCGATTACGTCCTTTTTAATAGCAATCGCCATTTTATTTATAACGAAAATGATGTCAGCGGGTACAGTTATAGGAATGATAATAGCTTCTGTTATAACCGCTTTCTCAAATAATCCCTTTTCGTACAAGCTGACGGTGGCTCTTCTTGCTTTATTTTGCATATTTCAGCACAGAGGGAACATCGAGCGTATATTCAACCATACCGAAAACAAATTTGATTTCGGAAATAAAAACGGCGGTAAATAATATATGCAGGAAAGCATGTTTGATATAAGCTATAAAAATGAAATTAAAAAAAACGCTCCTCTCGCCGATAAAATGCGTCCGCATACTATTGAGGATTTTGTAGGACAGGAGCATGTGGCTGCAAAAGGAAGGCTTTTATACAGAATGATAAAGGCGGATAAAATACAGTCGCTTATACTTTACGGGCCTCCCGGATGCGGGAAAACCACTTTGGCAGAAATAATTTCCAATTCAACAAACAGTATTTTTGTAAGAATAAACGCTGTCACAAGCGGAGTTGCTGACATTAAAAGCATTATTAAAAGTGCAGAAGAAAATTTAAGCATGTATCAAAAGCGTACCATTGTTTTTATTGATGAAATTCACCGATTCAACAAATCACAGCAGGACGCTCTTCTCCCTTCCGTTGAAAACGCCACTATAATCCTTATCGGAGCGACCACAGAGAACCCCTACTTCGAAATTAATTCCGCTCTTATATCACGTTCTACTGTAATTGAGCTAAAAAAACTTTCCAACAATAATGTTGCGCAGCTTATTTTACGCGCCGTTCGTGATAAACAAAACGGTCTGGGAATTTATAATATTGAAATAAGCGATGAAGCGATCGCCCATTGGGCAAGAACGGCTGACGGCGATTGCCGTATTGCGCTTAATGCGCTTGAGCTGGCATTTCTTACCACGAAAAAGGATGAAAACGGAAAGATAACCATAGATCTTTCTACGGCGCAGGACAGCATACAAAAAAAAGCAGTAAAGTATGACAAGACAGACAGCAATCACCACGATACGATAAGCGCTTTTATAAAGAGTATGCGAGGAAGCGATCCCGACGCTGCACTGTATTACCTTGCAAAAATGATGTACGCCGGAGAAGACCCGAAATTCATTGCACGAAGAATGGTGATATTTGCCTCTGAGGATATCTCCAACGCCGACCCATACGCTCTCACACTTGCCATAAGCGTGTTTAGAGCAGTGGAAACTATCGGAATGCCTGAATGCCGTATAAATCTGGCGCACGGAGCTTGCTATTTGGCATGTGCCCCTAAGAGCAACGCTTCCTATCTGGCTTACAATAAAGCAATGTCTGACGTTGAAAGAGAAAAGATTGAACCCATACCAAAGCATTTGCAAAACGCTGTATTTTCGGCACAGAAAAAAGCCGGCGTAGGTGAGGGATATAAATATCCGCATGATTATGATAATCACTATATTGTTCAGCAGTACCTGCCGGACAACCTCAAAGACAGAAAATATTATATTCCCGACGGCATAGGTTACGAAAAGAAGCTCATAGAATATTTACAGAAGATAAAAAACGTGTATAATAGTAATGATAAAGGAGAGAAAAAATAGATGTCAGGACACTCAAAATGGGCGAACATTAAGTTTAAAAAAGGCAAAGCAGACGCAGAAAAAGGAAAAGTGTACACAAAAATGGCTAAAGTCATAGCAATAGCAGCCAGAGAAGGAGGAGCTGATCCTTCAGCCAACTCCAAGTTAAAGGAGGCTATAGCCAAGGCAAAAGCTCAAAATATGCCAAACGATAATATCGACCGTGCAATAAAAAAGGGTGCGGGAGAATTGGGAGGTGGTTCATTCGAAACAGTTATTTACGAAGGATACGGAGTCGGGGGGACAGCTGTTATTGTTGAAGCTCTTACAGACAATAAAAACCGCACCGCAGCAGACGTAAGACACGCCTTTGACAAATGCGGAGGTAATCTCGGAACAAACGGATGCGTATCTTTCATGTTTGACAAAAAAGGACTTCTGGTATTCTTGAAGGAAGACTGCCCCATGGGAGAAGACGAGCTTATGGAATTGGCTCTCAATTCCGGTGCGCAGGACTTTGAAACGAACGAAGATACATACGAGATAACGAGCACACCTGAGGATTTCTTAAGTGTGTGTGACGCAACACAAAATGCGGGATTAACAGCATTGAGCGCTGAGATAGCAATGATACCACAAACTCAAACTTTTCTAAGCGACCCTGAGCTTATAAAGAAGTTTATGAAAATGCTTGAAATGTTTGACGACAGCGACGACGTACAGAACGTTTGGCATAACTGCGACATGCCCGAAGACGAATAAATCAAATAGGGATAAGTCCGTATATTATCACCCCCAGAGCTGCCGATATAAGTATCAGCACTGCGGGGTGTATTTTTTTTACAAACAAATTTATCAATATTACGATAACAAAGATCGCTATTGCCTTCAAATCAAGCTCAACACCCGAGTCGTAAACTCCTTTACTGAAAGCAGCTGTTAGAACAGAGAGAGCGGCATATGCTATAAGTGCTATAATAACGGGTCTAAGGGAGGTCATTACATTTTTCACATACCTGTTGTCTTTTAAGCTTTTAAATAAATAGGCAATCAGAAGAATAATTATAAAGGAAGGTAAAACTACTCCGAGGGTTGAACAAAACGCTCCGAATACTCCGCCCATCTTATTACCGATAAAGGTTGCCATGTTTATAGCTATCGGTCCCGGTGTAGACTCAGAAACCGCTATAAAATCTATCACAGTGTCAACGTCCGCCCAGCCGCGCGTAACTACCTCTGATTGAATCATAGGTATCATTGCGTAGCCGCCTCCGATCGTAAACAACCCTATAAGAAAAAAAACATAGAATAATTCAAAGAATATCATCTCTGTGTTCATCCTTCTTTATAAAAAGATTTAATTTTGCGCTTAAAATGCCGAACAGCACTGCGCCGAGAATAATAAATACTGCTTTTACCTTGATAAATACCGCAAGGAAGAAAGCTATTATGAAAATGGCAATATTTACCGGAGTTTTTTCAACCGATCCTGACAACCTAAACACGCTGTTCAAAAGCAGATAGCCAACAGCGGCTTTTATGCCTAAAAAAGCGTAGCTCACCCATTTATTTGAACGAAACGCCTCGTAAAAATATGAAATTATCAGTATGATTACAAAAGATGGCAAAATAACGCCGAGAGTCGCTATTGCACTGCCTAACACGCCTGACACCTTGTTTCCTACAAAGGTCGCCATATTAACAGCAATCGGTCCGGGAGTTGATTCGGCAATTGCTATCATATCAAGCATTTCCTTATCGTCTATCCAATTTCGTTTGTCAACTACCTCAGCGCGTATCAACGGTATCATTGCGTAGCCGCCGCCGAAGGTAAATGCGCCTATTTTTAAAAACGCAATAAACAGCTTTATCAGTTTTTTTCGTTCTTCTTTCTTTCTCATTTTTTCTACCCGTCCGTTTCGATAAAACCCTTTTAATTCATTGCGATATCCGAAAATGCTTCATCGGAGGCGTCGCTAAGATATTTACAGTATATCATATCACGCCCTTGTGTAGAAGCCATTAGCTTTTGACTTATAACGTCGGCAGCCATAAACAAATCAGCATAATCGAGTGCGTCCTGCATCATTGTGCTATCCTTGCCGCTTTGTCGGTAGCCGTATACCTCACCGGAGCCTCTTAGCTTCATATCTGCACGAGCTATCTCAAAACCGTCATTTGTGCCGGCTAAAACTGAGAGCCTCTGCATCGTCTTTTTGTTGGCATTATCGGTTTGAAGGAAGCAATATGACTGTATATTACTCCTTCCTACCCTGCCTCTGAGCTGATGAAGCTGAGCCAGACCGAACCTGTCGCTGTCCTTTATCCACATTATCGCTGCATTTTTTACGTCAATACCGACCTCAATAACTGTCGTGGATATTAAAACAGAGGTATCCGAGTGAGCAAATCTATCCATAACTTTATCCTTATCGGATGTTTTCATTTCGCCGGTAATATACTCTACCTTAAGAGGAGATAATAGGCGAACTGCCTCAGAATAAACTAATTTTACATTTTGCAAATCCATAGAGTCGATTGCGGGACATACTATAAAGGTCTTTAAGCCTTTATGAGCGGCACGTTTTATAGCTTCATATGCCGCATTATCCTGAGAAGAATCTATCACAAAGGTTTTAATCGGAAGTCTTCCGCACGGAAGCACATCAACAATACTCAGATCGAGTCCTTTATATAAGCTCAATGCCAGAGTTCTCGGAATCGGCGTTGCGCTCATTACAAGCACATGAGGATAATTACCCTTCATTTCCAGCTTGGCGCGCTGCATTACACCGTAACGGTGTTGCTCATCTATAACAACCATAGACAGATTGTTATATTCTATATCCGTAGAAAAGAGAGCATGTGTTCCGAAAACCACCTGCGCCTGCCCTGTGGATATAAGATGCTTTGCTTCAGTGCGTTGTGATTTACTCATAGCGGAATATAAGACAGTGCTTTTTATTCCGCATTTATACAAGTAAGATGCATATTTATTATAATGCTGCTTTGCCAATATTTCAGTCGGGGCGCAAAATGCCGCCTGAAACCCGTTTTTTGCTGCCATGTAACATGCGCAAAGCGCTACAAGAGTTTTCCCGCTACCCACGTCGCCCTGAATTAGCCTGTTCATCTTAATGCCTGAAGAAACGTCTTTTTTTATATCCTCTATGGCTTTGTTCTGTGCTGTTGTGGGAGAAAATTCAAATTTATCGAGAAGCTCACTCGTGTTTGTCTGTTTAAATACAATACCCTTTTGTTTTTTCTCCTGCGAATATTTTTTATTGACGGCTATGAAAAACTTTATAAATTTTTCCGCTTTGAAATAGCGAAGCGCATTATATGCGCTGTTCTCGTCTGTCGGCATATGAACTTTTTTCATCGCGTCTCTACGTGAACAAAGGTCAAGGTCAGTATGTATCCACAGCGGCATATACTCATCTATCTGCGCTGTATTAAGCGCATTTTCGATATATTTGCAGAACTCTTTTTGTTTGATTCCACATTTTACAGGAAGAGAATAAAACGGGTATATCCCTTCTTTTAGATAATATGCTATTTCTTCACGCTCTACTTGCGGCGAAATCAAAACAAGACCGTCGGACGCTTTGTAGAGCGTTCCGTACAGCCTGTACATATAGCCTTTTTTCAGAGAACTCTTTATATACGGTTGATTATAAAATACAGCCTTAAAGGATACGGTTCCATCGTTGAAAATCAATACGGAGCGTGAAAGACCCTTGGAAGAATATCCGTATGCGCCTTCTTTTGTGTACACTGCGCGTAAAAGGACTCTCTGCGCCTGCTCGCATGAAGAAAATTTTGTGAAAACACCCCTGTTTTTATAAGCATAAGGCAAGTGCATAAGCAAGTCGCCTACGTTTAAGATACCCATGTCATGCAGCGATTTTGCTTTTTTTGTTCCTACGCCTTTTAAAACCGTAATACAGTCGTGTTCCGTAATAACCATATTATTCCGCGCTTATTATATAATAGTAAAGAGGCTGACCTCCGTTAAAACTTTCAAATTGAATATCGGGATATTTGCCGGACAACTTGATTTTTAAGGCGTTTGCATTATCCTCGCTTATATCTTGACCGTAATATAAGGTAATAAGCTCAACATTATCGTCAATGAGCTTGTCGGCAAGCATTTTTACAGCGCTCTCCACATCACTTTCAGCGCATATTATATCCGAGCCTATAATTCCTATTATATCATTGCATTTGACGTTAATCCCACCGACAGAGCTGTCGCGTACCGCAAAGGTTACCTGTCCGGTTTTGACGTTACCGGCGCCTTCTCTCATATTGTCGATGTTAGCCTCAAGCGTATTCGCGGGATTAAATTCCATAAGTGCGCTTATAGCCTCCGGAATGGTTCTCGTTTCAAGCACCGCAACATTTTTATCACTTATTTCTTCCGCTTGCTTTGCCGCCAGTATAATGTTTTTATTGTTCGGAAGTAAAATATAGTTTTTGCCGTTTGTGTTGTTTATAACCTTCAGAAAATCTTCAGTTGAAGGGTTCATTGTCTGACCGCCCGATATTATGTATGTAACACCGAGATCCTTAAGTATAGCGCTCAAGCCTTCTCCCGAAGATACGCTCACTATAACATATTGCATCTCTTCATCGGAATACTCAGTCTGTTCCTCTTGAAAAGCTTCGTCGCTTAATTCGCCCTCGAACAGCTCGTTATGCTGCTGCTTCATGTTTTCGATTTTTATCTTGTTGAGTTCTCCGCAGCCTGCGGCTATCTTCATAGCCGTCCAAGGCTCATTTGTGTGTACGTGTACCTTTATAATGGAACCGTCCTCTATAACAAGCAGTGAATCGCCCAGCTTGATAAGTTTGTCGATGAGCGCGTTTCTCTGTTTCTCTTTTCCGTTTGTCGAAATTAAAAACTCAGTACAATAGGCAAACTTGATGTCGCTGTTTACCTCCATATTGAATTGCGCCGTTGTGTCGGCGGCATTCTTTTCATCGAGCATCACAGGCTGACCATTCATAGCGCTCAGCGCTCCTTCAAGTATATATAAAAGTCCTCTGCCGCCTGCGTCTACTACGCCGGCTTCCTTAAGTACAGGTAGTAAGTCGGGAGTCGTATCCAACGCCTTGTGACCGTTTTCTATTACGTCATTTAAAAAAGCTCTTCCGCTTGTATATTTTGAGCTGTTAGACACAGCAAATTCAGCCATAATGCGCGCCACAGTAAGAATAGTACCTTCAGTCGGCTTCATGACGGCTTTATATGCCATATCGGAAGCTGCGCTTAAGGCGGAGGCTGCGTCGCTTACGCTCATTATTTCTTTGCCCATAAGCGACTTTGAAAAGCCTCTTAGAAGCTGCGACAATATAACTCCGGAATTTCCTCTTGCACCCATAAGCGCTCCCGAGGAGGAGGCTGTTGCTATTTCTCCGACAGTACGCGCGTTACTCGACTTAACTTCATTCACGGCGTATTGCATAGTTAAAGACATGTTCGTGCCCGTGTCACCGTCAGGAACGGGGAATACATTTAAATCGTTTACAGATTGCTTATTGTTTTCGAGATTTGCATAACCGCTGAGCATTATCTCTTTGAGTTGTTCGTAATTCATAGTTGACATTATTTAGTTACCTCGTTATACTCTCACGCTCTGAACATAAACGGTCACCTTTTTAACTTTGATGCCGGTTTCTTTTTCCACGTTATACTTTATTGTATCAATAAGGTTTTCGGCGACAGCCTGAGCCTTTATGCCGAACTCCATTATCACATAAACTTCGATATGAAGTTTATTCTCCTTATTTATGCTTACGCGAACACCGTCGCCGATCTCTTCTTTTTTTAGCATTCTGTATATCTCGTCAGCCGGGTTCATCGAGGCCATCCCCACTACTCCGAAGCATTCAGTTGCCGTGAGCCCTACAATCTGTTTTATAGTGCTGACAGTTATTCTTTTGCTGTTATTATTCTCAGCATTCATATTTGAGCCTCCGCTTACACAAAATAAATCATTATTATTATACCACACAAACCGATTATTTACATAATCAGCATGCAAATTACTTAACCAAAACGCATTTTATTCTTTCCAATGCTTCTTTGAGTCGTGAATGAGGCATTGCGCAGTTGAGCCTTATATACCCTGAAGCGTTGCCGACAAAATGAGCCTCCCCTTCGACTAAAACGCCTCCCTCGGCAAGCATATCCTCGGCGTTTTGGTTATCTTTTATATAAGAAGATACATAAAGCCATGCAAGATATGTCGCCTGCGGCTTTTCAAATACTATAAGAGGCATATCTGATGATATAAACCTTTCTATTATTTCAAAGCTTTCGTCTAAATATTTACGAAGCTCGCAGAGCCACTGCGCCCCCTTTGTGTATGCCGCTTTTGTAGCCTCCATAGAAAGAGGATTCGGCAATAAATAATAACGCGACTTATACTCCTGTATGATATCCTTATCGAAAATAAAGACATTGCCCATCCAGTTTCCTGCAAGATTAAAAGTTTTGCTGGGAGCGCTGCATATAACGCAACGCTTGTCGCTGTCTGTTATTTTACCAAACGTTGTAAAGCTCTCGTCCATTCGCAATATATCTGAATGTATCTCGTCCGATATAATCCTTACGCCGTTATCAAAGCATATTGAGGCTATTTTTTCAAGCTCGCTGTCTGTCCATATGCGACCTGTCGGATTGTGAGGGCTGCAAAGGATGAGAAGCGTCGTTTCATCTTGTTGTGCATACTGAGTGAGCATATCAAAGTCAATGAAGTATTTGCCATTATTGATTTTAAGAGGTACGCACAACAGGTTTCGTTCGTCTGCCTTTTTTACGGAATCCCTGAAGGGAGAATACGAAGGAGTGAATATCATCACGTTTTCTTTGGGCTTTGTCATAATCTCCACCAAAGCGTCGATGGCATATACCACACCGTAGGATATGAAAATACTTTCTCTTCTCAGCTCATAGGAATATCTTGTTTTATACCAATTTATTATACTGTCGTAGTATTCATCGTCCAAGTTTGTATAGCCCAAAACTTGTTTATCCAATCGTAAGCGCATCGCGTCCAAAATAAAGTCGGCGCAGGCAAAGTCCATATCTGCAATAGTCATGGATATACAGTTTTGTGAGGCTTTCGGATTGAAGAGAGTAATCAAGTCGTTTTTGAGACTGTTTGTATTTGTTCTTTCAAGTACCTTATCAAAATCATACATTTTGTTTTCGTCCTTTTTATAACATTATTGACTGGTTTATTCGGTAAGTATACTAAATCACAACTCTTCAAGCAACTTATCATTAATTAAAAATTATCGTTTTATCAATTATAAACGGCATAGCACACATGAGAACATCATAGACTTATTATATACGATAACAGGAGGGA
Source organism: uncultured Lachnospiraceae bacterium (assembly GCA_964618075.1). Lineage (GTDB taxonomy): Bacteria > Bacillota > Clostridia > Eubacteriales > Anaerofustaceae > CAYTMY01. Next base: position 178,371 of record CAZTZO010000001.1, read on the forward strand.
TCAAAAATGACTGCCACATTAATAAAAAACACCGTACTAATGAGTAAAGGAGCTTTAGCGTTAAACGATACTATAAGCTTGGTTCAGACTGTCAAGCTAAGCGAAAACAAACCTTCAGTGAAGGAAGTGCTTTTCACACAAAGCGTACCTGTAATACAGAGTACTCAATGTGAAAACGGGATATTAAGCATAAAGGGCGACGTTTATATGAACTTTCTGTACTCTTGCGAATCAGGACAGGCGGAAAGCATAAGAGAAATTATTCCGTTTGATTATATAAGGGAATGCTCCTCAGACACCGAATGCGTGATGATAAACGCTGTAGTTTCACATTGCGATGTGGCAATAAAACAACGAAGATGTGATATAAGACTTGAGCTAACCCTAAACGGACAAACAGTACAAAATTCCTTAAGCGACAATGTTGAGGATATTGACGGCGTAGAGGGCGTGATCAAGAGGAAAAAAGAAATGAAAACAAGCGTAGTAAACGTAATACGCGATAATACACAGCATGAGTTTTCAATCGAGACTGACAATAAAGACAGCTTAAGGATAGTGTATGCAAGCTGCTCTTTATTTGATGAAAACACAACTTCCTCACGTAACGGTATATTATACAGCGCTCTTGCAAAAGCAGACATGATAATCGAATACGAAAATGAAAGCGGAGAATACAGCTATGAATGCTTAAGCGACACTTTCGCAATTAATAAAATGCTTGAAACCGATATCAACCTACAGTTTGATTCGTACTCTCTCAAGGCAGATATATGCACGCAAACCGCCGAAACCGTTTATACAGATGAAACCTGCACGCTGTGTATAAACGCCGAAGTATATTGTGAGGCTGTTTTACTTAAAGATGTAACAATTGAATATATTGATGATATTTACAGCACTCAAAAAGCACTCTTTACTCAAAAGGAGCCTCAATCTATCGCTGCTTTTAAAATTTACGATACAAAATCAGTTGAGCTTAGTAAAAAAAAGGAGCTTTCTAAGGAAAGTGCAATTAATATGGTCGCCTTAAGCAACGCTCAAATTATATATGAAGAAAAATCGGTTGATGGGAATATAGTTATAGAGGGTAATGTTGTTGTAAGAGCGCTGTTGTTTGGCAATACCCACGGAGAGTTTTCAGTTGAAGAAATAAATATACCCTTTGAGGAAGCAACAGAAATAAACTCATCTGTAAATAGCGGATATTATCTTAATTCAAAATGCAGCATTAGCGATTTAAGCGTAAACGCAAACAAACTAAGCGCCGAAGTATTGCTGAGCCTTCAATTTACAGCATACGATACGAATGAATATAGTACAATAAAGGAAATCGAACAAGGCGATTACGAAGATAATAACGACAATACATACAGCGTAAAGATATATTATTATTCGCATAACAAGGATTTATGGGATCTCGCCAAGGAAAACCGCACAAGTATCGAGAGTATTCTCTCATCAAACGGTATCAGCGATTTATCACAGCTGACCGAAAGAATGCCTCTTATAATAAAGTAGAATACAGTTGTCACACAAATAATATCTTCACATACTATATAGCGAAAAACAGTTTGGCAGGTGAAGATATGAAAAAGATAACCGGGAAATTGCTCGATTTAATGTTGCTTATATTTTGTTTCGCATTATTCGTCGTCGTGCTGCCTGAATGGATATGTATATTCGCAGTAGGCGTCGGTTTGATAATATGCGTGATTTCCATGATAAGCTCCAATTTTTTCGGGCGGTTTTAAAAAAAGGAAGTCAATAGCCGGACTGTTTTATTATACAACATTTATAAAAGAGCCTCCCGTTTAGTATGTACGGGAAGCTCTTTTATACAGTCAATAAACGCATTTTTCAAACGCGCTGTTTTCTTTTTTAACAAGCTATACAACTATGCTCTTTCAACCTTACCTGAACGAAGGCAGCGAGTGCATACCGTGACAGTTTTCGGAGTTCCGTTCTCCATTATTCTTACCTTTCGCAGGTTCGGTCTCCATACTCTCTTCGTATGAATGTTTGAGTGACTGACCGTATTGCCCGCTACCGTGTGCTTTGCGCATACATAACATTCTTTGCTCATCTTTATATATCTCCGTTACTTTTAATTGTTTATATTAAACAGACTGCCAATTATTATAGCATACACTTATCAATAATGCAATCACAAAATAAAATAATTTCTTTTCTTACACGTTTATTTTATGATATTTTCTTCCTGTTTTCAATACTTATTTATTTAAATGTTTCATTAGGGCTCAGCATTCAAACAAATCCGTTAGCGTATTATATTATTACTCCCGAAATAAATATCTCAAGTCCAATGGCTATAAGTATAACTCCGCCCAATATTCCCGCCTTTTTCGATAGCTTCATTCCGAACTTCTTCCCTATAATAAGTCCTGATAAACAAATAACAAACGTCACTACCCCGATTATTATTGATTCTATTACAGCTGCATACAACGGATACAAGGATATCGTAAAACCTACTGACAGCGCGTCGATTGAGGTAGCTATTCCCTGTATGATGAGAGATACAAAACTCAATTCTTTTGCTTCAGTTTGAGTATCCTTGTTACGGATACCTTCTAATAACATTTTACCGCCTATATATAAGAGCAACACAAGAGCTATCCATGGAATGAATTTCTGAAAGGATTGAAATACCTCCGCTATCGTATGAATACAAGTCCATCCGATAAGAGGCATAATTATCTGGAAAAAGCAAAACACTCCCGCAATTAAGCACATCCTCGGTTTTTTCATATCCGGTTCGTTAAGTCCGTTCGCCAGTGAAAGTGAAAACGCGTCCATAGCAAGTCCCACGCCGAACAATGCACTGTTTAAAAAGAATATAATATCCAATTTCATATTTGATTACTTCCCCTTTACAAAATAAAGACCGAAAGCGACTTTTTATAAGCCACGTTCAGCCTTTTTGTAAAAATAATACAGACTCAACGTATAGCAATAAAGTTATACATGAGTCTCGCAAATTAAAGCAAGCCAGACCAAATGGTCAGTATGTTGACTTACTGCGCATTTTATGCGCCTGCTACTCCCTCAATAATATTTATTTTGAAATTAAGTGTATCGGAAATGAGCGTTTTTGTCAATACTATAATATTCTAAGCTAAAAAAGCTCTCCGACATTGTACCCTTTCTCAAGAGGCTCCTGCTGTAAAAATTTAAAGCTGTCGTCTTTAAGTATCGGTAAAAATGCCTCATAGGGTATCGTTTCAAATTCACAGGTATAATCGTTTGCGCCGAAGAACGATCCTTCCGCTGCCTTCAAATTCATACCTCTTACAAATTTAGTATAATTCGAACAATCATGAACGGCGATATCCCATTTTTCCAATGAAGCGATCTTCATAAACTGCAAGGTCAACTCTCTGCTCCATACTGGGGAAATATAGCCGTGACGGCACATATACATATTTTCTCCCATATAATTAGAAATATTATTTTCGTTTAAATGCAATTCGGCGCAGTTGATAAAATCGATTCCCGTATCCAGTATCATTTGCTTCTTTATGAAAAACTCTTTGTAAAAATCAGGCGTCATGGGCGTTTCTATGCCGACTGAAGGTATATATTTCTTTGCAAGTTTAATATTGTTTATGACGCTCTTTTCGCAGTTTGTCGCTCCTAAATTAAAGCGCAGTTCGTCAAGTCCGGCTTCACTGAGAGCTTTTATATTTTCCTCATTTACCAAAGTACCATTCGTATACATATGCTGATGAACGCCCAGCTCGCTGAATATTTTTATAATTGGGTAATACTCTGATATTTCCATAAACGGTTCCAAGTACACATACGACACGCCGTCAGGCTTGCCTTGTATTTCGCAGAGTAGTTTTATATCATTAATATTATATTTTGTTTCTCCTATCTCCCACATGCCCTCTCCTATGGGCGGTTGTGTTTCTATTTGTCCATAATTATAGCAAAACGGGCATTCCAGATTGCATTTATTCGTCCTTCTTATTGCGTTCAGACCTCTTTTACACAGGCATGACTTACATCCCTTTGAAAACTTGCTTTCGTTTCCTACGAAGAGAGTTCTGTCATTTAGCGTCTTAAGACCTTCTATTTCGCTTATCAGGGTATTGTTTCTTTTCTCAACAGAGAGCTCGATTTGTGAAAGAACGGCATATACTATTTCCTGCTGTTTTGCCATAAGCTGCTCTCCTTCGGGAAGAGAAGCAAAAAATTCGAACCATATCAATGCATCCTGTTTTGAAATTTTCATAAATAATAACTACCTCTTAATGTTATTATAGCACTCTGAAGCGTTGTCAAATAAAACATCTGTTAAAGAATACTATTCCTTTGCATTTAAAAAAGCAAATATCCTTGAAATATAATCTTCCGCCTCGTCATATACCCCGTGACCATAAGTATCGTCATACATATAAATTTCACAGTTTAACGCTTCTGCTATTTGAATGCAACCCTCGGGTGTAGTCACCTTATCGCCCATACTGCCCAAGACAAGAACCGGACAATTTATTTTATGTAACTGTTTTATAACAGAGAAATCTCTTGCACCCTCTGCTACGTTTATAAACTGACTCAGCTCATAATCCGTTATATTTTCATATGAAGCAAGAAGAATTTCTCTGTATTTGTCGAAAGTAGCTTTTGAATAGATATTTTTTAGCATATCTTCAACAAGCTCGTCTGTTCTTTTTTGTCTTGCTAATAATATCCAGTTGCCGATAACTTTTTCCAATCTCG
>CAZTZO010000002.1:0-136247 GCA_964618075.1 uncultured Lachnospiraceae bacterium
CTATCTTCTAGAAATTTTCCACTTTTAACTTGTACTATTTATATACTACCATCAGGTAATGGTAAAGCACATTATTTTTCTCAAACAAAAGAGGGTCGTTCTTAAAGTCATTGTAAATAGTGTAGTCTCCGATTGATATATTCGGATTTGTTATTATATTTTTTAAATAAACCGTTTCTTTGTCAGCTGAACGAGGGTATATTTTATTATTTGTCATTTTTTATATCCTTTTAAACTAATTATTTGTTAGGAAATCCTTACTTATCTTATAGAACTCTTCAAAATTGCTCATCATTGCAGGATGAGTACCTTCGTTGAACATATACATAGATCCGTGCTTTATCTTTTCTTTCATTGCACAGTAAGCTTTCTTAATATAATCACAACCATCGCAGCATAAGAATTCATCGCCCTTACTTGCCGTTAAAAGCACATCGGCTGTTATTGTACTCAGATCCTTATTAAAAAAATGTCCTATTTTATCGGCGTGGTTTATGATTGCCTGAGTGTCGCAGTCCACAATTTTTTCCCAATCATCTCCGTGCATGCTTTCATAAAACGCTACCGCAGATTCATCTTTCTTAGAAAGAAGGCGTTGCTCGGCTATATTTTGAGTGACAGAAGCCAAGGGTATTTCTCCCTCAAAGCTGTCTGCTATGACCTTCGATATTAATAAGGGAGCTTCTATGGCGGCATTGAGTGCGGCTATGGCGCCTCCGCTTGTTCCTATAAGACAAGCGTTTTTATAGCCATTTTGCTTAATAAGGCTTATTACCTGCTTCCCTTGATCCTCCCACATATTATCGGGGAATTTGTCTATTCTGTCGGAACGACCGTGCCCCAAAAAATCAATTAAGATTACCTTGAAATCTTTTGCGTACGCATTTTTAATAATAGAAAACATATTTGATGAAGCGGTGTTGCCATGCAGAAGAAAAAGGGGTATTCCTTTAGATATTTCTTCGTAATAAACATTTTTACCGTTATATGTAAAATTGCTCAATATAAACCAACCTCCTGCTTTTTTTTGTAATCTTATAAAGCGTTAATAATAAATAAACGCGTAATATAAAGCCTTTATAAACAAATATAAATATTATCGTTAAGTATTAATCCCGTTTATAACAGGTTAAGATAAATAAAAAACTTTATTTATGCAAATGCTCTTCTAATTTTTTCATGACCGAAGGGTATTTATCCGTTTGTGTGTGTGGTAAAAACTCAGCCGCTCGCATGTTTTCAACAAAGCTTGAAACCTCACTGAACTGTACGTAGTTTATTTTTTCCGTAAATAAGTCGAGTCTGTAAATTTGCGTATAATCGCAAAGCAACATCTGCGAGCCTTTGAGCGAAGAATTGCCCAGAGGGATGAATTTCTCCCTTGCTAAATCCGGATATAATCCTATCGTTATTGCCGCCTCAAGGTCGGCATACGTTCCGAATGCGCCCGAAAGATAAAACTTATCTATCTGATCTATCCCTATCCCCGAATATTCTAAGAGAGAAGCGACCATAGTATGTGCGGCGGCTTTAGTCTGTATGAAGCTGTATATATCGCTTTGCGTAAATAGAAGGTTTTCGCCTTGCTTGCTTTGATTTGCCCAAGCATAGCATACTGCAAGCTGAGTTTTGTTTTCATCTGTTGTTTCGATAATTCTGTCATTTACGCCGCTCTTCAGCGTTCCTCGAAAATCTACCCAGCCGTTTAGAAACATCTGCGCAATCAATTCTACGATACCCGAGCCGCATATGCCAAGAGGCTTGGCGTTGTCTATCGTATTCGTTATTAAATTGTCATTTTCTATTCGCACATGATTCACAGCGCCCTTATCAGCTCTCATTCCGTACTTGCTTATGCCGCCCTCGAAAGCAGGGCCTGCCGCTCCGGCACCGGCAATCATAAAGTCCTTGTTGCCTATAACAAGCTCACCGTTTGTGCCAATATCCAAAAATATACATAACTCACTGTTGTGTTCTATATCGGTGCACAATAATCCGCTGATTATATCGCCTCCGAGGTAATTGGCTGCTGCGGGAGACAAAAATATATTGCCCAATAGATCCAATCCGAGGTCTTTTGCGCGAATATAGCCGAAGGACGTTGCCACGGGAGCGTATGGCGATTGAAAAATACCGAAGGGGAAGAGCCCTAGCAGAAAATGAACCATGGTGGTGTTTGCCGATATTACCATACCCATATATTCTCTTTTGTGTATGCCGCTTTTCTTTTCGATATTGTCCATAAGTTCTTTTAAGCCGTCCACGGTCTTTTCTTTTATCTCATTGAGGTGGTCGGCGTTGTCTTTTGTGTAGAATATTCTGCTTAGTATTTCGTCACCGTATACTGTTTGAGGGTTGGTTATCGTGTCCGAAGCAATTATGCTTTTATCTATTGTATTAATAAGCTCCATCGTAACGCTCGTGCTTCCGTAGTCCACCGCAAGCGCATAGCAATTCTTTGATGTGTCGCCGCTTTCTATTCTGATGATATCCCAGCCCTTTGTAGTGTATTGAAGAGTTGTTGTAATGCGCCAAGATGAGTTAATGCATAAAGGATTGATTGTCCTTAATACATCGTAGGTTATGTCAAGGTTTTCATAGTCGTATTTTAGCGCGTTAAGTATCCTCTCTCTGTCTGCGGTATTATCAGCTTCATTTGCAGGCGTTAGCTCAAGATATTTTTTTTGGTACATCGGAATTGAATAATTCATACTTACACTCTTTTCTTTTTATGTGCGACAAACCAATACAGTGCTAAATTATTTGGATTCTATATATCCCGATACCGGAACCGTATACAAGCTGTCATCTGTTATAAGCTCATATCGTTTTCCTTTGTATGTGTCAATCCAGCCGGTATCTGCCTTGTACGTTTCGCCTGTCTTTGTATCGACGATCCTATCGTAGCCTAAAGTTGCGTCACTGTTTTTTTGCGATATTACATCGTATGACGTCTGTCTTTTCTCCCACGAATCCATTATCCCGTCTGAAATTTGGTTATATATTGTGCTGTTTTTGATTATGGCAGATAGCTGTGCGTCCTCCTGGGAATTAAAGCCTTTAATAAAGCTGTCGCTGTATTTCAGTGTGGAAAGGCACTCAAGAAGAATCTGCTCCCATTCAACGAGCATTGCCTTCGGAGCGCTTATACCCATTGCGTTATATACGTTTAACGGATACATGTCGACTCCGCTTATCATATAAGAGCCGGGATCCATAACAGAGGCGGTAAAGATACCCTCACCGACATTACCCTTAGAATCTGTGAAAGACGCTCTTAATACTTCGCCTCCGAAAACAGATTTCCCGAAGCTCTCGATTGCAGCGAAGTTTTTTATATCGGGCAAATCGCAGTCCGGGTTCAGTGCGGCAATTTGGGAATATATGCTGTAAAAGCCTTGAGTGGTTTGTGGATTGACAATAGGCATATTTGAAAGAGTGCCTGAAGTGCCGTAGAGGTCGTTCCACTTTTTCTTGGATTCATAGCTTTTGTTAAAGCCTTCGAATTTCAGCGTGTTGAATATTTGATACAGCGGATTATTCGGGTTGTAAACACGAAAGGTGTAATGTATATAATCACCGCATACGGCAACCTTCCAGCCCTTTGGTATCTTTATTGATATCAAGCCGTTGTCGAATGTCTCGTACTGTATGGATTTCGCCTCGCTTGGCGTTATCTTTGCTTGAGAAGCACACCCTACGGCAGAAAATGTAAATATCACTGTGATGAAGGCTACTAAAATTAATTTTGTTACACTTTTGTTTGTTTGCTTTAACATGCTCGTATCTCCGTTAGTTTTTTTATAATTATTTACAACGTTACAATAAATTAATCGGTATCTATGTTATTTTACCTTTAAGACAATAGCTTATCCTTAAACATTTCTGATATCATCGGCGCTATGGTCTTAATATCGGTTTTGTCATTGATTTTTGTAAGTATATTATTCACTGTTTGCGTCATTTGCACAGACAGCTTTGATTCCATTACTTTTTTTACCCACTCGATATCGGTTATGCTGTTTTTACCTAAGCATACCTGCTCGAATATGTATATAGTACCTTCACCGAGCGAGGCTACGATGCTTCCCGCGATGACAGCGTTTAACAGACTTGCGCCAATATTAATCCCTGGAATCGCTTTTATAGCGCTTATTGCCGCTTTTGCTGCAGTGCTTATCGTTCCAGCCTCTACTATTGAGCTGAAAAACTGTTTTGATTTTTCGTCCTTGTTTATACCGTATATTTGTGCAAGAGCGTTTAATTCGACTATTTCTATAGGCGTTAGTATCATGGCGTCGGCAAACGGTACGGGGACTGCTCCCACCACGACTCCTGCTGAAGCCGCTATTGCGACAACGCTGTGCGCAAGCGCTCTCTTTCTGCTTACTTTAAATAACGCCAAATCATGTTGTCCTGCCTGTAAGCCCTCGGGCATCAACTCATTTGTTGCGTCGATAAGCTGTGTTATACCCTCCGGCGGTGCAAATGCGTTATCGTTAAGTATAAATGCCGATGCCACCACGGGTATTATCCTTCGCACATTGCATGACTGACGATTCTTGGCAAATGCGTGAGTTACCATTTGCGTGTTCGTTATTCTGTCAGGCACGGAATACGACTTTGTGATGACCACGATTATAGGAACGCTATTCCAGATAGAGGTTGCCCTGCTGAGCGTTTTTATAGACTTGGAGAACAGTTTGCTGGAGGTGCCCTCCACGCAGTACCATATAACGTTTATCTGATTGTCCTCGCGTCCGTTTTTTGCGCAGTCGGAAGACCATTTTCTTACTGCGTTGATTGCTCTGTGCTCCTTAATAAAAGAAGGCTCGAATCCAACGGTATCTATCAGACGAAATGGAATAATATCGTTTTCCCACATGGTCAATTCGGTTGTGGTACCCTTTGTGCCCCATCCTGTTTTGGCGCACTCCTCGCCGAGAACGGCGTTTATCAACGTAGATTTGCCTACTCCCGAATTGCCAATAACAAGTACGTTGCCTCTTTGCAAATTGATTCATCGCCTTTCTTTATATGTTTTTATTAAAAATTTATTTTGTTAATGTGTTATTGTCAGCTTTCGAATTTGTATAAAACAAACACGCTTAAAGAAGATAATAATCCCACACCGCACATAACGCCAAACGGTATTGAGTAGCCCGCAAAACTTCCTACAAGATATCCCATTACAATGGGCCCGAAGGTAAGTCCGAGCGAATAAAGACTTTGATATGCGCCCATCGCCGTAGCCTTCATATTATCCGGCAATTCCTTTGAGCAGGAGGCCATGGTTACCGAGCTTATGATAGCCTGTCCGAAGCCTGCTATAAATTGAAACAACAGTATTAAAGGAATTGATTTTGTCATGGAAAGCATAGCACAGGAAGCGGCAGAAAACACGAAAGCGCAAACGAGCATTATCTTTTCGGGCAAAAGCCTGTTCAATTTGGTGCTTAAGAAGAACGCCGATATTATGGCTGCCAAAGTAAACAGTCCCGTAGCCAGCCCGATCTGCATTCCGCTTGCTCCGATATCAGCTAAATATGAAGTCGTAAAGGAGGCGTTTGTCGATGTTCTTAAAAACTGTATCATAGCAGCTAAAAAGGAACAGACCAATAAACGCTTGTTTTTAAGTACGTTTGTGATTTGAGAAAAGCGTATAGGCGCTTTAGAATCGCTTGCGACTTCAATATCCATAAATGAAAGGATAAAGATTGCTAAAACTGCTGCTAAAATGCTTCCGATAAGGTCTGCCTTCATCGAGAATTTGTCATACATCAGACCGCCTAAAAGAAAAGCTATAAGCATTCCCGAATTGTTAGCCGTAAAAAGAAGGGATGTCGCGCGTATGCTCTTTTCTTTTTTCATCAGGCTCATGAAATAAACTGTATACGTCACCCATGCTGCGGCGCTTACTCCGCTCAAAAACTTTGAGATATAGAACACGGGAACGCTTGGAAAAAAAACGATAGCCGAGCTGATTGCCTGCGCAAAAAGTCCGCATATCATGAACAGCTTGTAGAACTTTCGTATATCGGCGCTTACCCCTATCGGTATTCTCAAGATTAGCTGCGCGAAGCCATATAGTCCGGTGATCAAACCTATAGCTGCCGCGGGTATACCGAAGGAGTTCATATACGGCGTGAAATATGGCACGGTAATGTTCATTGAGAACCAGTAGAGTAGTACTACCAAGAGAAATAACAGCTCTTTTTTGCCGAGCGCATTGTTTTTTTTCATCCCATTCTCTTCAATTATATTTATTTATATACGGTGAAGGGTTTAAAACGAAAGATTACCTTCCCGACAACGTTATCTAAGCTTATCTGACCGAGATATCTGCTGTCTACGCTGTTTGGACGGTTATCGCCCATGACAAAGATGTAACCCTCTTTAACAAGCGTTGCTGGAAAGTCGGAATAAACAAGACCTTCCGGCAGGTAATTCTCATTAAGTTCTTCTCCGTTTACATATACGGTACTGTTTTTTATTTCAATTACGTCACCACCCACGGCGATGACTCTTTTTACATAGTTTTTAGTATCACTTATTTTTATAACAACTATATCGTCGCTTTGCGGTTCGCTGAAAAAATATGCCGCCTTCAACAGCCCCAGTCTGTCACCTTCCATAAGAGTAGGCTTCATGCTCGTTTGCTGTACCAGTACCGTTTCGAAAAGAAACATTCGTATCAATACAGCCAGTATTACAGCTATGGCAATTGCCGATATCCATTCCTTTGCTTCAGAAGTGAGCTTTCCTTTTGGTTTATTTTGCATTGTTTTTCTTTCGTAGATTGCGTATTTTTTGTCATATAGTAACATATCAATTATAAACCACGCTGTGGGAAAGTACAACAGCTACATTATTATTTTGTTTTTATATATTTCTCCCAAAGCTGCGTAAATTTCCATTTCACGCTTATGGTATCGTGGTTTTCGGCTTGTGCGTCTTCATGCATATCAATAAAACAAAGCGGCGGGTACAATACGCACCACCAGTTATGTCCTTGCCCGTTACCAAGCGTAATTTTAAGAGCAGTATAATCGCCCTCGGGGAAGAACATATCGCCGTAATACTTGTCGGGAAAGCTGCTTTTGCATATAGAAGCGCTGCTCGTGTAAGAAAGGCCTTTTGTTTTTAATTCGTCATCCACGAACGATGATATTTCATAGAGCTTTTCTGCGGTATTGGCAACAGATTCATCGATACTGTTTGCCTGCGAAAATACATAAGCGTATTTTGTTCCCACCAGCTCCTTTATCTCATATTTGACGTCTTGATCCTCTTTCAAATCGCTGTTGGCAAGTATATGCAGGCGAACTACTCTTTTGCTTATCTCTGATTGGCTTAGATTAGGCAAATCATCTCTAAGCTTGTAAGCGGACAAAGCTGACGTGCCTTTGAAAAAAAACACGGTAAATACTATTGAATACAATGATAATAAAACTATCATGACCGAAAATAATCTTTTCATACAGTCAGTTTTGACTCTTAAAAGCTCATATAAACATTAAATTTTCTCTAAATAGTGTAGAAATGAGCCGGTTGGTGTTAAAATGCGTATGTATTAGTTTAAAATAAGGAAAAAGTTATTATGAGAAATAACAAAAAGAAAACAGAAGAAATGCTTAACTCCGACGATATAAATGATATGCCGGAATTGCACAAAGGTTTAAAGAAAAAGCACAAAAAAAAGAAGACAAAAAAAGCAAAGCTTATAACCGCAGGTATAGTTATTGCCATTATACTTGTTATCGGCTGTCTTGTTGCCTTTAATTTTGATACCGTTTTGGCGGCATTCGGCATTAATTCCGATATGTCGGAGGGCTTACAGAACAATAAAAAATATACGATGCTCACTGCTAAGGAAAAATTGTTTGACGGAGTTGATTTAAATTCGCTTTTAGGCTCGGATAACATCAATATCCTTTTGTTCGGGCTTGACGGAGATTCGTCCAGACAGGAAGAATACACGACCTTCAGAAGCGATACGATAATCGTCGTGAGCGTTAATATAACGAATAAGACCATTGCAATGGTTTCGATACCGCGTGATTCATACGTTGAAATTTATTCCCGCGGTGGAAAAGCCAAGATTAACTCATGCTTTTACTACGGTTCATTGAACGTGGAAGGCAATGATGAAACTGAGAACTTCAATGCCGGAGTCGACGTGCTTAAAGGGACGGTTTCGGAGCTTTTGGGAGGTATTCCCATCAATTACTATATGGGAGTCGATATGGACGCCGTTACAAAGATAGTTGATGATATAGGCGGAGTTTACTATGATCACCCCGGAGACGTATATGCGGCAGGGTTATATCAGTTCCCGGGCGGAAGCAGGGTATACAGCGGATACGAATTTCTTGTTATGGCACGTAACAGAGATTATGGCGAAGGCGACATAGAAAGAACTTCCGTACAGCGAGATCTTATAAAGGCATTGTTCAATCAGGTTAAAACAATGAGCATAACGAAGATCCCCAAGGTCATAAATACTGCGATGAAGTCAATAAAAACAAACATGAAGGTCAGAGACGCCGTTTCTTTGGGGCTTGCCATTATGAAGGATTTTGATTCGGCAAACATTAGCTCCTCTACCTTCCCGGGTACCTTCGGCAATCTGTACGGGATATCATATTGGATAATAGATCAGAGTGCAAGAATCGATTTCATCAAAGAGCATTACGGAATATCGGCTTCGTATCAGTCGCAGGATCCGACATACATAGCGCCTGAAGGAGAGGTCGTAACCGATGAAACACAAATAACTCCCACTCAGCCGACGACATCGGAAGATGACAGCGGAAGCGGCTCAGGTAGCGGAAGTGAAGGTGGCTCAGGCAGTGGCAGTGAAGGCGGCTCAGGCAGCGGCAGCGGAAGCGGCTCAGGCAGCGGCAGCGAGGGCGGCTCAGGCAGTGGCGGCGAATGATTTTATAGAAAGTTCCATATAAAAAGCAGTAACAGAATATTGATACAAAGATAAAAAAACGGAGGCAAAAAAGCCTCCGTTTTTGTGTATTTTAGCTCTATTCCACGGCAATCATTTTCTTTTCCGGCTCCTGTGCCTTGGGAACTGTAAGCTTTAAAATCCCGTTATCATAACTTGCTTTTATATCGTCGGTATTTACGTTATTGCCAACGTAAAAGCTTCTGGAACATTTGCCGTAGAATCTCTCCTTGTGAAGATAATTCTTTTCCTTCTCTTCCTTTTCTTCTTTCTTTTCAGCTGAGATCACAAGACTGCCGTCCTTTATTTCCGCAGATATTTCATTTTTTTCATATCCCGGCAAATCTATTGTCAGCTCATAATTGTCATCATTTTCCGTTATATCCGTTTTCATAGGCTGCGTGAATCTTGCAGGATTCCATGGCGATAGCTCTGCGCCCTTCTGCGCGTTTCCTGCGGGTCTGTATCCAAACATCTCATCAAACAAATCAAACGGGTTTTTAACTGTACTAAGCATCATATCTTTGTACCTCCATGTGTTCTTAATTACAGGTTCATTATATCAAAATAATCAGCACTGTCAATAGGTGAGTGCTAATTTAATGAAAATGTAATCTTTCTTGTCTTGTTCTTTTTTAAAAAAGACTAACAATGATATAGTTAACGTATGGAATACAGTATTATACGCTCGAAGCGCAAAACGATGAGTTTATATGTAGATAAAGATTTAAATATAGTTGTAAGAGCTCCGAAAAACGCAGCAAATCATGAAATAGACCGATTTGTATTTAAAAGCACGCAGTGGATAAAAAAAAGAAGAGAAGAGATAACGCTTAAACAAATTACTCACCCTGTTATCAAGGGAGAGTACGGAGAAAAAGTCCTATATTTTGGCAAAAAATACACCATAACAGAAACCGACAGCTCAAGAATAACAATACAATATGACTGTATAACAGTTCCGTCAAAAAAAGACTGTAGGTCTTCTCTTGTATTGTGGTATAAAAATGAGGCTAAATTATACCTTATTCAAAGAACAAAAGAGTTAGCGCAAATATACGGTTTTGAATACAGCAATGTAAAGATAAGCTCTGCAAGAACGAGGTATGGTTCATGCAATACCGGTAACTCGATATCCTATACCTTCCGTCTTATCATGCTGCCAAAACATCTTATAGATTATGTAATAATCCACGAGCTTTGTCATACGCTTTATAAAAACCATAAGCAGGAGTTCTGGTTGTCTGTTGAAAAAATAATTCCGGATTACAGACAAAAGCGAAACAGCATAAATAACGATTATAATATCATGGATTGTCTGTAACAGGGGAAATAATTATATTTATAGCGAAATTAAAAACCATGCTCTTGTTAGAATTGCGATATTTTATTAGGAGTCATGAGAATTGAAATAGTCGTAAGCGTGTTTATACGTGGCATTATACAGTGCCAATTCGTCCAAAACGGGATGTCCCTCACTGGGCGGCACTACAGCGTCGGCAATTTTTAGTTGAACACCCAATCTTCTGATAAGAGCAGAGGTAAGCTCGTGGGCTTGGTCTTTTTCGTGTCGCATATTTGACCTCAATATAAAAAAGTTGCAGTCAGTCTGCAACTGATTATATAGAAAATTTTATTCAAAATCAACTATGAATTTGCCTATTATATCGCAATATCCGACATATTACGACAAAGATATAAAATAAGCAGACTATAAAAAGCGAATAGTCTTATTATATGAGGACTTCTTGTCCCGGTTCTTCCAAAAATATGGTCTCAGGAAGAGAAGAAGCATATTTTTTATAGACCTTAGCGGTTTTAAGACCCCAGTTCATTCTGTCATTTTTCCTGTCCGGCAAATGCATTACAAGAAGCTTTTGAGGCTTTATATTTGAAATTATTTTTCTTCCTTCGGTCAAACCGATGAAGGTGAACGGCACCATAAGAATATCTATTTTTCTGTTGAAAATAGGCGTCGATGAAAAGTTGTCAAGGCTTACCTGCGCGTCGCCTACATGCAAGAATACCTTGTGTTTCATCTCAAACATAAACGTATAGTTTTTGACTCCGGCATTTTCCGCACCGTCGTGAGATACACAGGATATTTCGCAAGGTATATCCTTCAGACACATTTGCATAGAAGTCCCCAGAGGTATATCCATGCTCCAAAGCTGAGGAATCAGTACCTCATTATAATTGTCGGCAGCCTTTATTTTTTCGAGAACGCTTTGAGTGGCTACTATTTGAGCGTGTTTGTTTCTTTTAAGTATTTCGTTGCAGCTGTTTGCGTCGAAATGGTCTGTGTGATGATGCGTAAAAAACATCAGATCTATATTATTATAGGGTGCTTTGTTTAAAAGCATTTTTTCCAGAATATCTTGCGAAACAGAGAGATACGGTTTCGGAGCTTGTGTGTGGACAGCATCTATAAGTATTTTTTTGTCTTTATATTCGATGCAAACGCCGGAATTTGCTATGTAGGTAATACTTGCTTTATTAGCGATCATAGGGCAGCCTCCGTTATTTGTAATAATCTTGTTACATTATATAACCACTTGCGCATTTATCCAACACTTAGCTTTAAAAAACTAATTATATTTTAATTGTGGTACAATATTTGATTAATGCTTTCTAATTAATATAATAAATGTTACTTAAGTATAAGGCGGTTGGTTTGATGTCTAAACAAAGCGATAAAGAAGAGTCGGAGGCAAATAAAAAAAGCATTATTTCACGGGTATCGTCATATATAATCGGAGATCGCAGCAAG
Organism: uncultured Lachnospiraceae bacterium; assembly: GCA_964618075.1. GTDB lineage: Bacteria > Bacillota > Clostridia > Eubacteriales > Anaerofustaceae > CAYTMY01. The sequence goes on from CAZTZO010000002.1 coordinate 11,727, forward strand.
GTAATGTATATAAGCGTAAACGACGATGCGATCATATCCTTTCCATGGCTTTTCCCTGTATTGTTTTTGCTCGTTTTTGACGTTCCGTCTTGGATAATCGCTCTGCTTTTAATATGTCTTATTGTGTTTAATCTTGATTTAAACGTAGCGTCACGAACAAAAAGAGATATGTTTGAGGACGCTACTGTAAAGGCCGACATTTATAACAGCGAAAAAAAACATAAAAATGTTACGGTAAAGACAGACGGTGACGGTTTTTCGCAGATAGTTGTTCACTAAGGAGATTTTATCTAATGAAAAAAGTATTGATAATCGAGGACGAATTAAAGATTTCGAGATTTATACAGCTGGAATTGGAGCACGAGGGATATTCTTCGGAGGCGGCAGCCGACGGAAGAACGGGATATCAGATGGCGCAAAACGGTAATTATGATATTATCATACTTGACCTTATGCTTCCCAATTTGAGCGGTATTGAAATATGCAGGAGACTCCGTGCGGACGGAAATAACGTTCCTATAATAATGCTCACGGCAAAGGACGATGTTTCCGATAAAGTCACGGGACTTGACATCGGAGCAGATGATTACATGACAAAGCCGTTTGCAATAGAGGAATTACTTGCCCGTATGAGAGTAGCTTTGAAAAACAGCGACAGAGTTAACACATCACCTGTTTTAAAGGCAGGAAGGATAACCCTGGACAGAAACAAGTATCTGGTAAAATGCGATGACACACCGATAAATTTGACAAAAAAGGAATTTGAGCTGTTGTCATATCTGATGTTAAATAAAAACCTTGTATTATCCCGTGAGCAGATAGTTGAAAATGTCTGGGGATATGAATATGAGGCTGAAACTAATGTCACCGACGTATATATACGTTATTTAAGAAGTAAGATAGACGAGGCGTTCAATACAAATTATATAAAGACGGTAAGAGGTATCGGTTACCAGTTTAAAGATGAAGAATAAACTTTCAGCAGAGAAAATCATCAACAGCTATAAATATTCCATAAAGCGTAGAATCAGCACATCCTACGCTTTGGTTTTTATTTTAATAAGTATTCTTGTCGTTGCATGCTTTTGTGTGGCTTACACATATTATTCCTGCGAAAGCCTTTCTGAGAATACCCCTGTCGTCACTTCGGCTATAACGCAGAAAATTTTTTCGGGCAGCGACGTAAATTCGGCGGAATTCAGAAATTTTTTAAACTCCATACGCAGAAACGATAATATTGCTGAAATATTGATTTATAATGCCGACAACGAGCTGATAAGCTCAACGTCGCTGTTGACTGACAGCATTGCCAAAAGTGGGGGAGACAATATCCTAACTCAGCTTTTTCCTCAGTATTCGCAGATATTTAAGGGTTATTATATAGACGAACAGACTGTCGTTTTAACTTCGATTAATTCATATGTCAGCATATATATTTTCTATTCCATTCAGGGTATATTAAAAAGTCTGCTTTTTATATGCGAAATTTTGGGCGCATGTATGCTGATTGGTCTTATTGCGTTTACCATTGCCGGTTATATACGAACAAAAAGCACGCTTTATCCTATAGAGGAGATAACACAGGTTGCAAAGAGGATAACCTCGGAAAATATGAATCTTCGAATCAACGAAGATCATTCCCGTTACGAGCTTAAGGAGCTTGTGGAAACGATCAATGATATGATAGACAGACTGCAAACGGATTACGACAAGCAGAAGCGTTTCGTTTCAGATGTATCTCATGAACTCAGGACTCCGATATCGGTCATATCCGGTTACGGCTCCTTATTGAAACGCTGGGGCAAAACCGATGAGTCCGTCTTGGACGAATCCATTGAAGCGATAATAAACGAATCCGACAATATGAAGGAGCTTGTCGAAAAGCTGCTGTTTATAGCGCGTCATGACAACGAAACTCTGCAATTTGATATGAAAAAAATAAATATCACACAGATGGTCAGCTCTACTATTAAAGAGGAAAACATTGTCCATACACAGACGCATTTTTTTCTTAGCTGCGACGACGAAATAATCGCAATGGTCGATGAAACACGTTTTAAACAGGCTATAAGGATATTGCTTGACAATGCTATAAAGTATTCAAGTGAGGATTCTACGGTAGACGTCGATTTAAAAAGACGCACCGACGGCTTTAGCCTTAGTATTAAAGACCACGGTCAGGGGATCACACCTCAGGACCTTCCCAATATATTTGAAAGATTTTACAGGGCGGACGAGTCCAGAACGAAGCAAACGGGCGGCTATGGTCTGGGGCTGGCGATAGCAAGAATTATTATCAGCGGACACACTGGGACGATTACTGTCAGAACAAAGCATGATGTCGGCAGCGAGTTTATAATATTTATTCCGACAAAATCGCGCGAAGCTACCCAATAAAATTACAGTCGTATCATCATTTGAAGTAAAGTTTAAAGGATCGCATTTTGGCTGTTCTTATTTTTATGTTCATTATATAAGTCTGATATAGACGTTTTATTATTCATGGCACTTGCAATACACCCGATATATAGGGTAAAATAATATGTTCGCTTAAATAAATCTATAAGTTAATAAATACATGGAGATTATCATGGATTATTCAATCGAAAATCCCTTAGGTACGCGCTATGCAAGCAAGGAAATGATAAAAATATTTTCGCTTCAGCACAGGATCTCGCTTTGGCGCAGGCTATGGCTTGCATTGGCAGAGTCGCAGGCGGAATTGGGTTTAGATATTTCACAGGCACAGATAGATCAAATGAAGCAGCATTTGGACGATATTGACTTTGAAATCGCGGCTAAAAAGGAATCCGAAATACACCATGACGTAATGAGCCATATTTATACATTCGGACTATGCACTCCCGAGGCTAAACCGATAATACATTTAGGCGCGACAAGCTGTTTTGTTACAGATAATTCAGAGCTTATTCAGATGTACGAAGCACTGCAAATTATAAAAGAAAAGCTTGTCAGGGTTATTTACGATCTGACGGATTTTGCACAAAAATATAAATCAATGCCATGTCTGGGAATGACGCATCTCCAAGCGGCTCAGCCGACTACTGTGGGTAAACGCGCAACTTTGTATATTCAGGATTTCACGATGGATCTTGATGAAATAAACATAATTATCGAAGGCTTTATGTTAAGAGGCGCAAAAGGAACCACAGGTACTCAGGCGAGCTTCCTTGATTTATTCGAGGGTGACTCAGAGAAGGTCGAAAAGCTCGATAAACTTGTGGCAAAGAAAATGGGCTTTGAAAAGACGTTTAGAGTGACAGGACAGACTTATACCAGAAAATTCGATTATAAAATAACAAGTGCGCTTGCGGGAATAGGAATTTCGGCTTCAAAGTTTGCAAACGATATGCGCATTCTTCAAAGCAAGAAAGAGCAGGAGGAGCCGTTTGCTTCATCTCAGGTCGGTTCGTCCGCCATGGCGTACAAGAGAAATCCCATGATGAGCGAAAGAGTGTGCGCATTGTCGAGATATCTGGAATCTCTTCCCGTCAATTCGGCTATGACAGCATCAACACAATGGTTTGAAAGAACATTAGATGATTCCGCAAACAGAAGATTAGTCAACTCGCAGGCATTCCTTACTGCGGACGCCGTATTGATGATACTTGACAAGATAGCAAGCGGCATTGTGGTTTATGATAAAATGGTAGAGAAAAACCTGATGGCGGAGCTGCCCTTTATGGCTACAGAGAATATCCTCATGGACAGCGTTAAACTCGGCGGCGACAGACAAAAGCTTCACGAGGTGATAAGAAAAAAATCTATGGAAGCTTCGGCGAATGTCAAAGACGGTAAAGAAAACGACCTTCTTGAACTCTTGTCAAATGCAGAGGAATTCGAGCCGTATAAAAACGTAATACAATCAGCGCTTGATCCGTCAAAATACATAGGCAGAGCGCCGGAGCAGACAGAGCAATACATAAAGTACGTTAAATCCGAATATCTTGGAGGAACAAAATGAACACAGCAATAGTGGGTATAAACTGGGGAGATGAAGGAAAGGGCAGAATGGTGGATTTGCTCAGCATAGATTACGACTACGTCGTGAGATATCAGGGCGGAAACAATGCCGGTCACACTGTGATGAACGAACGCGGAGAATTTATACTAAATCTTCTTCCGTCCGGAATACTCAGAGAAGGCGTCGTAAACGTAATGGGCAGCGGCATGGTTATCAACCTTGAGCATCTTGAAAAAGAAATAGCGCTTCTCAGAGATAAGGGCGTTAAAATTACTCCGGATAACCTTAAAATAAGCGACAAGGCGACTATTTGCGCACCCTACCATGTACAGCAGGACTGTCTGGAGGAGGACAGACTCAAGGATAAAAAGTTCGGTTCCACAAGGCGCGGAATATCTCCCGTTTACGGCGATAAATATATGAAAAAGACGCTTAGAATGGGTGATTTGGCAGACGGAGTTTCCTTTGAAGAGCGTTTAAACGATATATTGGAATTTAAAAACATGTTTTTCAAGGTGTACGACAAGCAGATAGATACAGATGAAATCAAAAAATGGTTTAAAAAGTATGCCGAAATGTTCGCTCCGTTTGTAACAGACACAGGAAAGATACTTTATCAAGCCGACAGCATGAACAAAAACATACTTTTCGAAGCGCAGCTCGGGGCGCTAAAGGATATTGACTACGGAATATTCCCATTTACGACCTCGTCGAATACTATTGCGTCGTATGCTCCCATAGGAAGCGGAGCGCCTGCATTAAAGCTTGATAGCGTCGTCGGAGTGGTCAAGGCGTATTCATCATGTGTGGGCGAAGGACCCTTTGCGGTGGAAATGTTCGGTGAGGAAGCCGACAAGCTGCGTAAGGCAGGAGGCGAATACGGCGCAGCAACGGGACGACCGAGAAGAGTAGGAGCCTTTGATATACCGGCTACAAAATACGGCGTTCAGGTACAGGGAGCAACGCAAATCGCCCTGACAAAGATAGATGTTCTTTCGGATTACGACAAAATCCCCATCTGCACGGGTTATGAGCTTAATGGCGTAGTTTATGACGAATTTCCGTATTCGGGTTATCTTGACGAGTGCAAGCCCGTCATAGAATACATAAACGGCTGGAAAGAGGATATTTCCAATGTCAGAAGCTGGGAGGATCTTCCTCAGGCAGCGAAGGATTATATCCTGATAATTGAGAGAAATATAGGCTGCAATATAAAATATATTTCTGTCGGAGCGCACAGAGAGCAGTACCTTGTAAAGTAAAAAATAAAGAAGGCTTGCCAAAAAGGGCGGCCTTTTTGACATATTACAATCGGAGCATTACATGACAATTCGTTTGGCTGCGCCGCAGGATATAGGTGAAATTTCGGATATATTTAATTCGGCGCGTGAATTTCTTTTTAAACAAAATATAAATCAGTGGCAGGACGATTACCCCAATGAAATAGACGCATCTTTGGATATTGAAAATAAATGCTGCTATGTCATCCAAAAGGACAAAACAATAGCGATATGTATGACGCTCGTATTCTCTGAAGAGCCGACATATAAAAATATTTATCAAGGCGCATGGCTTAATGAGGGCAGATACGGAGTAATTCACCGCATGGCGGCAAATGCTTCCTTTAAAGGAAGGGCGTATGCCAAGGAAATGTTCGATTTTGCCGAAGAAAAAGGAAGAGAATTAAAAGTATCTTCCTTAAGGATAGATACGCATAAGGACAATAAACCGATGTTAAAGGCCTTAAAAAAAGCTTCTTTTGAATATTGCGGTATAATTTATGTTCAAGACAATACTCAAAGGCTTGCGTTTGAAAAGCTGATTTAATCGTATAACAACATTTATCAAAGCAGGGTAAAGAACACTATTATGAACAAAATCGGATTTGACAATCAAAAGTATATAGATATGCAAAGCGAGCATATTTCAAAGCGTATCAGTGAATTCGGAGGGAAGCTTTACCTTGAATTCGGGGGCAAGCTGTTTGACGATTATCACGCCTCAAGGGTCTTGCCGGGTTTCTTGCCTGACAGCAAGGTAAAAATGCTTCTTAAACTGAAGGATTCCGCTGAAATAGTGCTTGTTGTCAACGCAAACGATATTCAGAAAAATAAAGTGAGAGGCGATCTCGGTATTACTTATGACGCTGACGCTCTTCGTTTAATCGACGCTTTCAGAGAAATAGGCTTGTATGTCGGTAGCTTGGTTTTAACGCAGTTTTGCGCTCAGCCTGCCGCAGAAGCCTTTAAAAGAAAGCTCAATAATCTCGGTATAACAGTGTACAAGCACTACCTCATAGACGGCTATCCGAACGATGTGGTAAATATTGTCAGCGAAAATGGCTTTGGAAAGAACGAGTATATCAAAACAGAGCGTTCGCTTGTAGTGGTTACGGCTCCTGGGCCGGGCAGCGGGAAAATGGCAGTATGCTTATCTCAGCTTTATCACGAGGATAAGCGTGGAACAAAAGCAGGTTATGCCAAGTTTGAGACCTTTCCTGTATGGAATTTACCCTTGAAGCATCCTGTCAATCTGGCGTATGAGGCTGCAACGGCTGATTTAAACGACGTAAACATGATTGATCCGTTTCATCTCGAAGCCTACGGCACAACAGCGGTTAATTACAACCGTGACGTAGAAGTGTTTCCCGTATTAAACGCTATGTTTACTAAGATATCAGGTACTTCTCCGTACAAATCTCCGACTGATATGGGCGTAAATATGGCGGGATTTTGCATAACAGACGAACAGGCTGTAATAAAAGCTTCACAGCAAGAAATAATAAGAAGATACTACTCGGCATTGTGCGAGCAGCGAAGAGATATGGTAACAGGCGAAGAGGTCTTTAAAAACGAGCTTTTGATGAATCAGGCTGGGATCACATCTGAAAACAGACCGGTTATAAAAGCGGCGATTGAAAAAGAGGAATTAACATCATATCCGGCTGCCGCAATACAGCTTAATGACGGTAGGATAGTGACGGGCAAGACCTCTGCTCTTTTAGGTGCCTCCTCGGCAATGCTGCTTAACGCACTAAAAGAGCTTGCGGGAATAGACGATAACATTCACCTTATTTCTCCCGATATAATCGAGCCTATACAGGAGCTGAAGGTAAAAAGGCTTGGTAACCACAATCCGCGACTGCATACAGACGAAATATTGATTGCTCTCACCATATGCGCCACGACCGACGAAGTAGCTTCGAAGGCACTAAGCTACTTGGAAGCCCTTAAAAACTGTGAAATGCATTCCACAGTAATACTATCGCAGGTGGATGTGTCGACTTTAAAAAAGCTCGGTATCAATCTGACATGCGAAGCGAAATATCAGACAAAAAAATTATTCCATAAGAACTGAGGAAAGTTAAAATGCATCGTTACAACAGCGATTACATGGAGGGAGCGCATCCCGAAATACTCAAAATACTAACCGAAACCAATATGCAGCAAACTGTTGGCTACGGAGAGGACGAATATTGTCAAAGGGCAAAAGCTCTTATAAAAAACGAATGTAAAAGGCAGGACGCAGACGTTTATTTCTTAAGCGGCGGAACTCAAACCAATCTTACCTTTATTGCAAGCGCACTTAAATCCTACCAGGGAGTGATCAGCGCAAAAAGCGGGCATATAAATGTTCATGAGACAGGAGCTATCGAAGCGACGGGGCATAAGGTTATTGCGGTTGATTCCTCAAACGGTAAAATCAGCTCAAGCCAGATAAAAGCCATTTACGAAGAGGACAAAAACAATCCCGACAGAGAGCATACCGTGCAGCCGAAGATGGTATATATATCGCAGTCTACCGAAACGGGAAGCATATATAAATTAGCTGAAATAAAACAGATAAGCGATGTATGCAGGGAATGCGGTTACTACCTTTATTTAGACGGTGCAAGACTCGGATATGCCGTTATGAGCGTGGATAACGACGTTTTGATAAGTGATATAGCTTCTCTTTGTGATGCTTTTTATATAGGCGGAACAAAAGTCGGTGCCTTATTCGGAGAGGCCCTGGTTATATCTAACGACGAATTAAAGGCTGATTTTAAATACTATATCAAACAGCGCGGCGCAATGTTTGCAAAGGGGAGGCTTCTCGGATTGCAGTTTATCGCTCTTTTTACCGACGGACTTTATTATAAAATATCAAAAAATGCCGTTAATCAGGCTATGAAGATAAAAGAAGCCTTCAAGGAGAAGAATATAAGGCTTCTTGAAGAAGCAAAATCCAACCAGTTATTCGTTTTATTTACAGACGAACAAGCTAAAATATTTATGTCCTGTGCGTCTTTTTGGGAAAAGTACAGCGCTTCTCAAACAGTTATGCGCTTTTGCACAAGCTGGGCAACGAGTGACGAGGATACCGATGAGCTGATAAAGCTTATAAATACACTTTAATCAACAGCGGATAATCCGCATTAAAGAGGCTATATATGAAATGTGTGCTTGAAGAGAGAATACGTTTTATCGAGGACGATGAAGATTGTCCAAAAGGCAGTATTGTTATAAGAGTGTGCGCTTACAAGCAGTGGCAGGAATATATCAACTTCTCTTATTTGAAAGACTATGTTTCTCAATCACCAAACAGTATTAGGTATTGCAGAGCAGACAGTCTGCCTGAGTGTACTGTAGGGGATTTTAATGTTCCGATAAAGAACAACACTCAGGAAAGAAAGCTTTCCTATATAGCCACAACGAATGAAATAATATTTCTTGACGAGAGCAATTTCACATCGCGCTTAATAAATAAAATAGCGGAGCAAAAGACATTTAAGGAACCCTGTGCGGAGGTTTTCATTTATGCTTTTCTTGAAATGCTTATATATTCCGATTCTATTTATCTTCAGGAACGTGAGGACAGAATAACCAAGCTTGAGAACAGCGCAATTGCGGGAAATATAGAAAATTTCGAAAACAGACTTTCTGTTGAACGCAAGGAGCTTTTTGCTTTTTACAGGTATTATACCCAGCTTATCGACGTGGCTCAGGAATTTATAGAGAATGAAAATAATATTTACGATCCCGAGAAGCTTAAGGCGTTGGATTTATTTATAGACAGAGCGGACAGGTTGAAGAGCGAAGCGGATACATTGCGTGAAAATTTAAAATACGTTCGTGAAATATACCAGTCTGCAATAACCAACAAACAGAATAACACCATGAACTTTCTTACAGGCATCACTACTATCTTCCTGCCATTAAGCTTTATAGCAGGGTGGTACGGGATGAACTTTGTCCATATGCCCGAATTGAAGCTGAGCTTTGCTTATCCCATAGTTTTTGTAGTATGCATAGCGGTAGCCTTCAGCGTAATTCGTTGGCTCAAGAAAGAGAAATTTTTTAAGACAAGGAAAAAGAAATGACTGACAAAATAACATCTGCCCTATGCGAAGAATTCAATTTGAAATATGAGCATGTGTCCAATGTGATAAATCTTGTGGATGACGGAAACACGATACCCTTCATCGCTCGTTACCGTAAGGAGATGACAGGCACAATGGACGATCAGCTTTTAAGAGAGCTGTCTGACAGACTGACATATTTAAGAAATCTCGATAAACGCAGAGAAGAAATAACCGGCAGTATAGAATCGCAGGGAAAGCTTACCGAAGAAATAACCGAAGCGATAGCTAAAGCGCCCACTTTAACGGAATTGGAGGACATATACCGTCCTTACAAGCAAAAACGAAAAACAAGAGCATCTATTGCCAGAGCAAAGGGTCTTGAGCCTCTTGCGGCTTATATTTTTGCTCAAATACAGGATAATTGTTCGCTCGAAGAAAAGGCGGGCTTATATGTCGATATTGAAAAGGAAGTCCTGAACGTCGAAGATGCGCTGCAGGGAGCAAACGATATTATTGCTCAGGATATTTCTGATGACGCAATTATCAGAAAAAGCTTAAGAGAGCTGTTATATAACAAGGGCAAACTAATTAGTGTTGCTGTAAAACAAGACGACAGCGTTTATTCCACTTACTATGATTTTTCCGACAACGTGAAAAAAATGACGAGTCATAAAATACTTGCTATCAACAGAGGCGAAAAGGAAGGCTTTTTAAAGGTCTCTGTGTCCTTAGATGAGAATCAAGCCTTGCAGGTAATATTTTCTAAAACGATAAAGGGTGAAAATGAGCTTTCTCAGTTTGTAAAAAAAGCTGCCCTAGACAGCCTAGACAGACTTATATTCCCAAGCATCGAACGAGAGATACGTTCTTTGCTTACGCAGAACGCAAACGAACAGGCTATTAAGACATTTTGCTTAAACCTAAAGCCTGTTCTTATGCAGGCTCCCGTTAAAAACAAGGTAACGCTCGGATTTGACCCTGCGTATCGTACGGGCTGCAAGTTAGCCGTGGTAGATATCACAGGCAAGGTCCTTGACACCGCCGTAATCTATCCAACGCCTCCTCACAATAAAACAGAGGCTTCCGCCAAAAAGCTTAAGGAGCTTATAGAAAAATATCAAATAGAAGTGATATCCATAGGCAACGGTACAGCTTCCAGAGAGAGCGAACAGTTTGTTGCCTCCGTGATAAAGGGTACAAACGTAAAATACACCATAGTCAACGAGGCGGGTGCGAGCGTATATTCGGCTTCTAAGCTTGCTGCGAGTGAATTTCCAGATTATGACGTATCTTTACGCAGCGCAGTTTCTATCGCAAGAAGATTGCAGGATCCTCTTGCAGAGCTTGTCAAGATTGACCCTAAAAGCATCGGCGTGGGTCAATATCAGCATGATATGCCTTCCGGTGAAATAAACGAAGCCTTGGAGGGAGTCGTTGAGGATTGCGTCAATGCTGTCGGAGCAGATATAAATACCGCAAGCGCCTCCTTACTTTCCCATATTGCCGGTATGAATACAGCAATTGCCAAAAATATAGTAAGCTACAGAGAGGAAAACGGCATATTCACATCAAGAGCGCAGCTTAAAAAAGTACCGAAGCTCGGCGAAAAAACGTTTATACAGTGTGCGGGATTTTTAAGAGTGCCGGAAAGCAAGAATATTCTTGATAACACGGGCGTTCATCCTGAATCGTATAAAACAACAGAGAAAATGCTTTCGTTGTGCGGCTACACCATACAGGACGTGCTTGAAGGCAATATAAACAAGCTTGCAAGTAAAATTTCGCAGATTGGCAATGAGAAGGTGGCTTCTGAATGCTCGGCAGGCATACCTACATTAAAGGATATTATCAGGGAATTATTAAAGCCGGGAAGAGATCCGAGAGATTCTCTTGAATTACCCATGCTCAGAAGCGATGTTATGACAATAGATGATCTTAGCGTGGGCATGTGTCTTACAGGTACAGTAAGAAACGTCGTTGATTTCGGAGCCTTTGTGGATATCGGAGTGCATCAGGACGGTCTCGTTCATATTTCTCAGATGAGCGATAAATACATAAAGCATCCCTCTGAGGTAGTTACGACAGGAGACACTGTAACGGTTTACGTTACGGGGGTAGACGTTGAGAAAAACAGAATATCAATAAGCATGAAGCAGCCGGGTAACCAACCTGAGCGAAGCTGAAAATTAGGTTATTTAATGTAAACAAGAGCTTAAATAAGGAGGTCAAGCGTGATATCGTCCTTTGACATATATGAGTTAATGCCGCGAACCGACTGCGGCAAATGCACCTATGGCAGCTGTATCAAAATGGCTGAAATGCTTGCAAAGGGGAAGGCAAGAGTAAAGGATTGCAGCGTCATGGCATCTGGCGGCATAAGTGCGAACGCAAAGGAAATAGAAGAGCTTTTAAAGGAAAAATAGTTAATAAGCCTTTATACTAAACGCTCAACTATATTCTTAAATTTTGTAATAACATAAGATTTTTATTGTTGAAACACTATTAAGGTCTGTATGCACATAAAGAAAAATAAGCATAAGAGGATAAGCTCCGTTCGTTGAATTAAACGTTCGGAGCTTTCATATATATAAATATTCAATGACTTATAAACATAGGGCGAGATATAAAGAGTTTTATCAGTATGAAAAAAAAGTATAAAAAGGCAAAGTACGTCCTTAAAAGGGGAAAAAGCGGCAAATTAAAAAAGTATCTGCCGACTGTTTTGGCAGTGGTATTTTTAGTGTTGCTTCGATACTGCGTATATTTAATAAGTGAATCAAACAAGAATAACACTGACGATGTTTCGTACAGTGGCGTTATCGAGTTTTGCGATTGTGCCTCACGCACGATAAAGGGCAATGATTATTCGTTTATAAATACCATACTCAGCGAATTTTGCAGCGGTTACGGCAATGTTCGTGTCAATTTAAACAGAATAAGCGCTCTCACGCCGGAAGAGACTGCCTCCTATACCTTCGAGAACGGGAATCATCCTGATGTTATAAGAAGCGTAATAGGTGATTATCGGGCGCAGAACGATGGCGCTCTTCAGGATGAAAGACTAACAGAAAAGCTTACAGGTATGTATGCGCCATACGTCAATGCGCCTTCTTCTTCTTCATATGTATCGGTCGATATGTATTCCAACGCGTCTGTGCTTTTAGTGAATAACGACATACTTTCACAAATAGGTGTGGACGCTCATATCTATGACAAGACGCCTGAATCCTTTTTGAATTTGATTGATGAAATTACTCGAAAGGACACCTCGAATGAATACATTCATCTTGATTACTGCATAAATGACGCATATTCTTATCTGCCGTTTCTTTTAAGCTATGAGTCTAATGAAGATAATGAAGGCTTTTTAAACAGCTTAAAAATGTATTTGCCTGCAGATCATGAGTCACGAAGCATAACGGATGTGCAAAATGATTTTTATAACGCTAAAAGCGCCGTGTGTTCACTCAGCCTTAAGGAAGTGAATTATATGCTGCGACGCTGTATGAATCAGAGGGGCTTTAATTTTTCTATCATCATGTTTCCTTCGTCTAGTGGGCAGTTTGTGTTTATACGAGATACAATATCATATATGTTTTACGACACAGGAAACTATAAGAAAAACGAGCTTATAAAGGAGCTTGCTGTTTATATGCTTTCGGACGAATCGCAAAAATACACCGAAAACATAGGAATGCTGCCCTGCGGAAAAGTAAAGCTTGAATATGAATCTTATCCTCATCTTAAAGAAATGACAAATAGCGATAATACTTATTATACGTACAGGGACGATAAGATAATAAAGCTTTATGAAGAGTATTCTCAGAAATAATTTTAATAAAAATCATAATATGCTTCAAACGAGCATAAACATGTAATGACATAATTTATCCTGTGGAGGTATTATGGACGTTCTGCGTAATGATTTAAATCAAGATAAAAAAGTAGAAGTACGTTATGAAATTAACGAAGATGAATACATATTTGAAGTAAAGCTGTCATATAAAGCATCTATGGAATTTGCGGTATTGTTTGTGGAGGCAGACGGAAGCTTTTATACCGCAAAAATAGTTAACGGTAACTCAAAAAACCGTATCAATATAAAATACGACAGGCTTATAAGCTATGTTATGCTTCGTATTGTGAATATTGAAGATGACAGCGAGGTATTCGTTGCATATAACGATTTTCTTCAAAATTCATCTCTTGACGTTGAAAAAAATGACAAGGAAAATATCAGAGCGCTAAATGACGTATATATGCAGGTGAGCGAAGAGGATTTTCTAAAAACCGACATAAGCCTTAATGAAGATAAAACGGTTTCTATCGTTAACTCAAGCTTGCCCGAAGCGTTGTTTAGTAAAGATGATAATATAGAATATAAACTGAACAACAGTGATAGGGGCAGGTGTCTACTTAACGACGCGCCGGAGGTCTTAAAGGAGGTATTCGAGGAATTTACAGCTTTTAAAAGCAGTCTTGTAAACCACGATCTGTACGTTTTCGATAGAAGTATTTCCATGGATAAGGGCTTAGCTATAAAATATAATGCTCGCTGTACTCCTCTTAGCGAAATTTTTGCAGACTATGTAAATCCCTTTATTGACGGGAAGATATATCCCAAAGAATTAGTCGGTAAGGCAAGCAGAAAAGGAGTGTGCGAATATTTTGTATTTGCCCGTCTCGGAAGGCATCTAAAGGAGGAGCAGCCTTTTGCCGGGGCGACAGGTTTCGTGTTTTTCCACGAGTTGCCGGAGGAAAAGGACGGCATAGGCTATTGGATGAGCTACATTTCAGCCTCCTCTGGGAATCTTTGCATGGCATGATTGACGGTTAATAATTAAAAACATACCGGCAAGTTGTATCGGAATTGAGTTTGTGGTAAGATTTGTTTGATGAAATCCAAAGGAAGAACAAACAGATCTGCAAGATTTAAAAATATAATACATAATAACAAACGGCTGTTGATCTATATAGCAGTCGTTCTTGTCATATTCATTTATTTCATTATTAAAATGCTGCCCGAACCGAGCGTCTTTATTCAGTCCGACATTACCTCCTTCAGCGTTCCTGCAAAGGTATATGCCTTTAAGGACGAGGAGTACGTCATTATAAATTCGACAGAAAAAATACATTTTTTATGCACGGAAGGTGACAAGGTTTCAGCCTCCACCTTGCTTTCGGACAACTACAGTCTGTCCACCAACGTATATATTAACAAGAAGCTCGATGTTTTGAATTTTGTGCTTCAAAATACGTCTATCACAACTAAGGAACAGATATATGTGATGATATCGGATGTAAATAAGCAGCTGTTGGAATTGGATTCGCTTTTAAACGAAGCGAATGCCGCCAATGACGCTGACAAAGCAAAACAGCTTGCAACCCAGAGAGAAGCATTACAGCAGCAGCTCTATGTGTTGAAGCGCGCCATGCAATATGTTTACAATACTTATTCAGACAATGCGCAGATAAAGGACAACTTTGCGGGAATGCTCGGCAGAAGCGATATACCACTTACGCTTGAAAATCTCGACTTCTCTGTATTCGGCAATATATATTATTCGATAGACGGCTTTGAGAGCTCAATGAATTTTGATTCGCTCGACTCTATTGATATAGCTTCGCTCAACAACCTAGATAGCATGTCGCCTGTAAAAACGAATAGTGACGGCAAATACTATATAAAGAGCAGCGCTGGCGATAAAATGGTTTTATTGCTTCGAATAGACAAGGACTCATATGTCGCAGACGAGGAAGCGGTAAACTCTTATTATTCGAAGCTGTGCGATAAATACAACATGGACCAGGAAGGCGGTTACATCAACTTTATATTTCGGCGCGTCGATGTTTTAAACAATTTTCCCGATTTCTATATAAAGACAGAGGACGGTATTGAGTATAAGGGAAATATAGTGCAGGTAATCTCTGAGGAGAATGAGGATAAAATAATAGTTTTGGCAATCAGAAATGACGTCGTGTCCTTTGCAAACAGGCGTATATTTACGGCAAAGGCGAACACTGAAACCTTCAGATGCTTTGCGATACCCACATCATGTATATATAATTACAACGGAGCTACGTACGTAAACATTCTTAAGGACGCCACCATAAAGACGCCCACACAGGTAACGGTATATAAGACAGAAGGAAGCACCTCGTATCTTAAAACATCAGAAAACAGCGCTTTAAAAGACGGAGACGAAATAATTTTAAAGGGGAGACAGCAATGATAAGCGATAATATAAAAAGATGCACACAAGCAATAAACGAAGCAAGCGAAAGATCGCCCTTCAACGAGAAGGTAACGCTTGTAGCCATTACCAAAACTCGAAGTATAGAAGAGATAAACAGCGTTATAAACTGTGGAGTAACGCGTCTTGGGGAAAACCGTGTTCAGGAGTTCAACGAAAAATATCCTCTTATCGAACGTGATGTAAAGTGGCATATAGTAGGAAGCCTTCAGACAAATAAAATAAAATATCTTATGGGAAAGGTCGAATTGATACATTCTGTTGACAGTCTGCATCTTGCGCAGGCGATCGACGAAGAGTCAAGGAAACACTCTGTTACAACGGATATTTTGCTTCAGGTCAACACGGCGAACGAACAAACAAAGCACGGCATTCAGAAGGCAGAGGCAACGGAAATAGCAGAACAAATAGCACAGCTAAAAAATGTTAAACTGAACGGTGTAATGATGATAGCCCCAAATGTTGACGATAAAGCTTTTTTATCCGAAATTTTCCTCAAAACAAGGAATATTTTCGAGGAATTAATGAAATTGAACGCAAAATATGATAATATTAACATTAAAGTTTTGTCTATGGGAATGAGCAATGATTTTGAGACTGCAATCGAATGCGGTTCGAATATGCTTAGACTTGGTAGAACACTATTTATCTAATCGGAGGATAATATGGGAAAATTAGACGATCTTCTCGGAAAAATGGGATTCGAAATAGAATATGAAGATGAGGACGAAGAAAAAGCTCCCCAGTCAAAGCGCGAAACGCAGCCTGACAGACAGGATGCTTCAAATAAAAAGAGCAACAGAAAAAATGAAGAAAAAAGCAAGCCTATAACCTTGCCAAGTTCTTCTGCAATGGGGCAGGTCGTGCTTATTGAACCCAAAAAGATAAGCGACGCACGTATAGTGTCGGACGAAGTCAAAAGCGGCAAGACCGTAGTGGTACATGTTGAGGAAATGGATATAGAGGACGTTACAAGACTTTACGACTTTATAACAGGCGCTGCGTATGCTCTTAATGGAAAGCTTAAGGAAATATCGGACAATGTCCTTGTCATAGCTCCTTACAATGTTGATATTCAGACTGCCGAAGAACAAAAAGAAGAAACATATTCTTACGATGATAACGATTTGGATTACGGGTATTGATTTGTATTGCATCCCGCTTTAAAAAAAATGATTCGGAGGTGGCAACATCTCCGTTTTTTATGAGGTAAAAAATGGCGCAAAGAGAATTTCTAACGTCTATGCTGGAGGATAACGCTCTCAAAGCGGTCGATAACGACACTGTAATATATTCTGACTTTTACGAGCCCGCGTTACAGATGCTTATCGAAAAGGAAATAGGACGCTACCCAAGCGCAGACGCATTGTTTTTCGGTGGACACGAATTTACACAAAGAAAAATGCTTGCAATATTCCCGAAGTCTAAGAAGGTCGATGATAACTCATTTCCTGTTGAGTGCGTGCATATAACCTTGCCGAAGCAAAATGAGCTTAGCCACAGAGACGTATTGGGTTCGCTCACTTCGCTTGGAATAGCGCGTGAAAAAATCGGGGATATTGACTTTGTTGATAATATTGTGCAGGTGTTTCTTGCTTATCCTATGGGAAAGTTTGTTATAGGAGAGCTTAATAAAATAGGCAAGTACAATGTAAAAGTCACTGAAGTGAACAGCAGTGATATTGTGGCAGTTGAGCCTGTCTTTGACGTAATAGACGTAATTGTTGCTTCCATGAGAGCTGACGTACTTATAGATACCGTATTTAAGCTTTCAAGAAGCGAGGCAGCGGCGTTTGTGATGGGAGAGAAGGTATTCGTCAATCATGCTCCAATAGCAAAGCCGGCTTATACGTTAAAGTACGGTGATATCGTATCGGTACGTTCGAAGGGTCGTTTTATTGTCGATGAACAAAAGGGCACGACGAAAAAAGGCAATATCAAGCTAAGTATCAAAAAGTTTTTGTGATTGAAAAGAAAATATGGAAAAGCTGTTGTTTGTTGTCGAAAAAGAATATGAATCAACTCGTTCAGATGTGTTCCTTGCTAATCACATAGACAATTTTTCGCGCGAAAAACTGCGTGATGTTTTTGAAAACGGCGGGGTGATGATAGAGAAAATAGTTATAAAACCGTCAAGACGATTAAAGACAGGCGAAAAAATAAGCGTTGAAGTGCCCGAGATAATAAAGACAAACGTCGAGGCTGAGAATATCCCGATTGATATAGTTTATCAGGACGAAGATATCGTTATTGTAAATAAGCCGCAGGGAATGGTTGTACATCCTGCTGCCGGCAACCAAAACGCTACTCTTGTAAACGCTTTATTGTATCATATAGACACTCTATCCGGTATAAACGGAGTGATACGTCCCGGTATAGTTCATCGCATAGACAAGGACACATCGGGACTGCTTGTTGTTGCCAAAAACGACAAGGCTCATAAATGTCTTGCTTCTCAATTTGCCGTACATTCTATCACCCGTAGGTATTCTGCAATTGTACACGGACGTATGGAAAACAATGAAGGAACAATAGACGCTCCCATAGGCAGGGATATAAATAACAGGAAAGCATTTTGCGTTACGCCTAAGAATTCTAAACGTGCCGTTACTCATTACCGCGTCAATAAAGTATATGAAGACTACACTCACATTGATATATCTTTGGAAACGGGACGTACTCACCAAATACGAGTACACATGAAATACATTAGACACCCTGTTGTTGGAGATAAGCTCTATTCATACGACGACAAGTATGACCGAATGTTTTCAGGACAGCTTCTTTGCGCCTATAAGCTCGGCTTCATGCATCCTACAAGTGGAAAATACGTGGAATTCGAGTGTCCCTTGCCTGATAGTTTTTCTGTCATTTTAGATAATTGATAATCATATATATGTTAAAATCACTGTTTAATGTATAATTTTATTAAGTGATAAATGGAGATATTTTTATAAAATGGAAAAGATAGTCATTAACGGCGGAATCAAGTTGGAAGGCGAGGTCCTTGTGACCGGAGCAAAGAATGCCGCATTGGGGATACTTCCTGCAACGATACTCTGCGATGGAACAAGCACGATAGAAAATGTGCCGGATATACAGGATATAAGGCACTATATTTCCATGCTTACCAAGCTCGGTGCAATTATAAATAAAAACGGTTCCACACTTACTATAGATTCTCGCGGTATTAAGCGTGAAAACATTCCCCTCCTGGAAGAAGAAACCACAAAAATGAGAGCTTCTTATTATATGTTCGGAGCGCTTCTTTCCAAGTACAGGGATGTTACGCTGCCGCTTCCGGGCGGCTGTGATTTAGGCGCGCGTCCCATAGACTTACACCTCAAAGCCTTCGGTCAGCTCGGCGCGAAGGTCGAAAAAAAGAACGGGCTTTTGCACCTTCATGCCGATAAGCTTACGGGTGCAGATATTTATTTTGATACGGTGAGTGTCGGTGCAACTATAAATACTATGCTTGCAGCTGTTATGGCGCAGGGTACGACCACTATAGAAAATGCGGCAAAGGAGCCACATGTGGTTGATATAGCAAATTGCCTTAACCTTATGGGGGCAAAAATAAAAGGTGCGGGTACGGATACTATAAAAATAAAGGGTGTTGTTTCTCTTAAAAGCTGCACATACAGTGTGGTGCCTGATCAGATAACTGCCGGAACATACATGATAGCGGCGGCGGCAACCTGTGGGAATGTACTGATAAAGGGTATTATACCGGAGCATCTGGATTCTATAAGCGCCAAGCTAAGAGAAATGGGAAGCGTGGTAACCGAATATGACGACAGTATAAGAGTCGAGGGAAAGCGTCCCGTCTTGCCGACATCTATCGTGACCATGCCTTATCCCGGATTCCCTACGGATCTTCAGCAGCCTATGGGCGTGTTGATGTGCGTAGCTGACGGAATGAGCGTTATTACAGAAAAGATTTTCGAAAGCAGGTTTAAATATACCAACGAGCTTATAAGAATGGGCGCAGAGATCATCGTAAACAACGGAAATGTCGCTATGTTCCACGGTGTTGAAAAGCTTTACGGTGCAAAAATCAGTGCGACGGATCTTCGCGCCGGAGCTGCAATGATAATTGCAGGGCTTATGGCGGAGGGCACAACAGAGGTCTACGAGCTTGAGCATATCGACAGGGGATATGAGGATATCGTCGGTAAATTCCGTAACCTTAAGGCCGATATCACCAGAGTAAGCGAATAATAATTATGAAAATAACAAACTTATTCAGCGGCTCAAGCGGAAATTGTATATATTTTGAACATGAAAAATGTAAGATACTTATAGATGCGGGTATGCCGGCGGTAAGGGTATTATCCATGCTCAAAGAAATTGATGTCGATGCCGATGAAATAAACGGACTGCTTATTACTCACGAGCACAATGACCATATATCCGGGGCAGGCGTTATAGCGCGCAAGTTAGGTATACCGATATATTTCAATTCAAAAACATATCAGGCAAGCAAGAACAAACTTGGCAAGCTTGACGATAATAAAATAAACATTTTCGAAACGGGCAGACCCTTTGAAATAAACGGAATAGTGATAAAGTCTTTTTGTGTTTCACACGACGCGGCCGAGCCTGTCGGGTATTGTTTTACAGACGGAAAAAGTAAAATGGCTGTAGCTACAGACACGGGAGTAGTGACAGACGAGCTCAGAGATAATCTGTTGGGCTCTAAAAGTGTGCTGTTGGAAGCGAACCATGATGTAAATATGCTGTTAAACGGCTCTTATCCCATTTATCTGAAGGAAAGAATATTAGGTGAGTACGGACACCTGTCGAATGATTCAACGGCTGAATTCTGCGTTGAGCTTATTGAAAACGGTGCCGAGCATTTGTGTCTCGGTCATTTGAGCAAAGAAAACAATTCTCCTCTTACAGCGCTTAATACTGTGGTAAATTATCTTAAAGACAATAAAATAGAGCGCAACAAGGACTATACGGTGATAATCGCAAGGCGCGATGAAGCAAGCGACACGCTGTTATAGATATAATACATATACAAAAGTAACGAATGCCGCAAGCGTCTTTATGTTCATGTTTGAAAGTAAAGGCGCTAATTTTCTGTAGCTTTCAGGCTTGCTCGATAAAAACAACAAAAAATACTGTGAAAAAAGAGTCGGGTTCGGATAGCTGTTGCCGGGATCGCTTGCCGCCGCTATGAGCTTTTTAACAAAAGAAATGTCGGTAAACGCACTTTTGCCGTCGGTTATCTTTTGTGATATTCCGTTTGTCAATGACGCAAGCAGTTTGTCGGGAGTATATCTTTCATTTGAGGGTAAGCCCAAGATTGACGCTGCATTTTCAAGCAGAGCTAAATAGACATCCTCATACTTTATACCTCCGGCTTTAAGCATTTGCTTTAAGCGCAACTCGACATTGGGCTTGTTTAATTCCTTTAGGCGAAGTATCATCTTTACCAGACTGTCAAGCTGGTAGTTTATCGGTTTGCCGAGTGTGGATTTAAAATAGTTGTATCTTTCGGCAGGCTGCATAGATGGCACAAAATAACTGGTACCATATGATTTTTCATATTTCATCAAGGTGTCTATATAGCCCATCTTGATATTCTTTTTCATTTGCTCTGCTGTTTCCGCAATATTCAACTCAAGGACTTCGCTTGATTTGATTATACTGACCTCGCTTTTTAAAGCGGGAGGTATGACTATAACATCATCTGTTGAAATAATACTGTCGCAGCGAAATTTTTCGGCTAGATCGTAAGGTGAGTACTGTGAAGAAAACTGCGGATCTGCCGCACGGTTGGTCTGAGTTATCTGCGGGAAACACGCCGCCGCAAGCAGATATTGGCAAAGCTTGCCGTTAGGTATTTTTTTAAGCGTTATAAGCTCGGCTTCCAAGGTCTGAAGCGATATGGAAACAAAGCCGAAGTCTATTCGTGACTTCCTGACCAGCTTTTCATCAATAAAAAGCTCAATGACGTCTCTTAGCGGGTCAAGATCTTCGGTTTTCCCGTTTACGTACATCATATAATTCTTTTTAAAAGCCTTCGTATCTGTTCTCGACCATTCCTCGGTATATCTTTGAGCAATGTGTCTGTTGACTCCGAGTAATCTTTTAGAAGACACGTTTCGCCAAAAGCGCACTGCACGTTCAAAGTCGTTTTGAGCAATAAGCGCCGCATTTAATGCACCGACAAAAGAACCCGTTGAAGCGGATATATCAAAATCCAATTCGCGTAGCGCTTTCCATGCACCGATCTCGAACGAACTCTTTGATCCGTCTGAGCTCAGGACAAAACCGTATCGTGTCATTCTACAAAAACCTCCATAAAATCAAAGCAAATTTATTATATCAAACATTGCTCTTTATTAAAAGAAGAAACAACAATATTGTAACAAATATATCTTCATGCTATAATTTGATATAAAATATTCGGATGAATAACATATGAAAACAACAAAAAAAACTAACATATTAGTCAAGGCGGCTCTTATTGGTGCCGTGTATTGTATACTCTCACTCATCTTAAAGCCGCTTAGCTATGGGCCCTTACAGATAAGAATATCAGAAGCTCTGTGTATGCTTGTGCTTTTCACAAAAGCCGCTCCATGGGGGTTGTTTGTAGGATGCCTTATTACAAATATTATCAGCCCTTACGGGCTTTTGGATGTGGTCTTAGGCTCTCTTGCCACTTTACTTGCTTCTCTGATAGCGTTAAAATTTAAAAACAGATACGCTGTCGCTTTTCCGTTTGTTCTTGTCAATGCATTTATTATCGCATTCGTTATATGCTTACAGACAAACGCCATGAGCATATATTTTCAAACGGCGTTGTATCTTGCACTGTCCGAAGCGTTGAGCGTATATGTAATTGGAGTGCCGCTGACTTATATTATCGAGAAAAATGAGAAGCTTTACAGTATGATAGCAGATCCGAAGGAATAATGCCATAAAGAGCATTTCAGTATAGAGATATATAAAGAAAACAAAAATGCCCAAAGACCATTTGATTATATTAGTGTATTTTAGAAAAATAGATACCGCGATGGACTATATCTAAAAAATATTACCGAAGGCTTCTTCTAAGAAGCAGCACAGACATATTTACGGCTTGAAAATTTCCTTCATATAAGTGGGGAATAGTGTTTTCTCAAGAATGATAAAAAACAATCGCAGCGAAGCGATTATTGTTTTTATAAATGTGATTAGTGGATATAATAGATGTTTAACAAAAACAAAGCGTTTAGACCTGGCGGTAAAGGGACTCACTTTTCACAAAAGAGACATTTTTAATGAATAATAAAAATAGATACTAAATAGTGACTTCTGTGATAAAGACGTTTCGGCCGCTATCGTCGGCAAATAAAAAAGCAAGCTTTTTGCTTGCCTCGTGCTTCCGTGAAAATACAGAAACGTTAATGTTTGTCCTTATTATTCTCAAGTTTTCAAACTTCACTTACGTTATGCGAATGTAATGTTTATGGTGACCCCTAGGGGATTTGAACCCCTGTAACCGCCGTGAAAGGGCGATGTCTTAACCGCTTGACCAAGGGGCCACGACACATACATTTGATATTATACATATATTCGCACGCTTTGCAAGTATTACAGCAAAAATTTAAGAAAAAAATAAACCATATTTACAGTTTATCTATTGACACAAATCACGGATACATATATAATATTATGGCGCTTAATAAAAGCGAAAATGACAAGGCAGGACAAAAAATTATGAAAAGAACATTCCAACCAAACAATCATAAGAGAAAGAAAAACCACGGTTTCAGAGCAAGAATGGCTTCTGTCGGCGGACGTAATGTGCTTGCCAGAAGAAGAAGAAAAGAAAGAAGCAGAATATCCGCTTAACAGTTCGTTGGAGCGCATTTGTTCCGATGATTATTTTGATTGTATAAGAATAGGTATTTTGTTAAAGGGATTCGATAATCCCTTTTTTCAATAGCATTCTGCGGGTGTTTTAATATATGCAACAAATGCAGATGATAAAAAAGAACAGAGAATTCAGACAAATATATGCCGTCGCGCCTTCTTTGGCAGATAAGTATTTGGTTATTTACCAGAGAAAAAACGGCACCCCTTATACCCGTTTCGGCATAAGCGTGTCGGGCAAGGTGGGACATGCTGTACAAAGAAATAAAATTAAACGCAGATTAAAAGAAATTTTACGATTAAAACATGACAGAATACAACATGGCTATGATATAATTTTCATTGTTCGGGTTCGCTCGGCGAACGCATCATATGAAAGGCTCGAAAAGAGTGCCTTACAGCTTCTTAAGGAAACAAATATCCTCATCTGACAGGCGGTGATTTGGTGAGTAAAGTATGTATGTATATAATCAGATTTTACCAAATACATATTTCACCCGCATTTGGAGCGCATTGCAGATTTCTGCCGACCTGTTCCGAATACAGTTACGAGGCATTCAGAAAATACGGTTTTTTTAAGGGCTTAAGTCTATCATTTAAAAGGATAATCAGGTGTCATCCGTTATGCAAGGGCGGATATGATCCTGTTCCATAAATAACGGAGGTATCCCCAATATGTCATTTTTATACCAATTCTTCGGAATGATACTTAAAGCTATTTACGGTTTCGTAGGCAGCTACGGATGGTCAATAGTTTTATTTGCGGTATTCGCGAAGATAATCACATTGCCTATATCAATCAAACAGACAAGGTCAATGCAGCTGATGCAGATGCTTTCACCTGCGACGCAAGTAATCCAGAAGAAGTATGCAAACAACAAGGATAAGCAGAACGAAGAGACAATGAAGCTCTACAATAAGTACAAGTACAATCCCATGAGCGGTTGCTTGCCTCTTCTTATACAGTTCCCCATACTCATAGGCTTGTACGGCGCACTCAGAACTCCTGTGCCTTATGTTTTTGCCGAAGCGGAATGGTCGGGCGTGTCTCAGGCATTTTTATGGATACAGAATATGGGACTTTCTCCCGTAGATCTGTTCAAACAGAGTGGTATGAATGCCGAATTCTATTTATCTTTGATAATACCGACCATATCGGTCGTTCTTACAATAATACAGCAGAAAAAGACGAATCAGTCAACTGCCGGACAGGCTGCAAGCCAGGGAAAGTCCATGAGCATCTTTATGACGATATTCATCGCGTATATAGGTTATACCTTCAACCAGGGAATAGCTATCTATTGGACGTTCCAGACAGCTCTCGGATTGATACAAAACGAGCTTACGTTAAAATTCTTCCCGCTTAAGGTAGAACCGCCTAAGATCGTAAAGAAAAACGTGGTAACTAACGACAAAGGCGATAAATAATAATGAAAAGTGTAGTAGCGAAGGGTAAAACAGTCGAAGAGGCTATCCAAAACGGTCTTTTGGAATTAGGTGCTGCACCGGAGAATGTCACTACGAAGGTTATTGAAATACCTGATACGGGCATTATGGGCGTATTCGGAAACAAATATGCAAAGGTCGAGATTACTCTCAACGATGATATAGAGGACAGAGCGAAGCAATTTCTTACGCAGCTGTTTGATGCTATGGGTATAACTGCCGAATTGTCAATAAGATATGAGGAAGATATCATGCTCATTGACGTTGAAACCAAAGACACGGGAATATTGATAGGCAGAAGAGGACAAACTCTTGATTCCATACAGTACCTTACGAGTCTTGCTGTGAATAAGGGAAGACACGAGTATACCAGAATAAGCCTGGATGTTTCCAACTACAGAGAAAAGAGAAAATATGCGCTTCAGGATCTTGCTGACAAGATAGCGTTGAAGGTCGAAAAGACAAGAAGCAAGTACGAGCTTGAACCGATGAATCCGTACGAGCGAAGGATAATACATTCTGCGTTGCAAAACTACGAGCATATAACCACTTACTCTGTGGGAGAAGAACCAAACAGATATGTTGTGATAGATTTTAAAAGATGAAGAATAAACGGTTTGTATACAAATACAGACCGTTTTTTATTATAAAAGTTTTGTAAACGAGTGTCATGGTATATAATAATAGTATGGAGCAAAAAAATAAAAGAAACAGCTTTTTTTATTGTATAAGACCTTTACTGTTGTTATTCTTGGTCGATTACGTCGTGTCCTTTGTATTTATTCTTGTGTGCTGTTATCGCCATTACGGTACATATCAGGTCACTGACGTTAACGAGCTGATGAATACTATCATGAGCTACACTACGCAGTATTCGACCTTATTAAACATTATATGCGCGGGAATAATGCTTTTGATAGCTGCCGTGGTTTTCTTTAAAAGAGATTATAAGGGCAGCGATTATCTTTACGATAACAAACTGAATATCAAAGACGCACTGAGCGCTGTTTGCGCCGGTATCGGAATGTTTATGTTAGTAAACATCGTAATAATTATTTTATCGTCATTATTTGATATGACCCTTATTATGACTCAGCACGATACAACAATGCAGGCAATCAATTCAGATACATGGCTCGATATTGTTTACTTAGGCTTTCTAGGTCCTGCGTGTGAAGAAATACTCGTTCGAGGCTTGTGCTTTAACCGTTTTAAGTATACTGTGGGCACAAAAAAGGCTATCGTTATATCGGCTATATTGTTTGCTGCGCTTCATTTCACCTCGGTATTACAAATGGGTTATGCCTTTGCGTTGGGAGTTTTGTTCGCTTATGCTTACGATAAATATAAAAATATACTCGTACCGATATTTATGCACATGAGCTTTAATTTGATGAATTATGTGTTTGATATACCGGCTATAAACAACCTCTTCACACAAAACAATATCGGATATTTTGCATATTACGTATTAAGCGTGGCTATATCCGTACTGGCATATAAGCTTATAAAAAACAAAAAAACTCCCGCATTAAAAAACGCCCAATCCGAGCATATAATAAAAGGTGAGTAAATACAAAAGATAATATAAAACGGATTCAGCTTTAAAACTGAGTCCGTTTTTTTTGTTGTACGTCGATTTTAAAAATCACAAGCAGAATTATTCGATAATATCATCGTCGTCATCATCGCCATCGTCAATAACATTGTCGGTAGAATAATCGAGCAAAGGCTTTTCGGAAAGCTTTTCTCTGACTTTTTTTTCTATTTCGTTGCATATCTCGGGATTATCCGAAAGATATTTCTTGACGTTTTCACGTCCCTGTCCGATACGAACCTTGTTGTACGAATACCAAGAGCCTGACTTTTCAACGATATCCGCAGTCGCTGCCATATCGCATATATCTCCCTCGTGAGATATGCCCTTGCCGTATAGTATATCGAATTCTGCAGTTTTGAAGGGAGGTGCGACTTTATTTTTAACTACCTTTACCTTTGTTCGATTTCCGACAAAGTCGCTTCCGTCCTTTATCGTTTCGCCCTTTCGAACTTCAAGACGTACAGAAGCGTAAAACTTCAATGCTCTGCCTCCCGGGGTAACTTCCGGATTACCGAACATTACGCCGACCTTTTCACGCAGTTGGTTTATAAATATGAGCGTTGTATTCGACTTGTTTATTATTCCTGTAAGCTTTCTGAGAGCCTGAGACATAAGCCTTGCCTGTAAGCCGACATGAGAATCTCCCATTTCTCCTTCTATCTCAGCGCGGGGAACAAGTGCCGCTACGGAGTCTATTACGACAATATCTATAGCATTGCTCCTTACGAGAGCTTCGGCTATTTCAAGAGCTTGTTCGCCGGTATCCGGTTGTGAAACAAGAAGCTCGTCTATATCCACCCCGATAGCAGCGGCATAAATTGGGTCAAGGGCGTGCTCTGCATCAATAAATGCAGCTATACCGCCGTTCTTTTGTGCCTCCGCAACGATATGCAGAGCTACTGTGGTCTTTCCTGAGGATTCAGGTCCATATATTTCCACAACTCTTCCTCTGGGCACTCCGCCGACTCCGAGTGCAAGGTCAAGTGATAGAGCCGATGTCGATATTACATCTATACTCTCGATACCTTTGCTTCCGAGTTTCATTACGGCGCCTTTACCGTAAGTTTTCTCTATGCTTTTCATTGCGAGTTCCAATTGTTTTTGTTTATCCTCTGCCACGGTGATCTCCTTTTAATTCAAACATTTGTTCGTATAGGTAAATTATACTCCGAAAATCTATTTCGGTCAATATTTATTTGAGCATATCGTTTATTATTTTAAACGCAGCTATGGCGCTTTTCATTTGAATAGACGTTCTGCTCCCTATATATATATTACGCACAACTTTCGAAATCCCTTTAATATTTATGCAAATAAATACGCAGCCTGCCGGTTCATTCTCATTTAACGAGAGTGGGTCTGCAAAGCCTGTTATTCCCACGCCAATATCGGAATTAAAAATTTTTCGTATGTTTGCAGCCATTTCTTTTGCCGTAGGTTCAGATACAGCGCCGAATTCATCAAGAGTTTCCTGGTTGACGGATAATAATTCTGCTTTTGCGGCATTTGAGTAAGTGACAAGGCTTCCGGAAAATATTTTTGACACTCCCGAAGTTTTAGTCAGCAAGGAAGCAAAGAGTCCCCCCGTGCATGACTCTGCGGCGCTTATGGTTATGTTGTTTTCTATGAGCTTTTTTGCGACGCTTTCCCATATTTCGCATTTACTTTCGCTATATAGCCATTCACTGAAAAGAGAGCGTATTTTCGCATCGTTTGCGTTTATCATGTCCTGAGCCGTTTTGTTATCAGAAGCGCTTGCTACAGCGCGAAGGCGAATACCGCTTTGAGTAATGTAGGTATTGAGCGTATAATTGTCGTTTGTGGGTATTTCTTTTCGAAGTATTTGCTCCATATGAGCTTCTCCGACGCCGCTGAGCATGTAATATTTTTCGCTGTAAGCTTTTTTGGTAAGTGCTTTGAGCCTGTCCTTAACAAAATCCTCATACATGGGTATAAGCTCATTCGGAGGGCCGGGAAACATTGCAATGATCTTAGCGTTATTTGTTTGAATGTATATCCCCGGTGCTGTACCGTTTTTGTTTGGTATTGCCATACTTCCCTTTGGAATAAGGGCTTGTTTTTCATTGTTTTGACTTTCTGTACGGTTCACTTTAGTGAAATACTCGTGTATATGCTCTGCGGAGGGTTTGTCTGCAATCATTTCCAGTCCGAGAGCCTCTACGACGGTTTCCTTTGTGAGGTCGTCCTTTGTCGGACCGAGACCTCCTGTTAAAAGTATAACATCGGCATTGTGATATGCCTTGTTAAACTCATGTGTCAGGACTACTTCGTCATCGGGTATACATATATGGTATATCGTTTTTATACCGAGAGCGTCAAGCTCGTTTGAAAGATAAGCGGCGTTCGTGTTTACTACGTCGCCGCAAAGAACTTCATCGCCTACGGCTATTATTACTGCTTTCGTGATTGTTTCCTCCTAACTGAGAATATCCCAGTTTTTAATGCAATAATTTGCTCCGGACAGTACGGTAAGCGTAACCGCTATATAATACAATACGTCCGCAGGTATTTTTAAGAAGGGGAATACTCCCTCAAAGTGTATTATAGATAGTGCGATCATCTGAAATGTTGTTTTCAGCTTTCCGTAAATATCTGCCGCTAGTACTCTGTTTTTAAGCACAGCCACATTCCTTAACGAAGTCACGATGATTTCTCGTGCCACCATTATCGCGCAGCTCCATGCAGGCAGCCTTGAAAAGCCCACAAATATTATCACAGATGTCAAAACAAGCAGCTTGTCTGCTACGGGGTCAGCGAACTTTCCGAAATCTGTCACCATGTCATGTTTTCTTGCATATCTGCCGTCTATCGTGTCCGTTACTGAGGCCAATATAAATATTATACCCGCTATTACAAAATGAAGTGGGAAATCTATATATAAAAGCACTGCGTAAATCGGTACCATAAGTATTCGCAGAGTTGTCAGCTTATTTGGTATATTGCTTGTCATGATATTACCGTTCCCTCCAGATCGTATTGCATACTGTCTGTTATTTTTACATTATAATAGGTATTGATTTCAAGCTCTTTATCGGAATAAACGTATACTACGCCGTCTATATCCGGTGCGTCAAGATAACTTCTTGCACACCACAGATTGTCCTCACAGAACTCTTCAACTATTACGCGCATTGTTTTTCCGACAAAGCTCGCCATTATTTCCTCGGAAATTTCTTGTTGCGATAACATTATCATATCGCGCCGGGCAAGCTTTTCTTCTTCATCTATCTGACAAGGCATATTATAAGCAGGCGTATCTTCTTCGCGTGAATACGCGAATACTCCGGCTCTTGTCAGCTTCACTTCTTTAATAAAATCGTCAAGCTCTTTTACATCCTCATCGGTCTCCGACGGAAATCCCGTTATAAAAGTCGAGCGTATCGCAATGTCCGGTATGTTCGTACGCAGCTTATTTATAATGGCGTATATATCGCTTTTGCTTGTTCTGCGGTTCATCAGCTTAAGGATCCTGTCATTTACGTGCTGAAGAGGTATGTCTATATATTTTGCCAATTTATCGCATTCCTTAAAGGTTTGTATAAGCTCGTCGTCAATTTCCTCGGGATAAACGTACAAAAGTCTTATCACTTCAACTTCATTTATTTGAGCTATTTTTCTTATCAAGGACGATAACATATGCTTTGCGTAAAGATCCGTTCCGTAATTGCCGGTATCCTGCGCTATGAGTATGATCTCTTTTTTGTTGTTGTTTTGACACAGAAGCTTGACCTCGTTTAAAATATCCTCTTCTTTTCGGCTCCTGTGAGAACCCTTTATTTTCGGAATTATACAATATGTGCAATGCTTATCGCAGCCCTCCGATATTTTAACATAAGCGTAAGGAAAATCATCAAATGGGATTCTTCCCGTTTCTTTCAAGGGTGCGTTTACTTGCGAAGCATCGATTCGATTATTTTTATCTATGATATCGGCAATATCCGCAAATCTTGAAGTTCCGATAAAATAGTCTACCTCCGGCAGCTCGTCTTTAATTTCTTGTGCATATCTTTGAGCAAGACACCCTGCAACAACAATAACAACGGAGGGTCTGTCTTTTTTTATCTCGCAGGCTGCTAGTATAGCATCTACGGACTCTTCCTTTGCGTCGTTAATAAAGCAGCAGGTATTTATAACGATAATATCCGCTAAAAGTGCGTCGTAAACAAAGCTATAGCCCTTAAGTTCAAGCTCGTAAGCCATATTCTCACTGTCCGAAGTATTTTTCGGACAACCCAATGTATGTATGTAGACTGTTCTTTCTATCATCAGCTGTTACCTTTCGCTAAAAAGTCCTCATACCTGATGAGAAGCTCTCTGGGCTTGCTTCCGTCCGCTGCGGATATATATCCGCGTTCTTCCATTTCGTCTACTACGCGTCCTGCTCTCGAATATCCGAGTCTTAGCTTACGCTGTATCATGGAGGTTGATATCTTGCCCTTGTTGTTGTAAGCTATCTCCATCGCCTTTTTTATCAGATACTCGTCATCGCCCTCATCCTCAGGAATAATACGTTTATCCTCGGCAACGGCATTGGCTTTTATCTCGTCTATTATATCGTTGTCATACGAAGCGTCCTGTTTTGTTTTGATAAAGTCTACGACCTTTTGCACTTCTCCCTCGCTGACAAATGCGCATTGAGCTCTCATGGGTTGGCTTTCGCCCATGGGATAATACAGCATATCCCCTCGTCCTAATAGCTTTTCAGCACCGCCCATATCCAAAATAGTTCTGGAATCGATCTGGCTTGAGACGGCAAATGATATTCTTGAAGGTATATTTGCCTTTATCAGTCCCGTTATAACGTTAACGGAGGGTCTTTGAGTCGCAAGTACAAGGTGTATGCCCGCCGCTCTTGCAAGCTGCGCCAAACGGCAAATTGATGTTTCGACCTGCTGAGGGGATACGAGCATCAAATCACTCAGCTCGTCTATGACAAGCATTACATGAGGCATCTTTTCTTCATGCTCAATAACAGCTTTGTCGTTGTAGCCCTGTATATCCTTTACATGAGCGTCCTTAAATATCTGATAGCGCTGTTCCATTTGTCTTACTGCCCAGCCAAGCGCTCCGGAGGCTTCCTTCGGATTTGTGACAACGGGAATAAGCAGATGCGGCATTCCGTTATATACGTTCAATTCCACCATTTTCGGATCTATAAGTATCATGCGCACATCCTCGGGGGAAGCATGGTAAATAGCCGACATAATAATCGTATTTATACATACGCTCTTGCCGCTTCCCGTAGCTCCCGCTATAAGAAGGTGAGGCATTTTTGTTATATCCATTACAAGGACTTCACCCGATATTTTTTTGCCCAGAGCCACTGCCAGAGGAGATTTGTTCTGTTTAAATTCGGGCGCCTTTATAACGTGTCCCAGCTTTACCGTTTGAATCTGTTTATTGGGAACCTCTATACCGATAGCGCTCTTTCCCGGGATAGGTGCTTCTATTCTTACGCTCTTAGCCGCCAAAGCAAGTGCTATATCATCGGAAAGTCCGACTACCTTGCTTACTCTTATGCCGGATTTAAGCTGAAGCTCAAAGCGAGTTATTGTCGGGCCAATGCTTATTTCGGACACCGTTGCGTCTATGGAGAAGTCCTTAAGAACCTTTTCAAGGAGCTTTGCTTCCGTATATACTTCTTTTTTATCGTTGCTCTTTGCCTGCGGCTGAACGCAGTCAAGCAGATTGTAGGGAGGGAAAATATATTTGTTACTGTGAGGTAATGATATGTTTTCACTCACAGACTCGTTTTTTTCAATATTTTCTTTAATACTTACATTAGGCTTCTGAGAAACGAAAGTATCGTCTGTATTTAGGTATTCAACGTCCGGTTTTTTATCTATCGCTATAATTGAACTGTCTTTATTCTGTTTTCTTTTTTTCCTTTGTTCCGGCGTCGAGATGTCAATATTTTGCGCACCGAAATCATCGTTTTTATGCTCTGTATTCATAGGCGGTGTTTGCTTTGAAGCTTTTTCTTCAAAGGAATCCGTCAGGTTCATAAAGCCCTCGTTAAGCTTTGGCAGGGGTTTATTTATTTCGTTTTGATCCATATAATCAGACTTTGTGTTCCTTTTCATGTTCCTGCGGTTTTTCTTATCCGCTTCGATGAAAACGAGCTTTGAACCGTCGGAGGTTTGCAAAACGGTTTTGGCGTTTTTTAAGGGCTGCTGTTCTGCCTGTTTTTCAAGGAGCAATTTTTTTCCTTCCTCACGGCGTGCTGTAATATCCTGTTTTGCCTTGACTGCCCTATCGCTTACAGAGCCGACAAAGCTTTTTTTGAAAATAAGAATAAAGGCTATGATACTCAGACAAATTATTATAAGCCATACTCCCAATGATGAAAACAGGTCCTTGAGTACTTTGGTTAATAGTCCACCCAGAAAGCCTGCCTTTGAATCTATACTCCATAAATCGTAATAAAGCATGGTATCGCTCAGCTTGTATACGTCAAAGTTTGTTGCTGCGCTTGCAATACCTATGGCTGTATTTGCACCGAGAAGGTAAATATATCCTCCGATACCATGCTTACCGAACAGAAGAAGAATAGCGTTGATTATTATTGAAGCTGAAAAGATTACTCTTCCGGCAACACCGAACAAGCGCATGAGCATTGAAGCGATAAATTTGCCGATGACTCCGGACGTGGCAAAAAATATGCAATACAAGAGAAATGCACCGACAAATAAGAGTATGAAGCCGTGTATCTCATAGCTTAAGGTATTATTTCCCTTAGAAGGCTGTTTTTTTGCTTTAGATTTTTTGGAGGCTGTCATTTTATATCCTTTGCAATAAGTACTATTTTTCTTAAGCGTTTATCCAGTGTCGAGCGGCTTATCGGCGGTGTTGCGCTTTGGGCAAGCTCTCTGAGCGTAGCGTCCGGCATATCCATTCTCAGCTGAGCAGCCTGTATAAGATGCTCAGGTAACTGCTTCAAACCGATAGTCTTCTGTATTTTGTCGATTGCCTGTATTTGTT
This sequence comes from uncultured Lachnospiraceae bacterium, assembly GCA_964618075.1. Lineage (GTDB taxonomy): Bacteria > Bacillota > Clostridia > Eubacteriales > Anaerofustaceae > CAYTMY01. Next base: position 45,233 of record CAZTZO010000002.1, read on the forward strand.
CATAAGAGGCGTCAATGGTTTTGTTGTAGTTGGCGGTTTCAAAATTTACTTTTCTTTTAGTGCGGTTTTTCATATCCTTTGCTGTCAAGTTGCTTTGCACGTTTAATGCGTCGCTGTAGCAGGAGCATATCGCCATTAATGAGGAAATGTCGTCTGCCCTTTGCAGATATACTATTATATCATTTTTCAGATATCTTTTCTTCGCATTTATCTCAAAATCAGCGAGCAGAGATAAAAAATCGTCAGCGAGACCTTCCGAAGAGAAACGAAACTGCGCCATATAGCTCTTTTGCGGGTCAGAAACATATCCGCACACAAGCGTTGCGCCTGAGATATATGCCTGTTTAGCCTGTTGAGAATGAAGAAGAGACATATCTATATGTTTTTGTGCAAATAACCGTCCGCCCTCGTCGACAATATTATAAAACCGAAGTATTTCAAAGCATATTGCGGTTTCCTGTATATTCAGTCTGTATTGTTGCTTTTCGCCGAAGGAGTTCACTTTGACAGTCGAAATAACAGCGCTGACGCCGAAATTGTCCTTAATAAGACGAAAAACTCTTTTCGCACAAGGAGCCGACGATGTGCAAAACTCAAGAGCAAAGCTGCCCCTGCCTCTCATAATATAAGTAAATCCGTTTTGAACTATTGCGTAAAGCTGGGCAAGCTCCGAGTCGTTTTCTTCGAACAATGTTCTGGAAAGCGATTCTTTAAATGTGTTATTGTAGCTCATAGCTTATCCTCATATCTTACATTATATAATATCCGCAGTTTTCATTCAACTATTTGGTATAATTGGTATGTAAACTCTCATTTGGAATAATTGTTGTTTTATTGTGAAGCATTTTATGATAAAATACCGTAAGGAAGTAAAACTATGCTGAAAACGAAAAACGTCATACTGTATATATTTATATCAATAGGTCTTGTTCTGCTTTTCGCCTCCTTTGATGCGCAGAATTATTCATCTTTCGCAACTGCCATGAATTTACGCGACGATATGATGTATCGAAGCATAACGGAAAATATGGACGGTGTTTACTTGGCGGATGTCGAAGAGCAGGACACAACGCTTAAGCCCGAAACCGAAACCAAAGAATACTCTGTTGGGGACTCGGGAGAAATAGTTGCGGCATACAAAAAGATATTATATTATATGGATTACCTCGGTTATCCTCAGAATGACGAGTTTGACGAGGAAATGAAAACCGCTATGACAAAGTATCAGACAGACAAATCCATTACTGTAAAAGAAGCTGGCATGCTTGACGTCAATACAATGTATGCGCTTGAGGCGGAAGTGCTTGTTTATTCGCAAGGGAAAATAGGCTCTGAAATACTTGATTATCAAAAAACACTTCAAGAGCTTGGTTATATTGCGAGTAATGCTGTTATAGACGGAACCTTTGATGAAGCTACCACAACGGCAATTAAAGAATATCAGCAGAAAAATTCTCTGAGCGTCACAGGAAATCTAAACGTAGATACGCAGATATCCTTAAGAAAAGAAATAAGTAAACAGGTCGCAAAATAAATTATATATCAAAAAAGCTCTCGGCGTTTTTTGATGTGATGTCGCAAAGCCTTTCATAGTCGATGTTTTTAACCTCGGCTATTTTTTTTGCGGTAAATTCGACATAAGCAGGATTGTTGCGCTTTCCTCTGTTCGGTTCGGGGGATAAATAGGGACAGTCCGTTTCTATGAACATTCGATCAAGAGGGATATATGACACGCATTCGCGCAGCTTTTGTGCATTTTTAAACGTGATAGTACCGGATAATGAAAAATAAACATTCATATCAAGATAAAGCTTAAGCATTTCCCTGCTCTGTGAAAATGAGTGAAGGACTGCACCTCTCTCGCATTTTAAATGCTTTTTAAGGATATCGTATGTGTCTTGGGAAGCATCCCTCGAGTGAATGCACACCGGAAGAGAATGCTTATTTGCAATTTCAAGCTGTTTAATAAAAACTTCGCGCTGTATATCACGCTCAGAAAGATCATAATGATAATCCAGCCCGATCTCGCCGACAGCAACGACTTTTTTTTCTTCAAGCATTTTTTCAAGCTCCGATTCGAAAGTGTCGTCATAATCCTTTGAATCGTGTGGGTGCATACCGCACGCAGCATATAAAAAATCGTATTTTTGAGACAAAAGGACTGCCAATAACGACGAGCTCTTGTCGTACCCGACATTGATTATCCATTTTAGCTTTTCTTTGAGTTTAAGTATAAGCTCGTCCCTGTCAGAAGAGAATTCCTCGTCGTTAAGGTGAGCATGCGTGTCAGTTAAATTCATTGCTGCGTTGTACCGTCCGTTACTATCATTACCGTTTCTCCGGGATAGATAAAGCCAAGCTGTTTACGCGCGAGATATTCGTAATACTCTTTCGTGCCGACTTTATTAAGCTGCTCTAGATACAGCTGTTTTTTACGCTCTTCTTCCTCAATAAGCGAGGTAAGCTCCTTGCGTCTTGAGTCCAAAGTGATTTTTTTGTAAATAAACTGCCCTGTATTAAACAAGAACATAGCGACTATAATCCAGAATACGATTTTTATCGCAACAGGTATCTTTGTTTTATTCTTCTTGTTTTTCCTTGCAGACATGATTTTTTTCCTTAAAAGGATGTTTTATATATATATTATAACCTATTGCAATGTTTTTGGGTAGCTTCTTAATATTACTAATGACATTTTTAATTTTTAATATAGAGCTTTTATTATTTATAACAAATGAATCAAAGCGTCTGTTAATAGGTCTGTATATACTTTTTACGGTATTTGCACATAGCTTCATTAAGGCTTCGCAGAGCGCTTTGACTGTAGATGAGATCAATTTGGCGTATATAAACCAGCCTGATAAAAAACCTATAAGCATATATACGCGCACCGACAATTCGCTGATATTAAACAGCACGTTTAGGATAATGAAAAACGTTATACTCCAGAATAATACATCGCATATACTCTTTTTTTTTATCAATAAAAAAATCGTGTTGTTTAATACGTCGTAAAAAAGTCCCACGCCGCTTCCGCAAAGCAGTATATTCATGAAAATAACAAGCGCCTGCGTATTGTTCTGCATTTACTTAAATAACCTAGAAAACACGCTTCCTTTAGCCTGTGTCGCTTCTTCGTCGTTATACAACAGCATATTTATTTCGCCCTTAAGTGCGACTTCGCCGGCTTCTAAATTTAATTTTGTTATATGCAGGTTCTCACCTCCGACAGTAAGCAGACCCTGTGAGGTCTCAAGTAAAATACCCTCCTCGTTAAAGCTGTGAACGTCATATACTCCGCATAGCTTAAGCTCACTTCTTGAAAACATTTCAAGCTTATGGTCGTTTCTTTGCAAATTTTCACTCATTGTTATTCTCCTTATTTTGTTTATGTATGTCTTTTAAGTTTATATGTCTGTATATGTTTACGCGCTACAAGCGTAAAAAAGAAGAAAGATATTGGTGCGTTTTTTTGTGTTTCGGTGTATAAATGATATGATTCTTTCATATCCTAAAAGTGTGGAAAGAAGAATAGATACAAATAAGCAAAAAGAAATAAGAATACCGAAGCTAATATTTAACATAGCCGTGCCTCTTATTGGGGGCAGCGTATTCGGGCTATTGACAAAAGACGGACAACAAATCTTTGAATCTCTCAAAAAGCCCCCTCTTACGCCGCAGGGAGCAATCTTTCCGTTTGTTTGGAGTGCTCTTTATATTCTTATGGGAGTATCGTCGTATCTTATTTCACAAAGCTATTCGCCTCGCAAGAAAACAGCGTTCATATTATATGGGTTAAACCTTTTTTTTAACTTCCTGTGGACGCTAATCTTTTTCTTAAGCGAAAAGTATCTGTTTGCTTTTATATGGATAGTATTGTTGTTTTTACTCACTGTGGCAATGGTTATCGAATACTCAAAAATAAACAAAACTGCCGCACTTCTTCAACTGCCGTATTTATTGTGGCTTGCGTTTGCCGGATATCTCAATTTTGCAATATGGTTTTTAAACTGATATAAGTAAATTCAACCGAAGACCTCTCTTTTTTTAATCAAAACAAAATAGAGGTCTTTTTTTATTGCATTTACTTATCAAAACCTTTAAAATCATACTCAATCATGCTCAATTAAGGGGGGAATAGCTTTGAAGGCTGTAATAACGGTTATCGGCAAGGACAGAACAGGCATTATTTATAAAGTATCCAAGGTTTTATTTGACAACGGAATGAATATAGAGGATATCAGTCAGACTATCATGCAGGATTACTTTACTATGATAATGCTCGTTAGCAGTGAAAAGGCGATAAACATCTCTCAGATGAAGGAAAAATTTGCATTTTTAAGAGAAGACGGGATATCCGTTGAAATGCAAAAAACCGATCTGTTTGATGTTATGCACAATATATAAGGGGTAAAAATGACTATATACAGCGACATTATGGAAACCGTCAGAATGCTTGATGATGAAAAGCTCGATATCAGAACGATAACAATGGGCATTTCTTTATTAGATTGCTTTTCCGGCGACAATATCAATGATAAAATTTACGACAAAATAATGCGTTATGCTTCAAAGCTTGTCCAAACGGGCGAATTGATTGCAGACGAATACGGAATACCTATCATAAATAAAAGGATATCCGTAACTCCTATTGCGTTGAGCGCACAGAATTCACAGGAGGCTTTCATTAAAACGGCACAAACGCTTGACCGTGCGGCAAAGGAGACAGGAGTTAACTTTATCGGAGGCTACAGCGCATTGGTTCAGAAGGGTTTCACAAACACCGACAAGATTTTTTTGGATTCCATACCGCAAGCGCTTGCTTCAAGCGATATGGTGTGTTCAAGCGTGAATGTCGGAAGCACAAAATCCGGTATTAATCTTGACGCAGTTAAAATCATGGGTGATATTATTAAAAAGACAGCCTATGAAACGCGTTCAAACGGCTCCATTGGCTGCGCAAAGCTCGTTGTTTTTGCAAACGCTGTTGAGGACAACCCCTTTATGGCGGGAGCTTTCCACGGAACAGGGGAGGGCGAATGCTGTATTAACGTCGGAGTCAGCGGCCCAGGTACTGTAAAGGCAGCTATAGAAAAATGCAAGGGCAAGCCCATAGACGAGGTTTGCGAAATGATAAAAAAGACAGCCTTTAAGATAACCCGTGCCGGCTGGATGGTTGGAAAAGAGGCTTCCGACAGGCTCGGTGTTCCGTTTGGTATACTTGATCTTTCTCTGGCTCCCACACCCGAGATAGGGGATTCCGTTGCGCTTATACTTGAGGAGATAGGCGTGGAAAAATGCGGAGCGCACGGCAGCACGGCTGCTTTGGCTCTCCTTACAGACGCTGTTAAAAAAGGCGGTATCATGGCGTCGTCTCATGTCGGAGGACTTAGCGGAGCATTTATACCCGTAAGCGAGGATGCAGCTATGATCGATGCGGCAAGCTGCGGAGCGCTTAGCTTTGACAAGCTTGAAGCGATGACAAGCGTGTGTTCCGTCGGGCTTGATATGGTAGCTATTGCGGGAGACACTCCCGCAACTACGATAAGCGCGATAATAGCCGATGAAGCGTCTATCGGCGTTATAAACAATAAAACCACCGCCGTCAGATTAATACCGGTGTATGGTAAAAAAGTGGGCGATGAAGCTAATTTCGGCGGTCTGCTCGGTTTCGCTCCGATAATGCCGGTAAACGAGTATTCTTCTGCAACGTTTATTGAGCGCGGAGGCCGCATACCTGCGCCTGTACATTCCTTTAAAAACTAAGTAAAATCATATTTAATAATAATGAAGCCGCCTATTAAATAAGCGGCTTCATTGACTATATCATTATAAATTTCTATAAAGCAGTATAAATAAGTACAAATATATATATCGTACTCAGTACTTGGATATCTCACTCAAATAATCATCTATATCAATATTCTCGGAAAGCTTATTTCTCGCACGGTTAAGCGCATTATCAACGCTTTTTAAATCAACTCCGTCGTTTTTTGCTATTGCTCTGTAGCTGTTGCCGTTTACGAACTTTAATAAAACATCTTTTTCCTTTTCGCTGAGATTGTCGTTTATTACCTGCGTTACATCGTGAATCATTGTTTGTTTTATAACGTAGGCCTCCGGAGTTTCAGCTACACTTTGTAAAGAAGACATTTGCTCGTATTCGGTAAAATCCTCGCCGTAAATGGAAATATAATCCCCCAACGGTTTATTCTTCTGGCGGTTTCCAATGGATACGGCTCGTTTGACGTTACACTTAATGCTCATAAAGGCAAAACCGGTAAATGACAGCTTCGAGTTCGCGTCGTATGTTAAGGCAGCCTTGTATAAGCCGATAAGCGCCTCCTGACGCACGTCCTCTGCCGAGGCACCCTTAATATAATATAATCTTGTCATATAATTAAGAAACTTGCTGTAGCGGCGAACAATTTCATCAAAGGCTTCCTTTGATTTGTTCTTTACCGATTCAACAAGTTTTTCATCGCTCAACAAAAATAATTCTTCGCTCATAACAGAATCCCTCCGTAGACTGTTCATTCATTACATGAACATAATATAATACAAAGGGATTGTTTGTCAATTAAGCATTGTCGAATATTATCGAAATATGTAAGTTTTTATCTTTTTTTTATGGTTTGCTTTACTGAATTTTTATAATATTCAGAATATAAATAAAATCGTTCAATAAATATTATTTACCTGCTTTTATCATATTTATAAGACCGCCGTATATGAGAAGCTCTTTTTCTCTTTCGGTGATTTCGATATTCACGGTAAACGATACGTTTTTTGTTTTATTTTTTATCAATAAGCAGCCTGAATTTAACTGTTCAGAGGGCTTTTCTATTACAAGCACATCTTTCTGAGCGATATTATCGTAGTCTTCATCACATGCAAATATCAAAGGAAGAATACCGTTATTGATAAGATTGTTTTTGTGTATTCTGGCAAATGATTTGGCAATCACCGCTTTTACTCCGAGATATAAGGGTACGAGAGCCGCATGTTCTCTGCTTGAACCTTGTCCGTAATTTGAGCCTCCTACGATAATGCACCCGCTGTCATAGGCCTTTGCTTTTGAAGGAAAGCTTTCGTCTACGGGAGTAAGACAGAAATTTGACAGGTACTCTATATTCGAGCGATACGGTAGCAGCTTTGCGTTTGAGGGCATTATATCGTCTGTCGTAATATTGTCGCCGAGCTTTGTGGCAACGGGAATCTCGTAAAAATCTCTTATTGCCTCAGCCTTGGGGAAGGGCTTTATATTTGGACCTTTAATGCTTTGCTTTGAAGTGTCGCACGAGGGCATAATAAACATATTGTCGTTGACCACATAGCTTGACGGTTCGTCGACTTTTTCGTTTACCAATCCTGACGGATCTGTTATATAACCGCTAAGAGCGCTTGCTGCAGCCGTTTGCGGGCTTACAAGATAAACCATAGCGTCGGTGGTTCCGCTTCTGCCTTTGAAATTCCTGTTGAAGGTTCTCAAGGATACTCCGTTTGAATTCGGGCTTTGTCCCATTCCTATGCATGGACCGCAGCCACATTCGAGTATACGCGCTCCTGCATTGAGCAGGTCGTTTAGAGCGCCGTTTTCGCTGAGCATGGAAAGTACTTGTCTTGAACCGCATGAAACGGTAAAAGATAAGTTTTGGGCAATAGTTTTACCCTTAAGCACAGAGGCTACTGTCATCATATCCTCATATGAAGAGTTTGTGCAGCTGCCTACGCATATTTGGTCAACCTTCAAGCCAGCAAGCTCGCTGACGGGTTTTACGATATCAGGCATATGGGGTGCTGCTGCGAGGGGAGTGAGATTTGATAAATTTATTTCTATTATTTTATAGTACTCACAATCATCATCTGCGTATAGTTCTTTGTATGCTTCGCTTCTGTTTTGGGCATCGAAAAATAATTTTGTTCGTTCATCCGAGGGGAATATGGATGTCGTTGCGCCCAGCTCGGCTCCCATATTGGTTATGGTGGCTCTCTGAGAAACTCCGAGTGACTTTACGCCCGCTCCGAAGTATTCGATAATACAGCCGACTCCGCCCTTTACGCTTAATTGTCTGAGCACCTCGAGTATAACGTCCTTTGCGCCCGTTTCATTTCTTAATTCACCTGTCAGTTTAACTCCGATTATCTTGGGCATATTAAGATAATACTCTTTACCTGCCATTGCCGCAGCTACGTCAAGTCCGCCGGCGCCTATCGCTATCATTCCAACTGCGCCGCATGTCGGCGTATGACTGTCGGAGCCGAGAAGAGTCTCTCCCGGAGCAGAAAACCTGTCAAGGTTCAACCTGTGGCAGATACCGTTGCCTGCCTTTGAAAAAATCACGCCTGCTTTATCGGCAACGCTTTGTATGTAAATATGGTCGTCCATATTTTCAGGGCCTGTCTGGAGCATGTTGTGATCAATATAAGCAACCGAGCATTTTGTCTTTTTAACTTCGTTTGTAATGGCCTCATACTGTAAATAAGCCATAGTTCCCGTTGAATCCTGCGTAAGAGTGTTATCTATCCTAATAGCAATCGAGCTTGCGGGCTTCATTTCCCCGTAAACAAGGTGTTCCTTTATTATCTTTTCACTAAGAGTAAGTCCCATATCATATTCCTTTTATTTTTATTAAAATAACTTATTTATTCTACCACAAACCGAATCCGATTCAAACAAAAAAAGTGTTTGAGGGTATGTTTAGCAAAGTTTCGCTCGCTTCATATTTAATTTTTATATAATTCTTGCATTATGTAATGTAACTATGCTATAGTGTTGACTGAAATATCACTGCGGAGGTGTACATTTAAATGGCATACGTTATAACAGACGCTTGTGTAGCATGCGGAGCATGTGCAGATGAATGCCCTTCTGAAGCAATATCAGAAGGCGATGAGAAATTCGTCATTGATCCCGAGAAATGTGTAGATTGCGGATCATGCGCCGATGTTTGTCCGGTAGAAGCTCCTCAAGAATCAGACAAATAGTAAAAAATTGCTCCCTTTTAAGGGGGCATTTTTTATTTATCGTGTATAATTAAAAAAAAGGAGCGTTATATGGAGTATACTTCTGAATTTTACAGGCTTGACGAGCTTGAACGCAATAACTGTAAGCTCTTGCAGGACACCAGAGAGTTTTGTTTTGGTATGGACAGTGTGCTGTTAGCGGATTATGCCGTCGGTAGCATAAAGAACAATTCACATATAATGGAATTATGCTGCGGTAACGGAGCGGTAAGCGTGCTTATGCTTGCCAGAAATTCTATGCTCGATATAACCGGCGTTGAAATAAATGAAAACAGCGCAGCCCTAGGAGTTCATAATTCGAAAATAAACGGATTTGAAGAAAAATTTCGCGTTGAAAATTGTGATTTGCGTGAATTACCGAAAGCATACTCAAATATGTTTGACGCAGTTGTAGTCAACCCCCCGTATTATCTACCCGAATGCGGAATACAAAGCACTAATTCAAACAAGATATCTGCCAGAAGTGAAGCCGATGTTGCGTTTTTAGATGTGATAGTGTGCGCAAAGAGGGTTTTAAAGGACAAAGGCAAGCTGATTATGGTTCACCGACCAAACCGATTGGGAGAAATAGTCAATATGCTCGAATCGAACTTATTTGCTTTGAAGCAAATACGCTTTGTTTACCCTAAAAAAGGCACAAGGGCAAACGCAATGCTTATTAATGCAACGAAAAACGGAGGGCATTTCACCGATGTTTTAACCCCTCTTATAGTTTACGATGAACAAGGTAATTACACAAATGATATAATGAAAATATATTACGGTTAAATCCTTATTAATTAAAATAGCATTTAAAGACAAATACAGCGTTGCCTGTTGCGGAATACTGCGCTCCGACATATTCCAACCTGTAATAGGTTCGTCCGTAAAGGTTATGCTCCGACTTAAATCTCGTAACCAAAGCGTCTATCATATAATCCTCGGTAGTGTTGATAGGGAACGTTCTGTTTACACATGGCATCGTATCCTCCGAGTATTTCATATATTGACTGACCTTCAGATTGACCTGCTGTATAATATATGTAACACGTATTTCCGGCAATTCTTCGTTTGGCACGATGTTTGTTACATTCGTGCTGTTTGAGTTTACGCTGTAAGGATCGCCCGTAGTATTATTCAAAAGCATACTTACCTGTTGCTGTATAAGCTGGACTTCATTATCCGCAAGAGAGACCTGTTCGCTTAAATCGTTTATCATTTCATCTGATTCGTCGTGTTGTTTTTTTATCTTCGTTAAAAGGTTTTGATCCAGAGTAATCAAAGCAAACCTGTTTGTGGAAACAGACAGAGCGAAAACGACTATAAGTGCGATATTGAACAGAGCTATGAAGGACATTATCATTTTCTTGGTTTTCATATTTAAAACACCTACTGTGCGTTAGTCTTATTTGACTGAGCAAGCTGTTTGTTTAAATCGGTTATAGTTGCATTGAGTTCTTTTATTTTTGTTTCAAGGTCCTTTGACTTTTTATCGAGCGCATCATAGTTGCTTTGCAGTACCTTCATATCGTTTTGCATATCGGTTACGGTGGTTGAGTAGTCGTCTATGGTTTTCTCGTATTTATTGAGTATTATATACTTGCCTACAAGAAACCACGCTAAATTTGTAAGCAATATGAACAGTATGCATAACCCCAAACCGCTTTTTACTTTTTTGCCGTCTTTGTTTTTATCCTTCTTTTTCGTCTTCGTGTCTTCTTTTTTTGTAGGCAAAAGGATCAATTCTTCATTCTCTTTTTTCTTTTCTTCGATATGCTTTTCGTCGTTATCCTTTACATCGACCTCTATAACAGCGTTATTGTTGTCAATTTTTTTCGGCGTATCGGTTTTATCGGGGGATTGTTTATATATATCCTCCGGCTTTACTTCTATTATTTTGTTTCCTTCGCTGTCATATTGCTCTTTTATCTTTTTTCTACCGGCCATTTAGGGCTCCTTTTAAGATAATAATATTTAATTATAAATATTTTCAGATATTATGTCAACTTAAGTATCGTTTGCGGTGTATATACTTTTTTTGATATTACTATAGAATCCTTACGCGCAAATTCACTGTTGAAGAAATTCAAATAAGTTCCGGGAGAAAAAATTCCGCCGAAGGATATCTTATCGATCCCAAGGTGTCCCAAAATATCGTCCGTAACTTTGGCGCAGTTCATATAAAGACCGAAATATGATTTGTATTTGCTTCCGGTTTCAAATTTGTAGAAATCGGCGCCGGTAGCCTTGTACAGCTCGCTTGCGTAGTCCGTGGCTTCAGTTTTGGCAAGTACCTGTTTTTTTCTTTCGAATTCCTTAGCGGGGGGCTCCCATGATACCGTCTGCTCAAACAAATCGTCTATTGCTTTTTTAATGGCATTCTTTTCATCATCGTTAAGCTTCAGCCCATAGCTGACTATAAGCTTTTGTGAATATGATACGCAAAATTTTATATACGGGATTCTTTTAACGCTTTCAAGCACGCCTTCTCCCGCTATCCCCATAAGGTACATGGAAGCGTCATCATAATTGCCGTACGATATCACCCGGTCGCCGAAGGCAATATCCACATGACCTCCGAGACTCGGCCATATGTCGGAGGTATGTATGAGCACCTCCATATCATTCGGCTCGTCTATTTTTTTAACGGACAATTCCTCAGGTCTTACACTGCCGTTGTATATCGCTTTTCTCATCTCTTTAACGAAGTTTAATGGGAAAAATGCGGTGATAAAACCGGGAAGCGATATTCTTACATGTCTTCTCGCAGAATACGCTTCTTTTGCAAATAACTGCGTTAAGAATTCGTCAAACTGCGTAACTGCATAAATACACAGATATAACCCGACAAGGCGTGCAAGGAGGACAAAATCCATTTTCGGTACGGCTACCTTCGCAATGCCCAGAGCGCTTAAAAACAATCCCATCAATACATTTGAAATTACGCCCTTAGTTTTGTCTTTTTTGCATTGAAAAGCCGTTACAAAGCGTATAAATGCTATGATAAAGCACCACAGTGAAATAAAGATGCTCAGCATAATACCGGCTACGTCAGGTGCGAAAATTATTAATACAAAGGAAACGCTTCCGCCTATTAGCTCGGTAAAGCCTATTTTACTTGTATGATTTTGAAAGATACGCACAATAGCGACCGCTACAGTATAGACAGCCACACCCAAAAGCAGATACGGTATAGCTATCATAAAGTATATGTCGTTAAATAAAAGCAGTAAACCTGTGCCCAAATAGATCAAGCCGTTAAACATGAACACATATTTATTTATTTGTTTTTGCTTCATATATGATTTTAACGCACTTTTCAATTCAAGCTTCTCCGAGATAGTTTCTTTATTATAAGTATACACATTTTACCACAATATTATATAGCAGAGTACTTAATTTGAGTTTGTTCGACAAATTCCATCCGCTATAAAAAAATAAAAGACGAATTTAGCCCATTGCAATAAATTGCACGGATAAGGAAGTGCAGCTTTTGGTTTGACTTTAACCTTTTATCAAAAAAATAAGTCCTTGGATTTATCTAAATGAGACCGCCGACAATCAACTGGCAGCAAATTTTAATTACGCTGTGAAAAAAGCGTCGTTATGTCGGCGAAAGGAAGGTATTCAACGAGGTAAACTCATCGCAACGAAGCATGTAAGGAATGGAGTTTAAATATAAATTTGATTAGCAGCTCAATAATGCTGTATCGTATCAGACATTATCTAAGAAAAGGATTTTTTACTTCTAAATTTAATTTTATATTGACAAAATACAAGTATATCCATATACTATAAAAGATTGACCGGTCAATTAATTATAAGGAGGTAATATTTATGCTTGAAGAGAGAAAAAAGAAAAGGTTCACTTTCCGATCAGTGTCATTCTTATGATAGTATGTTCAGCTTTATTATCATTGCTGGTTCAATTCCCACTTGTTATGTCTATTTCAAATATTATTGTCAGTTATGGTCTCGGTGATGGAGTAACAGTCGCTGTTGTTTTGGCTTTTTATACAGCAGGCGCGATCGTCATTGGCTTGTTGTTTAAATTTATAGTCGGCATATTCAAAGATAAATCTGCGCCGTTCTTTATGATCTTCGAGATACTGGGTATAATATGTCTTGTATTCGGTAAGAGTATACCTTTTTATTGTGCCTGTTTCTTATTATGCGGTATTGCTTCCTTTGGCCTCATGCCTTTGTTCCCAATAAAATTCAATGAGTTATTAAAAGAAAAATCGGTAAGCGCAATATCTGTAGCAAATGCATGTAATACCTTAGTAGGTTTTGTTGCATCCTATTATCTACTCTTTATTCAGGGTTTCAACAAAACGGGAGCTTTGGAATTCCCATTGTATATAGCTATTGTTGTAGGGGTTCTGCTTACTGTAGCGTTTTACTTTCTGTTTAGGGATAAAAAACAAAGCGTTTAAAGCACATTTGTTCAGACTAAGCTTCTGGCGCGTTATAAGACGGACGTAAAGGCTGTATTCCATGGTGCCGCATCTTGCTATAAGGTAAGGTGCGGCACTGAATATTGTATTTGCGCTTATAAATTAATGAGTTTTTAGACTATGTATATTTACCAAAGTATGCTACTATATTTAGCAGGTAAATTTATGAGTGAAAAAGTACTGATAAAAAAGAAGAAGATCATGCAGGCAGCCACTGTTCTCTTTGCGCAACATGGCTACGACGGAACCTCAATAAGCGATATCATGGCAAATGCGAATGTTACCAAGTCATTGTTGTATTATAATTTCAAGAATAAAGAATTTTTATATAAAGAGATAATCGAAAACTATCTTGAGGAAATAAAAGGATTTCTGGCATTGTTACCCGGTGGTTTGCAAAAAGATACAGACGTTGCCAAAAAGAAAGAATATTATAAAATAAATTCCTTTTATTTGGAACATTACAACGAAACCGTTATTTTATTGAACGAACTTTTAAATTCTAAAGAACGCCTTGTTCTTTTTGAGAAATTATCGGTAATCTTTGATTTAGATATCAAAAGTGAAAAATTTATAAACAGTATATTGTTTATTTTTATCCCATCTTTAGTATCTTCCATTTTAAGAAGCGATTTTATTGAGATAACTGGCTTTACTGAAAGAGAAATTACCGACATGGTGGAAAAAATAATTATTGAAATTCGAAAATCTTTAATATAGATAAAAGCTGAAAACTTACACAGTGATGCAGGATCTTTTTTTGTCGTTTCTTCCCATATAATAAAATGAATAAATACCATTGTGTTCAATTTATTTTTTTCGATGTTTAGTTTTGGAAGATTGTTGCAAAACGACCTTCCGGTAGGGGGAGAGCATTTTGCAACAATGATATAACCTTGTTCGTCTTTTCCTTTTTAGTTAAGATAAATATTATTCTTTTTCTTCAAGCTTCTTTTTGTCGTTTTCGCGAATCTCCACACGCCTTATCTTGCCGCTGAAGGTCTTAGGCAGCTCTTTTACAAATTCTACGACGCGGGGGTATTTATACGGAGCGGTATTATGCTTTACAAAATTCTGAAGCTCCTTTATCAGCTCGTCGCTCGGCTCGTATCCTTCCATTAATACTATCGTAGCCTTTACGTTAAATCCGCGAATAGGATCGGGTACGCCTGTTACCGCCACTTCAAGCACCGCAGGATGTTCTAAAAGTACGCTTTCTATTTCAAAGGGGCCTATTCTGTATCCGGAAGACTTTATAACGTCATCGTTTCTGCCTACATATGAGAATCTGCCGTCCTCACGTCTGAAGGCTGTGTCTCCCGTATGGTAGTATCCGTCGTAAAAAGCTCTTTTGTTTGAAGCCTCGTTTTTGTAATATTCGCGTAAAAGTCCTCTGGGCTGAGTGTCGTTATTTTCCGCCTTTATACATATTTCTCCTGTAACTCCGGCGGGGCATAATCTTCCTTCGGCATCAAAGAGCTTTATCGTGTATCCCGGAGAGGGCATTCCCATGGAGCCGGGTATCGGCTTGAAATACGGATATAAAGTGCAAAGGCATACGGCTGTTTCGCTTTGTCCGAAACCCTCGTATATCTCAAGTCCCGTCGCTTGCTTCCATTTATTGAATATTTCGGGGTTGAGAGCCTCTCCTGCGGAATTACAGTGCTTTATCGAGCTTAGGTCGTACTTTGAAACATCGCACTGTAAAAGCAGTCTGTACATAGTCGGCGGCACGCAAAAGGTCGTAATCTTATATTTTTCCAGCTTGGACAATATATCCTCTGCTTTGAACTTTTCGAAGTCATAGACGAACAATGCCGTCTCGCCAAACCATTGACCGTAGAATTTGCCCCAGAGAGATTTTAACCAGCCCGTATCGGATATCGTAAAGTGCAGACCGCCGTCTATAACTCTGTGCCAGAATACGCCTGTCATAATATGACCAAGGGGATATGTGAAATCGTGCGCTATCATCTTTGGATAGCCTGTAGTGCCGGAGGAAAATGCGACAAGCATGATATCCTTTGCCATCGGGTTGTCTTCACCCTTCGGTCTTGTCCATTGACTGCTTGCCTTCTCAAGTCCTTCTTCAAGGTCTATCCAATCGTCTCCCGCGTTTTTATGCTTTGAGACGAGCTTATACTTGACTGTCTTATATTCCTCGCGCCCTTCGTCGAAATGCTCTGTGCATTCGCCGTCGCCCGTTATCAAAACGGCTTTTATTTTTGCGGCGTTGCAGCGATAAACGTAGTCTTTTACCATAAGCATATTCGTAGCCTGCACAGCCACGCATCCCAGCTTGTGCAGGCCTAAAATACACGTCCAAAACAAATAACTGCGCTTTAATACCAAAAGCACAAAATCGCCTTTTTTAAGACCCAAAGACTTAAAATAATTCGCCGCTTTGTTTGACATAAGCATCATATCCTTGAAGGTAAAGTATTTTTCCTCTCCTTCGTTCGATACCCACAGCATAGCAAGCTTGTCCGGCTTTGTTTTGCCAAGCTCGTCAATTACATCATAGGCGAAGTTGAAATCATCCTTCCATTTAAGCTTGTAATTATTTGTTAAATCCTCGAAGGATTTGTAATCATCGCGAGCTTTGCCGGTGTATTTTTCGTATATTACCATTGATTAATTCCTGTCTATTTTATTACTACAGCTATAAACTGCGCTTCCTCTTCTCCTATGGCCTCTTCTGCGTGCGGCACAGATGAATCAAAGTACACGCTGTCGCCCTCATTAAGCTCATATGATTGTTCGCCGATGAAAAACTTCATCTTGCCCTTTACCATATAATTGAACTCCTGCCCTTCATGTCCGTGCATTTCAGGCTTTTTGCGTTTCGGTGTCAGCGTGACCAGAAACGGCTCTGCTTTTTTCTCGCGAAAGGTATAAGCCAGATGCATATAGTCGTAAGCCTTGTTTCTTGTTATATCATAGCCTTTTCCTTTGCGTACCACACAGCAAGTGGACAGCTGCGGCGATTCTCCGCTTATAATATCGAGTACGTCGACACCGAACAGCTCAGCTGCGTTATACAGAAAGCTAAATGAAAAATCCGACTTTCCGCTTTCGTAGGAAAGGTATTGCTCCGTGGAAATCCCCAGCTTTTCAGCTGCTTGTTCAGGCTTGATTTCGCATACGTCCCTAAGGGCGGCAAGCCTCGTTCCGATATCCTTCAACTGTTTTGTCATGGCAAGCTCCTTTCACGGTATATTTTTATTCCGTATAGTCGTATCCGAGCATAAGAGCCTTTAGGTTCATCTCGCTTTTGTCCTTATGCTTTTCAGGAATGACTTTTTTAAGTACGATCTGCATATTATCCTTTTTGACTATGCCGGTCTTTTTTATTACATAACCGAGTAATATCATATTTGCAAGACCGTTTAAGTTTTCGTCAGACGCCATTTTTGTTGCGGGTATATAGTATGCCTCAATGTCAGTTCTATTGACTTTTCTGTCTATAAGAGCGGAATCGACAAATATCTGTCCGCCCTTTTGCGTTTCATTTTCATACTTGTCCAGCGAAGGCGCGTTCATGACTATCAATACATCGGGTTTGTCCACTATCGGCGAGCCGACAGGCTCATCGCTGAGTATCACGCTGCAATTTGCCGTACCGCCTCTCATCTCAGGGCCGTAGGAAGGAAGCCAGCTTAGCTGTTTGCCCTCTATAAGTCCGTCGTATGCGAGAAATTTCCCTGCAAAAAGGATACCTTGTCCGCCGAAGCCGGCTATAAGTATATGCTTTGTATTCATTTTGTGGCCTCCTCGTCCTTGTATTTATCCTTATATACTCCGAGAGGATAGTAGGGAATCATTTTTTCATCGACCCATTCAAGCGCTTTGTCGGGAGCAAGTCCCCAGTTGGTCGGGCAGGAGGATATTACCTCTATCAAAGAAAATCCCTTACCCTGAAGCTGATATTCAAAGGCCTTTTTAATGGCTTTTTTTGCGTTGTTGACATTTTTGACATTATTTACGGCTACTCTTTCAAGATAAGCCGCTCCGTCGACCTGTGAAAGCATTTCGCATATCTTAACGGGGTATCCGACTGCTTCAACGTCACGTCCATAGGGGGAGGTCTGTGTTATCTGACCCGGAATAGACGTCGGAGCCATTTGTCCGCCCGTCATTCCGTATATGGCGTTGTTTACAAATATTATAGTTATATTTTCACCTCTTGCTGCGGAATGCACCGTTTCGGCCGTTCCTATTGCCGCAAGGTCTCCGTCTCCCTGATATGTGAAAACAATATTATCGGGATTGCTTCTTTTTACGCCCGTTGCAACAGCCGGAGCTCTGCCGTGAGCCGCCTGTACCATATCGCAGTTAAAATAATTATATGCAAATACCGAACAGCCTACCGATGCAATTCCAACAGTTCTGCCCTCAATAGAGAGCTCGTCCATGGTTTGCGCTACGAGTCTGTGTATTATGCCGTGCGTGCAGCCGGGGCAATAATGCAGGGTCGTGTCGGCAAGTGCTTTTGGCTTTTCAAATACTATCATCAGTTTTTGCCTCCGTTCTTATGTGCTTGTATAATACTGTCTAACACCTGCTGCGGAGTGGGGATCATTCCGCCTGCTCTGTTACAAAGCGTTACAGGCTTCGAGCATTTTGTTGAGAGCTTTACGTCCTCTATCATCTGACCCATTGACAGCTCAACGCTGATAAAAGAGTTTACTTTCTGTGCAGCCTTTAAAAGCGCTTCCTTCGGGAAGGGCCACAGCGTTATCGGACGGATCATGCCGACCTTTATTCCTTGAGCTCTCGCTTCGTTTATGGCGTTACGCGATACTCTAGATGCTATACCGAATGCCACAACGCATATCTCGGCGTCGTCCATCATGTATTCTTCGCACATGACCTCGTTCTTTTCGACCTCGGCGTATTTTTTGTATCTTTCGAAGTTTATTACCTCAAGCTCTGCGGGATCCAGATATAAAGAGTTTACTATATTGTTTTTTCTCTGCATTTTCGTGCCTGTTACAGCCCAGCTTTTATCGTATTCGGTAACTTCACCCATTTCAAGGCTGACAGCCTCCATCATCTGACCGATAGTGCCGTCGGCAAGTATCATTGAGCTCATACGATATTTATCAGCAAGATCGAAGCCCTTGAAAGTCAGGCTTACCATTTCCTGCACAGACGCAGGTGCTAAAACTATCATGTGAAAGTCGCCGTGTCCGGCTCCTCTTGTAGCTTCAAAATAATCTGACTGTGATGGCTGTATGCCGCCTAAGCCCGGTCCGCCTCTTTGTACGTTTACAATAAGAGCGGGAAGATCGCAGCCTGCCAAATATGAAAGACCCTCGCTCTTTAAGGATATGCCGGGGCTTGAGCTGGAGGTCATAGCACGCTTGCCTGCCGAAGCGGCTCCGAACACCATATTAATAGCCGCTATTTCGCTTTCCGCCTGAAGGAATACTCCTCCGATTTTCGGCATACGCTTTGCCATGTATGCCGCTACTTCTGTCTGCGGTGTTATGGGGTAACCGAAATAGTGTCTGCAACCTGCCATTATTGCCGCTTCCGCAAGGGCTTCATTGCCCTTCATTAATACTTTTTCAGACATTTTCATACCCCTCCTATTTCTCCACCGTTATTACACAGTCAGGACACATCGTCGCGCAAAATGCGCAGGCTATGCACTTTTCTTGGTCTGTGATCTGCGCAGGGTGATAACCCTTTGCGTTAATAATTTCGTGCGAAAGAACTATCAAGCCCTTTGTACAGGCGCCTACGCAAAGTCCGCAACCCTTGCATAAGTCTTCGTTGAATGTAACTTTAGCCATAAAAGCCTCCTAATAAAATTACTGTTGCTTTAAATATATATCTATCGGGAAAGCATTTGTCATCTTTCCTTCGAGTTGTGCGTAAATATCTCTTCTTATTGTTGTCGCCGCAATCGGAAGCTGTGTCAAGATAGAAACTTCTTTTGCGTAATCCTCGCTGGATAATACATCTTCATGAGTTGTTTGTATACCAAGATTTGAATTGTTTACTATAGCAGTGCATGGCAGTAAGCATGCGCTTTTGATCTCTTTAAATACTTCATATGTCAATGAAGGCGTAGCTGTCAAAGGTCGGTATTTGTTGATGACGAAATACATGCTGTAGTTGTTTTCTTCCATTAAATAAGCGGAATACCTGCCCATTGCCAAGGCTCCTCTGTCGTCTCCTCCGATATCTATAACCCCGTGAAGCTCTTTGTCGTCGCAAAGCGCATACGCTTCGGCAGGCAGTGCGGGAGCATCGACATTGGTATTGGCGAACCTTGAGCATATCAGACGTATATTTTTTTCGTCGAAAAGCTTTTGCATATCCTTCGTACGGTAATACGGATTGACTATATCAAGATCCGCTATGGCAACCTTCTCAAAACGCTCCTTTAACATCAAAGCATAATTGACGGCTATGTTTGTTTTTCCGCTGCCGTAATGACCGACAAATACGCTTATCCTGTCGGGCGCCGATTCAAATTTCATTTTATCACACTCTTTCACCGTTTCGATAATCTTTTTAACTACAATCCAAGCTTTTTAACGGCGTCCTCACGCATTTTGTATTTAAGTATTTTCCCTGCGACGTTTGTCGGAAATTCATCCATGAATTCAACGTATTTCGGTATCTTGTGATGAGCCATGTGTTCTGCGACATACTTTTTCAATTCGTCCGCACTGAGGGCTTCTCCCTGCTTTAATATAACGCACGCCATTATCTCTTCACCGCTTCTCTCGTCAGGTACACCTATCACCTGAACGTCGGAGACCTTAGGGTGAGTATATATGAACTCTTCTATTTCCTTAGGATAAATATTTTCTCCGCCACGTATAATCATATCCTTTAATCTGCCCGTTATCCTGTAGTATCCGTCGGGTTGTCTGCACGCCAAATCCCCCGTGTGTAGCCAGCCGTCTTTGTCTATGGCTTCGGCTGTGGCAGTCGGCATTTTGTAATAGCCCTTCATTATATTGTAGCCACGAGCGACAAATTCACCAATAACATTATCGGGACAATCTTCTCCTGTTTCGGGATCGACTATTTTACATTCTATTTCAGGCATTGCTCGTCCGACAGTGCTAACTCTCATGTCGAGAGGGTCGTCTGTAGAGCTCATCGTACAGCCCGGAGAGGATTCCGTCTGACCGTAAACGATAACAATCTCGTTCATATGCATTTTTTCCACGACTTCCTTCATTACAGGCATCGGACACGGACTGCCCGCCATTATGCCCGTTCGCATATATGAGAAATCGGTCTTGGCAAAATCCTTATGTGCAAGCATGGATATAAACATCGTCGGTACTCCGTGAAAGCATGTGATATGCTCTGTGTTTATACACATCAACGAGGGCTTCGCAGAGAAGTAGGGAAGAGGATAAATCGTTCCCGCATGAGTCATAGTCGCAGTCATTGCCAGTACCATACCGAAGCAGTGGAACATCGGAACGTGTATCATCATTCTGTCCGCCGTGGATAAATCCATTCTGTCTCCGATGCATTTTCCGTTGTTGACAACTCCGTAATGTGTGAGCATTACTCCCTTAGGAAAGCCGGTCGTGCCCGAGGTGTACTGCATATTGCAAACGTCCTTGCTTGATACGGCGCTTGCCATTCTGTGTACCTGCTCTATGGGAACATTCTTTCCTTTTTCAAGCGCTTCATTCCAGCTTAGGCAGCCCTTCATTTCAAAATCTGCCGTTATAACATGTCTTAAAAATGGAAGTCTTTTGCAGTGAAGCTCTTTTTTTTGTTTGTTTTCGGCTATCTCAGGGCAAAGCTCGTTAATTATCTCATCATATTTCGAATCCCTAAAGCCTTTTATCATTACAAGAATATTTGTATCCGACTGCTTTAAAAGGTATTCTGCTTCGTGTATTTTGTAAGCGGTATTCATCGTTACGAGTATCGCGCCTATTTTTGCAGCAGCCCAGAAAGCTATGTACCACTGCGGCACATTTGTCGCCCAGATAGTTATTTTATCACCTGCTTTTACACCTAGCGAAATAAGTGTTTTTGAGAAGCTGTCCACATCATCTCTGAACTCGCTGTACGTCCTATCATAGTCAAGAGTTGTGTATTTAAAAGCGTATTGATCGGGGAACTCCTCTACCATTCTGTCAAGAACCTGAGAGAATGTGCAGTCTATAAGAGTGTCCTTTTTCCACACATATTTGCCCGTTTTTGCTCTGTTGTCATAAAGAGGCGTTTTATTTCTGGAAGGATCGTCGAATCTCCTCATGTACGAAACAAAGTGAGGAAAAACTATATCTGCATCCGCCAAGTCCTCGTCCATCCATTTGGGATTTAATTCAAGAGATATAAACCCGTTATAATTTACGGAGCGAAGAGCATTTACTGCGTCGGCTATAGGAAGAGAGCCTTCTCCCATAAGACAGTAGCAAACCTTGCCGTTTTCCTTATAGGCGTCCTTAATATGGACGTGCTTGACATATTCTCCGAGGTTGGTAATAGTTTCCTGCGGCGTTTCATTTTGAGCGCATGTATGAAAAATATCCCACAAGGCGCAAAGATTATCGTCGGCAAATTCGTTTAAAACGTCGCAAAGACGCTTTGTGTCGGCGTATAGACCGGCGCTTTCTATAAGCAGCACCACTCCTGCCTTCTTAGCTGTCGGCAATACATTTTTGATAATATCGATGACTGCTTCGTCCTGCTCTTTTTTGTCATTAGCGGTGTCTGTTGCATAGAGGCGCACGTAAGGGCAGGAAAGGCTGTTTGCCGTCTGTATGCAATGTTCTATAATTGTGATATTTTCCTTCTTATTATCCTTTTGTGCAAGGTTGCACGTAGAATCAATGCAGGGTATACAAAGCTCCCTTTGAGCTAAATCGGTCTTTGTTCGTTTTATATTGGCTTCGGTAAGCGCACCTTTTTCGCCGCTGAACACCTTGTTTGAAATGTCGTGCAGCTCGATTCCATAAAAGCGCAGCTCCTTGGCGATATCGCAATAATCATCAAACGAAAAGCCTGTCCAGCCGTTCGTAGAAAAGGATAATTTCATTTACATCTTCTCCTCATATACTATCTTGTTAAGAGCGTTTAAATACGCGCGTATGCTCGCTCCGATTATATCCGTCGATATTCCCTTGCCGGAATATAAGTTGCCGTTATGTCTGAGCTTGACAAGAGCATCTCCCATAGCTTCTCTGCCCTGTGTGACAGACTGTATCTGGAAATCGTCCAGCTCAAAATGGTGACCTGCTATCTGTTCGATCGACAGAAATGAAGCGTCTATCGGCCCATCGCCCGCCATGAGTCCGCATAGCTTTTTTCCGTTTTTTTCGAGTATTATATCCGCTGTTGCATTTATTACGTTTCCGCTGTTTATAACGTAGCTTATCAGCTTATATGTTTCAGGTACCTGAAGAGCATTACTTGCGATTATTGCGTCGATTTCACGCGCTCTGAGTTTTTTCTTCTTTGCCGTATGACAGAAGGATTCATATACCTTTGCCATATCCTCGTCACTTAAATCATAACCGCGTCTTCGTATCCATTTTGACAAAGCGCTTATATCCATTGTGTCGTCATAGAGTTTTTCGTCATCATTTTCCGTTTCGTCGGTTTTTAATATAGCAGCTTGCTTGGCATTGTTTACCCACGTCATTCTGTCCAGCGTATTATTAATCTGTGTTGTAGCTATTTTCGTTTTTATACCCAGATATTCCGACTTAACGCCCAGAGCGTGAATAAGTGTTTTCAGGGATGTTGCGCTTATGCCGGATGCGCTTGTTTTTATTTCATCGGCTCCCGCCTTTATAGCGCTCAGTGCGTTTGCCGCAGCCATATTCAGCTCGTTTGAAAGCATTATGGACAGCTTTATTTTAGAAGGGCTTGTATATGAGCTGACATTTTCGACAAGCTTTTTTATGTCGTCGGGAAGAAAGGTTCCTGCGGTGTCGCAAAGGCATATCGTAGAAGATCCTGCTTCTATTGCGCATTGTATAGCCTGCTTGAGAAAATCCTCCTCGCTTCTTGTGGCGTCTATCGCTATAAATTCAACGTCGTTGCAAAGCTTTGTGCATTTTGAAACAGTTTCTTTTATTAAAGACAAGACCTTCTCAGGCTTCTGAGCGAGCGAATATTCCATTTGCACAGCCGAAACAGGTATACTGACCGTCAGACGTGATTTTTCATATTCCTTTAGCGCATCGCTTGCAGCTTTTATACTTTCGTCACTCATACCCGCTTCAACGGCCAATACAGAGTTTTTTGCGCTCATAGCAACTGTCCTTATCAGAAGGCTGTCTGTTTTTTTATCCCTTATCTCAGGCAAATGTATAATATCTGTTTTTAGCTTATCCAACAGTCTGACTGTTTCTATTCTTTCCTTAAAGCTCATCGAATTCTGCATTACGGCGTTTTCTGTAAGCGTCATGTCGGCAATGCGAATATTTTTCATTTTTTACCTCTTCCTTTTATAAAATAAAAAAGCCCTTTAAGCTTTTTGCTTTAAAGGGACGATAGTTTCTACCGCGGTACCACCCGTGTTGATACTTATTATAAAAGTATCCTCTTATGTAAGACTCTTTAGAAAATTTAAGTCTTTCGCTTATGTAACGGGGCGTTTCCGTGAACCCTTAACAGCGCATTATTGCTTTAGGGGATCCTGCTCGGGAATGAGACAACTCACATTTTGAGCGTACCGACTTTCAGCTAATGTCGGCTCTCTGTAACGCTTACTTAATTTTAATGCGGTTTAATTCCGTCCATGCATTTTTATGTTTTTGCAATTATACTTATATTTTCCAAACTTGTCAATAATAATCAGATAATTTTTGAATAAAGGCTTTTATCAGAGCTTAATAATAAGTAGTTTGATAAAAAACTGTATATAAAACGCTGTATTGAAGTACAAAACGGTGATAATATTAATATAAAGAAAAGATAAACGATCATAACCACAAAGGAGATATTTATGAGCGAAGATTGTTCGCACGATTGTTCTTCGTGCGCTGAAGACTGCGATCAAAAAAAGGAAAGCTTTGCCGAAGAATTAAACAAAAAAAGCAAAATAAAAAAGGTGATTGCCGTTATGAGCGGAAAGGGAGGCGTCGGCAAATCTCTTGTAACGGCGCTGCTTGCCTGCGAAATGCAAAAAAACGGTTATAAGTGTGCGATCATGGACGCCGATATAACAGGCCCTTCAATACCGAACGCTTTTGACATTCACACAAAAGCAGGTGCTTGCGAGGACGGAATTATTCCTGAAGAAACAAAGACGGGAATAAAAATAATGTCGTTGAATCTGCTTACCGATAATGAGACAGACCCTGTAGTATGGAGAGGGCCAATGGTAGCAGGTGTGGTAAAGCAGTTTTGGACGGACGTTGTATGGGGCGATATAGATTATATGTTCGTGGATATGCCTCCGGGAACCTCTGATGTGCCTCTTACTGTATTCCAGTCGCTTCCGGTTGACGGAATTGTTGTTGTCAGCTCTCCGCAAAAGCTTGTTTCCATGATAGTTAAAAAGGCGGTCAATATGGCTCAAATCATGCATATTCCCGTTGTGGGACTTGTTGAGAATATGGCATATTTTACTTGTCCCAAATGCAATGAAAAGCATTATATTTTCGGAAAGAGCAACGTAAAGGAAGAAGCGGCTGATTTCGGAATAGACACATTCGTGCAAATACCGATAGATCCGTTGATGATGGAAAAATGCGATAACGGGAAAGTGGAAGAAGTAAATACGTTGGTTCTTGAGGATATAGTAAAAAAACTGATATGATAAAATAAAAAAATAACAGGGCATGAATACTACTTTCACGCACTGTTTTTTTTTAAGCTTGTCTTATATTGATATCATTGTTTTACAATACTCACGCTTCCGCTTGTGTCTGAATTACATGTGCTGGCATTATCAAGAGTGATATTGATACTGCTTATACTGTCTGCGCTGATTGCTCCTGTCAGGGTCTGGTTTTTGGCGTTTAGTACGAGGGTTCCTCCGTTAGCGCCATCAGTACCCCATCTGCCAGAGGACGCCTGTATCAATACAGAAGTGTTTGATAAAGTAACGTTTTCAAATGTTATCTCGGCTTCGGTATTCGTTATATATATCATCGCCGTGTCATTTGCATTGTTTGAAAGGGTTGAATCCTTTATATAAAGAGTTGAATGAGAAGAAGAAGCGTCCTTGTCTGAGGCATCTCCCGACATACTCTGGTACATCATTAATCCGTTATTGCCATTGGCAGTTAATTCGCAGTTCGTCAGAGTTACTGAGTTTTTGCCTTCAATGACGAGAGTTTGTGATTGCTTTGCTTCGCCCTTTGCTCCGTCAACGGTGATATTTCCCGTCGAATATATACAGGGGCTTCCGTCTCCGTCAGTATTCAATGTCGAATTACCGCTTACATTCACGCTGCCGCCGCCTCTGTCAGTCGCAAGAGCGGCACAGTGAGCGCCCTTTGTGGATATTGTAATATCCGCGGCGTTTATTATGCCTCCATACGTCGCATACAGACCTCTGGAGGAATTACCGTCTGTATTTATGGTTGTACTGTTTAGACTAATATTTGCTCCGTCCAAAGCGAATACGGCATTTGCGCCGCTTGCATTCGACGTAATAGTACAATTGTTTATTTGTGCAACGCTGTTTTCACCGATTACAAGGACGACCGAGTTGATTCCGTAGAAATTATATGAATCACTTACGTCCTGTGAACGCGAGCTGTCGCTTTGTGTGGCTTCTCCCGTTTTATTTATCGTCACATCATTTAGTGTGAGCTTTCCGCCGTTTATTACAAGAAATACATTTTGGTCGGCTCCGGTGCTTTCGTAAGTACCTCCATTAATTTCTGCCTCTATTCCGTCAACTACGTATGCGCCTGAAAAGCTTACTGTTTTCCCTTCGATTTCAAGCGTTACGCTTCCCGAGGAAAGTGCCGTCGATTCCTTTTTGCTTGAATCCGTTGCCGGATCCGCGTTTGTACTTGTTTGGCAGCCCGATAGTGAGAAAATCATTAGAATAGCCGCCGAAAGCAATAATACTCTTTTTTTAATAAACATATTTATCGCCTCAATTCATTATTTCGTATTTTTGACGCAATATCATAAAACACGTCCTATTTGAATAATTTAATACTTAAATGTGAAGTATTGTTGAAGAGTTTATGTAATTATTAAGTTTTTTAAAATATCGGTTATTTCCAATAAAAAAAGCCCGCTTTAAAAGAAGGCTCGTTTCCCATTTTAACAAACTGTGATAATCATATATTTATTATACTTTTTTCAATTGTCTTTGTTTTTCTTTTTTATGATAGCTTTATATATAAGCATTCCCGCAATACTCACAACAGCAGTAATGACAAAAACAAGAATAGCGGTCTTGTATTGCTCATTTCCCATTGCGTTTCCTCCGGCAATCGACGTTATCAAGGATGGCAGACGCGCAACTCCCGTAATTATCAGCCATTCGCCAAGCTTGATTTTTGTTAAGCCCACAAAATATGTCAAAATATCCTTTGGCGTGCCGGGGATAAAAAATAAAATAAATATCGTTGCACGAAGCTTATCCGTATCCTGTAAAAATTTAAGGCTCTCGATCTTTTCTGCGGGGAAGAATGCTTCCACAGCCTTAATGCCTATTTTTTTAACCAATATGAATATTAAAGCGCTGCTTATAAGTATTCCGATCTCGCACAGTAATAAGCCTTCCCAAAAGCCGAACGCATAGCCTGCGGCTATCTCAAACGGTTCACCCGGTATTATAGCAACGATGATTTGAAGGGCGACCATTCCGATAAAGGCGCACTTGCCCCATAAGCCCTTTGAATCTATCCATATTCGAAATTCCTCAGGCTGCTTCAAATGTGCTATCAACGGCTTTCCCACGAAAATAAAAATCACAACCCAAAGAGAGAGCATAATGATTATAGATACGATAGTTATTATTTTTTTCGTTTTTGCGTCATTTTTTATCATTCTTTTTTCCCTTTTTTCTTATTAAAATATATTATAAAACGCGTGTATTATCTACTGTTTAATGAAAAAATAACACTGATTTAATCTGTCGGTTGCTATTTTCTTTTTTATCCATTTATAGTATGATGTAATAAAACAAAATTATAAACGAAAAAAACAGAGGTCGCAAGCATGGATTACGCTGAAGAATCATTGAAAATGCACGAAAAATGGGGCGGTAAAATTACTGTCGAGTCAGCCGTTAAGGTTTCAAATAAACAACAACTCTCTATAGCATACACCCCGGGCGTGGCACAGCCGTGTCTTGAGATACAAAAAGATATTTCCAAAAGCTTTACTCTTACACGAAGACATAATTTGTGTTTGGTCGTTACCGACGGGAGCGCAGTGCTCGGCTTGGGAAATATCGGCCCTGAGGCTGCGATGCCTGTCATGGAGGGAAAATGTGTTCTCTTTAAGGAGTTCGGCTCTGTGGACGCTTTTCCGCTTTGTATAAAATCAAATGACGTTGATACGATAGTAAATACCATATATATGATATCGTCCTCCTTCGGAGGGATAAACCTTGAGGATATATCATCTCCCAGATGCTTTGAGATTGAAAAAAAGCTCAAAGAGAAATGCGATATTCCCGTTTTCCATGACGATCAGCACGGAACGGCTGTTATAGTGCTTGCAGGTCTTATCAATTCTTTAAAGGCGGTAAATAAGAAAAAGGAGAATGTACGCATCGTTATAAACGGAGCGGGAGCAGCGGGCATTGCCGTTACAAAGCTTTTGATAAGCTTCGGCTTTGAAGATGTCATTATATGCGACAGAACGGGCGCTATTTACAAAGGGCGAAAAGAAGGAATGAATGTCGCCAAAGAAGATATTGCGCTTTTGACAAACAAAAAAACAATCAAGGGGAGCCTTGCAAAGGTAGTGCAGGGTAGCGATGTGTTTATCGGAGTATCCTCTCCGGGGGTATTGAGTAAGGAAATGGTGCGCTCAATGAATAAGGATGCGATAATATTTGCCTGCGCCAATCCTACACCTGAAATTTTTCCGAAGGACGCAAAGGAAGCGGGAGCAGCCATAGTAGCAACAGGAAGAAGCGATTACCCGAACCAAATAAATAACGTGCTTGCATTTCCGGGAATTTTCAGGGGCGCATTCGACGTAAACGCAAAAGAGATCAATGAAGAGATGAAATTTGCCGCGGCCTTAGCTTTAGCTTCGCTTATAAACGATGAAGAAATTACTTTTGACAGAATAATTCCCGATCCCTTCGATAACAGGGTAGCAAAGGCTGTCGCTTTAGCGGTTTCTAAGGCTGCGTTGAAAAGCGGTGCGGCTGTAAAATAAAAGGAGGACTTATAAATTGAGAGATATTCATGTTGATGAGATAACGAAAGCCTTAAGCGAGCTTTGCATACAGGCAAACTGCGTTCTTGGGGACGATATTTATTCGTCGCTGAATAAATCGTACATAAAGGAGGAATCCTCTGTCGGCAAGGACATACTTAACAGGCTTGTAACAAATGCAGATATCGCGAAAAATACTATGACCCCGATATGTCAGGACACCGGTATGGCTGTCGTTTTCTTAGAAATCGGTCAGGAGGTTCATTTAATCGGCGGAGAGCTTTATAAGGCTGTAAACAGGGGAGTCGGAATGGGCTATACGAAGGGTTATCTTCGAGCAAGCGTCGTTAGTGACCCTCTTGAGAGAATAAATACTAAAGACAATACTCCGGCTGTCATATATACTGATATTGTTGCGGGTGATAAAATAAAAATTACGGTTTGTCCGAAGGGCTTTGGATCCGAAAATATGAGCAAGCTTGCCATGCTCACTCCCTCACAGGGAGTAGACGGCGTAAAGAAATTTGTCATAGACAGCGTTAAAGAGGCAGGGAGCAACCCGTGTCCTCCCATTATAGTCGGAGTCGGAATAGGCGGTACAATGGATAAATGTGCGCTTCTTGCAAAAAAAGCATTGATTCGCAAAATAGACGCTCCCAATAACGAAAAGTATTATGCGCTTTTGGAGGACGAGCTTTTAACACAGATAAACAAAATAGGTATAGGCCCTGCTGGCTTGGGCGGAAGAATAACTGCGCTGAAGGTAAATATAGAATATTACGCTACGCACATCGCCGGTTTGCCTGTAGCAGTGAATATCAGCTGTCATGTTACAAGACATGCTTCGTTAGAAATATAATAAAAGGAAGATAAAAATGATATCCCTTACATTACCATTGACAAAAGAAGCGTTGAGTACTTTAAAAGCGGGCGATATAGCGGAAATTTCGGGAGTTCTTTACTCAGCGCGCGACGCGGCGCATAAAAGACTTATTGATATGATTTCAAACGGTCAGATGCTGCCATTTGATATAAATTCAAGCACGATATATTATGTTGGTCCGACTCCCGCTAAAAAGGGCTGCGTTATCGGCTCGGCAGGGCCTACTACTTCGGGAAGAATGGATATGTACACGCCTCAGCTATTAGACATGGGGCTTTCTGCAATGATAGGCAAGGGCGAAAGAAGCGACGAGGTTATTCAGGCAATAGTAAGGAACCGCGCTGTTTATTTCGGCGCGATAGGAGGAGCCGGGGCTTTGTTATCCTCATGTATAGTTGCTCAGGAGATAATAGCTTTTGAGGAACTGGGGTGTGAAGCTATAAGAAAGCTTACTGTTAAGGCTCTGCCCGTCACTGTTATTATCGACAGCAGGGGCAACGACCTTTATAAAATCGGTATGCAAAAATATGCGATAGAATAATTTAATAAAAGGATCGGTTTGAAATGACGCAAAGGGAAAAAATAATTAAAGCAATAGAGGAAACGGGCTTTGACGAATACCGTGAAATAAAATCAAGCGATATCATATTTTCACAGGACGTATTCAATAGCTGCAAACAGAATATATGCGGTAATTATTCTCAGAATTACTCTTGTCCACCGCTTTCGGGTGATATGGATGAAAACAAAGCAAGGTTTTTAAAGTATGACAATGCAATCATAATAAATAAGATAGTGTTTTTAGGCAATTACTACGAGCTTATGAAAAAAAGTACTCAGGATGTAAATGAACTGCTCATTGAGCTGAGAAAAAAGCTTGAAAACGAACCGGTTATGATAGCAGGCCCCGGAGGCTGCGATATCTGTAAAGAATGTGCTGCCAAAACAAATGAGCCATGTCGATTCCCAGAAAAAAAACGTTATTCTATGGAGGGCAGCGGCATGGATATCGTAGGTATGTCACTTAAGCTCAATATGACATACAATGCCGGAGATAAAAAGGTCGGCTTCTTCATGATAGTGTTATACTAAGCCATAGGTAATTAAAAGCCATTTAATAAAATTGTTAAACTTATTTTTTAAGAAGAATTATACAACTCTTTATATTCTTCTGCTTTAATTGAAATCATGCACGGCTAAAGTCTGAGATTGACTTTTTATGTCAATGATGATATCATACTTGGGATATTGTATTTTAGATAAAAAGCTGACATGACATATTTGTAATATCCTTTACATGAAATGAACGACTATACATTAAAATAAGGTCGAAACATATATTATGAGTTACGACGATAATAAAAACGAACATAAGAATATAAAGTTTGTCACACAGGGCAAATTCGATAAGGTAATTCTTTTTATCTCTGACGTTATATTTATAGGCGTAGGGATATATTTGGCGTTGCTTTTGAGATTCGAAGGAGACATACCTCTTGATGAGATAGACCTTCTGAAGATATATACTCTTATTATATTCCCCATATACATTATATCGGTAATATCTATGAGGTTGTATAATGTCATATGGCAGCATTCCGGTACAACGGATTATGTACGAATCGTTTTATCTATCGCTTTCGCTGATATATTGACTGTAATAATCAACAAGGTATTCGTTTTGCATTTATCCACGGCAGTTCTCATGCTTACGGGAGTGCTGTCCGTGTTTTTGATAGGCGGATTGCGCGCTATAATAAAGAGCTTATTTGTAATGAAAAACAACAAGGGCAAATCGGATGACGATTATCCCGTTATGATAGTCGGTGCAGGTGAAGCCGGCAAATACTGCGCCAGCATGTTCAACAGCTCCGGTGATATAAAAGGAAAGCCTGTATTATTTGTAGACGACAATCCCAAAAAGCAGGGAATGAAGCTGACGGATATTCCCATTAAAGGGGAAATATCGGACATTCCTGTGCTTGCCAAAAGACACAAAATAAAGGGCATCGTTATTGCGATACCTTCTATTTCTCAGAGCAGATTAAGCGAGATACTCAATATTTGCAGTAAAACCGATTGTCAGGTGCGTATAATGTATTTCCCTCAATGCTTCAATGAAGAGGAGTGGAAAAACAACGCCGTATTGAGAGACGCCGATATTTCGGATTTCCTTCCCAGAAAGGAAGTCACTCTTGATGTCGGGCCGATCCAGCGATATGTAAAGGATAAAGTTATATTTGTCACCGGCGGCGGCGGTTCTATAGGCTCAGAGCTTTGCAGACAGATAATAAGGTTTTCTCCAAAGCAGCTTATCATACTCGATATATTCGAAAATTACCTCTACGAGCTGCAACGGGAACTTCAGGATATGTACGGTAAGGACGTACCGATAAAGGTGCTTATAGGCTCTATCAGAGACAAAAAGCGCATGTCGGATATAATAAAGCAATATCATCCCGATGTAGTTTTTCATGCGGCGGCGCACAAACATGTCCCCCTAATGGAAAACAGTCCGCTTGAGGCAATAAAAAACAACGTTCTCGGAACAAGAAACGTTATGGAGGCTGCAAGCGAAAACGGAGTCGGAAAATTCATTCAGATATCGACGGATAAAGCTGTCAATCCCACAAACGTAATGGGAGCGACAAAGCGCGTCACAGAGCTGCTTGTGCAGATATTTGCTTCAAAGAGCGATATGGACTGTCTTGCCGTTCGTTTCGGCAACGTACTGGGCTCTCACGGAAGCGTGCTGCCTCTTATGGAAAATCAAATCAAAAACGGTGGTCCCGTAACCGTCACTCACCCCGATATAATACGATATTTTATGACTATACCCGAGGCATCCCAGCTTGTTTTGCAGGCAGGCTCAATGGGTAAATCGGGAACTATTTATGTCTTGGATATGGGAGAGCCTGTAAAAATAATGGATCTTGCCACAAAGCTGATTCGTTTTCACGGAATGGAACCGAACAGAGATATCGAAATAAAAATAATCGGTCTGCGTCCGGGAGAAAAGCTTTATGAGGAGCTGATGCTTGCCGAAGAGGAAGCAACAATACTTGAGACCGGTCACAGCCGTATTATGCAGATTTCGCAAAATGGTATAAATATTGCCGAAACCGAAGAAAAAATTGAGAAAATGATAAAGGTTGCCCAAAAGGACGATATGTCTGCAATCAATATATTAAGAGATATAGTACCGAACTTCAAAGACGATAAGCTTGAAGAGCGTCTATCCGATAAATAAATTAATCACAAAATACTGTTTTATATTATCGTTAATATTATTAACTCTGATGTAAGACAATTTTCATTAAGGGAGTAATATTATGAAGATAAGTTTTTCTCCGCCTGACATTACCGAAGAGGAAATACAACAGGTAGCTGAGGCAATGCGTTCGGGCTGGATAACGACAGGGCCCAGAACAAAACAGTTTGAAAAAGAAATATCGGCTTATTGCAATACAAAGCACACAGTATGTCTTAACTCTGCGACAGCTGCCCTGGAAACAACGCTTCGCGTACTTGGAATTAAACAGGGAGACGAGGTCATTACAAGCGCATACACATATACTGCGTCGGCTTCAGTCATAGAGCATGTGGGAGCAAAAATAGTTTTGGTAGATACGGCGCCCGATTCCTTTGAAATGGACTATCAAGCGCTCAAAGAGGCTATAACCGAAAAAACGAAGGTTGTTATACCTGTCGATATAGCGGGTATTATGTGTGATTATGACAGAATTCACGAGGTCTTAAATCAAAAGAAAAGCCTGTATGCGCCTTCAAATGAGATTCAAAAGTTATTTGACAGACCGATAATCATTGCTGACGCCGCACATTCGTTCGGTTCAACGTATCATAGCCAAAAATCGGGGTCTGTAGCGGATTTTTCCTGTTTTTCGTTTCATGCGGTTAAGAATTTGACAACGGCGGAGGGCGGAGCGGTAACATGGCTTGAAAGAAAAGGGCTCGATTCCGAAAAGCTTTACAACGAATATATGCTCTACTCGCTTCACGGTCAGAGTAAAGACGCTTTGGCAAAGCTAAAGCCCGGAGCGTGGGAATATGACATCGTTTATACCGGCTATAAATGCAACATGACGGATATCTTTGCTGCGATCGGCTTGGCACAGATGAAAAGATATGACGACTTGCTAATGCGCCGCCGACAGATCGTTAAGGCTTACGACAAAGAATTAATACCTTTGGGAATAAAGTGTCTTAATCATATAACAGCCGATAGCGTTAGTAATTGTCATCTGTATTTAATTCGTATACCGGGCATGGACGAAGCAGCAAGAAACGACATAATAACTCAAATGGCGCAGGGAGGTGTTGCCGCAAATGTGCATTACAAACCTCTGCCGATGCATACCGCATATAAAAATCTGGGCTTTGATATAAGCGATTATCCGAACGCCTATAAGCAATTCGCCAATGAGATAACATTGCCGTTGCATACACTGCTAACCGATGAGCAAGTAACATATATAATAAATCTTTTAAAAGACATTCTTAAAACAAAAGGGCTTATTTAAATAAGTAAAATAAAAGCTCTTAAAAAATGGAGGGGAGCGATTGAAGCTCTGCAAATGGGAGGACTTGCCGGATAGTATGCAAACGGACGCTGTTTTGCCGTACTATGAGGTTTTGAGTAAAAAAAATACCAGCTTGTTTATAAAACGGGCATTTGACATTTTCGCAGGGTCAGTGCTTCTTATTTTGTTTTCTCCGTTGTTTTTGATTGTATCTGTTATGATAGCCTTAGATTCAAAGGGCGGTGTGTTTTACAAACAGGAAAGGATCACTCAGTACGCAAAACCCTTTCAAATGTATAAATTCAGAACTATGGTGGCAAACGCCGATAAAAAAGGTCTGCTTACGACTAATAACGACCCCCGCATTACAAAAGTCGGACGTTTTATAAGAAGGGTCAGAATAGATGAAATACCACAGCTTTTAAATATAATAAAAGGTGAAATGACCTTTGTTGCGACACGTCCCGAGGTAAAGAAATACGTGCTTCGTTACACTCCCGAAATGATGGCAACCCTGCTCATTCCTGCCGGCGTTACCTCTGAGGCGTCTGTGATGTACAAAGACGAGCACGAGCTTTTAAAGGACTACGAGAATGCAGACGATATATATATATCAAGAGTTTTACCCGAAAAGATGAGTTATAATTTAAAAAGTCTGATTAGCTTTTCACTTTTAGGGGAGATAAAAACAATTGTCAAGACAATAGGTATAATGTTCGGAGCAAAATAGTTTTGTTTATTTTGTATGATAAAAGGTGCGTCAAATATGACGTGTCTTTTTTTTGTTATACAGAAATTAAATAAAAAATTTATCTTGAATGTAAAATGTATTAAACAGTTTGTATTATAAACGCTCTTTATATTATACAAATAATCGTTATATACAAAATGGCCTGAAAACAACGGGAAAATAAGAAATATTACGCAATAATAATCAGTATACAATAATAACAGGGTGACGATATAATAAAAAATATAAAAAAAATGAATACAATCAGAACATGTACGACAGTGTTATAATTGATTTTTGATTGTATCGATGATAAACTTATTTTATAAGCTATTATAATATAAAACAGGAGAAGAAAATGTTAGGAAAAATCGGACTAGAAGAACACTTTGCGGTACCCGAAACTCTTGGAGATTCCATGATCTACTTCAAGAACAATAACGATATCAGAACCACCAGGCTGTTAGATCTGCTCGATTTGAGGATTGAGGAAATGGATCAAAACGGCATGGACATGATGATATTGTCTCTTAACAGCCCTGCTATCCAGGGAATTTATCAGAAGGATAAGGCTATATCCACCTCAAAGATTGCAAACGACAAGCTTGCCGAAGCTCTTAGTAAAAGAAACGACAGGTTTCGCGGCTTTGCGGCGCTTCCCTTGCAGGATCCCGAGGCGGCGATAAAGGAAATGCACAGAGCCGTTGATGAATTGGGATTTGTAGGAGTATTGGTCAACGGTTATTCACAGATAGACACCGAAGAGAATTACAAATATTTAGACGATCCTATGTATGATTGTTTCTGGGCGGAGCTTGAAAAGATGGACATTCCCTTCTATATGCATCCGCGTGAACCAATGCCATGTAATGCACATTATATGGACGGTCATTATGCTCTTAACGGAGCGGTGTGGCTTTTCGGAGTCGAAACAGCGTCTCATATATTAAGGCTCATGAACAGCGGACTGTTCGATAAATACCCCAAGCTCAAAATAGTTATCGGCCATTTGGGCGAGGGACTTCCATTTTTCCTGTGGAGAGCTGACAACCATATAAAGAAACGCCGCAGAGATTGCCAGGCTCAAAAGCCGTTTATGCAGTATCTTGTCGAAAACATATGGGTAACGACGAGCGGACAGTTCTACGCTCCCGCGCTCGCATGCTCAATTATGGCAATGGGCACAGACAGAATACTATTCTCTACAGATTATCCGTTTGAAGAGGTTCCTGATGCCTGTAACTGGTTCGATAAGGTATCTATAAGTGAACCCGACAGATTTAAGATCGGCAGACAGAATTGCATAGATCTTTTTAAGCTTGATATTAAATAATACATAACACAGGAGAGATCTGATGAGTAAAAAAAATATATTCGGTATTCTGTTTGCTGTCTTGTTTTTTGTTTTGATTTTTGTAGTCCCACCCGAATCAATAGGGCTTATAAAAGCTGATACCGGCGCAGGCAACGTCATAGGCTTAAGAACCTTGGGTGTTCTGTTGATAATGATGTCGCTGTTGCTTACGGAAACCTTTCCGACGGCAATCACTTGTTTCCTCGGCATTTCGCTTATGTTCCTGTTTAAATGCACGAACTCTTTTGCCGATTCTTTATCCGGTTTTACAAATACAACGTCGTTTTTCGTTATAGTGTCCTTTGCTTTGTCAAAGGCAGTAACAAAAACGCCTCTTTCAAGCAGACTGTTAAATAAGATGTTTAAGCTATTCGGCAAAAGCGTCAAATCAATGCTGCTTGCATTTATGCTTACGGCAGCCACGCTTTCGGCATTTATTTCTAATGTCGCAACAGCTGCTATATTCTGCGTTATCGCCATAGATTTCTTAAAGGTTTTCCCCAATGAGGAGGACAGAAAGTCCGCAGGAAAATGCTTTATGATAGGCTTGGCTATAGCAGCAACTCTCGGCGGAATGGCTACACCTGCCGGTTCCTCGCTCAATTTAAACACTATAGATTTGCTGCAAACCTATACAGGTATAAGAGTAACCTTTGTTCAGTGGATGCTTTTCGGAATTCCTCTTACATATCTTAGCGTTCCGTTTACATGGTTCTTGCTTTGCAAGGTATTCAAGATGCCGGAGCTGGAAAAATCCCTTATGGTAAACTACAACGACGAGCTTTCGCAGTCTATTCCCAAGAAGATGGAGCCTAAGGAAAAATATGTCCTTGCGCTTATATTCCTGATGTTCACATTCTGGATACTAAGCTCGTGGTACCCTGTATTCGATATAACTCTTGTTGCGACCTTGGGTTGCGTACTGATGTTCCTGCCCAAATTTGAGGTTCTTACATTCAAGGAGTATATGTCAAGCATCACATGGACGCCATATATCGTCATTTCCACAATGGTGATGATGGGCAAAAAGCTTGTGGCAAACGGCGTCACGGTGTGGCTGTGCAACCTTATCTTCCCGAAATCACTCGACGCCAGCGCATTTGTACTTGTTTTGGTCGTTGCCGTGATCATCTTCCTGCTCATGGTGATCATACCTTCCGCACCGGCTATTATAAATCTTCTGACAGCACCGCTTATTACTCTTGCCGGTACTCTCGGTGTTGCTCCTGCGCTGTTTGTAATGCCTCTCGGGTTATGCTCAGGAAACTGTATAATATTCCCGTTTGATACCGTTCCAGCAATTACTTACGCACATGGTTATTATACTATGGGTGATTTGCCGAAGATATCGGCGCTCGTACAGGTATTCCTCGCTCTGTTGTGCGCGATATGGATACCATTGGCAGCGTCGATTTGCGGACTTGCGTAATTAAGAAGTGTAAATTAAATTAAATATAAGCAAACATGAAAATACGGGCGTGTGAAGTTTTAGCTTCCTACGTCCGTATTCGTTTATTTCGTTTCGGTTTAGGGGAAAAGCCTTTCGACCCCTCTGTATACGTATGTGACCTCTCTGATATTGTTATATCCCAAAAGGTTCATCATCAAACGGCTGAGTCCAAAGCCGTAGCCGCCGTGTGGAGGGCAGCCGTATGCAAAGTAGTCAAGATAGCTTTTAAGTCCTTCGAGACTCAAGCCTTTTTCAAGAGCCTGTTTGCAGAGTATATCATAGCGATGCTCCCGCTGAGAGCCTGTGGTTATTTCTACTCCGTCATATATAAGGTCGAAACTCTTCGTCTTTGTATCATCGTTTTCGACTCTCATATGATAGAAAGGACGAACTGAGCTGGGGTATTCGGTTACAAATATGAATTCATGTCCAAACTCCTCCATAGCGTACCTTCCGAGAAGTCTTTCCGCTTCAGGGTCAAGATCTCCCTTCGTTTGTGCGGGAACGCTGTAACCGTAATTCTTTATTATTTCCTTTGCCTGTTCGATAGTTATTCTCGGAAACGGCAGTGAAGGAATCTTTATATCTTTACCCAATACCTCTTTTATTTCTTCACCGTGTTTATTTTTTATCATTGTGAACACATAGTTAAGCCAGTTTTCTTCAAGCTCCATTATGTCTTCATGTGAATCTATCCAAGATATTTCAGCGTCAACGCTCATGAATTCGGCAGCATGTCGCGATGTGTTTGAGTTTTCCGCCCTAAAGGCAGGACCTATCTCGAAAACCTTTTCAAAGCCTGCGGACATAGCCATTTGCTTGTAAAACTGAGGGGACTGAGAAAGATAAGCGGTTTTCCCGAAATAATCGAGAGAAAATAATTCTGCCCCTGATTCACTCGGATTACCCATTATTTTAGGCGAATGTATTTCAATGAAATCGTTATTTATCCAAAATTCGCGCATTGCCATTTCAGCAGTAGTCTGTACTCTGAAAATAAGCTGATGCTCTTTTCTTCTTAAGTCAAGGAAACGCCAATCCAAACGAAGGTCTCTGTTTGTTTCGATGAAATCGTTCATATCAATAGGAAGGGGAGTTTCACTCATGTTGGCAAGAGTTATAGTTTCCGGCCATATTTCAACGCCGTTGAGCTTGACAAAATCATCTATATGAACCTTGCCCTTAACCATAACCGAGCTTTCGATAGTAAGAGATGACACTAACTCGTTCATTTTGGAGTTCTGCTCGTTTTTTTCAATCGAAAGCTGTACGGTTTGCGATATATCGCGCAAAAGAACGAACTGCATTCTTTTTGTGTCTCGTACCTGTTTTATAAAGCCGGCTATTTCTACCGTCTGACCATCATATTGTTTTATGTCTTTTATTTTTATCATTATGTCTCTCCTTTAATGTAATTATGACAAATTTCCGGCTGTCCTGGGGTAGGGAATCGTATCTCTTATATTTCCGATACCTGTGATATATAACAGCATCCTCTCAAAGCCGAGTCCGAAGCCGCTGTGGACTGCACTGCCGTATTTTCTTAAATCAAGATAATAGGCATAGTCCTCCATTTTCATGCCGCGATTTTTTATTTGCTCGTAAAGAAGCTCATAATTATCCTCTCTTTGGGAGGCTCCGATAATCTCTCCGACTCCCGGCACAAGCAGGTCTGTTGCTGCGACGGTTTTTTTGTCCGAATTTTGCTTCATATAGAAGGATTTTATCTCTTTGGGGTAGTTGATGACAAAAACAGGGCGTTTATATACCTTATCCGTGAGGTATCTCTCATGCTCGGTTTGTAAATCGCAACCCCATGAAACGGGATATATAAATTTTTCATCGCTTTTTAAGAGTATATTGATTGCTTCGGTGTATTCTATTATCGCGAATTCGGAATTAACTATATTCTTAAGCTTATCGGTCAAGCCCTTCTCATAGAATTTTTCGAAAAATGCAAGCTCTTCGGGACAATTTTTAAGTACATAATCGGTAATATACTTTATCATATTTGTCGCAAGCTCGATTATATCATATAAATCGGCGAAAGCCACCTCAGGTTCTATTTGCCAAAATTCGGCGGCATGACGTGCGGTGTTTGAATTTTCCGCTCTGAAGGTCGGGCCAAAAGTATATATTTTACCAAGCGCCATAGCCATGGTTTCTCCTTCGAGCTGACCTGATACGCTAAGACCGGCCTTACGCTTGAAAAAGTCTGATTGATAGTATTCTTCCTCAGTAGTATCAGAGCTATCGTAGTTGTGTGTGGTCACGCGGAAAACCTCTCCGGCACCCTCACAGTCGCTTCCCGTTATTATCGGTGTATGAACATATGTGAAGTTGTTCATTCTGAAAAAGTCGTGTATTGCGTATGCCAGTTGTGAACGAAGCCTGAACATTGCGTTGAAGGTATTAGTTCTTGCTCTTAAATGAGGAATGGTTCTTAAAAATTCGAGTGAGTGTTTTTTCTTTTGCAGAGGATAATCAGACGGTGATGTCCCAAGAACGTCAATTCTTGAAGGAACAACTTCAAAGGGCTGTTTTTCGTTGAGAGAATGAGTTATCTTGCCATATACTGCGATAGCGGCTCCTACCGTTTGTTTTATGACGTTTTGTTTATCATCAAATGTCTGCTTGTCTATGACTATTTGAATGTTATTAAGGGAGGTACCGTCGTTGAGCTCGATAAAGCATGTCTGCTTCGAATCTCGAACCGATTTAATCCAGCCGCACAAGACGATATCTTTATCAAATAAGTCGGTGTAGCTTTTATTCAAATCACAAATATCCGTATGTTTCATTATAAGCTCCTGTATTGTTTGATTATAATTATAGCACGCTCATAAATATTAACAACAACATAATATACCCTATTAAGTGATATAATAAACAAAAAGTGTCGGAGGATAAAAAAATGTCAAATTACGTTATAACCATTGATGGTATGCATTGCGATAACTGCGTTAAAAGGGTTGAAAAAGCACTGGGAGGTGTTTACGGTGTCAATACTGTAAGCGTGTCGTTAAAGGATAATATTGCTAAACTCAGTGGGGAAGTAAAAGAAAAAGAATTATGTGAAGCTATAGAGGAGCTTGGCTTTGACGTTAAAGAAATAAAGAAAAGTTAAGTAAACAGATTTATTTTTGAAAAGAAAAAGGAAACGAATTTTACTGAATCGTTTCCTTTTATATGGTTATTATTTGATTTCGACTTTTCCGCCTGCTTCTTCGATCTTTGCTTTGATTGTTTCGCATTCTTCCTTGGAGATTGCTTCCTTTAGCTTGCTGGGTGCATTGTCTACAAGATCCTTTGCTTCTTTAAGAGCAAGTCCTGTAGCTTCACGTACAGCCTTTACGACCTTGAGCTTTTCTGCTCCTACGTCTATAAGGTGAAGGTCAAATTCTGTTTTCTCTTCTGCTGCGTCTGCTGCCGCTCCGGCTGCCGCTCCGGCTACCATTACAGGTGCTGCTGCGCTGACACCGAATTCTTCTTCAAGGGCTTTAACGAGTTCGCTGAGTTCAAGAACCGTCATGCCTTTAATTTCTTCTATGATTTTATCGAATTTTTCTGACATTTTAATTTTCCTTTCTTTTTTAACCGCTATGCGGACTGTTCTTCTTTTTGTTTTCTTATCGCTTCAAATGTGTAAACGAGATTTGCGATAGGCGAATTGATGCTTCCGAGTATCTTCGCGATGAGTTGATCCTTTGACGGCAGCTGTGCTATTGCCGTAATTTCATCTACGCTCGTAATTGACTTGTCGATAACGCCGCCTTTAAACGCAAGAACGGTCAGCTTTCTTTCCTTCACGAAGTCAAAAATGAGTTTTGCGGGTGCTATAGCGTCGTTTTCACAGAACACTACGGCTGTCGGGCCTTCAAGTATAGGTTGAAGCTCTTCATATCCGCTGTCCTTTGCCGCAAAGCGCATAAAGGTATTTTTGTATACCTTGTATTCGATGCCGGCTTCTCTTGCTTTTTCTCTGAGAGCAGTCGCCTGTTCAACAGTGATACCCTTATAGTCGACAAGAACAAATGATTGAGAATTCTTCATTTTGTCGGCAATCTCTTTTACGATCTCTTTTTTACTGTTTAAGATAGCTTCAGATGACAATGGTTTACCTCCTTATATATTTTTATAAAATATACAAACCGCTAAAAAGCTCTTTACCACACAAGGATAAAGAGCTTTAAATGCTTTTTTCTTTACCTCGACAGGATATTTGAGCCAATGGCACCTGTTGTCTGCGGTTGTATTATTATAACTTTTTTTATTCTATCACAAAGACTACAGCTTTGCAACATTGATTTTCACGCCGGGACTCATCGTCGTAGCAAGCGTGACGCTCTTGAAATACTGACCTTTAGCGGCGGCGGGCTTTGCCTTCTTTATAACGTCTAAAAGTG
Organism: uncultured Lachnospiraceae bacterium; assembly: GCA_964618075.1. Lineage (GTDB taxonomy): Bacteria > Bacillota > Clostridia > Eubacteriales > Anaerofustaceae > CAYTMY01. The sequence continues at coordinate 87,372 of CAZTZO010000002.1, forward strand.
CGTTTACGTTTCCTAAAAGCTTGTCCTCGTCAAAGCTGGACTTGCCAACAGGGCAGTGTATGATGTTGGTTTTGTCAAGTCTGTATTCGACCTTACCGGCTTTTGCGTCCGATATTGCCTTTGTTACGTCCATTGTTACAGAACCGGTCTTTGGGTTAGGCATAAGACCTCTGGGCCCTAATATTTTACCGAGTCTTCCGACAACGCCCATCATATCAGGTGTTGCTATAACTGCGTCAAAGTCAAGCCAGTTTTCTTTTTGTATTTTCTCCATCATATCCTCGGCACCAACGAAATCTGCTCCGGCTTCCTGTGCTTCTTTGGCTTTCTCGCCCTTTGCAAACACAAGAATTCTTATGCTTTTACCTGTTCCGTTAGGCAGTACGATAGCGCCACGTACCTGCTGATCCGCGTGACGTGAGTCAACTCCGAGTCTGATGTGCATTTCAACTGTTTCGTCAAATTTTGCAGTTCCGATCTTCTTTATCAATGAAACTGCTTCATCGACATCGTAAAGCTTTCCCTTTTCAAGTAAGCCTTTCTTTGCGACGTAATTCTTGGATGTGTTCATGTTAATTACCTTTCTGTGGTATATTAAGCCTCCCACTATAACGGCGTTTTATGATTATTCTCCGATGAGAATTCCCATGCTTCTTGCTGTTCCTTCAATCATGCTCATAGCGGTTTCTATGGAAGCAGCATTTAAGTCCTTCATTTTAAGCTCCGCTATTTCCTTTATCTGTGCTTTGGATATCGTTCCGACCTTATCTACGTTTGGCTTTCCCGAAGCCGTTTCAAGACCTATAGCCTTTTTGATAAGCACTGCTGCGGGCGGCGTTTTTGTGATAAACGTAAATGTCTGATCCTGATATACCGTTATAACGACAGGTATGATCAGTCCGGCCTGCTTTTCGGTTCTTGCGTTGTATTCCTTGCAGAACTGCATAATATTAACGCTGTGCTGACCGAGCGCCGGTCCTACGGGAGGCGCAGGTGATGCCTTTCCGGCAGGTATTTGAAGTTTTATTATTCCGACAACTTTTTTTGCCATGTTACTCTTTCCTCCGATTTATATTACGATTTTTTTTACTTGCGAGAAATCCAGCTCAACGGGTGTCTCCCTGCCGAACATGGAAATATTTACTTTTATTTTACGACGTTCCATATTTATTTCTTCGATAAGACCGGACAAGCCCTCGAAAGGCCCTTCTGTGACAGATATATCGTCTCCGACTTTTAAATCTATCATCGGCTGCTTCTTTCTTATTCCCAGGTTGAAAAGCTCATCCTCTGTTAAAGGCACAGGCTTGGAAGCAGGACCGACAAATCCCGTTACTCCTCTTGTGTTGCGCACAACGTACCATGATTCGTCCGTCATATACATTTTCACAAGAACATAGCCGGGGAATATTTTTTTGGATACGACCTTGCGCATGCCGCCCTTCGTTTCTTCAACGTCATGCATCGGTACCACCACCTCAAGGATGATATCCTCCATGTCCCTGCTGGCTACTGTCGCCTCAATATTTGCTTTTACCTTGTTTTCATAACCGGAATAAGTATGAGCAACGTACCACTTTGCACCGTTAGTATCACTCACAGCATTACTCCTTTATACTAAATTGTAGACAAGATTTGTAAGGAAAGAAAAAACGGTGTCAAACAGATACGTCAATACAGCGAAAAGTATTACTATCACTATGACTACCCATGTGCTTTTGAAAAGCTCTTTTTTGGTAGGCCATGCTACTTTTTTAAGTTCCTTGTAGCTTTCGGCTATGTATCTGCCTATGCTTTTTATCCATCTTATCAGGAAAAATTCTTTTTTCTGTACTGTGCCCTTGGTCGGCGCGTTCTTGTTTGCCGAATTTTTGGCGGGTACGTTTTTATTTGCCATATCGCACTCCTTTACAATCGGTTATTATTTTGTTTCCTTATGTAAGGTATGTTTTTTGCAGAACGGGCAATATTTGTTTATTTCCATTCTTTCCTTCGGTCTGTCTTTGTTTTTCATTGTGTCGTAATTTCTCTGCTTGCATTCTGTGCATTCAAGCGTAACTTTTACTCTCATTATCGCATAACTCCTTTATGACAACATTTCGCACTAAAAAAAGGCTTTTCGCCTTTGCAAATAACAGTATATCACATTAAATGCAAAAAGCAAGCCTTATTTTTCGATTGTTTCAAGTTGTTTAAGGTTCTTTGATACGACCTCAAATATGTCGTTATCAGAGTTCATATAGTCGTTGAAATTGACCTGTCCCTGATGCGAATTGATACAGAAAAGAGGGTGCCATTTTCTTTTATCGTCGGCGGTGTAAATCATATCTACCATAAATTTGCTGTGATCGACGGGTCTGCTGCCTCCAAAGGCGGGATTTGACATTTCTTTTTCTTTTATTTTGGTTAATTTAAACTGTTCTATATTATCGTAGTCTATAATTGCTTCGTCTCCGGTTTCCAGCTCCTTAACAGTAAGCATTTTATCGGAGGCATAAAGCTGATACTCATAATTATGCTTGAAATTGGCGTCGCCCTTTGTAAAGGTGGCCTGAATTGTAGCCAATGCACCGTAGGTGAGCATATCCTGCTTTAAGGCTTCTTCGTTTTTTTCAAGGCTGTCGTTTGACCTTTTGTTTACAAACATTTTTATAAAGCCACCTACCACCGGTAGCATGACAAGGACAATGAGAACGAGAAAGAACGAATTGTCTATGGCAGCAAATAAAGAACTCATTTTCGGCTCCTTTTTGTATAAAAGTCACAATATTTTCTTATTATATTGAAATTTCAATGCTGTGTCAAGTATTATCCGAAAATGACGTGCTTGACTATAAAAAACAAATAATATATACTTTTTATAATTGCAAAAAATCAAGAGGTCTCGTAATGAAAACGCTCAAAAAAATCAATCCGTATTTACTGCTTACAATAGCCCTGCTAGTCAGTTGTCTTATAATATATGCATTGTTCGTTTTCGGTGATAATTTTTTTATATATAAAGATATAGGTTCGGATTCCATGGAATTGGAAGTGCCGGGATTGAGCGGACTTGCCGACAATTTAAGAAGAGGCACGTTTTCCTTCTGGGAGTTTGGCAACGGGTTCGGTAAAAATACAGGTGGGTATACCACATATGACCCGTTTTCACTTTTAATATGTGTCATTGGGGCAGTATTCGGTCTTGAAACAATACCATATATTCTCATATATTCTCATATTCTCAAGATAATATTTGCAGGCGTGTGTGTTTATTATTTTTTAGATTTATTCAACTTTTCTATCAAGACAAAACTGCTAATGAGCTATATTTATGCATTTAACGGTTTTATCATAGTATGGGGACAGCATTATTCGTTAACAACAGCGTGCGTATATATACCACTATTGTTTGCCGCGGTAGAAATGACCTTGCATAATAAAAAGAAATGGTATCTGATATCTATAGTTACATTCCTTATTTGTATATTCAGCTTGTATTTTTGTTATATGTCATTAATCACAGTATTTGTTTACTTTTTGATACGGTTGCTTGTATTGAAGCTTGGCAAAAAAAAATCAATCAAAATGTTCTTTACAGAGAGCTTTTCGATGCTTTTGGGTATCGGACTTGCAGGTTTTTCATTTTTCTCGGGCGTTTACAATATACTTATGGTTTCTTCACGTACACAAAGCAGCGTTGGTCTGCTTAGTAGGATACTGGCAAGCTTAAAAGCGTATCCTTCGTTATACTATGAAACATTTATTCATAAATTATTTTCTAACAATTTTGACGGAACCATGTCTTATTACGGATATCAAAATTTCTGTGAAGCAACAAACATATTTTGTTCGTGCCTTACTGTTTTGCTTATAATATACTATTTCATTTCAGTTTTCAGAAAGGATATGTCCAAAGAAGAGAGAACGGCGCGCATTGTGACGTTAATTTTAATGGCGTTTGTATTTTTTATTCAAACGGGAGGCTTAATATACAACGGATTTGTATATGCAATGAGCCGATGGACATTCGCAGTGATACCCGTTTTTATTCTTTTAGGTGCGAGAGCTCTTGAAGAATTAACGCAGAAAAAAAACAAGATTATTATACCTGCTTTGATAATATATGTTTTATTATTGACCGGCTCCTGCATATCGGCGTTTGGCATAGACTCGCGTATTTTGAAGGGTAATATTTGTCTTACGTTTTTATGCGGCGCAATTATCTCGTTGGTTGTCTACTTGTTTTATAAAGGCAAGATATCAACGAATTTGCTCTATCTCTCTCTTGCTTTAATAGTTTGCGTAAATATAATATCGGATAGCTTTATTACCGTTACATATAGAGAGACTGAAAAAAGAGCGGCGCTTATATAGAGGACCAATATGATTCAGACGTGCAGGAAGCGGTAAATTATATTGCTCAAAGAGACACTTATTTTCACAGAATAGATAAGGCGTCATTTGACGGTGAAGGGGCAAACTGGCTTGACTCACTGTCACATAATTATTATTCGGTAAGCACATATAATAATGTTATAGATTCTGACGTATCGGAATTTATAACAAAACTGTGGAATAATCTAATCAGTGTAAATCAGGTGCATTTCTCTTTTGTCGGGGCAAAGCAGGAAAATATTCAAGCTACATTATCGGGAGTCGGCTATGTTTTGACATACGATCCCAATGAAGAAATAAACGGATTTCATTATATGGCTCAATTCGGGGATGTTACTGTTTTGGAAAACGATTTCAATACAGCACTTGGCAGGCTTTACACAAAAACTATGACCGAAGAGGATTTCGAAGCACAGCAGGAAATCTATAACAAACAGAATCTTTTAGCCGATTGCCTCATTCTCAAAGACGCAACAGAGTTTAATGTTTCTGACAGTGATAGACAGATATATAAGGAAACGCTTCTTGACAGTTCACTTTCACAAAGCTTTTCTTCAATGACATTGTCGGAATTTACGATAGGCGAGGACGACAGTCATCTTTCTGGAATTATAGACGCACCGAGTAACGGAGTAATGCTGATTACTGTTCCCTTTGATGACGGCTGGAGTGTTTTTGTAGACGGTGTAAAGACAGAGAAATTAAGAGCCGATTATGGCTTTACGGGCATTATGGTATCGCAAGGAAAGCACACTATAGAGATGAAATTCACTGCTCCGTGGCTTACAGCTGGTATTGCCGTCACTATAGTGTCATTTGTTGTATTCTTTTCACTGCTTATATACCTTTTTTATAAAAGAACAGAGGCACACTAAAAAATAACAAAAATCTTATGTAATTGATAATGTTATTTTGATTTATTTTATAACTCGGCTAAAATATCTCAGATTACTGTTCGATCCTTTAATATTTATAATTTAGTTAATCATCTGTTAAACCGGCAAATATATATTTAAATATTAAATATTATAACATAAAATATAAAGAATTAAAAATTTAAAGATTATTATATAATGCTTTTGTTTCATTATTGACTTGTCACACGGTTATATGCTAACATATGCAAAGTTATAATAATGGAGATAAATAAGCAAAAATGAAAGAAAAACTCGGTGCAATCAAAGAGTGTTTTACTTCAATGGAGAAGCCGAAATTTATAGACTATCTGTTGATTGCGGTTATAATATTGTTTTGTTATATAAGTTACAATCAGCAGGATCTCACAATTACGGCTACACATGGTAAGGATCTTTTGGAGTGTGTATTAAACGGCAATATTTCCGAGTTTTATGCATACACAGAAGGTACAGCAGCATATCTACCCTCCATTTATATCGTTTTTGCCATCTGGTCAATCCCTGTAATTATCGTTATGGCTTTATCGCATCAGCCGTTGTGGGGAACGATTGATTTTGATTATTTTTATTCACACATAGGCATAATGGTGTGGTATAAGCTCCTTCCGACGATATTCTTTTTTCTAACTGCATATCTGATATATAAAATAGTTATAGAGCTGAAAATGAGCAAAAATGCGGCAAAATGGACTTCGTTTTTGTTCATAGCATCTCCTATCGCAATGTTTAGTCAATTCGTTTTCGGCGGTTATGATTCATTGGGGCTTTTCTTTATTATGCTTGCTTTTCTTATGTTTGTAAAAAAGAAATACTATTGGTTTTCCATAATTACTGCAGTCGCCGTGACCTTCAAGCTTTTCCCTATATTAATCTTTATACCAATGATACTTCTTGTTGAGAAGAGAGTTATTCATTTAGTAAAATACTTTGCGATATCAATGTCGGGATATATTATATACAGCGTTGTTTTAGCTTCTGCGCAAGGGTATGGCGTGAGTCAGACATTTACAGAAGGTCTTTCTATGCGTCTGATATATAACGGGATGCCACTCGTAGGTAGCGGTACCGTGTCTATATTTTTAGTGGCGATGATGGTTATTTGTGTTGTTGCATATAATAAAAAGATAGAAAGCGAAGAAGAATTAGGCACTTTTGCTGTGTATATACCCACATTTGTGTATGGCATAATGTTTGCTTTTATATTATGGCATCCTCAGTGGGTAATCTTGTTGATACCTTTTATGGCTTTATCAACGATACAGCATAAAAAAATGAACTCTGTAATTATCCTTGAGATTGCGATGTTCATCGGTTATATAGGCATGACAGCATTCACATTCAGCGGAAACGTGGACACTAACATGTTTGGCTGCGGAATATTTGCAAGGATATTCGATCTTTCGGACATCCAGTCAATTGGAAATGTAATGGGCATTATCAACATTAACTGTTATGTAAGTCTGTTTGTGGGTGCAATTCTTATTATGTTGTTTATGTGGTATCCGACGAAAAAAAATATAGAGAACTATTCTTTGTGCGTAAAAGAGGGTGGAGAAGTCGTTATGTCGGGGAGAAGTTATATATGGGTACGCACTATGTCAATACTGTTTTTTATAGTGCCCTCAATATACTATCTGATGAAAGTTATCTGAACTAATCTAAATAATTGTTTGCAGATAATGGTGGTAGTACCGTTGCTGCTATGCAAGCCATGTAAAACAAGAGATAGATTATAGATGTTTTCGGTTTTATAATGTAGACAAAAAAAATCTAAATAATTACAGTTTAAAATAAGACACAAAGCCTTGTATATAGGCAATGAAAGTCGGTATTATAGTTAATTTGATATATTACAATAAACAGATTTGAAGGGAAAAAAATGAGAGAAAAACTTGCAGGTATAAAGCAATATTTTATTCAGAAAGATAAACCGAAACTTATAGACTATCTGTTGGTTGCGGTCATAATAATGTTTTGTTATATAAGCTATAACCATGGAGATATTACGGCAACGGCTACACACGGTAAGGATCTTTTAGAGTGTGTATTAAACGGCAATATGTCCGAGTTTTATGTATACACAGAAGGTACAGCAGCATATCTACCCTCCATTTATATCGTTTTTGCCATCTGGTCAATCCCTGTAATTATCGTTATGGCTTTATCGCATCAGCCGTTGTGGGGAACGATTGATTTTGATTATTTTTATTCACACATAGGCATAATGGTGTGGTATAAGCTCCTTCCGACGATATTCTTTTTTCTAACTGCATATCTGATATATAAAATAGTTATAGAGCTGAAAATGAGCAAAAATGCGGCAAAATGGACTTCGTTTTTGTTCATAGCATCTCCTATCGCAATGTTTAGTCAATTCGTTTTCGGCGGTTATGATTCATTGGGGCTTTTCTTTATTATGCTTGCTTTTCTTATGTTTGTAAAAAAGAAATACTATTGGTTTTCCATAATTACTGCAGTCGCCGTGACCTTCAAGCTTTTCCCTATATTAATCTTTATACCAATGATACTTCTTGTTGAGAAGAGAGTTATTCATTTAGTAAAATACTTTGCGATATCAATGTCGGGATATATTATATACAGCGTTGTTTTAGCTTCTGCGCAAGGGTATGGCGTGAGTCAGACATTTACAGAAGGTCTTTCTATGCGTCTGATATATAACGGGATGCCACTCGTAGGTAGCGGTACCGTGTCTATATTTTTAGTGGCGATGATGGTTATTTGTGTTGTTGCATATAATAAAAAGATAGAAAGCGAAGAAGAATTAGGCACTTTTGCTGTGTATATACCCACATTTGTGTATGGCATAATGTTTGCTTTTATATTATGGCATCCTCAGTGGGTAATCTTGTTGATACCTTTTATGGCTTTATCAACGATACAGCATAAAAAAATGAACTCTGTAATTATCCTTGAGATTGCGATGTTCATCGGTTATATAGGCATGACAGCATTCACATTCAGCGGAAACGTGGACACTAACATGTTTGGCTGCGGAATATTTGCAAGGATATTCGATCTTTCGGACATCCAGTCAATTGGAAATGTAATGGGCATTATCAACATTAACTGTTATGTAAGTCTGTTTGTGGGTGCAATTCTTATTATGTTGTTTATGTGGTATCCGACGAAAAAAAATATAGAGAACTATTCTTTGTGCGTAAAAGAGGGTGGAGAAGTCGTTATGTCGGGGAGAAGTTATATATGGGTACGCACTATGTCAATACTGTTTTTTATAGTGCCCTCAATATACTATCTGATGAAAGTTATCTAATCTGTTAATTTTTATCTGATAAAAATGACATTATTTCCTTGCTCTAACAACAAATGTCGTTAGAATGAGTGCGTATTTACAAAAATATTGTAATATAACATAAAAAATGAGATAATATATATGCTAATACCATAATGAGTTTTTACATAAAAAATATTTTGTAATTCATGCAACAAAGTAATGGAGGTCAATGATGAAAGTCGTTTTGTTGGCGGGAGGATTCGGTACGCGAATATCTGAAGAAAGTCAGTATAAGCCCAAGCCCATGATAGAAATAGGCGGAATGCCCATACTGTGGCATATTATGAAGGATTACGCACATTTCGGGTACAATGAATTTATAATCTGCGCAGGGTACATGCAGCATGTTATTAAGGAATGGTTCGACGATTATTACCTTCATACAAGCGACATAACATTTGATTTTACAAACGGCAAGGAAGTAATAGTACATAACAGACATGCAGAGCCATGGAAGGTCACTGTTGTGGATACAGGCTTAAACACAATGACGGGCGGAAGAATAAAGCGAATACAGCCTTATGTGGGAGATGAACCGTTTTTAATGACATACGGTGATGGGGTTTGTGACGTGGATATAGCAAAGCTTGTTGAGTTCCATAAATCTCATGGCAGGCTTGCCACTTTAACAGCCGTTATACAAGAGCAGCAAAAGGGCGTGCTCGATATTGGCGGAGATTACGCCGTACATTCTTTCAGAGAAAAAAGCAATAATGACACTACAAAGATCAACGCGGGATTCATGGTTTTGCAGCCCGAGGTTTTTGATTATATTGAAGGCGATGATACCGTATTTGAACGAGGTCCGTTAGAGAAGCTGGCAAATGAAGGACAGTTGATGAGTTATTCACATCAAGGATATTGGCAGTGTATGGATACAAAAAAGGAAAAAGAAACGCTTGATAACCTTTGGGAGACTAATCAGGCACCTTGGAAATTGTGGTAAAGCTATGAATGATTATAACTTTTGGAAGGGTAAAACCGTTTTTGTAACCGGACACACGGGCTTTAAGGGAAGCTGGTTATGTAGAATACTTAATAATTTGGGCGCAAATGTTGTAGGCTATAGTTTGGCTGCCAACACAGACCCCTCATTATATGAAATGCTACCCACTTTTAAAGTAAATAATAATCACTCGATTATCGGAGACATCAGAGATTTCCCGTTCTTAAAGGAGTCGTTTGATAATGCAAAGCCTGATGTGGTTTTGCACTTGGCGGCGCAGCCGATAGTCACAGAAAGCTATAAAAACCCACATTATACATACGAAACAAACGTCATGGGGACGGTAAATCTTTTGGAATGCGTGCGCCTTGCGAATTTTCCGATAATGTCGGTGTTGAATGTAACAACAGACAAGGTTTATTTAAACAATGAGACGAACGACGCCTTCGGTGAGGATTTACCTCTTGACGGATATGATCCGTATTCAAACAGTAAGTCCTGTTCGGAGCTTGTTACTCACAGCTATAAAAACAGCTTTTTTAACGATATGAAAATCCCCGTAAGCACGGCGCGGGCCGGCAATGTTATCGGCGGGGGAGATTTTGCGCTTGACAGGATCATACCCGATTGCGTTCGTGCAATGAGGGATAATAAAACAATTGAGGTAAGGAATCCATATTCCACACGTCCATATCAGCACGTCCTTGAGCCTCTTTTTGCATATCTGATGATCGCCGAGAAACAGGTTGAGGATTTAAACCTATCGGGCTATTATAATGTCGGGCCCGACGAGTGCGATTGTGTGACGACAGGCGAATTGGTGGATATCTTCTGTAAAAAATGGGGTGACAATGCCTCTTGGGAAAACAAAGCTTTAAAAAACGCGCCTCATGAAGCTTCATTTTTAAAGCTTGATTGCACAAAATTAAAGAAAACCTTTACATGGCAACCGCACTGGCATATTGACAAGGCTGTTGACATGACGTGTCGCTGGAGCAAACAGTGGCTTAAAGACGGAAATATAACCGAAGAAATAGACAGAGAAATAAAAGAATATACGGAGAAAAAAACTATATGAGTACTTGGAAGAACGAAACGGAAGCCAGAGAACAAATAAAAAGCATGGTTTCTGAGTATTACTTTGATTTTATAGAGAACAAAGCTCCGTTTAAAAAAGGAGACCGCGTAACATACGCAGCAAGGTGTTTCGATGAGAAGGAGATGTGCTCGCTGACGGACGCTGCTCTTGATTTTTGGCTTACAACCGGACGTTTTTCCGACAGGTTTGAAAAAGAATTTGCGAATTGGATAGGGGTAAAGTTTGCGCATCTCGTAAACAGCGGATCATCTGCGAATCTTATCGCTTTTATGGTATTGACCTCTCCCGAGCTTGGTAAAAAACAGATACTTCCGGGAGACGAGGTAATAACCGTTGCCTGCGGTTTCCCAACGACGGTCACGCCGATATTGCAGTACGGAGCGGTACCTGTTTTCATTGACGTGACTCTTCCTCAATACAACATTGATGTAAACTTGCTCGAGGACGCACTCAGCACAAAAACGAAAGCCGTGATGCTGGCGCATTCGCTCGGAAATCCTTTTGACATTTCTGCGGTTAAAGCCTTCTGTGAAAAACATGATTTATGGCTGATAGAGGATAACTGCGACGCTTTAGGCAGTCGCTATGCAATAAATGGAGAAGAAAAATATACGGGTACATGGGGAGATATCGGTACAAGCTCGTTTTATCCGCCTCATCATATGACGATGGGAGAGGGAGGATGTGTTTATACGAACGATCCCACATTGCACCGTCTTATCTTATCTTTCCGTGATTGGGGACGTGACTGTATATGCCCCTCAGGGCACGACAACTTCTGTAAGCACAGATTTGACGGACAGTACGGGGAGCTTCCAAAGGGTTACGACCATAAATATGTGTACAGTCATTTTGGCTACAACTTAAAGGTGACCGATTTACAGGCTGCTATCGGCTGTGAACAGCTAAATAAGCTACCGTCTTTTATCAAAAGACGAAGATACAACTGGCAGTATCTGTCCGATGCCCTTAAGGATACTACGGACAAGCTTATTTTGCCCGAAGAAGCGCACGGAAGCAAACCGAGCTGGTTTGGCTTCATGATAAGCTTAAAAGAGGAAAGCGGTCTAATCAGAAATGACGTAACCCGTTATATCGAGGATAAAAACATTCAGACACGTCTGCTTTTCAGCGGCAATCTTATAAAGCATCCGTGCTTTGATCAGATAAGAAACACAAATGCATACAGAACGGTAGGCTCCTTAAAGAACACCGACTATATAATGAACAACAGCTTTTGGGTCGGAGTATATCCGGGCATGACGGATGAAAAGCTCGATTATATGGTACAAACGATAAAAGAAGCGATAAATAAATAAAGTATATTATAAATTAAAAAACAACAGCCGTAACGGAAGGTAGTAAAAAAAATCAAATGATTTTTAGTGTACGCTTTTTTAAACGGCTGTTGTTATTTTTATATGTGCAAAACCATCTGTGCAAGGCTGAAATACATCAATAGTGACAGGGCGTCGACTATTGTAGTAAGGAGGGGCGAAGCCATTAAGGCAGGATCTGCGCCTAGTTTTTTGGCAATCATGGGAAGAAACGTTGCCAGTGATGTAGCCATAATGACCGTTATCATAAGACTTATGGAAACGACTATGGCTATAGTAACATTCCCCGGATACATGATTAGTATTCTGGCAAAATTCACTACGCAAAGACACGCGCCTACAAGCAGGCTCACTCGTATTTCTTTAAACCATACCTTAAAGAAATCGGTAAATTTAATTTCCGTAAGTGCCATACCTCTTATGATCATTGTAGAAGTTTGGCTTCCCGCATTGCCGCCTGTATCTGTCAGCATTGGCATAAACGTCACTAAAAGAGGCACCGCAGCGAAGGCGGTTTGAAATTTTGAGAGTATCGAGCCGGAGATAGTTGCCGAAACCATAAGTATCAACAACCATACTATTCGGTTTTTTGCATGAGTTATGACCTTGGTTTTAAGGTACGGCTTTTCGGAAGGGCGCATGGCAGCCATTTTTTCAAAGTCCTCGGTAGCCTCTGCCTGGATGACTTCAACAGCGTCGTCTACGGTTATAACACCCACAAGCCTGTTTTCCTTGTCTGTAACGGGTATACTCAATAAATCATACTTTGCAAATAATGCTGCTGCTTGCTCGGTATCCTCAAGAGTGTTTACGCTTATGATATCTGTGTTCATAAGGTCGTCGATTATTTCGTCGTCTGTTGCAAGCAAAAGATCCTTGACTGCCACAGTGCCCTCAAGGACTCTATGCTCGTTTGTTACATAGCAGGTATAAATTGTTTCATTATCTATACCGGACTGCCTTATTCGCTTGATAGCCTCACCGACAGACTGTTGTTTTTTGACATTGACCATTTCCCATGACATAATGCTTCCCGCAGAATTGTCGGGGTATTTCAGAAATTGGTTAATGATCTTTCTTCGCTGAGGGTCAACCATTCTTAAAACTCTTTTTACAACGTTTGCCGGTAGCTCCTCAAGCATATCCACTACTTCGTCTACGAATAATTCATCTACTATTTCAGACAGCTCGCTGTCCGTTATAGAGCTGATTATTATTTGCTGTATATCCGAATCAAGGTATGCAAAAACATCTGCTGCGGTTTCCTTCGAAAGGACCCGAAACACTATCACAGCGTCCTTCGGGTCGATCTCGCTTATAAAATCCGCAGTATCGACTTCATTGTGCTCATCGAGCACGTCCTTTAGTTGTTTGAACTTCTTCTCGCTGATAAGCAAAGAGAGTTCATCGAAATATTCCTTTTCCATTTCTTTTGTTTTTGAGAACAAAAGGTGCAAAAACAATAATTAATTTATCACATCGGAAAAACACAGACCGTAGGGACTGTGATAATTTGCTTTTTCCGCTCGTGATAGTCGTCGTCATTATTCTTGCATAATCCCGTTATGTCCACTGTTTTTCCTCCTATTATCAATATATAATCTATGCAAAGCAATAAAGCTTTCGCACTGACTAAGTATACCTACTTTGAGTTTGTATTTCAAGCTTTTATTTCATTTAAAAAGATGATATAATACTATATAAAATATAGAATAATTCAGTCCTTGATATTTTATAGGGAGAAGCAGCATGGAATTTTCATGGGTAGACATTCTTATAGCGGCGGTAATAATAATATGCGGCGTAAAGGGCTTGCTTGAAGGCTTTGTCAAAGCATTCCTTTCATTCTTTATCGTCATAGTGGCGGCAGTTGCAGCAAAATTATTTTCTCCTTCGCTTGTCAATTTAATAAAGACCAAAACCACCTTATACACAAATATATCCCAGAGTATATCGCAGAAAATGTCCCTTGTGTTTACCTCAAGCGCAACTACGAGCGACGTGACCGATTCGGCTCAGCTGCACAATATACCGCAGAGTCTTTCAAAGTATTTGGAAAAATTTATTACCTCTACCAACAAAACGGTAGGCTCGTTGTCCCAGGCATTCGGTGAAAACGCCGCTAATATTATTGTAACCGCAATATCGTTTATCATTATCCTACTTGCGGTAATAATAGTATGTAAGCTTATCGTGCTTATATTGGACAAGGTTATGAGTCTTCCTGTACTCAATACTTTTAACAAATTCGGCGGGCTTATCATAGGAATTGTAAAGGGTGCGTTGTTTGCCGTAGTCATAGCCACTGTACTTTACAGCCTTAACGTCTTTTTGCAGCTTGACGTTCTTTCTACCGCTATTAATAACTCGGTTCTTATAAAGTATTTTTATATGAGCTTCCTGTTCTCGTAGGTGATGAAATGGATTATGAGTATAAGCTCGGCGATATAGCAAAAATGAAAAAACAACATCCTTGCGGAAGCGACGAATGGGAGATAGTGCGTCTCGGCGCTGATATTAAGCTGAAATGCACGGGCTGCGAGCATGTTGTAATGCTTGAGAGAAAGAAATTCGAAAAAAACTTAAAAAAAATATTAACAGTCGGCGATACGCCTTCAAACAAACCGGACAATGGGAAATAATTCTTCATCTATTTTAAAAAAAGAGAACTCATTAACAGCAAATGGACTTTTTCTTCTCGATATGGACGGCACTATATACAATCAAAACACATTGTTTGATGGTGTTAAGGAGCTGTTAAATCTTATATCGGATAGCGGTGGCAGATATATATTTGTTACCAACAATTCGTCGAAAAGTGTAAACGACTATATAAAAAAGCTTTCAAATATGGGTATTACTTCATGTGAGAAAGATTTCTTTACTTCTACTCAGGCGACAATACTTTATTTAAACGAGCATTTTAAAAACAAAAAAATATTTTGCGTGGGCACTCGTTCTTTTGTTATGCAGCTTAAAGAAAACGGAATAGATGTTACCGAAGAAAACGACGAGAGAAGCGATGTCGTGCTTGTAGCTTACGATACAGAGCTTAATTATCAAAAGCTTGTTTATGCAAGCGAGCTTTTGTATAAAGATAAGGTATTTCTTGCCACGAACTGCGACAGGGGATGTCCTGTTTCCTTCGGGCTTGTACCTGACTGCGCTGCAATATGTGAAGCTCTTTACTTTGCAACCTCGCGCCGTCCGAAGTATATAGGAAAGCCTGAGCCGGATATGATATTATATGCTATGAAGCTTGCGGGGTATTCTTGTAAAAATACTGTGGTAGTAGGAGATCGGCTTTACACGGATATTCTGTCGGGAATAAATGCAGGCGTTAAAACTGTCCTTGTGTTTTCGGGAGAAACGACGCCCGAAATGCTGGAGGCTTCCTCAGTAAAGCCTGATTTTGTTTATGATAATATAAATGCATTGTTAGCAAAATTAAAAAATAAGAAGAATGACGACTAACTATAATAAGGTGGTTTTTAAATGAAATATGATTCTAAAGAATGCCCGTGTAAGCATACGGAGTGCGAAAGATTTGCCAAATGTGAAGAGTGTATCGCTCATCACAGAGAATGTAAAGGCAGGAAAAATCTGACATCCTGCGAGAAAGCTGCGAAGAGGGAAGAAAAAGCCAAGAAAAAATGATAGTAAAATAGGGCAGTCGCATTTAAGACCGCCCTATTTAAAGTGCTTAAAAAATGTCTTCCGTTTTCTCCCATGAAAGGTCTATGTCGTCTCGTCCGAAATGACCGTATGCCGCCGTTTGTCTGTATATAGGTCTAAGCAGATCCAGTCTTTCTATTATTGCATCGGGACGCAGATCAAATTTTTCATTTACTGTATTACTGAGTTTTTCATCGTCATATTTACCTGTGCCGTAAGTATTTAAATATATGCTGACCGGTCTTGCCACTCCTATAGCATAAGCAAGCTCTATTTCGCATTTTTGTGCCAACCCGCAGGCTACGATATTCTTTGCTATAAAACGAGCCATATACGCTGCGCTTCTGTCTACCTTTGTCGGGTCCTTGCCGGAAAAGCAGCCTCCGCCGTGTCTTGCATAGCCTCCGTAGGTATCAACGATTATCTTTCTTCCCGTAAGTCCGCTGTCTCCCTGAGGCCCTCCTGTGACGAACCTCCCTGTAGGATTGATCATTATTTTCATCTTTTCGTCGATATATTCTTCGGGCAGCGCTTTTAATATTACTTCTTTTTTAATATCCTCTCTAAGCTGTTCGATGTCAATATCGGGATCGTGCTGTGCTGAAACGACTACCGTGTCTACTCTGAGTATTTTGTCGTTGTCATATTCGATTGTTACCTGCGATTTGCCGTCGGGACGAAGGTAGGAAAGAGTGTTATCCTTTCTCACCGCTGTAAGGCGTTTTGCTATCGTGTGCGCATATTGAATGGCGGCAGGCATGAACTGAGGGGTTTCATTTGAGGCAAAACCGAACATTATACCCTGATCGCCTGCTCCTGTTTCTTTATCCTTACCCAAAGCTTTTGCTTCCAGCGAATTATCGACTCCGAGAGCTATATCCTCAGACTGCTCGTCTATGGAAACGAGTATGCCGCAGCTGTTTGCGTCAAAACCGTAATTAGCGTTTGTGTAGCCGATATCTTTTATCGTGTTTCTCGCTATCTTGTTAATGTCAACATAACAGTTTGTGCTTATCTCTCCAGTCACCAACACAATTCCTGTGTTTGTGCTGCATTCGCATGCGACTCTTGCGTTTTTGTCCTGCGCTATTATGGCGTCCAATACAGAATCGCTGATTTGGTCGCACATTTTATCGGGATGTCCTTCCGTTACGGATTCCGACGTGAAAAAATGCCTCATTTTTCTCCTTCTACCCTTACTTAAAAAAAACTCCTCACAAAGTGAGGATATTTTTCCTCATCATTCAGGCATTGCCTGTAGGTTTTGGCACCGTACATATGTCGGTTGCCGGGCTTCATCGTGCCTAGTCACTCAGCCGCTCTTAATAAGGGATTTATTTAATTTTCTATATGCTAACACTTATATGAGCCGTTTGCAATAGTACGTGTTTAATTTAAGTATTTTACTTTTCAATGTCATCGCTGATGTTATTTGTATGATAATCGTACGTGTAGAGATAGGAGAGCATATTGCCGTTATATATTTTTCGGTTTTTGTCCGCTTTTCGCCCGTAGCATCTCTGAAATTCAGGATTGGCGCACAGTACGTTCATCTTCCATTCGCTAAGAGCTTCGTATACTTTTTTCATATCGGCATACAAGCCTTCTACTTCCTTTTTATCCCCGATTCTTTCCGCATACGGAGGATTGCATACGATCATACCGTATTTTTTTCGGCTTGTGAAATTTCTATAATCCATTTTTTGAAATGCAATGACGTCCTGCACATCGGCGCGCGACGCATTTTCCATAGCTATCTTTATCATTTTGCCGTCTATATCCGAAGCCAATATGCGGTTTGGAGGTTTATGGGCAAGAGAAGCAGTGGAAGCCTGTATTTGTTTAAGCTCACCGTCTTTGATTACGCCCCATTCCTCAAATAAAAAGCTTCTTTTTAAATTCGGAGCTAAATCGGAGGCTATCATTGCCGCTTCTATTGCGAAGGTTCCTGAGCCGCACATAAAATCCGTAAATTCCATGCTTCCGTCGTATCCGCTGAGCAAAAGTATTCCTGCTGCAAGAGTTTCGATTATCGGCGCTTTACCCGCAGCCAAACGGTATGAACGCCTGTTTAATGCTGTTCCGCTTGTGTTCAGACTGACAGTAACCATATCGTTAAGTATACCGAGATGTATTGGATAATAAGCGCCGTTTTCATTTAAAGTCGTAAGCTTATATGAATATTTTAGCTTTTCTGCTATTGCTTTTGTCGATATCCTCTGACAATCGCTCTTGGAGAACAGCTTTGAGCGCTTCGATATGACCTTTGCCGTATCAAAACGACCCGATTTCGGTATGACCTCCTTCCAATCGAAGGCATACACAGCATCAAAGAGCTCGTCAAAGCTTTCAGCTTTAAAGGAAAACAGCTCTATTATTACGCTGTTTGCGCATCTTAGTGAAAGATTAAGCTTGTATACATCCGAAAACGTGCCTTTTATACTTACAGCGCCGTCCGTCGTTTTTAACTTATGATAACCCAACGAATAAAATTCGTGCTTTAATGCACTCTCAAGTCCGAAAGCGCATTTTGCGGTTATGGTATATTCATTCATCGAGCTGCCCCTTAATGGTTTTAATCCTGTCACGCAGTATCATAGCTCTTTCGAAGTCGAGTGCCTTTGCAGAGGCCCTCATTTCTTTTTCAAGATTTTCGATTATCTCGTTAGCTTTTTGTACCGGTGCGTTTTTTTGCAGTCCCTTTGTCTTTTTTGTTTTATACTCTTCGGGGATTTCCTGTGAAAGCAAGGCTTCTATTCCCGGCGTTATTTTTTTTGTTATACCCTTAGGCGTTATATGGTGCTTTTCATTGTATTCCGACTGCTTTTTTCTTCTTCGATTGGTTTCATCTATAGCGTAGCGCATTGAAGGTGTAATGCTATCCGCATACATAATCACATGACCGTTTTCGTTTCTTGCTGCTCTTCCGATAGTTTGAACAAGAGATGTTTCGCTTCTTAAAAAGCCTTCCTTGTCAGCGTCGAGTATCGCAACAAGACTGACCTCCGGTATATCAAGCCCTTCACGCAGCAGATTTATACCGACAAGAACGTCAAACACGCCGCTTCTCAAATCATTTATTATTTTCATGCGCTCAACAGTGTCGATATCAGAATGCAGATATTCAGTGGCAATCCCTGCCTGTGAAAGGTATTTTGACAGATCCTCCGCCATTCTTTTAGTTAACGTAGTCACAAGAACGCGATTGCCGTCCTTCGTTTGGGTATTGATAGCGCTTATGAGATGTTCTATTTGGTTCTTTGTAGGCACAATTTCTATTTTCGGGTCAATAAGCCCCGTTGGACGAACGATAAGCTCGGCGGTATTTTCGGAATGCTCTGCTTCATAGCCTCCGGGAGTTGCGGAAACAAATACGACCTGATTAAGTTTATTTTCGAATTCCTCAAAATCAAGCGGTCTGTTGTCGTAAGCCGAAGGAAGCCTGAAGCCGTAATCTATCAAATTTTTCTTTCTGCTCCTGTCTCCGCCGTACATTCCGCGCACCTGAGGTAAAGTTACGTGAGATTCATCTATAAACATTAAAAAGTCTTTAGGAAAATAATCCATCAAGGTAAAAGGAGCAGCGCCGGGAGAAGACGCGTTTATATGTCTGGTATAGTTTTCTATACCCTTGCAGTAACCCATTTCGCGCATCATTTCCATATCGAAGTTAGTCTTCTGCATCAATCTTTGCGCTTCGACGAGCATATTATTTTTCTTGAAGTAATCGAGCCTTTCATTAAGCTCCGATTGAATGGTATTAAGAGCATGATCCATTTTTTCAGGCGAGGTTACATAATGGGAGGCGGGAAATATGCTTGTGTAGTTGAGACTACGCGTTGGCTTCATCGTTATGGAGTCTATTTGAGTTATGCGTTCTATTTCATCTCCGAAAAACTCAACGCGCAGTGCGGATTCGCTTGCAGAAGCTGGAAATATTTCCACAACATCTCCCTTAACGCGAAAGGTGGTTCTGTGAAAATCCATCTCATTTCGTGTGTATTGCAGATCAATAAGCTTTCTTATAAGCTCATCTCTGTCCTTTGTCATTCCGGGTCTTAATGATATGACCATATTTTCGTAATCAATAGGGCTGCCTAGACCATATATACAGCTCACGCTCGATACTATTATAACGTCGTTTCGTTCGGATAAAGAGGCAGTGGCGGAGTGCCTGAGCTTATCAATATCATCATTTATCGAAGAATCCTTTTCAATATAAAGATCTTGTCCCGGAACGTATGCTTCCGGTTGATAATAATCATAGTAGCTTACAAAATATTCAACGGCATTGTCGGGAAAAAAGGATCTGAATTCGTTTGCAAGCTGGGCGGCAAGAGTCTTGTTGTGCGCAAGAACCAAGGTGGGTTTTTGCACCTTTTCGATTATTTTTGCCATGGTGAAGGTCTTTCCGCTTCCTGTAACTCCAAGCAACGTTTGCGCCTTCATTCCTGCGTTTATTCCTTTGCTGAGCATATCTATGGCATGGGGCTGGTCTCCCGCAGGCTCATATTCGCTTACGACTTTAAATTTGTTATCTGTTTTTTTCATATTGTTATTTTAGAGCTTGATCTCCCTGTCAAGTAATATACATGCGCACATTATTATTGCGCCTATTGTTAAAAAAGCGTCGGCGACATTGAATATCGCAAAGTTCACAAATGTGAATTCGAAGAAGTCAACCACATAACCGTATGCGAACCTGTCAATGGCGTTTCCCAACGCCCCTCCTATTATCATGGCAATGCTTATAAGATAAAGCTTTTTATTGCGATTCAGCTTTTGTTGCCTGTAAAGCAAGAAACACAGCGCTGCTGAAATTACTATACTGAAGATACCTAAAATCAGAGCTTTTCCTTCAAAGATGCTGAAAGCTGCCCCTGTGTTTTTCGTAAGCGTCAAATCGAGAACGTTTTTTATAACTGTAACGCTTGAAGAAGAAAGCAGGTATTTTACAGCAAGTATTTTGCTAACTCTGTCAAGTATTACCGTTAGCGCTATAATAATGATCAGCATCATGCTTATTTTCCCTTTATTCATTGTGACTTTATATTGATTATATCATACACTAAAGCGCCTTTATGTATAACCGTTTTTTTTATGATAAATAACTGTTATTTTATAACAGCACTTAAGAATGGCTGTAAAAAAAATAATGATTATAAAAAAGTAAGCAAAGCAATAATTGATATGCTCTGCTTACTTAAATGCTTTAAACAATTGTGAGCTTGTAAGAGTTTAAAACTCTCTTGTATAATTCGGAGATTCCTTTAATATGGTTATATCGTGAGGGTGACTTTCAGTAAGTGCAGCAGAAGTGATCTTGATAAATTCCGTATCCTTCCTGAGCTCTTCGATGTTGCGGCATCCGCAGTATCCCATGCCGCTTCTTAAGCCGCCTACCATTTGGAATACTACTTCGCCGGCTGCTCCCTTATAAGCAACTCTGCCTTCAACGCCTTCGGGAACGAGCTTTTTTTGTCCCTCTTGGAAATATCTGTCGCTGCTTCCGTGTATCTGCTGCATTGCGCCAAGCGAGCCCATGCCACGGTAGCTCTTGTAGCGTCTGCCCTGCAAAATAATCATTTCACCTGGGCTTTCGTCCGTTCCGGCTAGTATGCTTCCCATCATTACAGTACACGCGCCTGCTGCCAGAGCCTTTGTGACATCTCCCGAAAACTTAATGCCTCCGTCAGCAATTATGGGAACATTATATTTATCGGCAGCCTCGGCGCAGTCCATTATCGCCGTTACCTGCGGAACTCCTATTCCCGCTATTACTCTTGTGGTACATATCGAACCGGGGCCTATGCCTACTTTTACAGCGTCAGCACCGTTTTCTATGAGCTTTATTGTTCCAGCACTTGTCGCAACATTGCCTGCGATAACCTGCACATCGGGGAAAGTATCTTTTATCTTACGAAGAGCCTCAACGACATTTTTGGAATCTCCATGCGCCGTATCAAGCACGAGCACATCTACCTTTGATGCCACGAGCGCTCTAACTCTTTCAAAGCTGTCCGCTCCGATACCGACTGCGGCTCCGCACAGAAGCCTGCCTTGGCTGTCCTTCGCAGAATCGGGGTATTGAATAGCTTTTTTAATATCCTTTATCGTTATAAGTCCTTTTAAATTGCCTTCCTTATCGACTATCGGGAGCTTCTCGACCTTATATCTTTTTAAAATATGCTCCGCCTCCGACAGAGTTGTTCCTTCAGGAGCTGTTATTAGGTTTTCCTTTGTCATGGCTTCCGATATAAGCTTTGCGGGATTATCCTCAAATCTTAAATCTCTGTTTGTTAAGATACCGACGAGTTTTTTGCCGCGCACTATAGGTACGCCTGAAATGTGGTACTTCTCCATGAGAACCATTGCGTCTCCGACTACATGGTTCTCCGATAAAGAAAACGGGTCGACAATAACGCCGTTTTCGCTTCTTTTTACTTTATCGACGTTTTCCGCCTGTTCTTCTATGGACATATTCTTGTGTATGACGCCTATGCCGCCCTGTCTTGCCATTGCAATTGCCATGCTGCTTTCCGTAACGGTGTCCATGCCCGCTGAAATAAACGGAATATTGAGATTGATAGTGTTAGTCAATCGCGTACTCAGATCCGTCTGTGACGGCGCAAAATCCGCATAGCGCGGAATGAGCAGAATATCGTCGAACGTAAGCCCTTCTTTGAGTATTTTTCCCATCAGAGACTCCTTAGTTTATAGAAATCATTGTTAAATTTTATGATAACAAAAACGCATAAGGTTTGCAAAGAAAATAATTACAAACTTAAAATAATTATTTACTGATTTGTATTGACTTAAAGGATTATTATGGTAGAATAATCTTAGCACTCAATATGATTGAGTGCTAACAATATGAGAGGTACACATTTATTATACAAGGAGGCATAAACATGAAATTGAAACCTTTGGGTGACAGAGTTGTACTTAAGGTAAAGGAGTCCGAGGATAAAACGAAAAGCGGCATAGTCCTTCCCGAAACTTCCAAGGAAAAACCCTTGCTGGCTGAGGTCATTGCTGTCGGCAGCGGCGAAGTTATAGACGGCAAAAAAGTTGCTCTTGACGTTAAGGTAGGCGATACGGTTATATACTCGAAGTTCTCGGGTACGGAAGTCGAATTCGAATCAGAACAGCTTTTAATTGTCAAACAGAACGATATACTTGCAATTTGCGAATAATTAAAGGAGGAAAAAAATGGCTAAAGATTTAAAATATGGCATAGAAGCAAGAAACGCGCTTGAAATAGGCGTAAATAAGCTTGCGGACGCCGTTAAGGTAACAATCGGACCGAGAGGCAGAAACGTAGTTTTGTCAAAATCCTTCGGATCTCCGATAATAACAAACGATGGTGTTACCATTGCAAAAGAGATTGAACTCGAAGACATTTTCGAGAACATGGGCGCAGCACTCGTAAAAGAGGTTGCCGTAAAGACAAACGACGTTGCAGGCGACGGTACTACAGCAGCTACAGTACTTGCACAGGCAATCATAAAAGAAGGACTTAAAAACGTCACGGCAGGCGCAAATCCCATAATCCTTAAAAAGGGAATAGAACAGGCTACAGAGATTGCCGTAAATGAGATAAAAGCCAACAGCAAATCCGTTGACGATAAAACAGCTATAGCGCAGGTCGCTTCCATATCAGCTAATGATAAGAAAATCGGCGAGCTTATCTCAGATGCTATGGAGAAGGTCGGTAAAGACGGCGTTATCACAATAGAAGAAGGAAAGTCAATGCAGATAGAGCTTGACTTTACCGAAGGTATGCAGTTCGATAGAGGATATTTATCTCCTTATTTTGTAACCGATACCGAGAAAATGTGCGTGGATTACGAGGATGTAAATATTCTTGTGACCGATAAAAAGATTTCAAATATACAGGAAATTCTTCCCATACTCGAACAGCTCGTTCAACAGGGCGGCAAGCTGCTGATAATCGCAGAGGATATCGAAGGAGAAGCGCTTTCAACGCTGGTACTAAATAAGCTTCGTGGCGTATTCCAGTGCGTTGCAGTCAAAGCTCCGGGCTTTGGCGACAGAAGAAGAGCCATGCTTGAGGATATAGCTCTTCAGACGGGTGCAACCGTTATAAGCGAGCAGCTGGGAATGGATTTAAAAACTGCCACACTCGATGTTTGCGGTAAGGCAAGAAGTATAAAGATAGACAAAGAAAACACCATCATAGTCGAAGGCGCAGGAGACGCTAAGAACGTTGAAGCAAGAAAGATGCAGATAAAGAAGGAGATCGAAGAGACCACTTCCGAGTACGACAAAGAAAAGCTGCATGAAAGACTTGCAAAGCTCTCCGGCGGAGTTGCGGTAATAAAGGTCGGCGCAGCCACAGAGACCGAAATGAAGGAAAGAAAATACAGGATAGAGGACGCGCTCAATGCAACGAGAGCTGCAGTCGAGGAAGGTATCGTTGCCGGAGGCGGAGCGGCTTTAATTTCGGCAACCAAAGCAGTCGATGAGCTTATAACAAAGCTCGACGGTGATGAGAGAACAGGCGCTCAGATAATCCGCAAGGCTATCGAAGCACCTATCAGACAGATCGCCTTCAATGCAGGAATAGACGGAAGTATCGTTGTAGATAAGCTTATAAACGGAAAGAACAAGTCGGAAGGCTTTGACGCACTTAACTTTGAATATGTAGATATGTTCGAAGCAGGTATCGTAGACCCGACTAAGGTCATAAGAACATCGCTTCAGAATGCGGCAAGTGTTGCAAGCATGTTCCTGACGACCGAAGCATGTGTTGCTGAAATACCCAAGCCGGAGCCGGCAATGCCCGCAGGAGCAGGCGGCGGTTATCCCGGAATGATGTAACAGTATTCTTGTTATTTAAGAGAGCTTTCATTTTGGAAAGCTCTCTTATTTTTAGTATTCAACTTAAAATAACATATGAGATAAAATCCATTATTTTGAAAATTTTGTCGTATTGGTTTTGTTCAGATAAAAATTTTGATATGATTATATAACGAATAATATAAAAGAGGAATGATATGTTTATTATTGAATGGTTTGGGTATATGCTTGCGGCATTTGGCAAGCTGACTGATAACATCGGTTACTCGCTTATGCTGGCTGCTATAGTATTCAAGTTATTTTTAATTTTTCTTTCGAAGAAATATTACAACACGATAGTTTTAACGGAGGTCTTAAAGCCTCAGTATGACAAGGTAAGAATAAAGTTCAAAAGTGATCCTAAGGTTCAAAACGAACAAACTATGAAGTTCCTTATGGAGAACGAATATCCCATGATGTCACGCTTCGGGCTTATCGGGCTGCAGGCTATAATAGTTGCGGGTATATGCGGTGCGCTGAGTAATCCTCAGGCTTTTATCTTTAATAACGGTTCAAGCATGAGTATGACGTTTCTCTCCATACCTGATTTATCGCTCTCTCCAATTAAAACATATATGACCTACGGCATGGACGACAGTTTATTTATTTCCATAATTTTGCTTATGGCAAGTGTGGCTCTTACCTTTGTTCACGATATGCTCATGGAGAAGCGTCAGCTTATAAGTCAAGTGGGAGTAGATATATTTATGCTTGTGGCAGTGAGCGCATGCAGTATTCTGTTAAGTCAGGGCTTTATGATATTTTGGATAACAATGAAGCTTCTTGATGTCTTTTCCATATTCATTACAGACAAATTCTACTGTGTCAATATCGAAGAAAAGCGTAAGGAGTGGGCAAAGAAACCCAAGAAAAAGATAAACCTAAAGAACAATAAAGAAAAGAAATAATAAGAAAATATAAAATATCCCCAAGATCACATTTATAGTGAACTTGGGGATATTTTTTTTTTTTAAGAACCGAGATGTTTCCTTTTCCATTTCAGCAGTTTTCTGAACTTTTCTTTTGGCATAACTATTTTAAGTCCTTCTTTGACGGTCGAAGTGACTTTATTGGCGGCAAGCGCTGCATGAGATACTTTCTTTATGCACATTGTCTTTGCCAGATAAATTACTTCTCTGTCTTGGTTTGTCATTTCAATAGCTGCGAAGTCATCGTTCATGATATATCCTGTGTAGAATCCGTCATTTTGTACAGCATAACCGTATATTCTCTCCGGAATATGGAGAAAAACGCCGTTCATGTCCCTTTTCGGTGCAAAGTAATCGTCGCAGTTACACTCAGCAAATTGAAAAATCGTTTTTGTTGCTTGTTTTTTTATCCAGAAAAAGCCGTCGGAAGGTGAAACAGGGGCATTCTTTAACGATATTGGGACATGTATGTTCATTTGTTCGAGTAATTGTTTTGTGTCGATGAAATCCTGTTCGTATTCTTTATAATAAACAGGCAGTGAATCGGTTTGTGGTATAACCATGTTTTTCTTTAGCTGCGCGCCCCATGGGAAATATTCGCCCGAGGAAAAATAAGCATGGTTCGCTTGCTTTGGGATAAGCATACCGAGCCTGTTTTCTCTTTGAAAAGTATCTATGATGTTATAAATATACTCATCGGAGGCTATAAGATTTTCAAAGCCTTTTTCGTAAAATAATTTTTGATTTACATATGGCTCGATTTTTTCAAGCGTATGCAGATTTATATAACAAAGGTAATCATAATCCTCAAGTATTTGTTTGTTTGCCGAAATGATTTCAGATGAAATATCTTTCTTTATAAATTTCACGCTGATATTCTTATGCTTAATAAGGATATTCTCTGATTCTTTGCGTTTGTCTTCGTCAAAGTAAACAAAAATGATATCATTGACAACCGATATATTGCTAATGTATTTTAAAAGCAGACTTAAATATTGTGTATCCTGAAGATTTACTACCATAGCGATTTTTTTATCTTTATATTCTTTAACAGAAGTATTTCTTTGTAAAATGTAATTAAAATGAAGCATGCTTTTCAATTCGTCCATAGGCATGGTTCTTAATAGATTGTCCCATATCATGTTCACATCATAATCTGTGTCGCTGTCAATAAATTGAAGCGCTTTTTTCACAGAATCGAATACGGGATAATCTCTTGCCTTAGTGGCAAACAATTTTTGCTTTATTACAGGGCATCTTCTTTCACGGATCAATTCATCGGGCATAATCATCATCGCGTAGTCGACCTGTCCGCGCAAATCCTCAATTTGCATATAAGTGTCCCATTTGTAACCGTATTCACTGAATTCTTTCGTGAAAACGACCTCGAACTGCGATATGGCGTCGTTTGCGTCTTCAATAAACGGAAGATTCTCCATTTTGTCAAAGAATTCCTTGCTTGTGAGCATTTTATTGCGTATTGAAATGAAATAAGACTGAATATGCTCCGGAATATATTTATAATCGCAATCGTCAATATATAAATTTTCCTGTTTGAAGAATTTCAGTATACCCCAGAAGTCAATGTCCTTTTTATCCATTGTCTCAAACATTTCACTAAACGGATAGATAGGCCCGTATAGAGTGGAATTGAAAAGTATACATTCGTCGTATTCACACAGCTTATCCCAGCCTATTCTTTTAATTCCGTCCCTGTACGCCGTGATGTCATAACCGTTGTTCGTTCGCTTGTAAATATCATCTGCGATATCATCTAAACGACTCTCATATTCCGGTTGGATACTTCCGTTAACAACGACGGTCAAGCTTTTAAGAAACGGTCTTATATTCTCAAGCATATAAAAAACATATTCGTCTACTATGCCGTATTTATCGTAAAAAACATAAATTCCGGCTCTGTTTATTTCATTTTTATCTGCAAGGATCATTATATCCTCCTTAATGACATTTGAATTTTTAAATTATAACATACTATCTGAAGATATCAAAAAGAGCTTCGGTATAAAAACAATCTTTAATATATAATTACATGTAAATTAAATAAAAAATCATTTGCTTAGACAACTTGCTTATGATATACTGTCTTAGTTAATACGGCGGTCCTCTGTTATTTAATACAATACAAGAACGCCTGGGCAGGAAGGAGGAGCACAAATGGATTTGTTAAAAATGGTCGAAGCCGAGAATATCCGCAGCGACGTTCCTGAATTTCACGTTGGAGATACCGTAAAGGTTCACGTCAAAGTCGTGGAAGGTAAGCGTGAAAGAATTCAGATTTTCGAAGGTATTGTGCTCAAACGTCAAAACGGCGGAGCAAGAGAAACATTTACAGTCAGAAAGATTTCATATGGCGTAGGTGTTGAAAGAACTTTTCCGCTCAACTCGCCGCGTATCGACAAGATAGAGGTTGTCAGGTACGGTAAAGTCAGAAGAGCAAAGCTTTACTACCTGCGAGACCGCGTCGGCAAGGCCGTAAAGGTCAAAGAAAAAAGAAGATAAACAGAACGGCCGCCGAAATATTTAAGGCGGCTGTTTTTGTAGTTGAGAGAATAACATGAAAAGTAATATATCCATTGCCAGAATTACCGCGTATAAAGTTTTATTTGATGTATTTGAAAAAAAAGCGTTTTCGAATATTTCGCTTTCAAACCATTTAAACAGCGCAGTTAAAAATCCGTCGGACAGAGCTCTTTGCTCGAATATAGTCTACGGTACAATAAAAAAGCGTAACTTAATAAAAGAAATATTGAATAGCTTATCGGATAAACCCTTCGAAAAGACAGACAGCAGGGTCAATATTATACTTATGATGAGCTTATATCAGCTTATGTGTTTAAATAAAGTGCCTGATTATGCCGTTGTAAACGACGCGGTTGAAATGACTAAGTTTTTTGCGATAAAGAGTGCGGCAAACTATGTAAACGCCATATTAAGGTCGTTCCTGAGAAGGAAACAGGAGCTTATAAATCATGGCGAATACGATATAAAACAGCTTTTGTATTACGAGAGCGGATTCGACGAAGAAATAAGCGATATACTCATAGAATCATACGATGATAAAAGGCTAAAGGCCATGGCTAGATATTTTACCGATGCTCCGCGAGTGTATATTCGTGTAAATACATTATCGTATACCTGTGAAGAGACAATGGAGCTGCTTTTAAAAGAAGACATACAGACTTTTCCCACATACGTTTTAAATGTCTTGGAGGTAAAAAGTAAAAAAAATATTTTTGCTTCTGAAGCGTATAAAAAAGGAGCTTTCTTTGCACAGGATATTTCGGGAGCAATATCGTCATATGTGCTGTCTCCTTCGAAAACTGATGCTATCCTTGATTTGTGTGCAGCACCCGGTGCGAAAAGCTTCGGTGCGGCGATTATATCGGGCGGCGCTCAAGTAACCTCCTGTGATATAAGTATTCCAAAGCTGGATATGCTATACCAAAGCGCAAAACAGATGGGCTTAAAAAATATAAAAACACTGCGTAATGACGCAACAGTAAAAAAAGAAGAGTTTAAGGAGCGCTTTGACAAGGTCATATGCGATGTGCCATGCTCCGGTTTGGGCGTTATAGCGAGAAAACCCGATATCCTTTTAAACCTAAATGCTTCTAATATAGCTTCTCTCATAGAAGTACAAAAGAAAATCATACTAAGCGGGATAGACGCTCTTAAAAAGGGAGGCAGCTTGTTGTATTCCACATGCACGCTGAATCCAAAAGAGAATATAAAAACCGTCGAATATGCTTTAGGGGAAAGCGGCGCCGTTGAAATGGAGGAAATAACGCTCCCGTTTAAATTGAAATGCACTCATAAGGAGATGAGAAACGGGATACTTATGTTAAATCCGGCAGACGACGACTGCGACGGTTTCTTTATAGCGAAGTTAAAAAAGGTGAAATAAAGCATGAAAAAAACTATAACGGGATATTTGCCACAGGAGTTTTCGGCAAGGTTTTTACGGGATTTCGATGAGCCTGCATACAGGGCGAAGCAAATATATAAAAATGCAATGAAGGGCTGCGATATAGAAAATATGAGCGATATACCCAAGCCTCTTCGTGAAGGACTGAACGAAAAATATATCGTATGTGCGATGAAGACGATAAAAAAAATCGAAGAAGCCCGTACATCGACGACAAAATACCTGCTTAAAACATGGGATAATATTCTTATTGAATGTGTGGCTTTAATGTATGAGGATAAACTGACAGTGTGCGTTTCGACTCAGGCGGGATGTCGCATGGGGTGTGCTTTTTGCTGCTCTGGAGAGGGCGGCTTTATACGCAACTTAAGCGCAGGTGAGATGGTTTCGGAGCTTTTGGCGGTAGCAAAGGATAAAAACACAAGCGTTCACAATATAGTTCTCATGGGCAGCGGAGAGCCGCTTGACAATTACAACGAAGTAAAAAAGTTTATACTGATAGCGACAAACGAAAACGCTCTGAATATAGGTAAACGACATATCACATTATCGACCTGCGGCATAGAACCAATGATAAGAAAGCTTGCCGATGACGACCTCGGAATAAATTTATCGCTTTCCCTTCATTCGGCAGTTCCACAAATAAGAAAAGAAATGATGCCTGTGGAAAGAGCATATCCGATAGCCGATGTAATAGAAGCCTGCAATTATTACAGAAAAAAGACCTCCAGAAGAATAACGTGCGAGTATTGCGTTATTCAGGGAGTAAACGATACAAAGGAATGTGCCTACACATTAAAAAAGCTTATCGGAGATACTGATATTATAGTCAATTTAATAGATTACAACAAAAAAGAGAGCTATCTGAAAACAAACAAATCAGATTGTACAGATGAATTTGCAAAAAAGTTGAAAATGTTGAAAATTAATTGTACAATAAGAAGAAAATTGGGCAGCGGTATCAATGCTGCGTGCGGACAGCTGAAAAGTCAATATTTGTCTATGGAGGACTGATGAGAAGTGCCGGGTTGACCCACACGGGTATGGTTCGCAAGGATAATCAGGATGCGTTTATTAACAGACATGAGCCTAATTCCATGTTCGTTTTGGCTGTTGCAGACGGCATGGGAGGTCATAAGGCGGGAGATATAGCCAGCGCATGTACAGCAAGGGAGCTGGACAGCTTTTTTGCCATGTGGGATAAAGAGGATTATTTTAATAAAACGGAACAAATCAAGGATCTAATAAAGCACATAAACAGAAATCTTTATCGTATGGCAAATCAAAATGAAGATTACGATGGTATGGGCACGACGCTTACCATGCTTATAGCGAATAATAAAAAAGCACATATATATCAGGTGGGTGACAGCCGCGCTTATCTTATTGATGATAATATTACTCAGATTACAAAGGATCATTCGCTTGTTCAGTTCATGGTTGACAGCGGACAGATAACAAGTGAAGAGGCTGCCCAACACCCGAGCAAAAACGTGATAACAAGGGCTCTCGGTACGGATGAGGACGTGGAAATAGATATATATGAAATCCAGTTGAACCCGACAGACAGAATACTTTTATGCAGCGACGGGCTTACGGACGAGCTTCAGATTGACGAAATACAAACTATAGTGAAAAGTGAAAAAAGCTTGAGAAAGGCAGTATATAAGCTTATTGAAGCGGCAAATAAAAATGGTGGTCACGATAACGTGACTGCGGTACTCTTTGAGTGTTAGGTGATGAAGATGATTGGTAAGATTATAGACGATAAATATGAGATACTGGAGCAAATCGGTCAGGGCGGTATGGCAAAGGTTTACAGAGCAAGAGATATGCGTCTGGACAGATTTGTTGCAGTAAAGGTGTTAAAACCCGAATTTACCGATAACGATCAGTTCTTAAAGAAATTTTTGAGAGAAGCTCAGGCTGACGCAAAGCTTGCGCATCCGAATATCGTCAATGTTTACGACGTGGGCGAATGCGATGGTATTTATTACATCGTAATGGAATACGTCGACGGAAGCACTTTAAAAAACTATATCGTAGCCAACAGAAGAGTAGCTCCCGGCGAGTGCGTAGAAATGATAAATGCCATTGCCGGCGGTTTGCAGCATGCTCACAATAATGGGATAATTCACCGAGATATAAAGCCGCACAACATTCTTCTTACTACCTCCAAGGTGCCTAAGGTTGCGGACTTCGGTATAGCAAGAGCTATAACCTCATCGACCATAACGGCGACAGAGGACGCCTTGGGAAGCGTGCATTATATAGCGCCGGAGCAGGCAAGAGGAGGCTTTCTTGACGAACGCAGCGACCTTTATTCGCTTGGAATAATGATGTATGAAATGCTTACCGGAGAGCTTCCGTACGACGGCGAAACTCCTGTAGCGGTAGCCTTAAAGCATGTACAAAACAGCGTTATGTCACCGAGAGATCTTGATAAACGTATCCCCGAGGGTGTAAATCAGGTTGTACTTAACTTAACGCGCCGCAGACCCGAGGACAGATACCAAAACGCAAAGGAGCTTCTTGACGATCTTAAGGTGCTTCGTGAAGATATAAACGCTCCAATTAAGCCGACATACAAGGACAAGAAGAAGGCAAGCGGCAAGAGCGTAAATAATTCTTCTACTCTAAAGCATAAGCTTTTCGGCAGCAAAAAGAGAAGACTGATATTTATCTCAGTATGCGCGCTTATCTTAATAGGAATCATATGTGCGGTAATGTTTATTCCCAGACAGACGACGATCGTACCGAATGTCGTCAATATGACGGAAGACGAGGCGAAAGAAGCCTTTAATAATGCTCATTTAAAGTACGAAATATCAAAATATCAGTCGAGTGCCGATGTTGAAGAAAACAAGGTAATATCGCAGTCTCCGAAGGAAGGCACGGAGGTTGAGAGAAGAACCGTTATCAGACTTGTTATGAGCAGCGGCCCTAAAATAGTTACTATACCCGACGTATCAAACCTCTACCAGAAAGAAGCTACCGACAAGCTGACCTCACTCGGTTTGCTTGTCAAGGAGGTTAAATATCAAACCAGCGCCGACGTTAAAAAGGATATGGTCATCGCAGTAAGCCCGACTTCAGGTATACAAGTCAAGGAAGGCTCTGAAGTGATTCTTTATGTTAGCAGCGGAAAGGACGCTGTTTCCACGCCGAATCTTTTAGGAATGAGTCTGGCTGCGGCGAAGCAAACAATAAGCGATAACGGTCTTATATTGGGTGAGGTGCGCTATTCTTCCAGTACGAGCTACGACGAAGGACAAGTCATGCAGCAGTCTCCAAACGCTTATACCGAGGCTGATAAAAACACGCGCGTAGATCTTGTGGTAAGCCTTGGCAGAGAGATTACGACCACACTTTCATATGACTTGAAAAACTTGAGTGGTCTGCCGTCTGGTGATTTGAGCGTAAGGATTGACTTGGGAGATTCCTCAAATAATTTTTCAACTGTTTATACGGGAACAAATACCAGAACGGATATTATCAGCGTTCAGGTGACAGGTATGGGTACGCGAACCTATCGTGTGTATGTAAACGATGTAATAAAGTATACCGGAACGATAACTTTCTAAGAAATGAGGAAGGGATATATAGTAAAAGGTGTCGCAGGATTCTATACCGTCGTAAATGAAGACGGAGAGACAATAACGTGCCGTGCACGCGGACAACTCAGAAATGAACATATTAAGCCTGTTGTAGGAGATTTGGTTTTGTATGATACGTTCGAAACAGGCGATGCGACTATAGAACAGATTCTACCGAGAAGCAATTACATCAGGCGTCCCGTATGCGCTAATATTTCGCAGGGGTTATTGGCGGTTGCTGTAAAAAAGCCGGATATTTCTTACCTTTTACTTGACAAAATGCTCATTGACAACAAAGCCTCTCACGTGAAAAGCGTAATAGTACTTACAAAATGCGACTTAGCCGATGAAGGGCAGCTTAAATATATAACGGATAATTACTGCGCATGTTGCGAGAGTATTATATTTACCAGCGCAACAACAAAAGAGGGTATCAACGAGCTTAAAGAAATACTTCGTGGCAATATAAGCGCATTCCGAGGTGTTTCCGGCGCAGGCAAAAGCTCCCTTATGAAGCTGATTTGCCCTGATTGTGATGCTCAGGTGGGAGAGCTGAGTAAAAAAATATCAAGGGGCAAGAATACTACCAGATATACGCAGCTTGTCGAATGCGACAAGAATTCATTTATACTCGATACGCCCGGATTCTCAGATTTCGCAATAAGCGGAATACCATGCGAGGAGCTTTGGAAGTATTACCCGGAATTTTATGATTATTCGGATTGCCGTTATCAGAATTGTTTGCATATCAGCGAACCGGGCTGCAGACTCAAGGAGGCTGTTTCAAAAGGGCTGATATCCCGCCTCAGGTATGACAATTATCTTGCCATTTATGAACAAACAGCAAAAAAATATGTAAGTGAAAAGAAATAAGCTTAAAATGTATCGACATTGTAACAAAACCATGCTATAATTTCCATGTTCAATTTAATAGGAGTTTAGCATGAAAAGACCTTTTGGCGGAAAAAAGAATACAGTTGAAGAACCTGCGGTCATACAGGTACCTCAGGCTCTTATAGATGGCGACGACGCAACCGATCAGGCTGTTGCTATAGCAAAAAAAATGGTGCTTCTTTATGTGCTTGATATATTCAGAAAATATTCCGACGAGCAGCATCAGCTGACGTTAAACGACGTATTGGAGCATATCAACAACGATTTTGGCGCGCAGTGCTCAAAAAAAACAGTAACACGAAATATAAAGGTTCTTACAGAATACGGCTGTAAATTCGTTACCTCAGAGATAAACGGACAGTATTCATATTATCTAAGAGATAAACAGTTCAGTGCAGACGAGGTGTTCACGCTTTGGGAAGGTATGATGTGCTCAAAGTATACCTCACGTGAGGATATAGATCATATCCTTAAATTAATGAACAATTATACGGGAACCGACTGGAGCCTTGGCAGGATATACTACGGCGGGATAATTAACAAACATACTTTTCCGAAGGACAAGGTTCTTGGAAATATCAAAACCATAGCCACAGCGTTCAATGAGTTAAAACAGCTCAGGTTTACTATTGATACGGTAAGCGAGAATAACGAAATAGTGCACTTGTCCGACGCGCGAATAACAGTAACTCCTCATGCTGTAGTAAATATAGATAACGAGTATTACCTTGCGGCAAGTCTTTTGGACTCCTCCGTTATGACTTGCTATAAAATAGCCATGATAAGCGACCCTGAGATAGTCGATGCACCTCAAGCACGACTAAAAAGCATAGTGGGCTATGAAAGAGGCTTCGACCCCAAATATTTTGCTTCCCAGTTTATCGAAGGCTACGGAGGAAGCGTGGGGGATTTTATAGTAAAGCTTAAAAAAGAGAAGATGGAGAATGCCTACGAGATCTTCGGCGACGAAATGACGGTAACCGAAGTCAACGAGGACTACTGCGTGCTTGATATAGTTTCAAACTATGATAAGGTTTTAAAGTGGGCATTTGAGACAGCCAAATATTCTGAAGTTATCAAGCCTGATGTTTTGCGCTTTGAGCTGAAGGAATATTTTGACGAAATGTGTTGGAAATATCGTTAACGACGTTAATATTAAATATAAATAAGAATAAAGAGAGTTCGTTTTTTCCTGATTCACACAATTTTGATATAATCGCACTTATTTAAATTATTTGGAGGTGTGTTATGAACAGGATATATCTTGTCACGGGAGCAAGCGGACATCTTGGTACAGCTGTAGTAAACGAGCTTGTTAATAGAGGAGAAAGACTTCGGGTATTCTTGCTCGAGGGGGATTA
Source organism: uncultured Lachnospiraceae bacterium (assembly GCA_964618075.1). Lineage (GTDB taxonomy): Bacteria > Bacillota > Clostridia > Eubacteriales > Anaerofustaceae > CAYTMY01. Next base: position 122,624 of record CAZTZO010000002.1, read on the forward strand.
TTTTGATACGCATTTACCTGAAACGATCGAAAGGGTATATGGCAATCTGACAGACCCGGTCGGTCTTAAGAAGCTCTTTGAGAATATTTCGACGGATACTCTCATTACGTTCATACATATTGCAGGCATTGTAACGATATCATCAAGTCACGAACAGCTGGTGTATGACGTCAATGTAGGGGGTACGAAAAATGTTATTGCTCTATGTAAAAAATACTGTGTAGACAAGCTTATATATGTGAGCAGCGTACACGCAATAACCGAGAAACCCAAGGGTGAAATAATGACTGAGATCAAGGATTTTGAGCCTGATAAGGTGGTTGGTTTATATGCCAAAACGAAAGCGGCGGCAACAAGGGCTGTGCTTGAAGCGGCAGATAACGGGCTTAACGCAAGCGTAGTTCATCCCTCAGGCATAATAGGCCCTTACGATTACTGCAACGGACACACAAGCCAGCTCATACGCGACTACTGCTCAGGAAATCTTGTTGCGGGAGTTGACGGAGGATATGATTTTGTCGATGTGCGAGATGTGGCAAACGGACTTCTGGAATGTGCGATTAAGGGCAGAAGGGGTGAATGTTATATCCTCTCAAATCGGTATTGTACGGTGCGTGAGATACTAGAATTGCTGCATGAAATAACAGGCAAAAAAAGAATAAAAACAATGCTTCCGTGGTGGTTTGCAAGACTTTCTGCACCGATAGCGGAGCTGTATTATAAGCTTATCAAGCAAACGCCGCTGTATACCTCATATTCTATGTATACGCTCAAAAGCAACGCTATGTTTTCCCATAAAAAAGCTGATGAAGAATTAGGTTACAAAACGCGCGATATCAAAACAACACTTTTAGATACTTACGAATGGCTCATAAAAAACGACATGCTTAAAACGGACAGAAGCAGGAAACGCAACAGTACACATTTATTAAACAAAACCGCATGATATGTTTCATGCGGTTTTTAATTTAGTCGAATAACAGGAACTCCTTCTTGGATAATTCTTTATATTCTTCTTCGAATATTTTAATGTTTTCATTTATTACTATATATGGTATTTTCAAAAGTGTAAGAGTGTTTATCATTACCATTTTATGTACTTCGTGCAGCGGGTATGGAATACTTCCTTTTTCGTAATTCGCAAACAATTCCGACTTTGCACCGAATATCGCTATTTCCTTTAAATACAGCTCGTCCTCGCTCATGTCAACATTATACTGCGTGACAATATCTCTGTATAATTTATCGTAGTTCTTATAAGGGCCGACTTTTCGGTCTGTTCTTAAAATTACGTCCATATGAAAACGCCTTGTTTCTTCCGTGACAAACATACTCTTTGTATATAGCGCGGTACTGAGCATATAAACCAATATAGCGTTATAATCCTTTTGTGCCTCGACATATTCAATCATTGTGTCAAGGTGTCTTCCGAGAATGGTAACAAGCACGTCTTGTTTTTTTGGATAATAATAATTAATAAGACTGCGTGATATTCCTGAGCGCTCAACTATCATCTGGAAGGAGCTGGACGTATAGCCAAGCTTTTTATAAATATACTTTGCCGTATCGAGGATTTTCTCCTCTGTTTTATTTAATTTTTTCATATCTTTGCCTTTTAATATATTTTAGTTTAAAAAGCTCTTTTATCAAAGGTGTTTTAAAAAAAAGAAATATGAAATTTTATAATAATTGCACGATATTGAACACAGTTATACAAATATTAGAAAATGTACAAAACATATTGACATAATGAACATATGGTGATATATTTCAATTGTAATACAAATATTATACAAATTACATAAATGCACAATCATAAAAGCCAATAACCCAACAATTAGTTATACATAGGTTGTAAAATTAAATTAGTATTTAAAAACAGCGAAAAATAACTTCAAATTAATACTAAAATCACAATCATAAAATTGAATAAATAGATAAAAAAATAATCGAATGTACAAAAAAAGACAAATCATTGTATTTATACCGTTTGGCGTTATGCGCGGCGGTTTAAATAAAAAAAAGCCCGGCGGCAAAATTTTTCAAAGAAAGGAATTTATTATTTATGACTAACGAAACAAACAAAAAGAATTTTAACTTGGTCGTATGGACGTTCGGATTTTCCGAAATCGGCGCTTTGCTTGTGGCAAGCATAGGAACGCAGTACTTTCCGTTCTATCTGACGAATGTTATCCTTCTGCCCGCAGTTATTATGGGAACCGTTCTTCTTATTACAAGAGTGTTCGATATCGTTACCATTCTTTTGTCAAGCGTCGTCGAAGAAAAGGTATCCTTAAAATGGGGCAAATGCCGTTCATGGATTGCTCTTATGTGTCCTCTGGCTGCGATAATCGGCGTTTTGCAGTATGCCGGTATCGGCGGAACGACAAACACTAAGGTCGTCATTGCATGTATTTGCTACGTATTGTTCTTCGGATTTTTCAACTTCGGACGAACAGCACAGATGGCGCTGTTAAACACAATCGGTCAGACTCCTGAAGAAAGAGCGCAGCTTTCCGCAAGAAAAGCACAGTTCGCTTCTGTAGCTCAGGTAGTTTTCAGCATGACCTTCCTGCCTTTGCTTCTTATATTCTCAAAGGCTGCGACAAAAACACAGACAACACAAAAAGGATTCTTTTTTACCGTTCTGGTATTCATGGCTGTGTATCTCGTTTTACAGCTGTTGTTGTTCAAAACATCAAAACCTTACGACTTACCGGGTACAGGGTTAGATGCAAAAGCAAAAGCTCAAAAGCTCACAGGCAAGGAAATGGCAGAACAGATTTTCAAGAATCCTCCACTCATTTTAATGCTTATTGCCGAAACGTGCAAGACTCTTACGCAAAATTTATTTAACGGCTATGTAGTTTATTACTTCACGATCGTTGCGCAGGATCTCACGCTTCAACCGAGATTTGCTACAATAATTGCTGTCTTTACCTTCTGCGGTTCTGTCTTTATCGGTCAGTTCCTTCGTAAAAAGCTTGGTAAAAAGAATTCCTATATGTTCGGTTTCACTATGATGATAGTAGCGTTGCTCTGCTCCAGACTTTTTGCTTCAAGCAATACGACAATCTTCCTCATCATAATGGGCGTCGGCTTCTTCTTCTTTGCAGGTATCGCCTCATGTGGACCCGCAATGTTCGGTGACTGCGTCGAATACGGCAAATGGAAGATCGGCAAGGAAGCAAGAGCATTCATTATGGGTCTTTATACACTACCCATAAAAATCGGTGTATGGCTTCTCGGCGGAATATCGGGCTGGCTGCTCGCATCCATCGGCTACAACGCAACACAAGCTGTTACTCCCGCTATTCAATCGGGTATGTTCAACATTATAACCTACGGCCCGATGGCATTCGCCGCTATCGGTCTTATATGCACCATTATCTATCCTTTGAGCGAAAAACGCGTTAAAGAAATAATGGAAGAGAATGCAAAGAAAGACGCAGCTTTAAAGGCTGAATAAAACCAAACATAATCTTATTTATTAAAAGATAGCTGCCGGGCTTGTCCAAACAACAAGGAGGTCAATTTATGACAAACGCAAAACAGTTGAGTGAAGATAGATTTGACGATCTTCAAAAAATATATTCCGGTCAGATACCCAAAAGAGTTCCCATACATCTTTCGCCGGCGTTTGAAGCATCCATCTCATATGGAATAGACAAGGGAGTGGTTCCTTCAGGAAAAACAATGCGAGATATATACTGGGAGCCGGAATATTGGTTTGATATTTTGGATAGAGTAAATGCAGACTTCTATTCGGATATCCCTCTCGGTACGGGAGCTATAAGGCTGCCGATAATGTATCAGATACTTGACGCAAAATGTATAAACATGAGCGCAACGGGCGTAATGCAGCATCCGGAAGTACATTCTCTGGAGGTGGAGGAGTACGACGAATTCTGCAAGGATCCTATGACGTTTATGATGGAAAATCTTATGCCCCGTCTTTACAAAGCGCTTGATACAACTCCCGGACGCCGCGCTATGGTTATAGCCGAAGCGGTAAAGGCAAACTACGATCATATGGCTATAATAGGCGGCATAATGAAACAGCTCAGCGAAAAGTACGGTTTTGCAAAGGCTGCAGGAGGACGTTCTACAGCACCGTTCGACTATCTTGCAGATTTTCTGCGCAGCTTCTCAAACATTAACAAAGACACCAGAAGATGTCCCGAAAAGGTTTTGGAGGCCTGTGACGCTCTGGTACCTCTTATGTTAAGAGAAGGCTTGGGAACCGATCCGGAGTCTCTTCCTTCATATTACAGAATATCCATACCTTTGCATATGGGCAGCTTCTTGAATAACAAGCAGTTCGAGCAGTTCTGGTATCCTTCGATGAAGAAGGTCATGGACGGACTTGTGAAATACGGTCACGGCGTGGATCTGTTCGTGGAAGACGACTGGATGCGTCATATGGAATTCATGAATTCCTTTACGGGAAGCATAAGATATCAGTTCGAATACGGCGATCCTAAGTATATTAAAAAATTGTTCACCGAGAGTACTCCCAAGGACAGCACTCATGTGATAACGGGCTTCTATCCCATTAACCTATTGCAGTTTGGAAGTAAACAGGAGGTTATTGACAAAGCGAAGGAGCTTGTCGATATACTCGGGCCTAACGGAGGATATATCTTCAACTTTGACAAGGGTCTTTTCTCCTTGGAGGAGCCTATTGCGTCGAACGTACGCGCATTGACTGATTTCATGAAAGAATACGCTGTATATTAGGAGGCTTAAAATGGAATTCAATACAAAAAATTATGTAACTTGGAACGAATATATAGCAAAACATCCCGAGATTCAGGATATCGAAGCTGCAAAGAAAATACAAACCTATGAGGATCAGGTGTTTTCTTTAATGATGAGATTGTTCAGATAGAATCATTTTAAAGGCAGCCGTTTTTCGACTGCCTTTAACTTTAATAAAAAATTATTTGAAAGGCTGATTTCCGATGAAGAAAAGAATAATCGGTTTGGCTCTGTGTTTGTGTGTCTTTGTTTCGGCTTTTTATATTCAATCCTTTGCCGGAATGGACTCTACCGGAGTCAAAGCGCTTGCAACGCTCATAATAGCGGTAATCCTTTGGATAACGGAGCCTATCCCCGTCGGAGCAAGCGCGATATTTATCTTGGTATTGCCGAGTTTATTTGGGCTGGCTACAATAAAAGCAACCTTGAGTGCTTTTGCAAACCCCACGTTATTTTTCGTAATAGCCACCTTCGGGCTCTCTGCTGCAATATCAAAAGTGCCTCTTGCCAAAAGGATTTTGCTATTTCTGCTCAAGCTTATGGGCAACAGCGTCAATAAACTGATATTGGCTCTTATGATAGCAACGGCTCTTATATCATCCGTTATGTCGAACATTCCCGCTACGCTGATGTTTATGAGCGCTTCAATGAATTTCCTGTCTTTTTATGATAATGATGATGAAAAGAAACGTACAGGCAGAGCGATTATGATAGCCTTGCCGATAGCGGGTATGATCGGAGGGTGTATAACGCCTGCCGGAAGCTCCAACAACATCCTTGCGCTGAGCCTTCTGGAAGAACACGCATCCACGACTGTGAGCTTTGTAGACTGGATGATTATGTGCGCACCGATAGCAATAGTAATGCTGCCGATAGCATGGTTCTTTATTATTAAAATATTTAAGCCGGCTCCTATATCCAATGAAAAAATACAAATCTTTTTTGATGATCTGAGTAAGCTGGGCAAGCCCGATAAAAAAGAGATATATGTTATTATCATTGCAATAGCTATGGTATCGCTTTGGATACTGAGCTCGTGGGTGCCCGCTCTCAATACGACACTGGTAGCCGTTTTAGGTATGGTCGCCATGTTTATGCCGGGCATAGACTTGTTCACCTGGAAGGAGTTCCAAAAGGAAGTGTCATGGAGTACCATTCTCATGACAGGATGCGTCTACTGCGTCGGAAGCCTTATCTCGACAACGGGAGTCGCTACCTTGTTTGCAAATACTTTCTTTAGGATAGAGGGCTTTGGCTCGATAACGCTTATCATACTCAAGCTTGCATTGTTTATGTACATCATGCAGGTGATACTTCCGAACGGGCCTGCGGCGATATCAACAACGACTGTCCCTGTAATTATGGCAGCGCTAAGCGCTGGTATCATGCCGGCGGTACTCGTGGTACCTTTGTGCCTGTTCTGCAGCTGGGCTATGATACTACCGCTCAATCCGGTACCTATGCTGACATATTCTACAGGCTTTTATTCCATGACAGATATAGGAAAGGCTGGAATACCTGTTCTTATAATCCTTGCCTTGTTGATGAGTGTGTGGATACCGTTTATATCATCGGTAGTTTTGTAAATACTTTTAGCTGATAATCGGTATAGTTTATTTTTTTACAGTCAGTACCTATTAGTTAAAAAAATAAGTTATGTATTAAACGGTAGAACCAAAAATAAAGAGGTGAGTTTTTTACTCGCCTCTTGTTTGTTTATGAGAGTGATTGCTTTTGCTTTCTGTACTCTTGGGCAGCCTCGGCTTCTTTTTGCGGGTTAACCTTGTAGGCTATTATAAGGTTGCCTATGGAAAACGTTGCGGCCATAAAGAATACCCATTGGCTTCCGAAATAAGTCCATACCATACCTCCTATGGCGGCTGCCGCTATTGAAACTATATGATCGAGACTTGTTCCCGTCGAAAGGGTAGTGGTAATTTCGTCAACATCCATTGCTATGGTTCTAAGATATACGGATTTTACAACGCCGATTTGCATTGACATTCTGTCCAGCACGAAAAGCACACAGATAAATATCACAGCCCAGCCGGTATTCATCAGTACTCCTGAGGATACTCCCCATACGGCAAAGCCATATATTATATAGATTATGATAAATGTCAGAGCGTCAACAAACATCATATTTTTTACACCGAATTTGTCGATCATACTTCCGAGCATATTCATAAAAAAGATACATACAAAATTACTTATTATAATAAGAAGCGCCATTGTGTCAGCTTTTTTGCCAAGCAGGTCTATTATTACCCACGAGCCGTAAACATAGGCTATTTGCTTTTGTACGCCGTTTAATACAGTGAGAAGATAATAGTATTTATACTGCTTTCTGAAGATTATTTTGAACTTCCTTTTACTCTTAGGGAAGGGAGCTTTGTATTTTCGTGTTCTTTTTATAAGTATAACAGATACAATGGCTCCTACAATAAATGCTGCGGCTCCGATAAGAAAGTTAAGCTTGATGGATTTAGCAAAATCGAAAACGCCCGACCTGAAGAATATAAACACGCATAAGGCTGCAAGGAAAGTAAACGCGCTTTTGACACTGGTATATTGACCTACTCTTTTGCCTATTTTATCGGGCTCTGCAAGCGACATTCCTATGGAATCCGAAAGAGGCAGCATCAAATGCATTCCCATGGAATTGATAAACAAAAAAATCAGCATTACGCCGAACGAAGGGGTGAATAAACCGAGCACGGTCAATCCGACTGCAGCCAAAAGCTGCGCAAGCAATACCGTACTCATGTCTCCCAAAAACGATAAAGCTGCAATGATTAGCGTGCCGAGAATACCGGGCAATTCACGGGGAAATTCTATGAAGCCGCGCATAAAGGCATTTACGTTATAAACCTCTTTGAAATAGTTTGCATAAACAGAGTCGCTCATTCCGTTGCCTATAGCAGTCAGTGCGATTATCGCAAAGAAAAGTATCAAATTGGTCTTTTTATATCTGTCATTTTGCATTAATTTGTTCCCCTTAGTAAGAGCTTTTGATGTTTTTAATTCGGCGGCGTACACAATAAAATATTTCAAGCGCCAAATTGATTCTCTTGACGCTTGTCTTTTTATCCGTTAAGTCAATTTTATTTACTTATGCATTTTTTACTGGCGAAAAGTAAATGCAGCTGTAAATATTGTTCTATTTATTCGCCGCTGTCTCTGCCAAGCTTCTTGTTGTTTAAGCTCGCTGCCAAAGCATACACTATAAATAAAATGGCGAATGCGCAGTAGAAATACTCTGAAGCCCATATTTCCTCCAAATACGAAAACAACGGCTTACCGATAAATATACTACCTGAAAATATCAAACAAACGACAGCGGCAAATATTCCCAAAAACGTATTGAAGGACGCTTTCTTTATCCTTCTTGATTTGGCTATACCGCTGAGGGCGGAGAAAAAACAAAAGAATGCCGTTAATATTACAAATATCATTGCGCCTGTGTGCTGAGACGCTTTTTGAGTTCCGCCGCTTTGCAAGATAATCATAAATACCGATACTACCAAAAAAATCAGAGCGAAGATATTTATTACCTGTGAAGTTCTTCGTAATAAGCTATTATATTTTTTCATAGTTTACCTCTTCTTTTTTTTTAGCAGTGTATACTTATGTGTTTATCTGTTATGTAAGGACATCTTTTTAAGCCTTGTAAAACGCGGCAGTCCGTTTTCTATTACCGAAGGAGTTTCGCCCTGAATTAAAGGCATGGCGTAGTCGATAAACTTTTCGGTCACGTTATTACCTTCTTCGTTTATCCATTCAAGCGGTACCTTCTGCTCGTAATTCGCCACCTTTGCAAGAGGTATCGTTTTTGTCGTTATTGTGTATGGATCGTTATTTTCGCGTATTATGGATATCATAGCTCCGGTCTCGCCGTTAAGAGCGCATTCAACGGCTTTTTTACCGACCATTATAGCTTCATCCATATCTGTTTTTGAGGCGATATGAGCTGCACATCTCTGTAAAAGAGAAAACTCGATATCCCGTACCTTAACCTTGCCCATACGCGCCTTTATCATATTAGCCAGCGTCAGCGCGAGCCCGCCCATTTGAGCGTGACCGAAAGCGTCCTTGTTTTCAGATAGGTCTGTTCCGTATTCGGATATATATACTCCCTTTGAATCCCTGAGACCCTCAGAAACGGCAATTATAACATTTTTATCTGTTTCAAAGCGCTCTTCTACGGTGTCGAGAAATGTATTTACATCAAAAGCTACTTCCGGAAGATATATATAGTCGGCTCCGCAGCCCTCTTGAGAGCCCAATGCGGCTGCTGCCGTAAGCCAGCCTGCGTTTCTGCCCATTACCTCCACGACGGTTATCATGCCCGTATCGTAGACCGTAGCGTCCTGATAGATTTCCATAAAAGTGCTCGCAACATATTTTGCCGCGCTGCCATATCCTGGGCAGTGATCCGTACCGTAAAGGTCGTTATCTATTGTTTTAGGTACTCCCATTACTCTGCATTCATAACCTGATGCTATCATGTAACGGTTTATTTTATCGCATGTATCCATGGAATCGTTGCCGCCGATATAGAAAAAATAGCGTATATCGTATTTTTTAAATGTGTCTAGTATTCTTATAAAGTCTGTCTCGTCGTCCTCTGCGTGCGCCATTTTGTATCTGCATGAGCCGAAAGCCGAAGACGGAGTTGTTGTAAGCAGTTCGATCTCGTTCCAATCCTCGTCGTTCATATCAATTAAATCATCGTTCAATATTCCTTTTATGCCATATCTTGCCGCATAGACCTTCTCAATATTCGGATCATCTATTGCAGTTCTGATTACTCCGTACGCACTGGCGTTGATAACGGATGAAGGGCCTCCGGACTGACCGACAATACAATTTCCCTTTAAAGGCGTTTCTTCGCCGATTGATAAATTTCCCATTATGTAGTTTTCCCCCGCTGAGTTTATATGACACATTATAGCATAGTATGTCATGATTTTAAATTGTTAAAAACATAATATATACTATTAACTGAACTAAAAGCAACTTTTCATGTTTGATTTTATATGTTATAATAAAACAAATTTATTAATAAGAGGAAATATTATGCAAAAGGTTGCTGTTTTGACAAGCGGGGGAGACGCTCCGGGAATGAACGCGGCGATAAGGGCTGTTGTCAGAAGTTGCATTTATTATAATATTGAGGTGTATGGTATATTGCACGGATATGCAGGTATATATGCGGGGGAATTCCGTCAGTTGAACAGATTTTCCGTCGCGGATATTATGCAGAGGGGAGGCACAGTGCTTTATACCGCGAGATGTGATGAAATGATGACGGAGGGCGGAGTTCAAAGAGCCGCCGAGATATTAAAGGGTAACGGTATAACTCATCTTGTTGTCATAGGAGGCGATGGTTCATATAAAGGAGCTCTTGCCCTTTCCAAATACGGTGTGAAGGTAATAACAATGCCTGCCACGATAGATAACGACCTTGCGTGTACAAAATATTCTATCGGATACGATACCGCTCTTAATACCGCCATAGAAGCGGTAAGCCGCATAAGGGATACTACAAGCTCTCATAACAGAGTAAACGTGGTTCAGGTTATGGGAAGAAACTGCGGAAATCTGGCGCTTGAGGCAGCCCTTGCGGGAGGCGCGGAGGCAGTGGCTATACCGGAGATCAAATATAACATACAGGATATATCCAACAGCATAGTAAAGGGTAAACAACGCGGTAAGCTTTACAGTATCGTTATATTTGCCGAGGGCGCAGGCGATATAGATGAATTTTGCAAAACGGTTGAAAATATTACACAGGTCGAAACAAGGAAAACCATACTGGGCTATATACAAAGAGGCGGCAGCCCGAGTGCGCTTGATAGGATACTTGCCGGACGAATGGGAGAATATACTGTGGAATTGATACGCAGCGGCAAAAATCAGCGTGCTGTCTGCTACAGTGGTGCAAAATATATTGATATGGACTTGTCCGAAGCGCTCAATATGAAAATAGACAAGGAACAACAAAAAAAGATACTGGATACCTCTATAATTCTTGCAGTGTAGATATAATATAAGCGAATGGGGGAAGTAAATGAAAAAGACAAAAATAGTATGCACGCTCGGCCCCGCAACGGACGATGAAAGCGTTCTTAAGGATATAGCCTCAGCAGGCATGGACGTTGCAAGACTGAACTTTTCTCACGGAACGCACGAAGAGCATCAAAAAAGGATAGATGCGATAAAGCGCTTACGAGAAGCTTACGGCTATAATATCGCAATAATGCTCGATACAAAGGGCCCCGAAATAAGGATAAAGCAATTTGTCGATTCGGGCGTAGAGCTTAACGAAAACGACGTTTTCACTCTCTATTGTCAAGGAGATCAGAAGGGAGATAAAAACGGAGTTAGTATAACATATGATATAAGCACAAAGGTAAAAGTGGGCGATTCTATTCTTGTCGATGACGGTCTGATAAAAATGACGGTTGAAAGAATAGACAAGAAAAATGTTATCACTCGAATACAAAACGGCGGAGCGCTCACAAACAACAAGAGTCTTAATATCCCCGGTGTTGATATCCCGATGCCGGCTCTAACAAAGAAGGACAACGAGGATATTCTTTTCGGTATAAAAAATGATATAGACTTTATATCGGCTTCATTTATAAGAAGCGCATCCGACGTTCTTGCCATACGCAGCTTTCTTGAGGATAACGATGCTGATGATATAAAGATAATCTCAAAAATAGAAAATCGTCAGGGAGTAGACAACATAGACGAAATAATCCGTTTTTCGGACGGCGTCATGGTCGCAAGAGGCGATCTCGGAGTGGAAATTCCGGCAGAGGATGTTCCCATGGTGCAGAAGAAATGCATTAAGAAGTGTAATGAAGCAGGTAAACCTGTGATAACCGCTACTCAGATGCTTGACAGCATGATACGCTCTATGCGTCCCACAAGAGCGGAGGTGGCGGACGTGGCGAACGCTGTGCTTGACGGAAGCGACGCCGTAATGCTTTCGGGAGAGACTGCTGCGGGCAAATACCCTGTGGAAGCCGTCAGTATAATGGCAAAAATCTCACACGCAGCCGAGGAGGGCTACGCAAGGATAGTCGACAGATTTTACGGTGAAGAGACTGTAACGAATATGATAAGCCATTCATCATGTCAGGCTGCAAACAAGCTTGGAGCAAAGGCTATACTGACGCCAACAGCAAGCGGTTATACTCCGAGAATGGTCGCAAAATATCGACCTTCTGCAGCGATAATCGCATTGGCGGAAAAAGAGAAGGTAAAAAGACAGCTTGCGCTCACACGCGGGGTCATTCCTTTGATGCTTGAGGAAAGGGACGACTTCGAAAGAGTTATTTCCGACGGAATAATAATGAGCATGAATGTAGGCTATATCAACGAAGGAGACCTTGTCGTAATAACTGGCGGGCTACCTTTAAATAAAGGCGCGACCACAAACACCGTGCGCATTGAAACGGCAGGCAGATATGTGCTTCGCGGCGTTGCTGTCGGACGTATGAAAGTTAGAGGCAATCTTCTCGTATATGCAAATGGCGCAAAAATTCCTCAGGACAGTATTATATATACGGATATTATAGATGAAAATATAAGACAGCAGAAAAAAAATATAAGTGGACTGCTAACATCTGTAAAGGGAGTGTCTTCACCATGCGCGCGTTTTGCGTTGGAAAACCATATTACGGCATTGACGTCTGTAAGCGATGATACTTTGCCTGAAGGATTGATAGAAATAGATCCGATGAGGAAAATGGCGTACAAAACTTTCGGTGATGCGCTTTAGTAGGCGTAAGTGTGAAATTATCAAAGAAAAGTGTATATTTGCAACGAAATTAACTGCAAAAGTGTTGACAGAAAAGGCTTTTTTTTGTATTATTGTCTTTGGCTCTGCTCTTTTCGATTAGCCCCGAAACAGAACACGCCGCTAAATGTTTGGAGGATTATTATGTTTACGAAAACAACAATGATTGCCAAACCCGACCAAATAGAAAAAAAATGGTATGTTATCGATGCGCAGGATGTAGTCCTCGGCAGATTAGCAAGCGAAGTCGCCGCTATTCTCAGAGGTAAAAACAAGCCTTACTACACTCCGAATATCGATACCGGGGATTATGTAATCGTTATAAATGCAGCCAAAGTAAAGCTTACAGGCAAAAAGCTCGAACAGAAAAACGCTTATTCGTATTCCGGTTATCCCGGAGGACTTAAAGCAAGATCCTATAAGGACCTCATGAATGATAAACCTGAATTTGTAGTTGAGAAGGCAATCAAGGGAATGCTTCCTCATAACAAGCTCGGCAGCGCTCAGTTCAAAAAACTCCATGTATATGCAGGAAGCGAGCACGACAATGAAGCTCAAAAGCCCGAAACATATACATTGAAAGGTTAGGTGAATAGAATATGGCGCAGCAGATAATGGCGACAGGAAGAAGAAAAACCTCGGTCGCCAGAGTTATCCTCAAAGAAGGAAACGGTAAATTTACAGTAAACGGCAAAGATATAAACGAATATTTCAAAATGGGAACACTCATCCTTATAGCAAAGCAGCCGCTCGCACTCACAGCGACCGAAGCCAAATATGATATAAGTGTCAACGTATTCGGAGGCGGTTTTACAGGACAGGCAGGAGCGGTTCGTCAAGGAATTTCCAGAGCGCTTGTGCTTATGGATCCCACATTAAAGGCTGAAATAAAGAAAGCCGGTTTCTTAACAAGAGACAGCAGAATGGTAGAACGTAAGAAATACGGTCTCAAAAAAGCCCGTAAAGCCCCACAATTTTCAAAGAGATAGTATTATGTGCGAATGCATGAAAAGGACCCTTGGGAAGCTTGCTTTCCAAGGGTTTTTAAAA
>CAZTZO010000002.1:136347-179357 GCA_964618075.1 uncultured Lachnospiraceae bacterium
GCATGAAAAGGACCCTTGGGAAGCTTGCTTTCCAAGGGTTTTTAAAATGCATAAGGATAAAATACGCCAAATGAGCGAGAATCAATAAGGATTCGAGCCAAAGGCGTATTGGCACATAATACGTAACACAAAATAAAAGTGCGAATGCATGAAAAGGACCCTTGGGAAGCTTGCTTTCCAAGGGTTTTTAAAATGCATAAGAATAAAATACGCCAAATGAGCGAGAATCAATAAGATTCGAGCGTTTAATACGCCGAGTAAAGAAATCTTAATATACTTATTTATAAAGATGTGCTACAATAGCAATATAGTTAATCGTTACGGCTGTAAAATATTTATCGCAGCTTTTGTTTTATTTTAATCTTTCTTTAATCAAAGCGTGGTATATTATATATCAAGATATAATGGAGTAGTATGAACATACGCGAAGATAAGTATAAAACCGAAGAGTTGATCCTCAGTACATATGCGCAAAAGTCCGTTGATTCGAAGGGGCGTGAAATATTTGAGGAGGAATGTCCTGTACGTACATGCTTTGAGCGTGACAGAGACAGAATAATCCATTGCGGCTCATTTAGAAGATTGAAGGACAAAACTCAGGTTTTCATTTTCCCAAACAGTGATAACCTGCGCACCCGTTTGACGCACACGCTTGAGGTTTCTCAGATCGCAAGAAGTATAGCGCGGGCGCTGCATATGAATGAAACTCTTACCGAAGCAATCTCTTTAGGGCATGATCTTGGACATACACCCTTCGGACATACCGGAGAAGCCGCCCTTGCAAGCGTCATGCCGGGCTTTGAGCATAACCTCCAAAGTTTGCGTATAGTAAAGACACTTGAAAACGGCAAGGGCTTAAATCTGACATATGAAGTAAGAGACGGTATAAAAAACCACTGCACAGGCTACACCCCATCTACGCTTGAGGGTAAAATAACGAATATATCCGATAAAATAGCTTATATAAATCATGACGTCGAGGATTCGTTGAGAAGCGGAGTATTGAAAAAGACGGATATCCCGAAAAAGTATACTGAGCTATTGGGAAGCACAAGCTCTAAACGGATAAATACTATGGTAACGGACGTAGTAGAGAACAGCATTGGAAAAAACGATATAATAAAAAGTGCGGCGATACGTGAAGCTACAGACGATTTACGTGCATTTTTGTTTGAACATGTATATCTTACGACAGACGGAAAGAGAGAAGAAAAGAAGGCTTTTGATATGGTCGTAAGATTGTTTGAGTATTACGCTCTTCATCCTTATGAGATGCCTAATGAATATATCAAACGCGGAGAAGAGGGAGAAATGAACGTATCTGTTGCCGACTATATAGCGGGAATGACAGATAATTACGCTTTGCAAACATATACAAAATTATTTTTGCCAAGCACTCACATGATGTTTTAGTGAAAGGAAAGAATATTTGAGGATATCGGACGAATTTAAATATAAGGTTATAGACGTTACAGATATCGTGCAGTTAATAGGCAGATATACTCGATTAACAAAAAAAGGAGCGCGGTATTTCGGGCTTTGCCCGTTTCCTGAGCATTCAGAAAAAACACCGAGCTTTTCCGTTGAACCCGGTAAACAGTTGTATTATTGCTTTGGGTGTCACAAAGGCGGCAATGCCATTGATTTTGTTATGGAAATGTTTAAATATTCGTATCCCGAGGCAATAGAATTTCTTGCTCAGCAGGCAAATTTGCCTATGGAGTTTGAGAAATATGACGCTCAAAGCGAAAGCAGATACACTCAGAGAAAAATGATATACGAGCTGAACCGACAGGCAGGCAACTATTATTATAAAAATCTTGTTCATAATAAAAAGGCGCTTTCCTATCTTTACGAGCGCAACATCAGTGTAAACGCCATAAAGGAATTCGGATTGGGGCTTTCCTGTGGTGGGGACGAATTGTGCCGTTTCCTTTTAAATAAAGGTATAAATAAGGAAGATATCCTCACGGCAAACCTTGCAAGGAACACTAACGGCAGACTGTATGATTATTTTCGCAATAGGATAATGTTTCCGATACTTGATGTAACGAATAATATAGTCGGCTTTGGCGGCAGGGTGACAGACGATACGCTTCCTAAATATCTTAATTCACCCGAAAATGTTGCTTTTTATAAAAACAGCACTCTTTACAACTTAAACAAAGCAAAAAACGCTCTAAACGAAAATGCGCCGCTTATAGTTGTCGAGGGCTATATGGACGTTATATCGCTTTATGATAAAGGGGTAAAAAACGTATGCGCAACTCTCGGAACGGCACTTGGCGAACGTCATGCGAAGCTTTTAAAGCGATACACCGAAAATGTCGTTTTGTGCTATGACGGCGACAAAGCGGGACGTACTTCGGCTGTAAGAGGCTCTCAGATACTAAAAAACGAGGCTTTGAGCGTGAAGGTATTGGTTTTACCTGAAAAGCACGACCCGGACAGCTATATCAGAGAGTACGGCAGAAAAGCCTTTGAGAAGTGTGTCTCAGAAGCGACCTATACGACGGACTTTATAATAAATGAGCTTGAAGGAAAATTTGATCTTAACGACGTAGAGCAGAGAAAGAAATTTTTATATGAAGCGTGCGACGAAGTGTCGAACATGAACGATGAGATAAAATGGGATCATTACGCCAAGCTGTTGAGCGAGAAAACCTCTGTGGCGTTTTCCACTGTAAAGAGACTTATTGTAAAGCTCTCTAAAAAAGACACCACAAAAGCAAATACAAACCCCTATAAAAATGGGGAAAATATACTTAACGATGAGATAGCCATTGATCCTCAGCGTGAGGCATCGGAAAAAATGCAGACTGCCGTCTTAAAATTTGTTATGAATGGATATTTGAATTACAGAGTATTTCTTAAATGCGGAGGCGACGAGTCTTTATTTTCCGGCGAATATTCACTTCTTTTCCACGAAATTGAAGAGCTTTATGCTATAGATGAAAAAGTTGACATATTTCAAAAAATTATATATAATAATAAGGTTACACATTCCGCAGGACAAGTCGGAGCTTGCGAAGAAGAAATCACACCCGACGAAATATGTGTATATGTATCTAAGCTCAAAGAGGATATGTATGAAGCCATGTTGACCGGTTTAAAGAAAAAAATGCAAATGCAAAACGTAAAAGGAACCGAAAACGAGGCAATGCTGCTCAAAGAGTATAGCTACATAAAAACAAAACTGCTGGAATTGAAATCGGAGGCTTAAATTTTCATGGATGAAAAACCGACAATAACGATTGAAGAACTTTTACAAAAGAACGACGACTTAAAGGTAAGGATAGATAGCCTTAAAAAGAAAACCAAGTCGGCGGGAAAGATTCCGTTTGACGAATTTGCTTCGTCCATGGACGGTGTTACGCTCAGTGACGAGGAAAGTGAAATCGTACTGGATTATCTTACAAAGGAATCTGTTGTCAGTCTCGACCAATACGCCGAGGAGCTCTTAAAAGAGGACGACGATATTCTTTTATCTGAAAATTCCGAAAGCTCAGAAGATTCGAGCGCACCAAGTGTAAAGGACGAGGTAAGCGATTACGAAGGAATAAATATAAACGACCCTGTAAGAATGTATTTAAAAGAGATCGGTAAGGTCAATCTGCTTACGGCAGCTGAAGAGGTAGATCTTGCCAAACGCATAGAGCAGGGCGATGTTGACGCGCGCAAAACACTTACGAATGCAAATCTAAGGCTTGTGGTAAGTATAGCTAAAAGATATGTAGGTAAAGGAATGGCTTTCCTTGATTTGATACAGGAGGGCAATCTGGGGCTGTTAAAGGCAGTTGAGAAATTTGACTATACAAAGGGATATAAATTCAGCACATACGCCACATGGTGGATCAGACAGGCGATAACCAGAGCAATAGCAGATCAGGCGCGTACCATAAGAATACCCGTTCACATGGTTGAAACCATAAACAAAATAATGAGAACTTCAAGAGTTCTTGTACAGGAGCTCGGACGCGACCCCACAACTGCGGAAATTGCCGCAAAGCTTTCGATGACAGAAGAAAGAGTTACGGAGATACTCAAGATAGCGCAGGATCCTGTTTCTCTCGAAACGCCGATCGGTGAGGAAGAGGACAGCCATTTGGGAGATTTTATTCCCGATGAGGACGCGCTTGCACCGGACGAGGTTGCAAGCTATATGTTGCTTCGCGAACAGCTTTTTGAGGTTTTAGGCACTTTAACAGAGAGAGAATCAAAGGTGTTGATTCTAAGATTTGGACTTGAAGAGGGAAGACCACGCACTCTTGAGGAGGTCGGAGAGATATTCAACGTCACAAGGGAGAGAATCAGACAGATCGAAGCAAAGGCACTTCGAAAGCTGCGTCATCCGACGAGAAGTAAAAAGCTGAAGGATTTTTTATAAAAACATATAAAATGAGGCAAGCCAAAAATAGCGAGCCTCATTTTCTTTAAATAAATATAAATTAGAGTCTTTCAAACGAATACTCGGTACTCTGTTTAAATACTTCGTTGGGTAAAAGTAAAACAGAAGGAAACTGTGGGTGGTGCATACTGTCGGGAAAGTGCTGCGTTTCAAGACAGACGCCGGCGTATTTTTCATAAATAACGTTATTTAAGCCTTTCCTTACAGATATATGATTTCCTGTATAAAGCATCAATGCCGGCTGCGTTGTGAAACAGCGTAGCCTTAACTTACTTTCATTACTTACAAGCTCTGCGGCTAAATCCGAATTATTCTTATTTAAAACATAATTACAGTCGTAACCGCATGTCTTTTTAAGCTCCTTGCAATCAATATATTCTCCGATGGTATGAAAATCCGAAAAATCAAAGGGTGTATCTTTAAGTGGAAGGATTTTGCCCGTTGGAATCATTTCACTATCTGTAGGCGTATACTCTTGTGAATACAGCTTTAACAGATGTGAAGTTACGCTTGGAATGCTGCATAGATTGAAATATATATGGTTAGTTAGATTTATATATGTTGCAGCATTTGTTTTTGCTTCATATTTTATTAAAAGAGACGAATCCTTGAAGGTATAAGTAACGCATACTAGCATGTCGGCGGGAAAGCCTTCTTCTTTGTCGGGTGAAAAATATGTAAATTTAACGCTGGCTTCATCGACTATCTCATAATTCCATATTCGTTTGTCAAAACCGCATTTGCCTCCGTGAAGAGTATTGTTTCTTTCATTTCTGGATAGCTCGTAATAGGAATCTCTTATATTAAAACAAGCGCCTTTTATTCTGTTGGCATATCTGCCGATAGTGGCACCGAAGCAACCGTCGTTGTTAATATATTCGTTTAAACTGTCGTAGCCTAAAACGACATCCTGCAATTTATTATGCCCGTTGATTACCTTCATGCGACGCACGCTTGCGCCGTAATTAATAAGTTCCACGTATTCTTTGTTTTCATTTTCTATATGAAAAACATAGATATTGTCACACTCAGGTATTGATGCGAATAATTGTTTTGTTATCATGCTCGCCTCAAATATAGAATCCGCCGTTCACTCCTATTACCTGTCCGGTAATAAAAGAAGCTTGTTCACTTGCCAGATAATACACACTCTTTGCGACCTCTTCGGGGTTGCCGAGTCTGCAAAGAGGGGTTCCCTCCTTCAATTCGTCAAGCTCTTCATTTGAGAATGATGATAACATATCGGTCATTATTACTCCGGGACAAATACAGTTGACTCTGATATTACTCGGGCCAAGCTCCTTAGCAAGGGCTTTACTCATACCAAGCAGTCCTGCTTTGGCTGCCGAATAATCGACCTCGCAGGAGCCTCCTGTCTGAGCCCAAACAGAAGATATAAATATAATATTACCATTTTTTTCGCTTATCATATCTTTAATAAAACGCTTTGTCACTCTGAAAGCTCCGCTTAAATTTGTGTCGATCATTTCGTCCCAGTCATCCTCTGATATATCGCAGAAAAGTCTCTGGGCACTTATTGCGGCATTGTTGACTAATGTGTCCACAAAGCCAAAGCGTTCTGTTGCTTCATCATATACTGCATTTATCTCGTTTACTTTGCGTACGTCAAGCTTAAGGTACAATACATCAGCGTCGTAAAGTGCTTTTAATTCTTCGGATAGTTCATGAGCCTTATCAATACTTTTGTTGTATGTTAACATTACATTATAACCGTTTTTGGCAAATTCTTTTGTTATAGCCGCACCGATTCCTTTTGCGCCTCCGGTTATTAGAACAGTTCTTTTTTTCATTGTTCTTCCTTTGTAGTAAGCTTTCCCACTGCCCAGTTTCTCGCATATACAGTGTCCGGATGAAGAAGAGTGCCTTTGGCGATAACAAAGCCGATAACCCTGTCAAAGGCAAGAACAAGACCCTTGTTAAAGTCTCTTTTTACCATATCGCGCAGCTCATCAACATGTTCGTAATTTCTGTTTTCTTCTATCAAATCCGCTGTAAAAACTATTTCATCGAGAAGCGTCATATTCTGTCTGCCTGTCGTATGGTAACGAATTGCGTTTAGTATTTCTTCGTCGTCTATTCCGAATTCATGCTTTGCTACGAGAGCTCCGATAGGGGCATGCAGTATTGGCTTACTTTTTATAGTGATCTCATCGAGAGTATATGCGTATTTCGAAGCATACTCTATTTGTTCTTCAAAAGGCATCTGTTTTGCACAGTCATGCAGCAAAGCAGCGATATATGCCTTGTGTGTATCGGCACCAAGAATTTTTGAGAGCTCTTCGGCAGCTTTAACGGTACCCATAGTGTGGGTAAAGCGCGCCGTATTCATTTTGTTTTGTACTTTTTCTATCATTTCTTCATGCGTCATTTTGTATTTCCGATATTATATAGATTGTGTTGCTTTATGTATTGGTAAACCTTCGGAGTGACATATTCCTCGAAGTTTTTGCCGTCAAGCACTTCTTTTCGTACCTTTGTAGATGAAATGCCCTCCACTGCGTACGTTTCAAGCAAAATTATACCGGCTGAATATTTTGTGTTCAGGTACTCGGCTTCCTTGAGGATTTCCTTATTATCCACATCGCGTCGTTTGACGCATAAAAAATAAGTAAGCCTTGCAAGCTCATCAAATTTTTTCCACTTATCAAGCATAAACAGTATGTCGCTGCCGATGATAAAATAAAAATCATCCCTGTATTTTTTTCTGAAAGATCTCAATGTGTCTACAGTATAGCTGACACCTTCTTTGTCGATTTCTGTCGAATCAACTTCAAAACCATCCATGTTTTCTACAAGAGCTTTTGTCATATTCAGTCTGTCTGTTCTTGTGGGGGTGTTTTTTGCTTCGAGTTTAAGAGGATTGTCACCGGTAGGCACAAGGATAACTCTGTCGAGATTCATCTGCTGCTTGGCGTATGTGCAAAGCTGTAAGTGTCCCCTGTGAGGTGGATTGAAGCTTCCTCCGAATATTCCGGTTTTCATTTTATTTATAGTATTCGAATTCGAATCCTTCCATGTTTACTGTGTCCTTATCCTTAATACCTTTCTTCTCAAGCGCTGCAAATACTCCCTTGTTTTTTAATACCTTTTGGAAGTATGCCATCGACTCGTAATCGTCCATATTTACAGAAGCTACAAGGCGGGTTATCATAGGTCCGCTTACAAAATAGACACCGTTTACATTTTTTATCTCGTATGGTATTTCTTCCTTCAAGGTGTGCAATGCTTTTTCTTCCGGAGTGAAGAACAATACTGTTTTCGGAAGCTCATTGAGTTTTTCGACTGTTTTATCCAATAGCTCGTTAAGTCCCTTGGACGTTGCGGCACTGGTTATGAATGTGTCATACCCGAGTGAAACGAAATGCTCCTTTATTTCCAAGGCTTTGTTAGAGTCGCTTAAAAGATCGGCTTTATTCAATACGATTATCTGAGGACGTTCTTTGAGAGCTGCCGAGTATGAAAAAAGCTCGTTATTTATTATATCGAAATCTTCAATAGGGTCCCTGCCTTCGCTTGAGGAAACGTCGATAAGATGTATAAGCAGGCGGGTTCTTTCGATGTGCCTTAAAAAATCATGACCGAGTCCCTGTCCCTTGCTTGCGCCTTCAATAAGCCCCGGTATATCGGCTATGACAAATTCAGTTGCATTCTTATATTTGACTATTCCCAAATTGGGGTAAAGGGTCGTAAAATGATAATCCGCAATTTTGGGTTTGGCGTTTGTCAGCATGGAAAGCAGGGTAGATTTGCCAACATTGGGAAAGCCTATCAGCCCGACGTCGGCGAGTATCTTCAGCTCAAGGTCAAGGGTTTTTTCTTCAAATGTATCTCCCGGTTTGGAAAACATAGGAGCCTGTCTTGTACTTGAGGCATAATGCTGGTTGCCGTTTCCTCCTCGACCACCCTTGACAGCTACAAATGTCTGATTCTCCTTAGTAAAGTCAAAAAGCAGCTCACCGCTTTCTTTGTCATAGACTACAGTACCGACGGGCACTTTTACATAAAGGTCGTCGGAATTTTTCCCCGAGCATTTTTGACTTGCTCCGTTCTCGCCGTTTTTACCGACAAAACGTTTTTTTATTCTGAATTCACCGAGATTGTTCAGGGAAGAGTCACTTATCAATATTACACTTGCGCCATTGCCTCCGTCTCCTCCGTCAGGCCCGCCGTTCGGCACATACTTCTCGTGACGGAATGAAACGCAGCCGTCTCCGCCCTTTCCCGATCGTACTTCTATTTCTGCTTTATCTTTTATCATGGAATTATTATATCACAAAATTCTCTAAACTATATATCAATAAAGCACTTGACTTAAACCCGAGCGTGTTTTACACTAAAAATGAACTATTTTGACATATAAAAGGTAAGGAAGGTTTTAATGAATACAATTTTTTCTCCCTCTCTTATGAGTATCGACCGATTAAACATAAAAGAGCAAATACTCACAATGAACGATTATGTTCAAATGTACCATATAGACATTATGGACGGTCACTTTGCAAAAAACATTGCGCTTTCACCGGCATTTATCAAGGCCATTCGTCCTCTTACTAACCTGCCATTGGACGCACATCTTATGGCGTACAACCCAACGGATTTCCTTATTGAGGCTGTCATTGACGCAGGAGCGGACATAATATCGCTTCATTCTGAAACTATCAATACAAACGCCTTCAGAACACTGCGTCAAATAAAACAAAAAGGTAAAAAGTTCGGTATAGTGCTTTGTCCGGCTACGCCGATTAATGCGATAGAGCCGTATATGGACGAAATAGACATGCTCACGTTAATGGGCGTTGATATCGGATATGCGGGACAGAAGTTTATCCCTCAGACCATACAGAAAATTAAGCAGGCTTATAAATTAAGAAACGACAAAAAATTAGATTTTGATATACAGGTTGACGGGGGAGTAAACAAAACGCTTTACAAGGAACTCACAGACTGCGGCGTGAATGTATTCGTTATGGGTGCAAGCGCGCTGTTTCTAAACGATATACCCTTTGAAGATAGCTGCAAAAGAATGGTTCGTGAATACACAGAAGCGACTTCGCTTAAGATATAAAAACGGAGGATTATTATGATAGCATTGGGAAGCGACCACGCCGGATATACATTGAAAACACAAATAATGCAGTTTTTAGATGAAGGCGGTTACGAATATAAAGATTACGGCACATATTCAACGCAGAGCTGCAATTATCCCGAATTTGCATACAGTGCGGCTTGTGCTGTGGCTGACGGGACATGCGAAAAAGGAATAGTGATATGCGGCAGTGGAATAGGAATATCCATTGCTTCAAACAAGGTTAAGGGAATACGCTGTGCATTATGCTCCGAACCTTATTCGGCACAGATGTCAAGACGACACAATAACGCGAATATGCTTGCTATGGGTTCTCGTATGATAGGGCAGGATATTGCCAAGGAAATTGTTAACGTGTTTCTGACTACACAATTTGAGGGAGGCAGGCATCAAAAACGAGTAGACGAGATAACACAGATAGAAAAGGGTGAAGAGCCTCATATTTGAGTAAAACATTAATTAAGCGCTGAAAATTACCATGTTGTTTAGACTGAAAATAATACGTTAACAAAAATGACCGGACAAGCTTTTTTACTTATATATATAATCAAATAAAATATATATTCAGGAGAAAATGATTTGGAAAGAATGGACAGACGATGGGCATTTATCAATGCCTACGAGATTGAAAGCCTTGCAAAGAATCTAAAGCCCGAAGATTATGCTTCTGATTGGATGACAGATAAAGAAAACTTTGAATATGCGCAGTGTATATTAGGTAAGAAAATCACGCTTGATTTTGATGATGGTCTTTCTCTTTACTTTGATTTTTTTTCTAAAGAAAATTTATATTGGAGTGAAAACAATTCTAAAGAAAATAAGAGCTATTATAGAGCTATTTGTGCCCCCGGATATCCCGAAGTTGTTTTTATTCATCAGTATCGTGACGGTATGGTTCCTTCAGTTTGTGTTGATGTTGTCATTGACCTTGAAACCGGTTATGCAACAGCGATAATCGGTACTCTTGGAGTGAAACAAAACCCAAGAGAAGTTTCCCATACGATACATTTCGGTAAAATTAAAGGAATAAATTATAATAAGAAAATTGATAGCCATAATTATACAACTGATATGATAGGAAAAGCTATACATTGGGAAATGCCTGCATTTACAAATAAACCACCTATAAAGCATATATATTTGTCGGAAAAGTATTATGCTATTTTTATGACCCGAAAAGATGAATGCTTTATGTCTGCGGATCCTGCGGATTACGTCAAAATCAAAGACGGGCTTTATCTTATTAGTGTTATAGAGCAAAGACGTTCCGGAATTCAGTTATGCTTTCTCATCAATACAGATACATTGCAGGATATAGTAGGTCACTTCGGTATAAGCGCAGGCAACGAACTGGATGATATAACGCCGAGTATAGTTTGCACGGTTATGACGGGACGAAAGGGAACTTTTGTACCTATGGAAACACTGTTTTAAATGATAGATCCAAGGCGAAGAAAAGGCTTGTAAGCGTTTTGTTTAAAGCCGATACTGTGGTATAATCGACTTTAAAATGGAGGTGTAATTATGACATATAAAAGGATATTGACAATACAGGATATTTCCTGCTTCGGGCAGTGCTCACTTACCGTGGCGCTACCCATAATTTCGGCGTGCGGTGTTGAAACATGCGTGATACCTTCTGCAGTGCTTTCGACTCATACCGGCGGTTTTACAGGTTTTACGTTCAGAGATTTAACAGACGATATTCCAGCTATACAGAAGCATTGGCAGAGCGAAGGAATAAAGTTTGACGCCATATATACGGGATATCTCGGCAGCACGAAGCAAATTGCGTATGTTGAGGATATTCTTGGTACTATGTGCTTCTCTTCGGGAAAAAGAATAGTTGATCCGGCTATGGCGGATAACGGCGTACTGTATGTCGGGTTTAACGATGAATACGTAGACGCGATGAAGGGTCTATGCGCTAAAGCTGATATAATACTTCCGAATATTACAGAAGCGTGCTTTCTTACTGGCTACGATTATAAAGAAGATTACGATGAAAAGTACATCGACGGACTTATCAGTGAGCTTACAAAATTATCCGATGCAACGATAATACTAACTGGAGTCGGGTATTCACAGGACACTACAGGCGTATTGGTATTTGAAAACGGCAAACAGAAATATTATAAGCACAAGAAGCTTTCAAAGAGCAGCCACGGTATGGGAGATGTGTATGCTTCGGCATTTGTGGGAGCGCTTATGAATGGCTTTGGTGCATATGATTCCTCGTGTATTGCGGCAGATTATACGGTTAAATGCATAGAAAACACCATAGACGACGATACACACAGCTACGGAGTAAAATTTGAGCCTATACTTCCGGAATTAATAGAAAAGCTTAAAAAATAGTCCTAAAATAAATACATACACAAAACACTCTTTGGTATTTACCAAAGAGTGTTTTGTGTGCTAAGCGTTTATTTACTTTAACAGCTCATCTAACTCTTCTTTAGAGGGCATTGAATTAATAATATTGCTTTCTCTTATCCTTGTAGCTGAATGACAGCTCTTTTGTAAAAGCTGTGCTGTTTTCCCGAAACCGCTTCCTCCGGATGTAGCAAAAAGTACTATATTCTTGTTTGAAAAATCATAGGACTCCAAAAATGTATTGATTATCGTCGGCGCAACATACCACCATATCGGGAAACCGAGAAAAATAATATCATAATCTTCTGCATTATTTAGCTTCTTCGTTATTTCGGGGCGGTAGGACATGTCATTCATTTCAATTGAGCTGCGCGATTTTTTATTTGTCCAATCAAGGTCAGCTTTGGTATACTCTGTTACAGGTTCTATTTGAAATATATCGGCATTTAATTCGTCGGCAAGCTTATTTGCCAGCTTCTTTGTCGTTCCCGTACAAGAAAAATATGCTACCAATATTTTTTTGTTTGTCATTATTATCTCCTTTAATAATTATTTTAATTTGAAATACTCTTCGTCGTCTACTTTTTCAAGCCATTCATTTGATAAGTTCTCTCCTGGAACCTCAACGCTTATATGAGAAAACCATGAGTCTGCTTTTGCACCGTGCCAATGCTTTACGTTAGCCGGTATCACAATTGTCATCCCGGGCGTAAGACTTACAGGTTCTTTACCCTCCTCATGATACCAGCCTTCTCCGGCAGTACACAACAATATCTGCCCTCCGCCCTTTGTGGAATGATGAATATGCCAGTTGTTGCGGCAGGCAGGCTCAAAGGTTACGTTTGCCAGAAATATAGGACATTGTCCATACTCTGTTAAGGGATTTAAAAAGCTTTTCCCGGTAAAATACTGTTTAAAGCCGTCGTTAGGGTTTCCGTCATTAAAAATATTTTCTTTATCAAATGCTGTTTTGTCTGTTGTTTTCATTTAAACCCTCATTTTCTTTAATTTAATTCTTTATCATAATGAGCATATCATGAATGTCATGTTCTGCTTTAGCTATATCATCGCACTTATTTTTCGAATTCCAAGGCGACCTTTTCAAGCAGGTCTCGAATCGGAAGGTGCTGCGGACAGGCATCCTCACATTTAGCGCATTTTATGCAGTCTGAAGCCTTACCATTGTTTTTGGTATGAACCTGACTGTAATAGAAATCCGCATTCCAGTCGTTAAACACCTTTTTTGAATTCATGCAGGCAAACAGATCCGGAATTGAAATATGCTTCACACAGCCCTCTGTACAGTAGCGGCAAGCAGTACACGCTATCATATTTTTGGAGCGGAAGATTTCGCGAACCTTATACACTGCGGCAAGCTCCTTTTCATCAAGCATTTTAAAGTCTGACATAAAGGATATATTGTCTTTCATCTGAGATATATCGCTCATGCCTGAAAGCACCATTCTTACGCCCGGCGCGCCTGCGGCAAAGCGAAGCGCATAGGAAGCAGGGCTTGCGTCTGAAATCTTTGCAAATACTTCTGATGCGTCCTTGGGAAGACTTGATAGGTTGCCTCCCTTTACCGGTTCCATTATGATAGCAGGCTTGTTGTATTTAATGCAGGTTTCAAGACATTTTCCGCTTTCTATGGCAGGATCATCAATATCAAGATAATTATATTGTATCTGTACGATTTCTATCTGAGGATACTCTAAAAGTATTTGTTCGAGTACGCTTGCTTTGTCATGGAAGGAAATGCCGAAGTGCTTGATTTTTCCTTCCTCTTTTAATTCCAGTGCTGTTTCATAAGCACGGTTTTTCTTAAAAAAATCAAAGGTATCTGCGCTCTGTGCGTGCATGAGATAGAAATCAAAATATTCCACTCCACACGCCTTTAGCTGAGATGTAAAAAAAGGACGTATATCGGCTTCGCTTTTGAAATAAAAATTCGTAAGCTTGTCAGTCAAAATAAATTTTTCTCTTTCATAACGCGAGCTGAGACATTCCTTTATGGCGATCTCGCTCTTGCCGTTTAAATATCCGTGTGCGGTATCAAAATAATTGAAACCGTTTGTTAAAAAAGTATCAACCATTTCACACATCATCTTATTGTCCACGCTCCCATTTTTCATGGGAAGTCGCATACAGCCGAAACCAAAGTTCTTTTTTATTGCATCAAATGTTCCATCCGTCATTGTTGACCTCTTTATGTTGTTTTATCGTTAACGTAATTTAAGTAAACTTATTTTAATTATTCTACTTTAAAAAAATCGTCTATTTCCTTCATGCGCTGCGACTGCTTTACGTCAAATGGGCACCTAAAGTCACAGTGTAAGCAATTTGTACAGGCGCCCGCCTTTATGGAAAGCTTATGGTAATGCCCGATAGCCATTTTGTCGCCGGTAAGCGCAAGGTCGTAGTATTTGTTGACAAGCCCGATATCTATTCCTTCGCTACATGGTTGGCAATGATTGCAATAAACGCAGCTACCGTGTATTTTTTCAGGGGTAAACGTGCCTATTATACTGTAGTCTTTTTCTTCGTTGCTCGCTTGCGTAAAACCAATCAATTCTTTTAAGTCAGAAAGCCCTCGTATCCCAGGCACACAGCTTACGACTCCGGGACGATCGAGAGCATATTGTAAGCATTGATATTTCGAGAGAGCAGCCGGAAACGTTGAAG
Organism: uncultured Lachnospiraceae bacterium; assembly: GCA_964618075.1. GTDB lineage: Bacteria > Bacillota > Clostridia > Eubacteriales > Anaerofustaceae > CAYTMY01. The sequence goes on from CAZTZO010000002.1 coordinate 150,921, forward strand.
TACTCGCTTTAAGGAGCTTGCCTGCATGAAATGGTTTCATAACAGATATACCGATTCCCTCCTTCTGAGCTCGCATGAACAGCTCTGAGCGCTCCCTTCTTATACCGTTTGTGTCAACCACACCTATTTCAAAATCATATGCGGGGTTTATTGAAAACATCATCATATCGCAGCTGACATTATCAAGGATTCTGTTTGCGACGCTTGGCGTATGGGAGGAGAACCCAATATGTCGGACAGTACCCTCCTGCTTTTTTTGCATAATATAATCCAAAATTCCGTTTGCGACCAGCTCGTTGAAATCATCATTGGAATCTATACAGTGCAAAAAACCGAAATCAGCGTAAGTTGTATTTAATGCGTCAAGCTCGTATGTAAAGGTTTCTTTTATTTCCTTAAGGCTTCTTGACCAGGCATAAGCACCATTTTTGTTATATACGGCTCCGAAATGCATCTGTAGAAACACATTGTTTCTATTTTGTGATATCGCTCTGCCAAAGGGCAGAAACGTTTTTTTATTGCCGGCACACACATCAAAAAAATTGACGCCGTTTTCAAGAGCAAAATGTATCGTTTCTTCTATTTGTTTTTCGTTGGACACATGTATGCCGCCCATTCCAAGACCGAGAACGCTGAAAGATTCTTTTATATCACCGTGAGGGAGTTTTCTGTATTCCAAGTTGTTATTCTCCTAAATTATTACTTAGATATGACTATCCTACCTTTATATCTTGTCTTGATATTCAATTTAAAGTATATAATACAGGCTTAAGCATTTTATAAAACGTACACCTTATAAGCTCTCATTCAATATCTTTAAAACGTCATTTTTCGTGAGTATTTTATAGCCGCCCTGCATAATAAATACGCTCTCGGTTATTGCATCAGTCATATCCTTTTGTACGCCGAGCTCGTTTAGCTTCATCACAAGTCCTATTTCGTGCATATAGCGTTCCATACATTTAAGCCCTTCTTCGGCAATTTGTTCGTCGCTTTTATTTGTTTCATCGACATCCCACACATTTAGTGCGAAACGCTTGAACTTAACTATAGCATAAGGCATGATAAAACGATAGTAGGGGAGAGAAACAGCCGCAAGCGTCATACCGTGAGTTGCGTTTGTGTGCGCTGCAACGCCCTGTGCGATCATATGCACCTCCCAGTCGGTCGATTTACCTTTTGCAATAAGAGTATTTAAAGCCCATGTTGCACACCACATAATATTACTTCGCGCTTCGTAATTTGTCGGGTCTTTTACGGCTATCTTGCTGCTGTGTATAAGACAGCGTAATAAGCCCTCCGATATATAATCTGATGTATTGTCGTCTTCACCCGAAAAATATTGCTCGAGAATATGTGACATTATATCGAAGATACCGGCAGTCATCTGATAAACAGGCAGAGTATAAGTATATTTTGGATTTAATATCGAAAACTTCGGGTAAACCTTATCTGTAAATACATGTCCTATTTTAAGCTTCTGCTCGTGATTGGTTATTACCGAGCCGCCGTTCATTTCTGAGCCCGTGCCTACCATTGTGAGAACACATCCGACAGGAACAAGCTTTGTTGTATCGTCTACATCCTCGAAACGAATAAAGTATTTTTCCCACGGGTCTTCATTGCAGTAAGCCGAAACGCTAAGAGCCTTGGCATAATCGCAACAAGAACCGCCCCCGACGGCAAGTATAAGATCCACGTTATTTTCAACGACCTTTTTACTTCCATCTGTAAGCTTCTGTACGGTCGGATTTGGCATTACTCCGCCGTCATCTATTATCGTTTTCCCATTTGCCTTTAAGATTGACACCACTTCGTCATAGATGCCGTTTTTCTTTATTGAGCCTCCTCCGTATACGAGCAACACAGTTTTGCCGTATTTGGGCAGCTCTTCATTTAAAAAGCTCAGAGAATCTTCTCCGAAATACAATTTTGTTGGGTTTGAATAGCTGAAATTTCCTAACATTTACACACCTCTTGTTTATTTTTTATATTAATATTATCGGCACTTTTCATTTTTGTCATTCCATTTTAGCTCGCCTGTTTTAATGGCAGATTCATAGCGCTCGATCTTGTAGTTCAGTCGCTCCAATGTGATTTCCATTTGTTCTTTTTGCTTTAACAAGACCTGTCTTTGTTCTTGAAGCAGCTTAAGTCTGGCGGGGATCGTGGATTCTCCCTTTTGATATAGCCTGACATACTCTATCATCGCTTCAACGGGCAACCCTGCCGAACGCATACATTTTGCTAACTCTACCCACCCTATATCCTTTTCTTGGTAATCCCGAATACCGCCGGGCGTTCTCGTCACCTCGGGGATCATTCCCACTCTTTCATAATATCTGAGGGTATCCGGTGATATTGAATACTTTTCACTAACTTCCTTGATATTCATACTATCTCCTTTTGTTTAAACGACATTCTTTTTGTTTTGGAATCACAATACGGCTTATCTAAATCTATTTTGTTTCTTACCCTTGCTGCTGCCTTCGTTTGTTCATAACGATAAAATATTTAACACTTAAATCATGCTCTTTTAATTCTATTATAAAACTTGGAGTTGACTCAAAGTCAAGAGGTAAACGAAATAATTTTTATTAAAGATTTCTAAGTAAAAAGTAAAATTTATTCTAACAGACAAAAAAACGGAAGCGCTTTTGCGCTTCCGTTAACAGCCTTTAGCTAAAAGTCATTACGCGGTACGTTCGAATCGGAGGTATTCCCGCCCGAAGTCCCTATTGTCCATATAATGCCACCGCCTGCCGTATCAAGAACGGTAGTTTCATCTATTTCTCTGTAGGTCCCGTCGGCTCCGAACATATCGGTCTCGCCGTACCAGTCCGATCCGCTTGCGTATTTCACGTCATATGTGCCAAGCGGCAGATAAATGTCGGTTTGAGTATTCAAATTCACCCATGCCGTTGCCACAAGCTCATCTGAGGAAGAGTTGTATACCTTCAAATACATTGGCTGCTTCATGTTGGCACCGCTTACAATTCTGATTATTCCGGTTCCGTTTAGATACGAGGGATTAGTATATAGAGTTCCTGTAGCAGGATAGCTGACGGAGCATTTTTTCGCACGCGCCGAGCTGTCAGAGAAGCCCGCTATAGACTGGAAAAGTTTTTTAGCTTCATAGTTGCGTCCTGCGCTGAGGTATTCTTCCGCTTGCTGGTAAATATCAAGATTAATACACTCTTTGTAAAGATCGTTCGAATCCTTGTAACCGCTTGTCTTTGCAAAATACTCCATAGCTTGGGAATAATCTTTACTCTGCATAGAGGAAACTCCCATGTTGTAGTTATTTATCGTAGATACAAACATGATAGTACCGGCAGCGAGTACTATAACAGATATACCTATAGCCGCTATTGATAACGGAGCAATTTTCTCTGTTTTGCCGAGCTTTTTGTTCTTATTAAGGTGCATGACAACACCAAGCACTATACCCACTAAGCCCAATATAGCTCCGTAAAGATAGAAATTGTTGTTTATTAGCAGCATTACGCCGCCTGCCAAGCCTATTATCAAGGATATGATTGTCATTTTATCTACCGGTTTTTTAGGCTTTGAAGCATTCGCCTGTTCAAGCACAGAGTATGACGGTTTTGATTCATCTTGAGCTTGCTGAGTATTTTCATTTTGATGAATTTGCAGGCTATCAGCTGCTCCAAGGGCTTTGATGTTATCCAGTACAGACAAATCTACCTGTTCGGAATTTTCCACAGGCGTTTGTTCCATGGGTATTGAGGCGCCGCACTTTGAGCAGAATTTCTGATACTCATCGTATTCTTTTCCGCAGGCCAAACATTTACATTTTTCCATTTTTATTCTCTCTTTCGGTTTATTAATGCGTTCTGCTTGTGTTCGTCGTCAACTTTAAGAATGCTTGTGTCAGAGTCGTTGTTTATCGGTGGTCTGATTTCTTTTTCTTAACTAAGAAAATGCTAGAATAATTTGTCAGTGTCTATTTTTCCTTTTTTGCAAGGTTCAAAATATACTGACCGTATTCTGTCGTTTTCATTGCACTGCCTAATTTTTTCAACTGGGAAGCGTCAATAAAGCCGTTCCTATATGCAATTTCTTCAATGCATGATATGTAAAGACCTTGTCTTGTTTGAACCGCTTCAACATAATTCGCCGCTGCAAGCATAGAACGGTGTGTTCCGGTATCGAGCCAAGCCATTCCTCTGCCGAACAATTCGACCTTAAGCAGCTTTCTTCTTAAATATTCGTTGTTTATTGATGTAATTTCTATTTCGCCTCGTGCAGACGGTTCAACATTTTTGGCTATATCCACGACTTGATTATCGTAAAAATAGAGTCCCGGTACAGCATAATCGGATTTCGGTTCCTTAGGTTTTTCTTCTATTGAAAGAACGTTCCAGTCCTTGTCAAATTCAACAACGCCGAAATCCCTCGGATTGCTTACATGATAACCGAATATCGTTGCTCCTGTCTTTCTTGCCGATGCATTCTGCAAACGCTCCGTAAAGTTATATCCATAGAAAATGTTATCTCCGAGTACCAGACATACGTTGTCCTTGCCGATAAATTTTTCACCGACTATAAAAGCGTCAGCAAGCCCTCTGGGTTTATCCTGCACTGCATATTCAAAATGCATTCCCAGACTGCTTCCGTCCTTGAAGAGCTCTTGGTAAACGGATATATCTCTGGGCGTGGATATTATAAGAACTTCTTTTACCTTTGCGAGCATAAGTGTTGAAAGCGGATAATATATCATCGGCTTATCATATACCGTCAAAATTTGTTTAGAAACAGCTATTGTGGAAGGGTAGAGTCTTGTCCCTGCGCCTCCCGCCAAAATTATACCTTTCATGCTTAAAAAACCTCTGATTGTCAATTTTATTTATGATAAAATTATATCATTATGGATAAAACGTGTCAATCATAGGCGCTTTTTTAATGTTTCAGAACACTTATTGTACCTGAAGATGTATGATATCCTTCATGTTTGTCGAATTTGTGTATGCATAGTCAGTTTCTTCAAAGCCGTTCAAATATTCTATTACCTCAGCTTTGTTCATGCCGTCAAAACTAAAATCGACTGCTTTACCGCTTAAATGCTTGCTTGTGCTGCTGCCTGTAAGCTCTTCGTTGTATTTTTTGCATCGTATCGCGCTTACTATATTAAGCTTAGTATTATATTTTTCACTTATCTTATTAATGAGCGATAAAAGCGTGCTGTCAACTTCGACGGGAAAGCCGTTGCAGTATTTCCCGTTGCAAGCGCATTTTAATTCACTTGTTGTAATAAGCTTATCGTTGGTATTGTTATCGCCCATATTAGGTGAAGAACATTCGCTTTTTAACTTATCGATTTCCTGAGATAGCTTTGTGTTTTCTTTTTTAAGCTCCTCTATTATCAGGTTTTCCTGTTTATCTACTACATTCGACAGATACTCAGAATAGCTTTTTACCGTCTTGCCAAGCCAGCTGTCGCTTTTTTCAAGATATTTAAAAAAGCCGTTTGCACCAAGCCACAAACATACTCCAAGCCAAACGGAAAGCTCAAAAGAGATATTCCCATCTGCAAAAGTCGCTGACCACGTCACACCGAATGCCATTGAAATAATAAAACAAAGAGCCGCAAAAATTTTTGTGTGCGTCGTTACAATGATTGATTTAAGTATCTCGATAATATACATTACAACAATGGAAAGCACAGCCCCAAGCGTAAGCACCTGCGCAAATTTAAACAGCTCGCCGATATAAGGAAATTCAATATTCATAATACCATCCTTAAAATAGATAATAGGGTTTGACCTTCTTATTTATAATAGATGATATTATATGTTTGGTTACTTTTTTTTATTTAAAGATCATAAGCGCCTGTGAGTCATATTCGGCGATGTTATTTAGTATCGGAAGGTATTTTTTTGTGTCGTTATAATCGTCTTTGATGATGTCTCTACATAACATATCTGTAAATGTTTCGATGTATTTTCCGCTCGTCTCTAATAACTTGGCACACTCTTTATATTTATCGTAATCTTCACTTGGCAGCATATCACGATATTTATATATAGTGTTTGCCGTTTTGTCTCGGCTGCCCATGTGTGGATTATATTTTTCGTTGTTATTCTCATTCATTACTTTAGGCAGCTCAGGTATCTGACTTGCCGTAAACATAGCTATACGGGTGTATATTTGCTCTATTGTTTTCTTGTCGTATTTATCTGGTAGTGTGAGCATTTCACCAATAAACTGCTCTAATCCTTTTTTGCCGCTCAAAGGCATTGTAGGCGTGAAATATTCGTTAGCGGCACAATTAATTAGCCTTGGGAATACTAAGCAATCGTCTATATCGTTTGCAGTGAAATCAACCGCATGGTATGCATTCTTTTTGCAAAGTCCGGGTATATCCTTGTTCCATGCTTCCTTCAAATCGGTATATGACAAGCTCATAATTTCCTCTTTAGAATTATCAAAAAGAAATATACCTCTATCGTCGTAGCCGCACATCATTATTATATGTCCCGCTACATGTTTGCTATGGTAATATCGCTTATGATATGAAAGGTGATACATATCCACTCCGAACAATATTACCGGTATTTCACTGTCGATATAATCCTGTACGTTTTTTAAAGCCGTAGCAAAATCTTCTCCCTCGCTTGAATGTACTTCAAAGCCAAGTACGCTTGCAAGTCGCGAATAGAGCTCTGCGCCCATCATGCTTTGATTAAAAAGAGGTCTTAGCGGTACCATTGATTTTTCTTTGCATGCATAACTGAAGCCGGGATGAGTATAAAAAAGGATCTCCTCGGGTATGCGTTTTCCTGTTTTCCATTCGCAAATATCCGATACGGGGTTTGTGGGGCACAAAAAAGGCTTTGTTTTATGTGGTAATTCTATTATGTGCATTATCAATTCCTTTTGCCGATTAAATTATGATGACAATGAAATGAATTATAGCACACGACTGCCCCTACTGCAAAGACTGCTTGCTATTACAGGAAAATAAAAAGAAGAACACTTCTTTTTTTGTTATAGACAAGAAGCGTTCCTCTTATGATAATGTTAACTTTGCTATTACATCATCGGGCTCATTGTAAGTGCGGGATGTCCTTTTTCGGTAAGGAAGGCGATAAGCGCTTCTGCGTCTGCAGCAATTTCCTCATCACCGACCATATCGGTAAAGTTTTCTATTCCGTAAAGCTCTTTTGCCGTTTGGTTAAGTCTTTCGGCTACGCTTTCCTTCAAGGCCTTGGGCATCCATACGATTCTTTCAATTCCGCCTTCCGCCTTCATGAATTTCTTTGAAGCGATAAAGTGTCTGCCGTGACCCATGAAGCCCGGAGTCTGAACTCCGCCGCCTGTCATGCTGGCTAAGTCGCCGAAGCTCATTCCAAGAGGTGTAAGTCCCGTAAATTCACGGTTGACTATAAGTACGCCGTTTGACATCGGCTCGATTCCGCAGATGCATTCGAAACAACCGCAGCTTGTCATAGGATCTTCCATTATCGAGTACAGTGAAACCTTCTGTAAGGCTCCTTGTGAATATTTCTGTACGGCTTCGTTTACGTCGTCCCATGAACCGACTCTTTCGTCGTTAAGTCCGCCCTTTGTGATTATCTGGCAGGGACCGGAGGGATCGAGCTCTTTTGTCGCTTTTGCGTCAAGCCAGGAAACAGCACCGCAAAGGCCGAGTCTTTCGGGTGTAACAACGCATACATGGCTCGGTGAGAACGACTGGCAGAGCGTGCAGGTGTAGAATACGTCTACGGACTCGTCGGTAAGCGATGAAAGTCTTTCGTCACGCTTGTCGTATGAAGGAAGAGCAAGCTCGTTTTTCATCTTCTTTGCCATTGCAGGATCTGTAATTATTGTTATAGCGCATTTATCGACAACTGCGTCAAATTCGCTCTTCATGTTTGCCCAGAGACATTCTCCGAAGTGTCTTGCTCTGAAGCCTGCGTCATATGCAGCCTTAGATACACGGATTCTGAACATATCTCTTTGTCCGGTATGCATGATACCTTCCATGTTGTTGATGAAATGGTGAATTTTTCTTTCGAGAACCGGCTCGAAGTCGCTTTGCATGTTTTTGCCGGCTACGCTCACTATAACTCCAAGAGGCGTTCTTGCGCCGAATTCCATAGTATCGAAATCGGGCCCGATTACTTCTATATGATGATCTTCAATCTCGGAAGGATTGACTGTCTGTACAACTTCGAAGCAATCGTATCTTGAGCCGTCTGCTTCAACTTGCATATCGGCTTTTCTGATTATTTCGCCTTCGAATGCCGCTGCAAACGATACGGGGATGTCTATATCGGTTATCTTAAGCTTGATGCCTCTCGCCTCTATTGAAGCGGGGACATAGTTTTCATATCCGTCATATATTATAAGGCTTCTGGGTACTGACCAGAGATTTTCCTTTTCGTCTGTTATTACAGGGAAACCAAGTGCGATTGCGCCGCCGCCGCAGGCTACCGTCATGTCTGAAAGCGGTGTGAATGCGTTTACGAAGGCTTTTACTCTGTCCATAGTGTATTTGCATATTCCGTCGTAATCTCCGGGAGGTATCGCGCCGAATATCAAAGCTGCTCTTATGGCGACGCTTACGACGTGTATAACCGAAGGAAGCTCGGGACCGCAGGGAACGATACGAACCTTGTAGCCTATGTTGAGGTTCATTTCGACAGCCTGGTCTATGATGCCGCCTACCATGAATACCATTATGCCCTTCGACTGATATCCTTTAATAAGCTGTGCGGCTATCTCTTTTGTCGGAGCAGGGCCGATTATAACGGCAACGCCGGGGATATCGTCTGTAACGAGAGGTACGCCGAGCTCTCTTATCTCAGCGTCTGAAAGATGTCCGTGATAAACTTCGGGATAAGGATTTTTACCGTCGTTCATAACGTATTTCATAGCTTCGATTACTTCTGCGGCAAGTGCTGTGCCTATTCCTGATGTAAACACGCTGTTCGTGCTTTTGTCGTGCGTCATCATTTCTTTGATTTTAACGAGTGCGTCGTCCTGCACCTGTCCGAGCGTCTGATATTTTATGCCTGTGAAAGCATAAAGGCAGGGAAGTGCGTACGCCGTATGGGGAAGCTCGACTGCTTTGTCCGCGCCGAATTTATCTATGGCTTCATTGACAGCTTTTTGTGCAATATCGTACATATCATCCGAGCCCTTAAAGACTCTGTCAAATAATGTCATTGTTTAATCTCCTTTAAATTATTTTCTATCTTTAATTAATTCTCGCGTCTATTTTATCTTTTATCACTCTGACTTCATGAATTGCCGTTTCGGAAAACTCAAACGGTGACTTACCCTGTCTGTCCGCTTCAATGACCTCTTGATTATAGTGAATAAATCCGAGAAGGTCATCCTTTATATTCTGCAGGACATATTGTTCATCGTTTTTATTTCTAACCTTGTTTGCGACAACCTTTACATTTGTTACGCCAAGGTCGCTTGCCAGGGCTTTGACCTTGTAGTAGGTCTGAATGCTTCGTGCTCCCGGTTCGATGACGACGATGAATTCATCGACGCTTTCGGCTGTGCCTCTGCCGAGATGCTCTATTCCGGCTTCCATATCCATTATCACAACGTCATCGCTGTTCAGAACAAGGTGACTAATAAGACGTTTGATAAGGACGTGCTCCGGACAAACACAGCCGCTTCCTCCGGTTTCAACGGTTCCCAGAGTCAACAGCTTTATACCGTTGTGCTCTTTTGCATATTTTTCGGGAATGTCGTCTACCTTTGGATTCATCTTGAACATTCTGACGAAGCTTTCATCATTAGGAGTTGTTCTTTCGTTTATCAGCTCCTTGAGCTTGGATATCGGTACGATCTCATTAAGCTCCTGCTGCGAAAAACCAAGGGCTAAACCGAGATTTGCATCGGGGTCGGCGTCTACGGTCAACACGCTTTTGGCTTCCTGCGCGTACAATCGGGCAAGTATTGCGGAAAATGTTGTTTTGCCTACTCCGCCTTTGCCCGTAACGGCTATTTTCATTTTAATCCTCTTAAGTTAAGTGATTTATTATATATTTAAAGCAAGTCGCTTTTCTTCTATTCTTTCTATCATGGCATCGCCTAACTCGTCAATATCTGTGATATATGTGAATTTGGCACCTACCCAATCCTTTATGCCGTCGGTAAGCATATTTGTTACCACGTCTGAACCGTTCGTGTAAGGTACTATTCCGAGGAATGTGTCAATACCCGTTGCTACAACGTAGTTACCTATGGATACTGCTTTTTCACTCATCCATTCAGGAGCGCAGCCTACTACGGGCAGCTCAGGAACGGTTATGCCCCAGTCTGAAGCAAGATCATTTACAAGCAGCATCATACGGCTAATATCAACGCATGAACCCATGTGGAGCACAGGAGGTATATCTGCCAGCTCGCAAACTCTCTTAAGTCCTGCACCGCATATTTCCTTGGCGTCCTTTGACATAAGTCCTGCCTTTGCAGCAGCCTGAGCGGAGCAGCCTGAAAGAACGAGGATAATGTCGTTCTTAAGGAGTTTTTTCATCAGCTCAATGTGCGCCAAGTCAGCTCTTACCTTCGGGTTGTTGCAGCCAACCATTGCTACTGCGCCACGAAGTACTCCCGATGTTACGCATTCGACAAGAGGCTTGTATGTGCCTGTTTCATCTCTGAATGAGTTAATAACCGTGTCAAGCTGTTTGATTATCGCTTCGCACGAATAACCTACGGTTGCCTTTGCTTTCATCTTGGGTATATAAACGCCGTCTTTATCTCTGTTTTTAAAGTTCTCAACAGCCATCTTTACGATAGCCTTTGCGTTTTCGCCTGCGTTTTGTGCGCTGAATCGAATGAAGTCCGAATCCGGCATTCTTGCTACGTCTGAGGTCGTGATAAACTTCGTGTGGTAGCACTTGCTCAGAGGTCCGAGTGCGGGGAAAATGCACTGAACATCGACTACTATAGCTTCGATTGCTCCGGTGAGCACGCAGTTTTCCTGCTGAAGGAAGTTGCCTGCCATAGGTATTCCGTGACGCATTGCTACTTCATTTGATGTGCAGCATACGCCCGCAATATTTATACCCTTTGCGCCCTGTTCTTTTGCCAAAGCGATCATTTCGGGCTTTTCGGCATATTCCACTATCATTTCGGAAAGTGAAGGATCGTGTCCGTGAACGATTATATTTACATAATCCTTTTCTATTACTCCGAGGTTTGCTTCCGTATCCACAGGCTTAGGCGTTCCGAAGAGTATATCCGAAAATTCCGTGCCCATCATTGAGCCGCCCCAACCGTCACTTAAACCTGAACGAAGAGACTGTCTGATAAGAGCTTCGGGAAGCGAAGAACATCCCATGTGAGTCATATGCATTGACATTGATACTTCTCTGTCGATGGCTCTGGGGGCTATGCCTGCTTTTTCCCATGCTTCCTGTCTTTCTTCGGTTGCGCGCTTTAAAAATCTCTGTGTTCCGAAGGGCTTGCCGTATTCCATGAGTCCTTCATAAGCAACCTCATGTGCAAGATCGTAGATATCCTTGTTTTCGGTTTCGATACCCCATTCCTTTGCTATTTTAACAAGCTTTTCGGGGTCTTTTACCTTATAATTGCCATCTGCGGCTGATTCATACAGCGTGTGGCATATTTCACGACCGTGATCTGAGTGAGTTGCGCTGCCGCCTGCGGTAAATCTCAGGTAATTTCTTGCGACTATTCCGTGAACGTCGCATCCGCAAATGCCCTTTGGTGATTTCGGTGTGATTCTGCAAGGTCCCATCGTGCATATTCTGCAGCATACGCCGTCTTCGCCGAATTTGCAGTGAGGCGTCTGCTGTTTGACTCTCATTATGTAAGAGTCTGCCCCCTTCTGTTCGCCTCTTTCCAATAGAATTGAATATTCCTTTTCCATTGTTTCCAGAGGTATAAGGTTTTTGGTCGCTTCGTTGATTCTTTTTTCAAGAACTGACATGTTTTCGGACTCCATCTGTAGCCTCCTCCTTGATATTGTGGTGATTTATGATAAATTTCGCATCCGTTTGATTGTCTGCTCGGAACGAAAATCAGTCAACATATTGAATGCATTCAACTTTATGAAAATTGCTGAATTACGCTAAAAGTGCCGAGGAATGCATATCTCAGCACTATTATTTTAACATGAAGAATAAGACAAAACAAACTATATTTCGACAGTGCGATAAAGTTAAGTGCGACGTGTTTTCTTTTATTCAAAATACTGCTTTATTCCACTGAATATATAAAAACAAATACAATATATGCATTCAATTAGTAATATAAATTGAATATACAAATGTACCTATAAATAATTAATCATGTGTCAACATATTACAAGAGACCTCTGTTATTAGTCAGTCGGATTTAAAAATATTTGCATAATGCACAAACAAAGCTTGCAGAATGCAATGTTTTTTTGAATTAAAAATAAATTAAACATGATATGTAAAATGCAGTATAATACAGTTATAATAATAATTAAGAGAATTCGTAACATGCTTTGTAAAGGATGATAATATAGCGTATAATCTTCATCTGTTTAAAAATGGTGGAAATGATATGAAAAACGATAAAAAATACGAAATAGATATGAGTAAGGGTTCGATTTTTACAAAAATGTTTGTTTTTGCGCTGCCCTTGATATGCTCAAGCATATTACAGCTGTTATTTAATGCCGCCGATATCGTTGTCGTCGGGAGATTTGCAGGCGATAATTCACTTGCGGCAGTCGGTTCTACCACTTCCCTTATTCAGCTATTAGTAAATCTGTTTATAGGTTTGTCTGTGGGTTCAAACGTGCTTGTTGCCAGATATTACGGCGCAAAACAATATAAACAGCTTTCAAATACGGTGCATACGACAATTTTACTCAGTATTTTAAGCGGTTTATTCATATCCGTGGTCGGAATAATATTCGCAAAACCGATTTTGGTTTTGATGCAGACCCCTGATGAGGTACTGCCTCTTGCCGTGACATATATAAGGATATATTTTGGCGGAATGATAGCTACGATGCTCTATAATTTCGGCAGTGCGATATTACGCGCAGTCGGAGACACAAAACGACCGCTTTACTATTTATCTCTTGCGGGAGTAATAAACGTCATATTAAACCTTATTTTCGTTATAGTATTTCGCATGGACGTAGCAGGCGTGGCTATAGCAACAGTTATTTCTCAGTGCGTTTCGGCACTGCTTGTCTTAAGATGCCTTTTTAAGGAAAACAGTGCGATACGTGTCGAGTTTTCAAAGCTTAAAATGGATAAGGAAAGTATTTTGAAAATATTGCAGATAGGACTTCCTGCAGGCTTTCAGGGAATGTTGTTTTCGCTCTCGAATATGGTCATTCAATCGTCTGTCAACGGATTCGGTGCTGTCGTTGTTGCGGGTAATTCTGCCGCGAATAATATCGAAGGCTTCGTATATGTCGCGATGAACGCCTTTTATCAGGCAACTATATCCTTTACAGGTCAGAATCTCGGTGCAGGCAACTTTGAGCGAATAAGAAAGACCGTTCTTATAGGACTTCTGTATGTGCTGGCGGTTGGCGCAATCTTGGGTAACTGCGCTTATTATTTCGGCAATACTCTCATAGGGATATATTCGATAAATCCGCTTGTTATAGAAGCGGGGATACAGCGCCTTAAGTATACGACAAGACTTCATGCCATATGCGGTATGATGGACGTTATGGTCGGAGCAATGAGAGGACTCGGCCATTCTTTGGCGCCGATGATTATTACTCTTATCGGAGCCTGCGGCTTAAGGCTTGCGTGGATAGCGATAATGTTTTCAAACGAGGCTTATCACACGATAGATACCGTATATGTTTCTTACCCTATATCATGGAGCGTTACACTCATTGCGAATGTGATCTGCTTTTTAATTATGTTTGCGAAAACGAAAAAAAGAATGACGGAAAACGAGTACGCTCTGTAATTGATTTTTTTGAGGTTTAATGCTATAATTTAAATGAATATATAAGTTCATTACAATAAAAAATATATTTTAGTGTCATCTTAAGCAAAGATGATTTCGAACCCGTATTAGGTATCGGTAAGAAATGCCTTATTTTAATCATTATACACTAATGTATTAGCTCATGGATTTTTAAATAAGCATAAGATACATGAAGAAATTAATTGCCTATAAATAATAAAAAATGTTTTAAGTTATACATATGATATAGTGTGACGTTTAGCATGCTTGACTTAAAATTATATCGACATAATAGCGAAAGGAATCGGAAGAATGTCACAAATACTGATGGATAATTTTTTTACGCTCGCCCTTGCGGTAGGTTTAAGCGTTTTTGTTTTGAGCAGTACTTCTTTTGAAGCCCGAATCAACCGTTGCTTTATTATGCTTATATTGGTAATAGTATTTTTGGATATCGCTGATATGGTTGATTATAGGCTCTCGCTGTTTCCTTCATTAAATGTTGTTCGATATGCTTCCTCTGCTTTAGGATATACGCTGCGACCGGCTACGCTGGCTGTCGTATTGGCAATATTGTTTCGGCGCAAAAGCTCAAACTATGCTTTGTGGATACCGATTGCTATAATTTTTCTCTTGGAAGCCACCAGTTATTTTACTCATTTAACCTTCTGGTTTGATGTAAACAATGATTTTCACCGTGGTGTTTTGTGTTACATTCCACACATTATAAGTGCTGTTTATATGGTGGTATTGATAGTATCCACAATTCGAATGCATAAAAAAATGGATCTCGGCGAGGTTCTGACTATTTTTTATATTGCTGTTCTGTGCGGCTTTTCAACATACATTGAAAGCACACAGGGTGCTAAATTCCTCTTGCCTGCAGCAATGATGGTATCTTGTTCGCTGTACTATTTATTCTTGTACGTACAGACATATAAAAGAGACGCACTGACAGAGCTATTGAATCGACGCAGTTTTTTCCTTGATGCCGCCAAAAATGCACAGACCGATTTTACGGTAATCTCGATTGACATGAACGGCTTGAAGGACATTAACGATACAAAAGGTCATCAGGCGGGGGACGTTGCCCTGCGTACTATTGCGGACACTTTAGTAGAGATTTCCGATAAGCATGATCGTGTATACCGCGTCGGCGGAGACGAGTTTACGGTAATCGTAAAGAGCCATAATGAATCTGATACCCTTAGGTTTATTCAAACAGCTAAAGCCAAACTGAAAGAAAGCGGCTACACGGCGTCCTTCGGATATGCGTTTTATACGGCAAATGATAACTTTGATGATGTGTGTAATATGGCAGACCGCAATATGTACGAGGATAAAAACCATTACAGACACCGTGTAAGTAATTGATATTTTTTTTAAAAAGACAATATAAATATATTTTTTAAAGATACTTATTTTTCTAAAGCAAAGATACAAACATCTTTTTTCTTATTTATCTGACAGTGGAGAATCAGTCTACGAAATTTTGTTTTACAGCTTCTCGTAGTCGTTAGATGAAAGCGCAAGGGTGGAAAAAGAAAAGAAGGAACAGGATTTATTTTATTTAGATTTTTATTTAGATTATTAAAGCTATAAGACTGAAATTCACTGCTATGAAGAAGATACCGTAGGCGACAAGGAATAAAAGACGAAGAAGATTTATGATGAAAGTTAAATTTATAGGTCAAAACGATGCTTTGGCATTACTTAGTAACAAGATATACGATGTTATTTCAGTGGAAAAAACATGGTATAGGATTTTAGATGAAACAAATGAAGATTATCTTTATCCGCCGCATTTATTTGAAATAGTAGCAGAATAAGAGTCGAAGGGAGAATAAAGACATCTTATGAATTCATTAGAGTTGAAAAAATGGATTGATTCACTATTACAAGATATAGAATTTTCCTATCTTGGTAAAGATGGCGCTATTTGTCCTTTCAGCAGAGATAATATATCGGTAATATATGATGGGGTAAATAAGGATTACACAAGCATTGACGATGTAATGAGTGACCCATTTTATAACGGAAACTGTTTAAACGACATTTCAGAGGATTTGATAATTTATTAGCCCCCATGGGCTTTTTTATTATAAAAAAGAGCAAATAAATCTTAACCGGTGTCTATCGGTATAATTTTTTGTACTTGCAGCTTTTATTTATCAGTATTAAAAGCAGGGTTTGTGATAGATTTAAGAAAATTGATCAATCAGTTGTTTTTTATTTTTAAGATACTTTTAAAGTAAGGAAGTACGTCAATTTCGTTGCCGATTTTAGTATATTTTACAAATTGCGAGGAATTGTATAAAAGAGTTTGACAATGAAGTTTGTTTATGTTATGGTATCACTTAACCGAATCAATCAAAGGCTATGATCGGGAACAAGTAAAAGCTTGTCAATGCTTAAAGAGAGCCGCCGATGCTGAAAGACGCGGCAGTATACACGCTTTGAATACATCCCGTTAGCTTCGCCCCGAAACCTTGTGTAAGTAGGCAGCGACGCTCTCGCGCGTTAAAACGAGATAGTTATTGTAACTATCTGAGATCCTTTTATCGTGAGAAAAAGGATGAACAGAGGTGGTATCACGATTAAGTCGTCCTCTGCGCATTAAGCGCAGAGGATTTTTTATATAGTACAGGAGGACAAAATTATGGTAATTACAGATTTACTCGAAAGGAATGCAAAGCTTTATGGCAAAGAAGTCGCCCTTGTTGAAATAAACCCTTCGGACGAGAGAGACAAAGCCGTAACGTGGAAAGAGTTCAACCTCATTGAGGGAACAGGCGGCAGTAAATATCGCCGAGAAATGACGTGGGGAAGATTTGAAAAGAAAGCAAACAGATTCGCTAACTTGCTATTGACAAGAGGAGTAAAAAAAGGTGAAAAGGTAGGCATACTGCTAATGAACTGCCTTGAATGGCTCCCGATATATTTCGGTATATTAAAGACCGGTGCAATTGCCGTGCCTCTTAACTACAGATATTCTGCCGACGAAATAGAGTACTGTCTTAAGCTTGCTGAGGTAAACGTGCTGGTGTTCGGGCCCGAGTTTACACAGAGAGTCGAAACTGTACTTAATAATCTGACGGATATCAGAGATTTCTTTTTCGTGGGAGACGATGTTCCCGAGTTTGCCGATAATTATGATAAATTTGTACACTACTGCTCCGCAGTGCCTCCTGCTATCAGTCTTCAGGAGGAGGACGACGCTGCCATATACTTTTCTTCCGGCACAACAGGATTTCCCAAGGCTATTTTGCACGCGCACAAGGCTTTGATAAATTCCTGCCGAACGGAGCAGGCTCATCACAAGCAGACAAAAGACGATGTGTTCTTATGCATACCTCCCTTATACCATACCGGAGCAAAAATGCATTGGTTCGGCAGCCTGATAAGCGGTAGTAAAGCAGTTATTTTAAAGGGTACAAAGCCGGAATGGATACTAAGAGCAATATCTGAGGAAAGATGCACAATCGTATGGCTTCTGGTGCCGTGGGCTCAGGATATCCTTGATGCGATAGATGACTCAACTGTTGATTTGAGCGGAATGCAGCTTGAACAGTGGTGGCTTATGCATATAGGGGCGCAGCCTGTACCGCCAAGTTTAATAAAAAGATGGAAAGAGCATTTCCCGAAGCATTTATATGACACAAATTACGGATTAAGCGAATCTATTGGGCCGGGCTGCGTTCATCTGGGAATTGAAAACGTCAATAAAGTCGGTGCGATAGGTGTTCCCGGTTACCTTTGGGAGGCTAATGTCGTAGACGAAAGAGGAAACGAAGTAGCAACTGAAGAAGTGGGCGAGCTTATAGTAAAGGGCCCCGGCGTGATGAAGTGTTATTTTAACAATCCTAAGGCGACTGAGGAGGTATTAAAGGACGGCTGGTTGTATACCGGAGATATGGCAAAGGTAGATATTGACGGTTTCATTTATCTCGTGGACAGGAAAAAAGACGTAGTTATATCGGGCGGAGAAAATATTTATCCGGTACAAATCGAAGATTTTTTAAGGAAAAACGAAAAAATAAAGGATGTTGCCGTAATAGGCGTTGCCGATGACAGGCTCGGAGAAATTGCGGCGGCTATAATCGAGCTTAAACCCGGTGTAAAATGCACCGAGGATGAAATAAATGAGTTTTGCAGTGAGCTTCCTCGTTACAAAAGACCCAGAAAGGTTATATTTGACAAGGTGCCTCGTAATTTGACGGGGAAAATAGAAAAGCCCGTGTTAAGAGCTCGCTACGGAGGTGAAATGCTCGTTGAAAAGGAAAGTACAAAGTAGCACAATTATGTTAAATAACAAAAATACAGACACTGTGATCTTCGATCTTGACGGAACTCTTCTTGACACGCTCGACGATTTAACAAATGCAACGAATTATGTGCTGAATACATACGGCTACCTTTCAAGAACGAGAGATGAAGTAAAAAGCTTTGTCGGTAACGGCTTGTTTATGCTTATCGCCCGCGCTATACCTGAGATAATCTCAAAAGAGGATATGAATAAAGCTTTCTTGCTCCTTCGCGATTATTATACAAAAAATTGCAAAATAGAAACGAAACCCTTTGAGGGAATAACGGATATGCTTCTTCGCTTAAAAAAAGAAGGCTATAAGCTTGCCGTTGTATCAAACAAAAACGACAGCGCCGTAAAAGAGCTTTGCGATTATTATTTCAACGGGCTTATCAACACCGCCGTCGGAGAAAGAGACTCTGTCAGAAGAAAGCCTTATCCCGACAGCATCAACGAGGTGTTGAAGGTATTAAACAGCGACAGAGAAAAAAGTGTTTATGTCGGCGATTCGGAAGTGGACAAATACACTGCGGACAATGCAAACATGAAATGCATATTGGTCGATTGGGGATTTCGCACAAAACAAATGCTGATACAATACAATCCCGAAATAATTATTGACGAGCCGAATGAAATATTTAAATATTTAAAATAAGGGCTGAGTAAAATGAATATATGCTATATCATCGGAGCCTTAGAGGATTCTTATAAGTTTAATAAGTATCAGGGGGATATTATCATTGCCGCAGACGCGGGCTACAATAATCTCAAAGGTAAAAAAGCCGATTTTGTTGTAGGCGACTTCGATTCGCTCGGATATGTTCCTCAGAATGAAAATATCATCAAGCATCCCGTACGAAAGGACGATACGGACACCATGCTTGCGGTAAAAATAGGCTTGGACAGTGGGTATAAGAACTTTGTGATAATGGGAGGCATGGGCGGTAAAATCGACCACACCATAGCAAATATTCAAGTTCTTGCTTATTTAAATAAGGAGGGCGCAAAGGGCGCCTTGGTAAAAGACGGCGTTACGGCGGTAATGTTAAGCGAAGGCGAAATACATTTTGATAAAAGTGCTTCGGGAAGGATCTCCGTGTTCTCATATTCTCCTGTTTGCAGAGGAGTTTTTCTTTCGGGGCTTGAATATCCGCTTGAAAACGCAGATTTGATTAACAGCTTTCCCTTGGGAGTAAGCAATTCATTTACAGGCGCACCTGCCGTAGTTAAAGTAAAAGAAGGAACTTCGCTTATTATTTGGGAGGATAGTCTTGACCGGTGCGATTATATGTGCGATAATTAATTGTTCTGACAGGGGAGCTCGTCTTGACGTGCTGAGAGGAAGCCGTATGCTTCGACCCTATAACCTGATGTGGGTAATGCCAACGTAGGGAGTGTAAATACTTGCCAACGCACGAGAATACCGCATAGGTATTCTCTTTTTTATTATTCACACAGAACATAAATTATTTTATGGGAGTGTATTAGAGAATGCAGGAAAAAAAAACATCCGTATTATCAAACGGGCTGATATGGTTCGGTGCAGCCGTTTCAATTGCCGAAATACTTACCGGTACATTGTTCGCACCATTGGGCTTTGTTAAAGGTATATCAGCTGTTATCATCGGACATTTGATCGGCTGCGCATTATTGTTTTTTGCCGGACTTATTGGAGCGAAAACATCTAAAAGCGCAATGGACACGGTAAAGCTTTCTTTCGGAGAGAAGGGTTCAATACTATTTTCGTCTCTGAATGTGCTGCAGCTTGTAGGCTGGACTGCCGTAATGACTTTAAGCGGCGCGACGGCTGCCAATTCCATATTTCCGTCCTTATCAAGTGAAATATGGTCTGTGATAATAGGTCTTTTGATCGTTGTGTGGATTTTGATAGGAGTCAAAAATTTAAACAAAGTCAATATTGTCGCTATGTCGGGACTGTTTATTTTAAGCGTTGTTTTAAGCACCGTTATTTTTAAAGGTGAGCTAACGATTCCGACGAACTCTTATATAAGCTTCGGTGCGGCGGTTGAATTGTCTGTGGCAATGCCTTTGTCGTGGCTGCCGCTTATATCCGATTATACTCGCACGGCAAATAAACCCTTTGCAGCAACATTTACAAGTGCGGCGGTATATTTCTTCGTCAGCTCATGGATGTATGTAATAGGAATGGGTGCAGCTATGCTTACCGGCAATGGTGACATAGCTTTGATAATGCAAGCCGCGGGGCTGGGCATTGCCGGACTACTCATTATTGTGTTTTCAACGGTAACGACGACCTTTTTGGACGCTTATTCCGCTGGAGTAAGCGCAGTCAGCATTAACGGCAAAATAAAAGAAAAACCCATGGCAGTTATTGTTTGCGTAATAGGTACCTTGCTTGCCGTGTTTACGCCTATATCAAGCTTTGAGGATTTCTTATATCTTATAGGCTCTGTATTTGCGCCTATGATAGCTTTGCAGATAACAGACTATTTTATTTTGAAGAAGGATTCGTCAAATAAGAGCGTAAACTGGCAGAATATCATTCTATGGGCTATAGGTTTTGTTCTATACAGAATATCACTGCGAATAGATACTATCGTTGGCAACACTCTGCCTGTGATGCTTATAACCGGCGTAATATGCTTCATGACCGAAAAAATAAGGAGAAAAAATAACAATGTTTAAAGAAATGCTTGATAATGTAAGAGAGAAAAAGCCTCTTATTCATAATATAACCAACTACGTAACAGTGAACGACTGCGCAAATATATTACTTGCCTGTTCCGCATCCCCAATCATGGCGGACGACATACAAGAGGTGTGTGATATCACTTCGATTTGCCAAGGGCTCAATATTAATATCGGCACGCTGAACTCTTCAACAATAGAAGCAATGTTTGCGGCAGGGAAGAGAGCAAATGAGCTTAAGCACCCGATAGTACTTGACCCTGTCGGAGCAGGCGCATCAAAATTAAGGACGGATACCGCAGAGAAGCTTATCGACCAACTTGATATTGCATTGCTGCGCGGCAACATTTCGGAAATAAAGGCTCTTGCTCTCGGCATAGATAAAACTCATGGAGTAGACGCTGATATTAACGATGCGGTTACGACAGAAAATCTGGATAGCTCAGTAGCCTTTGTGAAGGGCTTCGCAAAGAAACTCGGGACAGTTATCGCCGTGACAGGCGCAATAGATATAGTCGCTGATGAAAAGAATGCCTATGTAATATATAACGGCAATGCTATGATGAGTAGTATTACAGGCAGCGGTTGTCAGCTTTCTGCCCTTAGCGCGGCTTTTATAACTGCCAATGATACGCAAATATTAAAATCATCGGCGGCGGCTGTTGTTTCTATGGGACTTTGCGGAGAGATTGCTTATAAAAGAATGAATGATAGCTGCGGTAACGCAAGCTACGCAAAATACATAATAGACGCAATGTATAATCTTAAAGGAGAAGACATAGAAAAGGGCGCTAAATATGAAGTGCGATAAAAAAATTATGCTGCTTTACGCTGTTACAGACAGATTTTGGACAGGTGACAAAAGCTTGTATGAGCAGGTCGAGGAGGCACTAATAGGAGGAGTAAGCTGTTTGCAGCTTCGGGAAAAGGAGCTTGAACATGACGATTTTTTAAACGAGGCTTTTGAGATAAAAAAGCTTTGTAAGGCTTATAATGTTCCTTTTATAATAAATGATAATGTCACAGTTGCCATGGAGTGTTCTTCAGACGGCATTCATGTTGGACAGCATGATATGAGAGTATGCGACGTAAGAAGTATTGTAGGTGAAAATATGTTACTCGGAGTATCCGTCCAAACTGTCAGTGAAGCGCTTGACGCACAAAAAAACGGAGCGGACTATCTTGGAGTCGGAGCAGTTTTTAAGACTTCTACAAAATCAGATGCAGACAGCGTAAGCTATGAAACACTCAAAAAAATATGCTCAGCAGTAGATATCCCTGTAGTTGCCATAGGCGGTATAACAAAGGACAATATACTCTCGCTATGTAACAGCGGTATTGACGGGGTTGCTCTCGTATCGGCAATTTTCTCAAGCTCGGATATACAAAATGAATGCAGAAAGCTCAAAAAATTAGCGCAGAAAACGGTGGAAAAATGAAAATAAATGGGGCAATTTTTGACTTTGACGGTACAATTATGGATTCTATGTATGTCTGGGAAAATGTTGCCTCGGATTACCTGATAAATCGCGGTTTGCAGCCAAGAGCCGGACTTAGAGAAAAGTTTAAGACGCTCAGCATCTATCAGGCAGCTAGCTATTACAGGGAAGAATACGCCATTAAAGACAGCGTTGAAACAATAGTTAATGATGTAAATGCAATAGTCGAGCATGCATACTTTTACGATGTATTGCCAAAAGACGGTGTAAGAGAGTTTTTAACCATGCTTGCAGGAAAAAACGTTGCCATGTGTATTGCAACAGCCACGGATAAATACTTGGTGGAAGCTGCGCTTGAAAGGTGCGCATTGTCGGATTATTTTAAAGCGGTTTTTACGTGCAGCGACATAGGAAAGGGAAAGGACAGTCCGGATATATATTTTGCTTCGTTAGGTGAGATAAACACAAAGAAGGAAGAAACGGTCATTTTCGAGGACGCTTATTATGCGGCTGCAACAGCAAAAAAAGCTGGTTTTTACGTCGCCGGTATATATGATAAGTACGAAAGGAATGTTGCAATGTTAACGAACAATTCGGATATATATTTTAATTCTTTTATTGAAGCGACGGAGGTTTTTAAATGAAAAAGGTACTTACAATAGCAGGCTCGGATTCGAGCGGTGGTGCCGGAATACAGGCTGATATAAAGACTATCACGGTGCATAAAATGTACGCCATGAGCGCTATTACGGCGCTTACCGCACAAAATACAACGGGCGTATACGATATTATGGAGGCTTCTGATAAATTTGTGGCAGAGCAGCTTGACTGTATTTTTACGGATATTTTCCCCGACGCAGTCAAAATCGGTATGGTATCCAACGCAACGATAATAAAGACCATCGCAAATAAGCTTAAGGAATATAAAGCAAAAAATATAGTAATAGATCCTGTTATGGTGTCCACAAGCGGCTTTAAGCTTATTTCGCAGGACGCCATAGACGCTCTGACAAACATTCTTTTGCCTTTAGGTGACGTTATTACTCCGAATATACCCGAAAGCGAGGTATTATGCGGTTTCGAAATAAAGAATAAAAACGATATGCATAGAGCCGCAGAATGCATTTATAGCAAGTACAAAGTAGCTGTTCTTGTAAAAGGGGGACATCTCGTAAATGATGCAACCGATTTGTTGTACCAAAACGGTAAAGACAACTGGTTTGTTTCTGAAATGATCGATAATCCGAATACACACGGTACAGGCTGCACTTTATCCTCTGCAATCGCATGCGAGCTTGCAAACGGGCACACTCTCGAGGATAGCATAAGGCTTGCTAAAGAGTATTTAACAGGTGCATTGAAAGAAATGATGAATTTAGGCTCTGGAGCAGGTCCATTAGATCATACTTATGTGATATAATGAAATTAGTCATGAGTAAATTATAATAAATTTCTAAATGAAAGGATGATATTAATGGACACAAAAACGACGATCGAAAATTTGGAAAAGCACGGTTTTAAAGTATCATACTTTGAAACGAAAGAAAAAGCGACGGAGTATATAAGCGATAGTATTAAAGGAAAAACCGTCGGCATAGGCGGCTCCGCTACCGTTGAGGAAATTGGTTTGTTTGATATGATAAGTAAAGAAAACGAAGTATTTTGGCACTGGAAGGACAAGGCTCCTGAGGTGAGAAAAAAAGCGGTAGGTTCGCAGATATATATTTCTTCTGCGAATGCGGTTTCTCAAACAGGCGAAATAGTAAATATCGACGGCAACGGAAACAGAATTTCTGCAATGCTGTTCGGCCATGAAAATGTGTATATTATAGTGGGAACGAATAAAATAACAGAGGATTTGGACAGTGCGATAAAAAGGGCAAGGAATATTGCCGCCCCGCTCAATGCCAAGCGCATGAACGCAAAAACGCCCTGTGCGTCAAGCGACGAAATCAAATGCTTTGACTGCGACAGCCCGGGAAGACTCTGCAGAGGTATGAGCATAGTGGAAAGAAACATGAGAGGAAATGCTCAAACTGAAGTGATAATAATAAACGAAGAGCTCGGGTATTGATAATTACTGAATAAAATGATTGTATGACGAGTATATAAGATTTATAATGGGCACATAAAGTCAAGGAGATGAACTATTATGAAGTATGCGTACATTAACGGTATAATACTTGACGGCTCAGAGGACATGAAGCCGGTCGAAGGAAAAGTTATACTTACTGACGGCGAGAAGATACTGGATATTGTCGAAAAAGACGCCGATATATCAGGTTATGAAATAATAGACCTTGTCGGCAAATATATAATGCCGGGGCTTATCAACCTTCATGTACATCTTCCGGCAAGCGGAAAGCCCAAGAAAAAGCAGACGGACAATGCTAAGCTTGTTAAAACACTCACAAGCAACGCTGTTCTGAGAAAAGTCGTAAGAAAGATGTGCGAAGGATATGCGCGTACTCAGCTGTTAAGCGGCGTTACGACAATAAGAACGGTGGGTGGAGTTTTAAACAATGACAGCCTTATACGTGATGATATTTTATCTGGAGCTGTTGTAGGTCCGAGGATTCTTGCCTCAAACATGGCGGTTTCGGTGCCCGGGGGGCATATGGCAGGTTCTCTTGCTTATATGGCAAAAAGCGCCGAAGAAGCAAAAGACTATGTCGATTTGATAGCGAAGGATAAACCGGATATTATCAAGCTGATGATAACGGGCGGCGTACTTGACGCTAAGGTAAAGGGTGAGCCGGGAGAGTTGAAAATGCCTCCCGAATATGTCAAAGCGGCTTGTGATGAGGCACATAAGCTTGGGTTTAAAGTCGCATCTCATGTTGAAAGTCCCGAAGGAGTAAAAGTGGCTCTTGAAAACGGTGTCGACAGCATTGAGCACGGAGCTAAGCCCGATGATGAAATAATCGCTTTGTTCAAGAAAAATAAAGCATTTCTCGTGACGACTCTTTCGCCTGCTCTTCCGTATGCGTTATTTGACCGTTCGATAAGCAATGTTACTGAGATGGAGCAATACAACGGAGAAGTTGTATTTGAAGGGATAAAGGAATGTGCGCGTGCCTGTCTGAAAAACGGCGTTCCCGTTGGCTTGGGAACGGATACGGGTTGTCCTTATATCACGCAATACGATATGTGGAGAGAGATAAACTATTTCCACAAATATTGCGACGTTACGAATACGTTCGCATTATATACGGCAACAAAGCTCAACGCTTCTCTTGCAGGGCTTGAAAACGTAACAGGAAGCATTAAGGCAGGGCTATGTGCAGACTTTGTTGTAACAAAAGACAATCCCTTGGATAATCTTGAAGCACTCAGAAATATCAGCATGGTAGTAACGCGCGGAAAAGTAATAAACGAGCCTAAGGTGAAAAAAATGCCGCAGGTCGAAATCGAGTTGGATAAATTTGTTTAGGATTCGATAATAAAAATGAGGCTGCAAATAAGAACCATGCAGTCTCATTTTTATTTATGGTAAGCTTCTTTAAACCTTGATTGAAATATCTCCCGATGTAAAAACGCAGTTTTGAGTTTCTCCGATAAGAGCTGTTCCGTCGGGCATTGTAATTTCCGCATATCCCATCGGCTCTCCCAAATGAAAGTCTCCCGTGTAAACTTTACCGTCGGGATATTTTAATACACAGTTCATTCCTTCGGTCTCCCCGTCACAGAAGTTACCTGTATATATCCTGCCGTCGGCGTATTTCATTACGCCTGCACCGTTAGCTACAAGCTCCTGCATTTCGCCCTGATATACATCATTGTTGGCGTAGTGACATATTGCCTGCCCGTATTGGCAGTCGCTTTCATAAGTACAGCTGATAACATCTGAGTTTGGGTATTGTATTTTCATATCTCCATGCATCATTCCGTCCTGAAATCTGCCTGTATATATAATATTGTCATGAGTTGTCAGTACGCCGTATCCGTCAAATTTACCGTATAGAAAATCCCCTTCGTAAACATCCCCCATGGGATAAGTCAACTTGCCTTTGCCGCTTCTCTGACTGTTTACAAATTCTCCTTCGTATACTTCGCCGTTGTGTCCCTTGAACACACAAAAGCCGTCAAGCACTCCACAGTCAGCGTTTCCTTCATATACGTCGCCGTTAGAAAGCGTGATTTTCGCTTTGCCCTGAAGCATTCCGTCTATAAAGTTACCTTCGTAAACGTCCTTGTTTGCTTTCTTTAATATTCCCTTGCCCTGCGGCACTGCGAAAAAGAGGGCAACGTTTCCTTCATATGTGTCACCATTTGCCCATATAAGCGACCCTTCGCCATTGATGCTGTCCTTTGACAATCTTCCTTTAAATACCACAGAAGAGTCCTTCCACTCTATTTTCCCGTATCCATCAGGCTTCCCGTCTGTTACTTCACCGCTGTAGATATAGTTGTCAAATTCAAGCGTTTTATTCTCTTTCATATACGAAGCTCCTCGGTTGTGATGTCTTTTAAAAAAGTGATGCTTCACTATCGGTATCAGGAGATACTGTAGCCTCGGCACATGTACATTGACTAACATCCTCAATATCGACTTCCAAGAAAATCAAAAGGTACGCCATATCCATTGTGAGACCTCTTTTTCTTTTGAACTCGATTTGTATGCAATCATCATGAGTATACATATTTTCTAACTTTAATTTATTTGAACCGCTTCTTTCGTCACTGAACAATATTATAAGTGCTTTATTATTAAAGTAAGTATCGTCATATCTTTTGATTGTATTTTCAAAAAGCGTATTGTCGCCATATTCTGAAATGTTTAAATTTTGTGTCAGTGCTTCTTTATAATTCTTGAAACTGTCGATATTTGAGATATACTTTGCGAAAATATGCTCGGAAGAGTTATCTTTTTTTGCTGCTGCATTGTCTGCACTTGAAAGCATATATTCATATTCATCGTTTCCGAAGCTAATGTTTAAACGTACTTGAATTATTTCATACTTGTCGATATTATTCATACCCGTTTCCTCATTGTTTATATTATATTTATATGATAGCATAATCCAAATAAGTTTACCATAATTATTGAATGTGTTATACTTTTTCATAAAGCGTAGAATAGTATAATGTTTTCTACAGTTATTATTTGCGTTAATCCTTAAAAACTACCAAAACATTTATGTTAAATCATTGCTGTATATTTAAGAATATAATAAAGTTCACTGTAAAATAAAAAAGCTCCGACTATTCGAAGCTTTTTGTTTGATAGATTTAAGATTCTTTGATGGTAAGTATTTCCATGGGGCAGGCTTTTACGCAAATGCCGCAGGCAATGCACTTTGAGGGAATGTCGTTTCCTTCCTGCTGTACAAGCACACCGAAGGGGCAAACCTCTATACATTCCATACAGCCCGTGCATTTTTTCTTGTCGATCATATAAACGCCCTTTGCGTTTTTGGTTATTGCTTCAACGGGGCAGGCCTTTGCACATTTGCCGCATTGTACGCATACGTTGATTTTAGGCGTTTTCTCGTCTTTTTTTGTTCCGATTTGTACGCATGAAAGTGAAGGATCGTATTTCTTATAAAACGCTTCGGAACATGCAACTTCGCATGATTTGCATGCAGCGCACAGGTCGTTGTCGGTAACGTATAATTTTTTCATCTGATTCTCCCATATTGTTTAGTCGTCTTTAAACTCTTATTTGATTATAACAAAAGGAAGTTGCTTTATCAACAACAGACGATTTTCTTAATCGAATATTTGAAGCGGATTGTGCACAAAGCATTGTATAAGAATGACTTTTGCCCCTATATTTATATCCTGACAATCAAGCATTCAATAACTTTTTGAATAAAGTGTGACGCCTAAAATAGACTGTAAGGCTAATGAATGATATATATATTTTTTCCTTTTCACTTTAAATCTATTGACTGCTTCGCCTCTTTTTAGTAAGATAGTAAAGCGATTGACGTGGGGGAATGCCCGAGTGGCTAAAGGGGGCGGACTGTAAATCCGTTGGCTACGCCTACGATGGTTCGAATCCATCTTCCCCCACCATTTTAATATTGTTTTCGTAATTCGGAGGAGTACTCAAGTTGGCCGAAGAGGCGCCCCTGCTAAGGGTGTAGG
>CAZTZO010000003.1:0-88509 GCA_964618075.1 uncultured Lachnospiraceae bacterium
TACTTCATGAAAATACCCCCTATACTGGGTGTCCAGTATTGGGGGTACATATCATAAATCGGCAGGTCTTTTGTTTTTGGTAAAACAAAGCGCACTAAAGGATTAAGATTATTATTCAATTGCAATGCATACTTGACAAAAAACTTGTATTGAGTTATGAAATAATGTTATAATATATCGGAAATATCAAATTAAAAAAGATAGTATGCCACCATATACGTATTTATATACGAAGGCTTTATCGGAAAGAAAAATAGATGACGCAAGCAATACATACTTTATTAGAGACAGTGCCCGGCTGGCTGCACGTTGTTATAATTTCAATGATACCAATAATAGAGCTCAGGGGAGCTTTGCCTTATGCGATACTTTTGTTGAAAATGTCCTACTTAATGGCTATACCTCTGTGTCTTTTGGGAAATATAATACCTGCGCCGTTTGTTATACTTCTGGCAGAAAAGATACTCTCATGGATGGCAAAATCCAAGATAGGCTGGATAAGGAAATTCGGTCGGTTTATAACCGAGCACAGCATGAAGCGCAGCGAAAAAATCGAAAAGTACAAATTCTTGGGTCTCGTATTGTTTGTCGGTATACCTCTTCCGGGAACGGGAGTATGGACAGGTTCGGTAATAGCTTCGCTGTTGGGACTTAACTTTTCGCGTTCGCTTTTGGCTATGTTCTTAGGTGAAATAATGGCATGTGCGATAGTCACTGCTCTCATACAGGCGGGCTTGATGATAGCTCAATAAAACAAAAGGATGAACAGAAGAGAAAATGAAATCATTTTTTAAGAAAGTACTATTGTTTGTTATTGACGCCGTAACTCTGATACTTGCTTATTATGTTTCATACTATGCGACGAGAATGCTGGGGATGGAGAGTTCAACGGTTCTTATCAACAGCAGTTATATTTTTGCTGCCGTAAAAATTATCATATATCTGATGTTCGTAATGTATTCCACAAAAAGTACGAGAAACTTTATCCTTGACGTAATCGGTATCATCGTGGCAAATGCGGCGGCGTGCGCTCTGGCAATGTTCTTATTCAATGTCGATATTATGAATAATATTGTAGCCCTTGCAATCGTTCTGGTTTGGGATATGCTTATCGGGCTTATGATACGTTTTCTTATCAGAAATCCTGCAAGCGGGGAATCAGACGATGATTACGAGGACGAGGACGATTACTTTGCTTCCTCCGACAGAGATAAGCTAAACGATTACACTGATGATAAATCAAACGATATCGAGCGTATAAAGGAAAAAGAAAACGACCGACAAAGCGATGCGGAATTTTCCGACACAGGCTCTTTACTCTCCATGGGCAATGATGATAAGACAGACGCAGAAGAAGACAAGCTTGCCGAGGACGAGGCTCATAAAGAATACATGGAAAAAATAGCCTTATTGGAAAACGAGCTCAAGGCAAAGGAAGATCATATTGACCAGCTGGAAAACGATATGGCGCTTTCGGGTGATATGGACTTTGAAAGCTTCGCTCCGTCCGACGAAGAAGATGAACAGGAAGACAAAGAAGAGAATAACGAAGAGCCTAACACGCAGGATAATGAAGCACAGGATAATAACGCCTTTTTAAATAACGGTTATGATTCCCAGCAATACAATGACCCGTATGCGTCTATGTACGGACAGTATCCTTATTATAATCAGCAGCAATATCAAAATCCGTATCAGCAGCAGCCTCCTCAATGGCCGCAAAATCCCTATGACACAAACTATAATGCGGCGCAAAACGAGAATATAAAGCAGAAGGCTACCGAGCTGTATATGGAGCAGCACCGTCAGGAGCTTTTGGACGGTATATTAAAGGACATCAAATCCATGTATTCAACTCTGAGCACAAAAACGAAGTCGATCGAGGAAAAGGAATACGATCTGCTTTTAAAATATGTTGAGCTTGATGAAAGAGAAAAAACTCTTGCCGAAATAAAGAAAAAGAATGAAGCTCGTCTGAATGCATTCGAGGTCGCCGCAAACAAAAGAACAGCTTCGCGCATGATGTCTGATGATATGATGCTTCCCAGCGATAATTTGGCGCTTACGAAAAATATAAAGAAAACGCTTGATATTCTTCAGAATAAAAAGGATCCTCCCTTCGTTCTTGCCGAGGAGCCGAATGAACCCTTTGAAGAGAGAACGTCAAATAATACAAGTATCCCAAAGGACGGTACTTTAAGCTCGCAGCTTCTACAGGCGACAGGCAGAACTATGACTGACAACAGCCGTATGAATCCTGAGCGTGTTAGTGAAGTATCTCCTCAGATAGATCAAAAGCCTGTAAGGCAAGAAGCAGCAGAAAAACAGGGTATAAAGGATGCGTCCTATCAGGCAGCTAAGCTTAGAGAGATGTTATCGGAAGAAGCCAAGCAGGCTAAAGAGAAGAAGGAGAGGACAGCTACCTCCCCGATAGAAATAGCCATGAAGCAAACCCGAGAGGAAATGGGAGAAGATAATATCGGCTCGGCTCATACTACAGGCAACAATCAGTCTGAAATATTATCTCAGATAGATAAGATAAGACACGAAATAAAAGGCAATAATCAGGCGCCTGTCAATCCGACAACTCCTCCCGATTATATGAAGCAATCACAGCTCAACGATATGTACGAGGCTCAGAGGTTAGGTTATGAGCAGCAGCAAAGAGACTCCAGACAATACACGCAGAACAATACTGCCTTTGTACCAAACCCATATAATAATAACCCTCAGCCTAATATCAACAGATATCAGGGAGCCAATCAGCAGCCCGCCTATATACCCGGTATAACGAACCCGAACATGCCGATACCTCCGCAGGCTAATAATATCAACCGACCTATTAATCAACCTGTGAATCAACAAAAGCCTGCCGCAGTTTCAAAACCCGCGCAGACTAACAATAAGCCCAAACAACAGCCGAAGAAGGAGCAGCCTAAAAAGGAGCAGCCTAAAAAAGAACAGCCGAAAACAGAACATACCGAAAAGAAGGCTGCAAAGAAAACAAATTCGGATTTTAAAGACCTTGAGACAGGCAATCTCGGCATAAAGAGTGAAGAGTTTGACAATATTTCTTCGCTTCTGGATGATTTATAAAATTGAAGCACGTATTATCAAAGCTGCGCCGTGCAATACAGGATTACAGCATGATAGAAGACGGCGACAGGCTGTGCGTAGGGGTGTCCGGCGGTAAGGACAGTATGCTCTTACTCAGGGCACTTGCAGACTATAAAAGGTTTTCGCCTGTAAAATTCGATTTGCAGGCTATATGCCTGGATCTCGGGCTGAAATGTGATTATAAAGAGCTTTATGATTACTGCGAAGAGCTTAAAGTTCCTCTCACGATAAAGACCACGCAGATATCACAAATAGTTTTTGATGTGCGCAAGGAGCAAAATCCATGCGCTCTTTGCTCTAAATTAAAGAGGGGAGCGCTTCACAATGAAGTGTTGGCTCTTAACTCAAACAAGCTTGCGCTAGGGCATCATGCCGACGATTTTATGGAGACGTTTTTGTTGGGAGTTTTATATGAAGGGCGCATTCATACCTTTATGCCTGTGACATATCTCGATAAGAAGAAGATTACGCTGATTCGTCCTATGATATATATGCGCGAAAAAGACATAGTATATGCCGTTAATAAGAATTCTATACCTATAATAAAAAGCAACTGCCCTGCCGACGGGAAAACAAAGCGCGAGGATATGAAAACGCTTATTCGCACATGGGAGAAGGAAATCCCCGGCAGCAACGAACGACTTTTTACGGCAGTAAAAGGCTATATAGACAAAGAAATGAACTTAGTAGAAAAATAATAAACAGATATAATTCACATAACAGAATAAATGTCCGCCGAGATATCATAAACTTATAGTATGGGAGATATGATTTTAAGGCGGCTTTTTGTTTTAGCATCGGTGCTTGCTTTTTTAGGCTGCGTATTCGCTTTGTTTGTTATGTATATGACTATAAGAGATGAAGAGTCCGGCTTGTGTATCACCTCTGACGCTGTGAGTATTGTTATAGACGCAGGACACGGAGGAGACGATCCTGGGTGTGTGTTTGAGTCTGTTATGGAAGCGGATATAAATCTTGATATTGCAATGAAGCTAAAGGCTATGCTTGAAGAAAAGGGGTTCATCGTTATAGCTCTTCGTGAAGACGAATCGGGCGTATTGGCGCAGGGTAGTGAAAACTGGGAGAAAAGCCGTGATATGACATCAAGAAAAGAGATAATAACGAACTGCGGTGCGCAGATGTTTATAAGCATTCACCAAAACTCTTATCCCGATAAAAGCTGCAACGGCGCACAGGTATTTTACAGCGGATGCAGAGCGGAAAATGAGAAGCTTGCTTTACTTATGAGACAACGATTATCTGAAATATCTCCGTATGAAAATAAAAGAACTGAGCTTAGAAATGATTCGTTGTTTATTATAAAGGATAATCCAATGCCCTCGGTATTGATCGAATGCGGATTTTTGTCAAACGAAACGGATAGGGAGTATCTGTTAAAGGACGAATATCGCCAAAGCCTTGCGCACGCCATATTTGACGGCGTATGCATTTATTTTGATATTCCATAAAATAGCTGTCTTCATTTTATATACGGAGTAAACTTAAAATCGGATAAGAGCGAGGCTTTTTCCATATTAACAAGATCCTCTGATTTTATGTCAAAATCTATTATATGCCTGTCTCTTTCGCTCAATGAACGGTAACCGTCTGCAAGCTTTGTTATAACGCACAGCTTATCGTTTTTCTTTATTTTATTTATAAGCTGTCTGCCTTTGTCGTTGGCTGCAAGTATCCTGATAAAAGACGGAGGCGCATTTTTTATATTCTCGTTGTCCTCCTTCGTATATGAGAGCAGCATATCAAAAAGGCATCGTCTGACTCTTGACAATGATATCCTTTTGCCGCTTACCTCACGGGCAAAATTATCGATCCCCAAGTTTAGAGCCTTGAGATTTGAAGTAAAAAGAGATTCCATGCCGTTTTGCATGTCGCATATTTTGGATAACTGTTGGTTACTTAAAAGCATTATAAAGCTCTTCGCTATTACGGCAAGCTCCTTAGTTTGGCTAAGGTAATTGTTTTTTATAAACGACGCGTTCATTTCGCATTCGTCGGGGATATATTTGAGAGCTTCGCTAAAATTTTCGTTTTTAATAAGAGAGCGTATATAGCTTGCAGAAGCTATATTTCCCTTTGGCTCCATATCCGAATGCAGCACGCCGCAACGCTTTAATGCTATCGGCTTTATACTACCGTCGCATTTTTCTTTTAATGCTTTAATATATTCAAATGCAAGTATGTTGTTTGATTCTCTTAAAAATGAGAAATCGGTGTTTGACAGCTCATTAAGAGTATCTATACGCATTTGCGGATACGGTTTATTCGAGCTTTTGGCATTTTTCATACGCTCACAAAAAGCTTCTGATGAGCATATAGCAAGCGCTTCGTCGTACAAAGACAAATCATTTTCATCGCACCCGAAGGCAATATATGAGCTTGAAGTTAGCATCGCCGAAAAAACCGCACCGATAGCAAAGGTTTGAGCGTTCTGTGCACTGTAAACAAACGGCAGGCTTATCACGAGGTCTGCGCCCGAGTTGATTGCGCAGGCAGCGCGTATTTTTTTGTCAAAAACGGCGCATTCTCCCCTTTGGGTAACTGCGCCGCTCATCGCTGCTATGATATGTGTAATGTTATTTTCCTTTTTAAGCGTGTTGATCAGATATTTGTGTCCGTTGTGAAACGGGTTGTATTCACAGGGTATTAGAGCAATATTCATTTCTACTCCTTTACTTCGTATGATAAAGCCGGCAAAAGACCTGAACGCTTAGCATAGAAAAGATACTGCTGGGCTATACCTGCATATTCCTTCCACTTTTCTCTTGCCAGAGCGTAGCCTGTTTTTTCCGTAATATCCGTTATCCCGTAGTTCTCGGTGAATATTCGTTTTACCCACACGTCGTGCGGACAAACTTCATATCTGTGCATTCCGAAAAGCAGTATACAGTCTGCAACTTTACCTCCCACACCCTTTAAACTCAATAGATATTCTCTTGCTTCGTTTGTAGGCATTTTGGAAAGCTTTTCGATACTGAATTCGCCGCTAAGCGTTTTTTTCACGGTTTCGTAAATATATTCGTCCCGATAGCCAAGACCAAGCGCCTTGTAGGAATTTTTACTTACTTGGGAAAGCTCATCAGCGCTTGGAAAGGCGTATGTGTTTTCTCCTAATAGTCTGCCGTAATTCGTACATAAGGCTTCTATGCATTTTTTGATACGCGGTATATTGTTGTTTTGGGAAACAATAAAGCTGATTACAGTTTCCCATAAGTCCTGTTTAAGTATGCGTATGCCTTCGCCTATCTGTATTGCTTTTTTGATCGTTTCGTCTGTGGAAAGCTTTTCCTTTATTTCAGAGTAATCGGTTGCAAAGGAAAAATAATCGTACCAGACAAGGTCAAATTCTCTTCTGTCTGTATTAAAAAGCGTCAGCTCGTTTTCATTTTGTTTTATTATAAGCTTACGCCCCATAGCGACAAGCTTAAAAGTAAGACTGTCATTGTCGATACGTTCAAAGCGAAAGCACTGACCGCACTCAAATATCTGTAAAAGATCAAAATCCTTTACATCCTTTAATACAATATTTGAGCCGTCCTGCGTTATCAACATTAACTTTTATTTCCTTTAAAGTAAGTTATTTGAAGCTCAGGTGTTTATTATGCTGCTTATAATAAAGCTTTGTAAGCAGAAAGCTGATAGCAAGCGCTATTACACATAGTATTAATAGTATCAACATCGTTTTACCGGTTAGCATAAATAATACGTACGTTATTGCCGAGAATATGCCTGCTATAAACAGGGTAATGATAAAATTGAAAAAGGAATTTAAGTTTTGCTTTACTGCCTTTGCAGGGTCGTCCCAGTCGAGCTTTGGTCTGATTATATCTATTATAAGACCGATTATCGAGGGAGGAAGAGTAAATATCATGCCTGAAATAATAAGCAGCAGGCTGTAAGTAAAGCTCCACTTGACTATGATCGCTACAGGTATCACACACACTATATAAAGGCATGAGTTTATTATTACAGATGACAAGCATCTTCCCAACAGCTGCTCCTTCGGGGTTACGGGTATTATTTGATCTATCCAGAAGCCCTGACCCTCGCGCGAATATGAGGTTGAGGTGCATGCGGTAATACCGATCATAAACAGTATTATCATTAAGTAAAATACTCCGCTTATCTCACCCATATTCATCACAAGAGCTTGCAGCTTGCTAATCAATTCTTTACCCTGCATTATAAAGCTCACCGCAAATACAATAGGCAAAAGCGGTATGATGAATATGGTATTAAACATAAATATACTTGTACGAAGCATTATAAGCATGTCGTATTTGAATATGGCGAAAGCCTTGTTTGTGGGCTTCATTGCCCCACGCGTGTAATCGGTTATCTTCTCTTTTTTCACCTTTGCCGAGGTAATGAGATTGCCTGAGGTTACTGCCGTTATATAGTACCTGCCCGCTACTTTGATTGTTAGAAAAAAGAGCGCCGCGCTTATCAAAACAAATAATAAAAAGAACAGAAGACCGTTAATACTGTTTACATTTGTCAGAGCATGAGCAAAGTATTTCGAAGGGAAATAACCGTTACTTATGCTGTTAAACAATGCAGCCTTATCTAAAAGCACATAGCTTATTTCGGAAGTGTTATATTTGCCGAAGGATTGCGATATAAAGCTTATACCGAGTCCGAAGAAAAGTCCTACGAACATAAATACTGTCTGTACCTTTTCTGCACTTACACGCATACCGAACAAACGAATAAGCAGTATTTCAACGATAGCAGTAAGAGCTATAGGTATAACGGGCAAAAATAAAGTCATAATAACCGCGTATAAAATCCCTATAACACCGGCGCCAAACATCGAGAAGTAATAATATACAAACGGCAGCATCACGGGAAGGGTAAAGAGATACTCTATGATTACGCAGTAAATCAGCTTTGAAGCCACTATATTATCTGCTTTTACAGGCATCGCAAGAAGCATGTTCAAATCCTTTGAGTTAAACAGAGCGCCGAAGGTATACATAAGCCCGAAGACAAATGTAATACCGGTCGTAGCAACAACTCCGAGAGCCAAGACTGATTCGGGAGTACCGATAGAAGCAAAGACGGAGTACATCATCTTAACAAGCGCAAATAACAGAACATATGCTGGCAGCACGCAGGCTATGATAACAAGAGTAAAAAGCGGCTTTCTAAGATTCTTTTTGTTTTGTTTTATATCGTAGAGCATAGAGGAGAAGCCGAAAGCAGCCTCAAGCTCAACCTTTGTCATTTTAATTATCTTATTCATTTTCCGTTATCTCAAGGAATATATCCTCAAGAGAGCCTCCCTGTGAATGTTCCATATTCCTCAGCTCTTCAAGCGTGCCCTCTGCTATCAGCTTGCCATGGTTGATTATTCCGACTCTGTCGCAGAATTTTTCGGCAACATCGAGTACGTGAGTCGAAAAAAATATGCTTTTTCCCTCCTTAGCGAATGCCTTCATAGCCTCCTTAAGGTTAAAGGCGCTTTTCGGGTCAAGACCGACCATTGGCTCATCGAGTATCATAAGCTCAGGCTGAGTGACAAACGCTCCTATTAAAACTATCTTTTGTTGCATTCCATGCGAATAGCTCGATATCGGAGCATACAAAGAGTCCTTCATACCGAAAAGAAGAGCATATTTTTCGCATTCCTTTGTACGCACATCGGAGGGTATATCGTACATATCAGCAAGAAAATTTATATACTCTATACCGCGAAGCTTTTTTTGTATATCGGGATTGTCGGGTACGTATGCTATAAGCTTTTTAACCTCTAATGGATTACTTGCAGCGTCGATACCTTTGATATTTATCGTACCGCCGTCACTTTTTAATATGCCTGTAACCATTTTTATCGTCGTAGTTTTTCCTGCGCCGTTTGGCCCGAGAAAACCGAAAATTTCGCCGTCCTTGACTTCAAAAGAAATGTCGTCAACGGCTTTCTTGTTGCCTGAAGCATATGTTTTTGTAAGATGTTCTATTTTAAGCATTATTTTGTCCCCTTATTTTTCTTCGATTGGTATGGTAATTACGACTTCCAGACGGTCGTCGTAGCGTTTTTCCGTGTAATCAGCCCCCAGACCGGACTGTACTATTGATTCGTAGGCTTTTTTTATCGTGTTAGTATATATTTTATAGTTGAAATAGCTCTTAATACTGTCTTTATCGTTTTTAAACAGCACCTCACTTTTTAATTTCTTGACAAGCTCCTCCGCCTGTTTTACGTTGAGGTTTCTTTTATGTATAATATCGGCTGCCTTAAGGCGCATGTCGGTGTCGGGAATAGTAAGAAGTATCCTTGCGTGGCGCTCCGTAAACTCATACTTGAGGACTTTTTCGGTCACCTCGTCCCCGAGCTTGAGTAATCGCAGCTTATTTGCTACGGTAGACTGTGTTTTGCCGACCTTTTGGGCAAGCTGCTGCTGAGTAATCGAATATGCTTCAATGAGCTTCTTGTAGGCGTTGGCCTCCTCTATGAAGCTAATGTCCTCGCGCTGAATATTTTCTATAAGGCTCATCAGCTCGAAATCCTCTTCCTCTCCCTTTAGTAAAACGCATGGAACGCTCTTTAATCCCGCTATATTTGCGGCGCGAAGTCTTCTTTCTCCGCTTATGAGCATATATTTGCCGTCCGCCTGCTCTCGCACAGTCAGAGGCTGTATTATGCCTACAGCCTTTATTGACGAAGCAAGCTCGTCTAATGTATCGTCGTTAAATATTTTTCTCGGCTGATTGTCGTTGGGGATTATCTTCGTTATTTCTATGGCTTGTAATTCTTTAGACATTTTAGGCATGGAGTACATCCTCGTTTTCAGTGTTTTTTATTTGTATAATCTCTTCTTTTAATTTCTATCATCAATACGCTTATATCCGCGGGGGACACTCCCGATATCCTTTGCGCTGCACCCAGATTTTTAGGGCGTATTTTAGAAAGCTTCTGGCGCGCTTCGATTCTTAAGTTCTTGACGCTTTCGTAGTCAAAGTCCTCCGGTATAGAGCGTGCTTCTGTTTTTTTGAACTTCTCGACCTGCGCGAGTTGTTTTATAATATAGTCCTCGTATTTTATTTGCAGCTCTACCTCTTTTATTACATCCTCTGACAAGGGCTTTCTTTCGGGGTCAATGGATTTGATTATTTCATAATTCAGCTGAGGTCGCTTTAAAAGATCGTAGAGCGTTGTTGTCATTTTTATAACAGTGGTATTAGTTTGTCTTGCAAATTCATTTGCTATGGCACCTGTTGTAAGGCGCACGTTTTTTAATCTTTGCTTTTCCTCTTCGACGAGCTTTTCCTTTCTAAGAAGTCTGTCATAGCGCTCCTTTGTCACGAGTCCGAATTTATAGCCGTAGGGCATCATGCGTATATCTGCATTGTCCTGTCTTAACAAAAGCCTGTATTCCACTCTTGAGGTCATTATACGGTAAGGCTCTGTAGTATCTTTTGTGGTAATGTCGTCTATGAGTACGCCGATATATCCGTCTGCCCTCGTTAGGACGAGCTGCTCTTTTGATAGCGCATACTGGGAGGCATTTATTCCGGCGATTATACCTTGTGCGGCGGCTTCCTCGTAGCCGCTGGTGCCGTTTATTTGTCCTGCGCTGAACAGTCCGCTTACCAGCTTGGTTTCGAGAGTTGCATTCAGCTGAGTCGGTTCAATCGCGTCATATTCGATAGCATAAGCGAAACGCATAATTTCTGCGTTTTCAAAGCCCTTTATCGTCTTTATAAAGGCTTCCTGAACGTCCTCCGGCAGTGAGCTTGACATACCCTGCAAATATACCTCGTCTGTGTAAAGACCTTCAGGCTCAACAAAAAGCTGGTGTCGCTCCTTGTTTGCAAAACGTACTATCTTATCTTCTATGCTTGGGCAGTACCTGGGCCCCGTTCCCTGAATCATTCCGGAAAACAACGGTGAGCGGTCTAAATTTTCTCTTATTATATCATGTGTTTTCTCGTTTGTATAAGCCAGATAGCATGGATAATTCTTATCTATGGGCTCTGTCGTATCAAAGGAGAACGGTTCGCAGTTTTCATCTCCATATTGCTCTGGAAGAGTAGAAAAGTCAATGCTTCGTTTATTCACTCTGGGTGGAGTGCCGGTTTTGAGCCTTATGATTTTAAAGCCGAGCTCCTTAAGCGAAGAGCTCAATTCATATGCACCGCACAGTCCGTTTGGCCCGCTGTTTGTATAGGACTGCCCGATTATTACCTTTCCTGCAAGGAAGGTTCCCGTTGCAAGAACAATGCTTTTGCATTTATATCTTGCCATGCTCGTCGTAATAAGACCGACTACCTTAAGCTTGCCGTTTTCCTCCTCGGTAAGTATTGTAGAAGCCTGTTGCTGTCTTAAACGCAGGTAGGGTTGTCTTTCAATGACCTTCTTCATTTCGTTGTGGTAAGCCTGCTTGTCTGCCTGAGCGCGCAGAGAATGTACGGCGGCTCCCTTTGATGAATTGAGCATTTTCATTTGTAGATATGTTTTGTCTATGGTTTTACCCATCTGACCGCCGAGAGCGTCTATTTCGCGCACGAGATGACCCTTGCCCGTTCCTCCGATAGAAGGATTGCACGGCATCATGGCGACTGCGTCAAGATGCATAGTCATAAGCAGTGTTTTAAGTCCTTTTCGTGCCGAAGCAAGAGCGGCCTCACAACCGGCGTGACCTGCTCCCACAACTATTACATCATATTCTCCTGCGTCAAATTCATCCATTTTGTTTATCCCTAAAGTATCTCTTTAAACTTATTTACCGAGGCAAAAATTCGCAAATATTTCGTCTATAATATCCTCGTCGGCGGTTTCTCCCGTTATACTGCCGAGATATTGCCATGCAGTGCGTATATCGGTTTCCGCAAGATCCTGAGTTTGTCCGTACTCCAAAGCCGTAATGGCATCTCTTAGAGAAGCGTCCGCCTTTATTAACAGCTCATTATGTCGTTGGTTTATAGCAAGAGAAACATACATTTCATCATCGCTGTCGCCTGAGGCGTCCTCGAATATCATTTTTTCAAGCGTATCGATGCCTGTATTGTCCTTTGCCGATATTACAGCCTTAAAAGGTGACTTCTCAAAGAAGGCAACGGTCGAAGAATTCGCCTTCTTGTCGCTTTTGTTCATAACGATGATATGCTTTTTGTCCTTTATCATCTCATAGAGCGTGTAATCCTCGTTTGTAAGAGGAAGGGAAGCATCGATAACAAAGAGGATAAGCTGTGATGATTCTATTGATTCGATAGAGCGGTTTATTCCAATCGACTCTATCTCATCGTTACTTTCCCTTATTCCTGCGGTATCCATAAGAAGCACTGGTATTCCGAAAAGGTTTATCGTTTCATCTACGATATCTCTTGTTGTACCGGGAACGTCAGTGACTATGGCCTTGTCTTTTTTTGTCAGGCAATTCAACAGCATGGATTTGCCGACGTTCGGTTTTCCTATTATTGCTGTTTTAAAGCCGTTTCTTATTATGTCGCCCTTGCGGTATGTATTTCTTAACCCTTTAATTATTTCCCGAGAAATATTTAGCTTTTCAATAAGCTCCTTTGAACTTGCAGAATCAGAATCATATTCGGGATACTGGATAAATACCTCTATTTGGGCGATAGTCGAAAGCAGCTCGTCTTTAAGCTCGTTTATCTTCTCACAAAGAGCGCCGTCTATTTGCTTAACTGCTATCTTTGCGCCAAGCGAGGTCTTGCTTGTTATCATGTCGCTTACAGCTTCCGCTTCGCTTAAATCTATCCTGCCGTTTAAAAAAGCGTTCTTCGTAAATTCGCCTGGCATGGCAAGCCTTGCACCCATTTTTAGTACGAGCATAAGAACGCTGTTGCCCGCAGTGTAGCCGCCGTGACAATTTATTTCAACAACGTCCTCTCCCGTGTAGGTATAGGGCGATTTCATCTTTGAAACAAGAACCTCGTCGAGTACCTCGTTCGAAGGATTGACTATGTGTCCGTAATGTATCGAATTGACGGGCATATCCGAAAAATGTCTGCCGTTAGGTCTTGAGAATATTTTCTGTGCTATTTCAAAGGCTTCATCTCCGCTTATGCGTACAATACATATGCCGCCGTAGCCGGCGGACGTAGAGATAGCGGCTATGGTATCGTCCATTTAATTGTCCACGCTGTTTTCTTTGAGAGCCTCAATAATAAGCTTTACGCACATTTCCTGCTTGAGAACTCCGCTGTTAAGACAAATATCATAATTATGCGCATTGCCCCATGTTTGGTCTGTATAATGGTTATAGTGGTTTGCGCGCGCCTTATCCTTTTTCTTTAAAGCCTTTTCGGTATCTTTTCCTGTTATACCCATTAATTCCGCACGCTTAAGCTTGTAGTCCATATCGGCATATATAAACGTGTTCAGACAATCCTGCCTGTCCCTGAGTATGTAATCTGCCGCTCTTCCGACTATTACGCATTTCCCCTGCGAAGCAATCTCCTGAATCAGGTTGCTTTGCAAAATGAATACCTTATCACCCACGGATAAACTGTCTAAGCTGCCCGACGAGCCTGAACCGAACAGTCCGCCCGAGGACAGATCCAATAGGAAGCCTCCGGAGTATTCTTCTCCCACTTCCTCCAGAAAGTTTACGTCGTAGCCTTCTTTGTTTGCGAGCATCTGCAAGAGCTCTTTATCGTAATATTTGTATCCGAGCGTATCTGCAAGCGCCTTTGCTATGTCGCGGCCTCCGCTTCCGTATTCGCGGCTTATGGTTACAATGGATTTTTGCATTTATTCTGACACTCCTTATCAATAAGTAAGAGACTTTAATTAAGTTATATTTTACCAAATATGAGACCATTTTTAAATAGAGAAGCCAACTTTATCGGAATTTGAGGAGCATAAATATTTTTGTTTGGCATGAAGCGTTGAACTTTAAAAAAAATAATAGGCGCAGCTTTGATATGTTGTCGGTTTATACAAATACCGCGATGTTAAAATGATGAAATTATAATATACAAAGTGTATAAAAGCTGTTTTTGCATTTCTTAATAGAAGGGCAAAAGCTTTAGCTTTAAGGGACAAGAAGTGTACGAACCTAATGATTCGGGTGGAATTGTTTATGTCTTTGTGATAAAATCATAAAGCTTTTTATATTATAAAATACAAAGGATTGTTTTATGAGAAGGAAAGATCGCCAAATTACGCTTATTAGCGAGCTTAAGTCTATTCTTGATGATTGCAAAACATGTCATGTGGCTATGCTTGACGGGCAAAACCCGTATGTGGTTCCCTTAAGCTATGCTTATTCATTGGAAAACGCTGTGCTCACAATGTATTTTCACAGCGCAAAAGAGGGAAGAAAAATAGATATCTTACGAAACAATAATAACGTATGCTTTGAAATATCCTCTGAAGGACGGCCGCTTTTTACGCAGACGCCATGTAATTCGGGATATTATTATTCAAGCATAATCGGATTCGGCAAGGTGTTTTTCATTGACGATATCAACGAAAAATGCGCGGCGCTTTCTTTATTATTCGAGCATCAATCGGGCAGAAGGGTGGATTTTTGCGCCGAACAGGCAAAAAGCGTTTCGGTTTTCAAAATAGTGTCAACTGATTTTACGGGGAAGAGAAAGAAAGAGAGCGTTTAAAGAAAAACGTCTAAATAAGGTATTACTTTTCTCTGGGGCGTTTTAAAAGTATACTTGATTGGCTATATTTTTCGTATGGAGTTTATACAGATATCACAAATAACAAAGGACGGATAAAAAGCTTTAGCTTACTTGTCCGTCCTTTATTATTTATCTTGTCTGTTCGTTTTCTTTGTAAAAAAAGTTTTAAGTAATCAAGCTTTCCTATACATACTCAAAGGTAAGAAAGCTTATATTCGTTATCGCACAGCTCTGTTCTTATATACCTTCACATTATATTT
Source organism: uncultured Lachnospiraceae bacterium (assembly GCA_964618075.1). GTDB lineage: Bacteria > Bacillota > Clostridia > Eubacteriales > Anaerofustaceae > CAYTMY01. The sequence continues at coordinate 15,000 of CAZTZO010000003.1, forward strand.
ATCATAAAGATATTCCTTGAGCCTTTCATCGGGTAATTGTCTGTATGATTTTTTACGAACGGTTGCTTTCTTTCCTATCTTTTCTATTTGCTCTGCTGCATATGTGGATTTTTGGGTGAGCTTGTAGTCCTCTGCTATTTCATCATAAGCGTTGTCTAAAGTTTTGGCTTCACTCTTATCATAAACGTATATGATGTGATAGCCGTACTGTGTACTGACAGGAGAGCTGATATCTCCTACGTTCATGGAAAATGCCGCTTTTGAGAAGTCCTCCGCCATATCCGCATATGCAAAGCTTCCCAAGTTTGTTGCTTGTGTTATCTGAGCATTCGTGTAGCTGCCGCTTTTATAAGCGTTATACAAATTCATGAAGTTATCGGGTGAAGAAGCTATGGACTCATACGCCTGTGTAGCTGCCGCTTCGTCATTAAAGAGTATGTGGTAAGCGCTTACCGACGCAGTGTACGATGAGGAATTGCTCTCATAATATTTTTTTACGTCGCTTCTTTTTACCGTCATCTCATCCGCGATATCCTCTGTAAGAAGAGCTTCATATGCCTTTGAGCTGGCTATTAGTTCCTTAGCTTCGTTTACTTGCTCGTCTGTTATATAATAGCTTGCTAAAAGGCCCGATATAGTGCTGTCGGGGAAATAGGCAAACGCCTCGTCAAGCCAAGAATTCAGCGCTGCCGTCTTTTGTTCGTCTGTTATGCTGTAACCTTTTTTTACGGCATAATCGGTAATCTCAACAGCTGAAGCGATATACGTAAGAGTGTCGTCATACAATGCAAGGGTATCCTTCTCTGTAGAGGGGGTCGAGCCCGAATACATATAGCCGTAAACAAGCTTATATATCATAAAGTAATTAAATACAGGCATACTTATTTGAGTATCATTTATTTTTGCGGCAACGGCATCGCTCATGAAGCTGTGAGTGCTGCTTGAGGAAGTATACATGGAGTAATAGTTGTACAGTTTCAGATAATTTATTAATTCATCAGAAAAGCTTTGATAGTCGAGTCCGCATTTTGTAAGAAGTGCGCTTACGTTTTCGTTTTGACAAATAGCTGCAATGTCGCTGTTCTCAATCGAATATTTGCTTTGTATATATGAGATAATGCTGTTATATGAGCTTTGTATCGTTTCGTCGTCATTAGACAATCCGAGATATTCGCATTCGGATTTTAACGCTGTATTTATCACATATTCGTCAAGGGCGCTTTCCTTTAATGAGGATATGCTATCATCGCTCAACGCCGTAGTAGAATTAAGCTCATTTAAAAAATGCACGATATTATAGTAAGAGGAATAGTCCTCCTTTGTTATGTTCTCTCCGTTCACCTTTGCAATGACGGTTTGTTTGTCCTTCTGTTCGTTTACGCTTACCATTTTACAAGAGCTTAAAGATAACATTATTATCAGACTGAGCAAAACGATAAATAATCTTTTTGTGGTTTTCACTGGTATTCTTCCTTTCGGAGTGTTTCTTACTTGTACATTTGGATTATATAACAATCACTTGGATTTGCAAATAAAATCGTTCAAGAATCCCTCGCAGTAGGAAAGCATGTCTTTATCGTTTGGTATATTTAACAATAGCGTGCTTTGCTTGTCCGTCGATTTGATCTTGAGCTTGTAGCTAACACAAAGACCGATAATAAAATCGGCAGACAGAAAAACGCCTTCGTGAAATTCCATATAAAGACCCTTTTCATTTTGGCGGATTTTTTTGATCCCTACACTTTTCGCCTTAGCTTTAATCAGAGCTATCTTCAAAAGATTCTCAACGCTTACAGGCATATCGGAGTACACGTCGGTTATCTCGTCTATCATGCGTGATACGTCCTGTTCGTTTTCTATTAGAGCAATGTCCTTGTAGAGCTTGATTCTCTCGTCTTCTCCTGTAACATATTCGTGCGGCAGATATGCGTCCGCCTTTATGTCTATTTCACATGGATAACTTACCTTAGTCGGTTTACCGCTGACTTCTCCTACCGCTTCACTTAACAGACGGCAGTACATCTCGTATCCGACATTCGCAAAGTGCCCGTGCTGGTTGGCTCCCATGATATTTCCCGCTCCGCGTATTTGAAGATCCCGCATCGCTATTTTAAAGCCCGAGCCGAATTGAGTGAATTCCTTAATGCTTTTCAGTCGCTTTTGAGCAACCTCCGATAAAACCTTATCCCTTTTATAGAACATATAGGCATACGCCGTAACATCGCTTCTTCCCACTCTGCCTCTGAGCTGATACAGTTGCGACAGTCCCAGCCTGTCGGCGTTTTCTATAAGCATGGTGTTCGCGTTTATTATATCCACGCCGTTTTCGATTATTGTGGTGCATACGAGAACGTCAAACTTCTTTTCAAGGAAGTCCACTATTATTTTTTCAAGCTCATGCTCGTTCATTTGACCGTGAGCGTAGGCGACTCTTGCCTCGGGCACAAGCATGGATATTGTCTGTGCTTTCTGAGCAATATGTTCTACGTTATTGTATAGGTAGAAGGTCTGACCGTTTCTGAACATCTCGTTTTGTATGGCACGGCGTATAAGAGAATCGTTTTGTTCGGCAACGTATGTCAATACCTCCGTTCTTTTTTCGGGAGGTGTGTTAATTACGCTCATATCCTTTATTCCGGAAAGAGACATATTCAATGTTCTGGGTATGGGAGTTGCCGAAAGGGTGAGAGTATCCACAGTGGTTTTCATAAGCTTGAGCTTATCCTTATGAGCCACTCCGAATCTTTGTTCCTCGTCTACTATCAATAGTCCCAGATCGTTAAATACAACGTCCTTTGATAATAGCCTGTGCGTACCTATCACGATATCCGTTTTGCCTGTTTTTAAGTTTTCTATGGTTTGTTTTATCTGTTTGGAGCTTCTGAAACGGCATATCAGCTCTATTTTTATCGGATAATCCTTAAATCTTTCGATAAAGTTGTTATAATGCTGCAAGGCAAGTATAGTAGTCGGCACGAGTACGGCGACCTGCTTTGGCTCCATGACAGCCTTAAACGCCGCCCTTTGAGCAACCTCAGTTTTGCCGTAGCCGACATCACCCAAAAGGAGCCTGTCCATGGGGAAGGGCTTTTCCATGTCGTCCTTTATCTCTTTTGAGCATTTGAGCTGATCCTCTGTGGGAGTGAATTCAAATTTATCTTCAAATTCGTCCTGCCAGACGGTATCCTTGGAAAAAGGGTAGCCCTTTAATGCCAGACGCTCGGCGTACATCTTAAGGTATTCGCTCGCAAGCTCCTTTACGGCGCGCTTGACTTTTTTTGTCGTGCTTTGCCAATCTGATGAACCGAGACGGGAAAGACGCGCTGTACCCTCCTGCGTTCCCACATATTTTTGGATAAGATCCATTTGCTCAGGCGGAACATATAATACGTCCTCCATTGCGTATGATATCTTAACGTAGTCCTTGCTGACCCCCTCGAGAGCCATTCTGACGATTCCCTCGTATTTACCTATACCGTATGTTTCGTGTACGACATAATCTCCGGGAGAAATATCCGAGAAGAACTCCTTGGTTATATCCCTTTTAGCTTTTTTGCTCTTATACTTTCTTTGCGTAATGAGATATTCGCAGGGTATTATGACGATTTTCTTGTTTGCAAAATCCATTCCCTCAAAAATATCGCATTCAACAAGAGTAACTCCTGCGCTAAAGATGTTTTCACGCACCTTAACGTTCAAAGCCGTGAGAAGCTCTTTTACAGGCTTGTTTGTCGTTTTATTGTAGGTAATTATAATGTTGTAGTTATCCTGCTCATAATAGGGCAGGTTTGCAAGAAAATAGTTGGTATTGCCCTTGTAGTCGATTACATCGATACAGGAAGAATCTATAATTTGAGTGTAATTTATGCCGCTGTTTTCAACGGTCGTAGAGTAGTCTATAACGTCGTGAGATAAGATTTTACTTATAAACTCATCGTAGTCAATAAAAATATTAAGTTGCTTATCGCAAGCTAGAGAGCGTGCCTTAAGCTCGGCAAAGTCCTCGAATACGTTTTTACGTATTAGCTCATAGCTTTTTTTAAGCAGCACGCTGTCACATAAAAGAACGGCGCTGTCACGAAAAAGGTCAATAAGTGTAAGCTCGTTTGAGTCCAAGTATGAGTATACAAGCCTTGAAGCTTCGTTTGGATCCATTGAGAGCTTTTCGATAAGCTCCTTAAAATTACTTTGTGAAAGCTGTCTTGCTTCTTCGTCCTTTATTAAGTCTGTGTTTTTTTCAAGGTCTTTTTTAAGAGCGTTTATTCCCTGCTTTATTTGCACGGGTGAAATCGGGTATTCGCAAAAGGGCACAATACAAAAGCTTTGCATGTTGGATTTGGAAAGCATGGTGTCAGGGTCAAACGAGCGTATCGAGTCTATTTCATCTGAAAAGAACTCTACTCGCGTCGCGTCTTCGTTGCAGGGCGAGAAGAAATCAACTATGCCGCCTCGAAGCGCAAATTGTCCGTACGCTTCGCATCTGTCCTCTCTCGTGTAACCGTAGGAGATTAAATCATCTACGAGCTTCTCCGGCTTCATAAGGTCGGTTATGTCTTTTTTTATCATCATATCCTTCGTAATGAAGGGGTGTTTTTCGCACAGCGCCCATACGCTTGTCACTATAAATGCAGGCTTATCGTTAAACGAGTTGAGAACGCACTTTATTCTTTTGAGTGAGTTTTCTCTTGAAAAGCTGTCTGCGTATGTGAAATAAAAGCTTTCCTTCGGGTAGAAAAAAAGCTCGTCGTTTTTGATATAGGCTTTGAGCTTGTCGTAGTATTTCTGAGCCTCATAATCGTTCTGACATACAAAAAAAATCTTCCCGCCGCGTTTTTTGTAAAGGTACAGCGCGCTGTGAAGTCTGTAATTGGTATGAGCGTTATCAATTTTTAAAGTTTTACTATGCAGGTCGTCTATCTCACAAAACAACCCGATGCCGTTATATAAATCGAACATAGCTTAGATTATATCACGATAAAAAGAAATAATAAAGAAAGTATGCGATTTGCATAAGCAAACACTTCTTGACAAAAAAAGATAAAAGCTTAAAATAATATAAAAGGCAGATATAATTTTTTAAAAAGCATGAGGGTGTAATTATGAGTTCATTTAAGGATTTAAGAATAGTAGACAACTTTTACCAGACCTCGGCATTTTTCCCGATGCCCACAGTGCTTATCTCCACTCTATCTGACGACCTTTCGACTTCGATAGGTGCGTATTCGCTTTGTTTCCCATATTACATAGCGGGTAAGGACTACTATGCAATGCTTCTTGAGTGCCGCAACAGCTCGAATACAGCTCAGAACATTTTAAAGCGCTCGGTGTGTGCTTTAAACTTTCTTGAGGACGATAAAAAGGATTTTAAGGAAACCGTGAGGCTTGGCTTCCCCGGAGAAACGAGCAAGGAAAAAATGGCGGACTGTTCGTTTGAATTGGAGGAAGGTCAGTGCGAGGGCAAACGTCCGCTTGTAATAAAAAAAGCATATCAGGTATTTGAGTGTACGTGGGACGACAGCCTAGAAAACGCATATGAGGACAAAACGAGAACGGGACTACTTGACGGTATCGAGCCTCCGTATAAGGATTTTAACGGTATAACAAGCAAATACGGCTGTCACTTTATCTTGAAGATAGACAAGATACTTATGAAGGATAAATATTATAATGCTATAATAAACGGCGTCAAGGCAAGCGATTTTCCGCATGTTCCCGTGGACTACGGATATCGGGACAGCACAAACTTCTGGTATACGAAATTCACAAGACCTATACCCATGAATATACCCACAGCAAAGGAAGCGGATATTACAGGAGTAATTTACGCTGCAAACAGGATGGACGACAAAATCAAATTCACCGAAGAGGCTTGCGCAATGATGACAAAGGTGCCGAGAGTATTTTTGAAGGCCGCTCTGTCGGGCTGTATCGACTGGGCGAGAGAAAACGGCGTGAGCATGATAACACCGGAGCATATGAAGATAATAAACGACAAAAGAGCGAAGGAAAAAAACTAGCGTAGTATAAAATGGATTTTGAAATAGTACCAGCTTACGACAATGAACAGGAGATAAAAGTATTATTCAAGGAATATACCGACTATCTTATAGCGGGAGATGAAGTTTTCGGAGAATACTTAAAAATACAGCATTACGAAGAAGAGCTTGAAAATCTAAATATCAAATATGCTCCTGAGTTCGGCAGATTGTATATTGCTAAAAAAGAAAATGAAATACTCGGCTGTATCGCTCTAAAAAAAATAGATGACAGCTGTTGTGAAATGAAAAGACTTTATGTAAGGGAAGAATACAGAGGCAATCATATTGCACAGGCGCTTATTCTAAAGATAATTGATGACGCAAGGGTAATCGGTTATAAAAAAATGCTTTTGGATACTCTCGAATTTTTACACGGCGCGATAAAGCTGTATGAAAAGTTCGGTTTTGCCAGGATATCCCGCTATAACGATAGCCCGATGAAAAACGCCGTGTATATGGAGCTGAAGCTGTAAATGTCTTAATATTACTTAAAAAAAGTGACAGCATGAAAGCCTATTCTTTCAAAGAAAAAAGCGCGCTGATTTAATGAAATCAGTGCGCTCATATTTTTAATTTAGATTCGTAATTAAAGGGTTTATCTGTGGTAGTTAAAGTAATTTCCCTTTATAATCTCCCATGCCGCATCGCATTCGTTTATCATGTTTTCATCGGGTTTATCGGCGTTGAAGAAGGAAATATTCTGTTCAAGCTGTTCTATTTTGCTTACTCCGCAGATAAGGCTCGTTACATAGTCCTTTGCATACAGCCATTGATAAGCCATTTCAGTCATGCATATACCGTATTTTTCCGCCGTTTCCCTAAGCTTGTCGATTGCGTCAAAATTTTTGTTTGTCCAGTATCTGTCGGCATAGCCCTTTTCAAGGCTAAAGCGTGAGTTCTCAACCGCCTTTTCGCGCGTATGCTTGCCTGTTAAAAGTCCGCCGGCAAGAGGATTGAAAACAGTCAATGCTTTGTTGTATTCCTTTATAAATGGCACCAGCTCATCTTCTATGCCCCTTGTAAGCGTATTGTATACGCTCTGTATTACGACAGGAGAAACAGCGCACATTTCCTTTGCCTTGTGAGTGATTGAGCAAAACTGCCACGCTGAAAAATTGCTTAATCCGTAATATCTTATCTTTCCGCTTCTGACAAGATTTGTCATCGTTTCTATACATTCCTCAAATGAAACTGTACTGTCGGGGGAGTGCATATAAAGAATATCCAAATAGTCGGTGTCGAGTCTTTTTAACGAATCTTCTACGCTTTTTAGGATATGCTTTCTGCCAAGTCCCATATTGTTGGGCTGCATGTTAACAGGGCCGCGAACCTTCGTGGCAAGAACAATATCGTCTCTTTTGCCCTTGAGAGCTTTGCCTGTAATGCGTTCGCTTTCCCCTTTTGTGTATATATTTGCCGTGTCGATAAAGTTGACTCCGCCGTCTATGGCGCAATCTACCATACGTATTGACTGCTTCTCGTCCGCCTGTCCACCGAATGTCATCGTTCCGAGGCACATGCGAGAAACCTTCAGTCCCGTTGAATTTAAATATATATATTCCATGATGTCACCTGCCGTTTGTTATTGTTTACTCTTCTTCATCGTCATTTTGATGACGATTTCTTGTGATGATGATGCATTGACTGAGCTGCTGAGTGCCTATCATCGCGATTATCGAACCTACTATGACAACTATGTCGACCACTTTAAAGTCCGATACGAGCTTTCCCGCCAGCGAAGCGACAAGGATTCCCACAATTATCAATGCGGACGCTATCAAACCTTCTCTGCTTAGGAACACTTCTTTTAATAAGCCCATAATATTTACACCTTCTTAAAGATTATGTATGACTAATACTGAGAGAAGTATAGCAAATTTAAAAAAATTAGTCAATATATTTTTAAATTTGCCTGACGTTATGATATGATTATACATGTAACGAAAAAAATATACGGTAAAAAGCATTTTTATTAGCGGAGTTTCAATGGATAAGGAAATACCAAAGCGACAAAACACAATAAGCAGGGATAGGCTTATAGAAGCGGCAAAAAAACTCTTTTATGAACAGGGTTACGACGATACCACGCTTGCTCAGATAAGCAGGGAATCTGGAGTGAACAACGGTCTTATTACATATTATTTCGGTTCAAAGAGCAATCTTGCAAGTATGATAAATACGGCGTATCTTCTTGAAATGCGTAACGAAATAGCAAGACAGCTCTACGAGGTAAAAAAAGGCTATAACCTTGAGCTTGGGGTAGCAATAGAGCAGCGCATCTTATTGGCAAGTAAATTTGAAAATGAACGCCTTATGCGTTTTAATCTTGAATACGGCAAGGATAGAAATTATTATGCCGACAGAAACCCGAAGAGAGACCACTATTATCAGCTTCAGCAAAGACTTATCAATCCGAATATAAGCGATTTGGATTTGAAGCTTTACGAGGTATGCGGCATATCAATAACAATGAGTCTGACAAGGGCATACGCTCATCATTATTTTGAGAGTGATACGACATACATAAAGGATTACGCTATAAGAGAGCTGTTCCACCTTATGCATTTGCCTGAGTACCAGATAGAGGCGCTTGTGGAAGAATCTGCGCTTCTGGAAAATGAGATATCAGTTAAGGTTGTGCCTTACTTTAAGGTTGTAAACGGCAAGAATTATAAATAACAATCTCCAAAGGTTTTAAAGCCAATATTAAACTTGTGATAAACAAAAGACAGCTTTCATAATGAAGCCGTCTTTGTTTTTTTTATGTAAGCTTTAAGCCCGCAGCCTTCAAGACATTTTTTTCAAGGTCGGGAAAGTATATTATCGGTAAGGGAAAGCTTTTGTGTTCACACAGCATTTTTTCCGCCCAAACCATGTCGTACCATGTGTTGAATTTGTAGCCGCATTTATGAAACGTTCCGACTTTTTTATATCCCATATGCTCATGAAAGCCTATGCTGTTTGTCGTAAGGTGAGGATCCTCGCTTTCGGGATAGGCGATACAGGCATTTAAGTTTATAATATTCTGTGCTTTACATATATTTTCGAGCGTCGTATAAAGCAGCCTGCCGACACCTGAGTTTGTTTTGCCCTCCATTACGTATATGGTCGTTTCGGCGCTTCTTTCGTAGGCTTTTCTTTGTTTAAAGGGGCTGGCGTAGGCGTAGGCGATAATGCATTCATTTTGTATCGCCGCAATATACGGGTACTTTTTCAGGGTATTTTCTATCCTTGAAGCGAACTCTTCGATTCCCGGAAGCTCGTATTCAAAGGATATGGCAGTCTTTTCTACGTAAGGGGCGTATATATTAAGAAGCTCCTTAGCGTCGAAACACGTTACCGTGCGTATGTAAATATCTTCGTTTCCCATTATTTTATTGTTTTTTCATTGCCTTTACTTTATCGAAGGTGTCCGTTATTTCTTTGTCGGGCGGCGGGGTTAAAAGGCTTACCGCTATTATAAATATGCACGCTACGATGAATGCGGGCAATAATTCGTAAATGTTCCATGCTCCGCCGAGAGGACGAACGAGGTATTTCCAAACAAATATGCTTATCCCTCCGCTTAGCATACCGGCAAGAGCGCCCCATTTGTTCATTCTTCTCCAGAACAGAGAGAACAATACCACCGGCCCGAATGCCGCGCCGAAGCCTGCCCATGCAAAGGAAACTATTAAAAATACGGAGCTGTTTTGATCTCTGGCAATAAATACCGCTATGCACGCTATTACTATTAAAGATAAACGCGCAATAAGCATGGACTGTTTCACGGACAACTTTATTCCGAAGAAATCATGACAAAGGTTTTCCGATATGCTTGAGGACGCAGCCAAGAGCTGAGAATCCGCCGTTGACATCGTTGCGGCAAGTATACCGGCAAGAATAACTCCGGCAACAAGAGCCGCGAATATTCCGTTTTTGCTCAGAAGCGACGCGATTTTTATAATTACCGTTTCGGAGGCGCTTCCCTGAAGCACGGGCAAAACGCCGTTTGCGGACATGCTTAAGCCGACTATTCCTATAAGAATTGCCGCGGACATGCTTATCACCACCCATATGCTTGCCAGCCTTCTTGAGGTTTTAAGCTTTTTTACGTCCTTTACAGCCATAAATCTGAGAAGTATATGCGGCATACCGAAATATCCCAAGCCCCACGCGCAGGTCGATATTATTGTTATAAAGCCGTAGGGAGCGCTGGAGTTAGTGGCGACGTCATAAAGAGAGGAAAGACTCAGATAGCCGGGCAGCGCATGAGAGTTGGATTGTACCGCAGCGATACCGCCGACAGTGTTTATCCCGAAGAAAAGCACGACCAAGAGGGCTATTGTCATTACAATGCTCTGGATAAGGTCTGTTGTGCTTGCGGCGAGAAAGCCTCCAAGAGATGTATAAGCAACAATTACAAGTGCGCTTATTAATACCGCCGTCATGTAGTTAACGCCTAAAAGCGAACTGAACAGCTTGCCGCACGCTGCAAAGCCCGAAGCGACATACGGAATAAAGAATACTATGATTACGATTGCTGCTATGCAGGTAAGTATATTTTTCTTATCCTTGAATCTCTTTGAGAAAAATTCGGGTATTGTTATTGCGTTTATTTCAACCGTGTAGCTGCGTATTCGCTTTGCTACGACGAGCCAGTTGATATATGTGCCGACGGCAAGTCCTATTGCCGTCCATGCTGCATCGGCTACTCCGCTTAAGTAAGCGACTCCGGGCAATCCCATAAGCAGCCAGCTGCTCATATCACTTGCCTCAGCGCTCATCGCCGTAACGATAGGCCCGAGCTTTCTGCCTCCTAAATAAAAATCGTCTACCGTCATATTCCTTCGCGATACCCTTATGCCGACTATAAGCATCCCGATAAGGTAGGCGACGATAGCGATCAATATACATATTTGCGATGAATCCATGATAACTCCTTAAATGTGTAAATATAAAACAAGTTTATCATAATCACATAAACCAACACAAGGAAATAGTAAGTATAAGCGCAAAAAAACACAAAAAAATGCATAAAAAGACATTTATGCATTTACGTTATATTGACAGAATATACCAAGCATTCATACGGGCGAAGAGTTATTTTTGAAGGCATATTTATTGGATAGTCATCGTAATTATGTATTACACACAGACTGTCTTTATTATTTATATTCCACGGTACTCTGAAGCGTAGGTTTCTTTGTGAAAAGTTGCATATAACTAATAATGAGCGCTCGTCTAGTGATCGTTCATACATGAACAGTCTGCGACTCAGCGGAAAATACAGCTTGAATTCGCCGTTAATTATTATATCGTTGTCTTTTCTGAATTTGACAAGCTCCCTGTAGAAGCTCAAAACGGACAGAGGGTCGTCCTGCTGCTTTTGCACATTTATATTTATATAATTTGGATTTACCTTCATCCAAGGCGTTACATCGGAAAATCCGGCGTTTTTATCATCATTCCACTGCATGGGCGTACGCGCGTTGTCCCTCGCTCGTTTGGAAAGTACTTTTCTTACATAATTTAATAATAGCGGCGCATATTTTTTTGTAAGCTCTATTGCCTTTATTGAAGCGACATCGCGGTATTCCTCGTATTCAAAGGGGCAGTTCGTCATGGCTATTTCTTCGCCCTGGTAAATGTAGCTTGTGCCTCTTTGTAAATGAAGAGATACGGCAAGCATCTTTGAGAGCTTGTCCTCATATTTGGCATTTGCCTTGCCATAGCGCGATACGCTTCGCGGTTGATCGTGGTTTTCGTAATATAAGGTATTCCAGCAATCCTTAGGCAGCTTCTGCCATTTATTAATCACAGCTTTGAATTTGGCAAGACTGAATCTGGTCGGTATGATATTCATTCTCATATCAACCTCCATAAGCTCGAAGGATATTATGCTGTCAAGCTCCTTGCGCTCTTCGCTGGCTATTCCCTTTACGTTGTTTATGTCTATTCCGACGCCTTCTCCGACTATCAGAGCGTCATGCTTTTTCCATGTGTTTTCATAAAGCTCGTGAAGGTATTCGTGTATTTTTTCTCCGAGAACGAAGTGCTCGTCGCCGCGCAGTAAAAAACGACGTTTCCCGTCAGGCAAGTGCTTTGCCTTGGAAATATATGTGATAACATCGCAGCGGAAGCCGTCCACCCCAAGCTCAAACCAATAATTGCAAATATTTATTACCTCACGGCGAACCAAGGGGTTGTCCCAGTTTAAATCCGGTTGTTTTTCGCTGAAAAGATGAAGATACCATTCCTTTGTAGCTTCATCATATTTCCATGCGCTTCCACCAAACCTGCTCGTCCAGTTGTTCGGCGGAAGAAGTCCGTTTTTACCCTTGCCCTTTCTCCATATATAATAATTTCTGAAGGGGTTAAGCTTATCCTTTCGGCTCTGCTTAAACCAATAGTGCTCGTCTGAGGTATGGTTGACCACAAGATCCATTATTAGCTTCAATCCGCGCTCGTGCAGTCCGCTCAATAGATTTTTAAAGTCGTCAAGGTTGCCGAAGTCGGGCATTATGCTGTGATAATCGCTTATATCATAGCCGTTGTCCGCATTCGGAGAGGGGTAACACGGTGAAAGCCACACTGCACTTACATTCAGGCTTTTTATGTAATCTAATTTTGAGATTATCCCCTTGATATCGCCGATACCGTCATCGTTGGAGTCCTTGAAGCTTCTGGGATATATCTGATATATAACAGCGTTTTTGTACCATCTGGTCTTCATTTTTGTTTAATCTCCGAAAAGAAATTATACATTCAACACATTGTCTTTCATACCCTATTACGACAAATAATCACAAAAAACGATGAATTTGAAAATATGCCGACGGTAAATAAAAATAGTTGAAAAGTATTTATACTATGTTATAATTTAATAAATTAAGAAAAGATTTCAATAAAAAAGAGAATTAGGAGAGCATTATGAAAAAAGCACTTGCATTGATTATTACAATGGCGCTTATTTTTTCTTTCTCTGCGTGCAAAAAGGAGGAAAAACAAGCCACGACCTATCAGGTGAAGGGGACGGTAAGTGCCGTTTCCGACGGAAAGCTGACAATAAGTACAAGCGCGAAACAATCATTGACCTTTGACGTAAGCGGGGCGAAGATTGCCATATCAAAGAGTAGCATAGAGGTTAATGATGTGATAACCTTGACATACACAGGAGCTTTAAACGGTGATGATACATCGAAATGCGTGGTATCCCTTGTGGACGATTCGGGGCCGGATTATAAGACGATAAGCGGCACGCTCGTGTCAGGGGATTCTTCGTATCTGACAATAAAAATACAGGATAACTCCCTTCTTACTTTCAGTATAATCGGGGCGGAGCTGCACTATAAAAACGGCAGAAAAACGGGAAATACCATATACATAAAATACATAGGCGAAATAGACAAAACAAATACCTCAAAAGTAAAGGTTTGCAGCGTGACCGATAACAACGATAACCCCACGCCTGTGCCCAGTGTTAAAATAACCGCGGTAAACGAGACTGTATGGGCAAGCGAGGACGTGAATATAAGAGAATCTCCCGATGTTTCATCTGCAAAACTTGGAGGTTTGGATAAAAGCAAATCCATAACGAGAACGGGTAAATGCGACAATGGCTGGAGCAGAGTAAGCTTTGCGGGCAGGGACGCCTATATTTATTCCGACTATCTGACGACGAAAAATCCAACTCCGTCAACTAAGACACACACCATGATCGGTAAGCTTGTCGAAGGAACAACAGAATCACTTACGATTACCGATGCCACAACGGGTACGAATTATACGTTTAATATAAAAGGCGCCGAGATGCATATCGTGAACGGCGTTGTGATAGGAAACGTCATAAGTACCGAGTATACGGGTGAAATAAAGGGTACTGATACGAGCGCAGTCAAGGTAATAAAAGTATCGGATCAAGACCCCAACACGCAAATAATATACGGCGTGGTTACGGCTATGATAGATAATACCAGCGTGACAATAACCGACGATATCGATTCCAAGAGCCTTAGCTTCTCTCTTAAAGGTGCTGTAATAGAATGCAGCGAAGGTATCATCACGGACGAAAGAATTGCCATAGAGTATTCGGGAAGCATAAACGGCACGGATACTTCCGGCGTAAAGGTCATTAAGGTTAGCGATGCGCCGCTTATTTCAACGATGAAATAAATTGTTATTTGTGAAAAAGTAAAGCAATAAAAGAGACTGCGAATACTCAAACGGACTGTTTCGCACTCTCTTTTTTATTATCAGCAGTTAAATTCTAAGCTTTTATACTATTTAAACATTCTGCGTATAAATGCATCTCTTGTATTCAGACATTCCTTTGTTATGTCAGACATTACGTGATCAAAAGCGTGCACGGTGCCGTAGGTCTGTTTTAAAGTAACTTTTATGCCGTCATTTTCAAGCAGACGTGCATACTCTATCGCTTCATCGTGAAGGCAGTCAAATTCGGCTGTTTCTATGTATGCTTCGGGAAGGTCTTTAAAGCTTTCCATTGCGCTCGGAGATATATACTTTTCATCTTCATTTTGTGCTGTTTTTGCATATAGCTGCCACATTTTTTTATTTTCGACTGCGTTCCATACCGGCGTATCGGTATATCTTTTCATGGAAGCTGTTTTTAAGTCTTTGTCCAATACCGGATATATAAGCATTTGAGCCTTTATAGGGGTATTTGCCCTGTCCTTTAATATATGCGTTATGCCGGATGCAATACATGCTCCGGAGCTTTTTGCAAAGAATACTATCCTTCTTCTGTCTATATTCAGAGGGGAAGCGTTGGAGTAAATGTAGTCAAACACGTTTAGAGCGTCGTTCAAAGCTGCGGGGTAGGGCCTTTTGTAAGAGGAAGCGCATACGGGCATTACAACGTTACAGTTGTGCTTTATTGCATATTTGGCGGCGATTTTCTTGTGAGATGCGCTGTTTGCGTCAACAAAAGCTCCGCCGTGGATATAAAAAATGCACGGTAAAACACTGTCGTTTTTCTTGGGGCGGAAAATATAAAGCTTGCCCTTTTCGTTTTTGTCGGTTTTGAATTTATATGTACGCATCACTGCTTTATTAGGTATCTTCTCAAGATGAAATGATATATGTAAAAAAAAGTTAGTTAATTCGCTTGAAAGTCTGCTCGGAAAATGTGCAGGCTTGCTTTTTATAAGAAAACAGTCGTTAATGGGATAGTTGCTTCTGATATGTCTTTTCATGATTCCACCGTATATAGATAATGTATTCATTATATCAGATTATAGCAATTATTTAAATGAAGCGCCTAAAAGTAATAGAGTAAAATAAAAATATACCTTACTTAAAATGGCGATGGGCAAATAAAAAACAGGCGGTATTTATTTGCCCGCCCGTTTTTTATTGGGAAAATGTACAATATTTATATCAGGGAAAATTATGTGTCAATGTGTAAGCCTTTAAAAGCTTATTTCAGAAGTCCGAAGTAGAATCTGAGTATTGAATTTTCCGTATTTGTTACTATACCCTGAGCTTCTTTCGGTGTGTTAGGATTTTCCTCAAGATACTGATCCCATGTTTTGTATGCTCTTGATGTAAATTTGGGAAGGTTTGCGGGGCTGTAATCGGCCTTGTTGAACTCGTCGCCCGTTTTTGTTCCGGGGTTATTGTATACGCCGTAATCGAGAACTGTCTTTGCTACTGCTTCGAGGTTCTCAAGCTTGCAGTCCGCCGCCGTAAGGATGCTCTTGTCAAGACCGAAGATGTAATGACCGTCTACAGCCATAACGTCGAGCCATTCCTTTGTCTTGTCAACAACTTCTTCTTTTGTGCACTGCGTGAGGTATTTGATCGGGAAGCCACTGCTTATAACAAACTTCTTGCCGAGCTTTGCCTTCATCTGCTTGATGTCGCCGTATTCGAATGTGAACAGTGAACCTGTCGGCAAATCCTGTACATAGTCGTAAAGTCTTGTCCAGTCGTCTTCAAGGAATGCTCCGCAGCGGTATCCTTCTGAAGCAAGTCCGTCCCACTGTCTCTTGAATGCGGGCCACCAAAGCTCTGCAAAGTCTTTTTCTCTCATGAATGTTGCCATGTGGAGAGGATAGAAGCCGAAGGAATATCTTGTGTAGATCTTCGGATTTGCGGGAGAAGCGTCAAGGTAGTTTGCGGGGCTTACAGCCTCTACTGCTGCCTTTACCTTGTCTTTATATCTTCTTATATCCGTGCTCATTCCGGAAAAGCTTCGAAGCTGATCTGAAAGAATGTCCATAGGTGCATATCCGCCGCCGCCGACGGGAGGATTTGAGAAGTAACCGAATTTTGCGGATATTTTGCCGCAAACGGCGTTTGTCAGGGCACTTGCTGCTGCCATCGTCTGATTTGAGCTTGTCATTGCCATAACGGCTCTTGCCGGATTCTTTACTACGTCAAGCTCGGGATTTACTCTGGGTACCGCTTTTTCAACTATGAATGCATACGGATCTTGGATGAATTCATCATATTCCTCAGGCTGCATCATGCAGGTGTTCGGGTGCTGTATAAAGCCGTTTGCTCCCATAATGATAGCCTGTGAACGAAGTGCCTGATATTTTGCGGGGTTAAGAACGCTTCTGCCGAGGATACATACATCTGTAGGTATCTTTTCGCCAAGCTCCATTGCTTTTGCTTCGAGCTCACCGGGATTCCAATATGCAAATCTCGGATCTACTCCAGCATATTCCGCCATAGCGAAGGGAGCTATGCTCAGATTGATAGGTACTCTTTTGGGGATTATGCCGTCCATAACGGCATGGTTATTTTCGCATCTTTCTTGTTTTAATTCTTCACTGCCCATGTCTTTAATGTTCCTTTCTCTTTAAATAAACTCGGAAATATTGGTCTTACTCATACATATAACGCATACATTTTATAACATTATAGAATATGTATGATGTACACAATATCGGCTTTGGATGGTTCCTTGCGCTCTACATATATATTCGCAAATCAATTATGTATGCATAACTTCGTCATCATTATATACACGATTTATTGGATTTGTAAAGTACCAATCGAAAAAATTATAAAAAAATGCCCGAAATTGCACGCAAATTCGATAATCTCAAAAATTATTTCAATAATCGCTTGACAAAATAAAATATCAGCAGTATTATTCATACATAAGAATTACTCATACATAATTCTAAAAAATTCACAAAATAAAAGAAAGGAATTATTTTAAATGACAGTTGAAGAAAAGAATGTTTCCTCAGAAGTCAGCGAGGAAGACAAGAAACAACTCAAAGCTCTGAAAATCGGTTATCCGATAATGAACTGCGGCAGCGGCGTTGAAAAAGCATATTTCTCGACCTACCAAAGTTTCTTCCTGACCAACATCTATATGATGTCAACGGCCCTTTCAGGAATTCTCACAATCATATCGAACATCGTTGCTTGGGTGGGAAGTCCTATATTCGGTATCATAATCGATAAGGTTTCCTTCAAGAAAGCAAAGTTCTATCCGTGGATCATAATAGGTCCTTGCGTATACTACATAGCATACATGCTATTGTACGCACTGCCCGCACTTGGTGTAAGCGGAGAAGGCACGGGAATGATAGCACTCGTTATCATGATAATCACACAGCTCGCAGCGCCGATAATCAGTATACCGGTAAACGCCAGCTTCCCGCTTATCTCGCAGACGCCTGCTGACAGACAGTTCCTTGGCAGAGCTCAGAAAATGGGTCGTGACGGTTTCAAGACCATCATGGGTTACATCTTCCCGTTACTCATTGTTGCTTTCACAGCTTCTTCAGGCGACAAGACAGCATACATGCTTTGTGCTCTTATCGCAGGTATCGTTCCTATCGTTGCATACATTTACTATGCATTGACGATGAAGGATACATACGTTGAAAGAAAAGGACTCGAAGCAAACAGAACAGCAACAGGCTCAAAGAAAAAGGTTTCCCTTGTTCTTATGTTCAAGACGGTCTTTACAAACAGACCTTTGCTCTCAATGTTCTTCTTCATGGCAATACATAAAGGATACTACTTCATTTATGTAACAAGCGCAACATACGTATTCAAATATCTCTTCGGAGATTTCTCAAAAATGTCCATCTTCATGACAGTGTTCAACCTTACGGCTATCGTAGGCGTTATGTTCGGACCGTTATGGAAAAAGATATTCAAAGAAACCAAACGCTGCTTCGTCGCAGCAATGGGCGTACACGTAGTACTGCTTCTTGTTATAGCAATCCTCTTCAAGAGCCTCAGCGCAATGGCATTCATTTGCCTCTTCGGCGTATCGAGCTTGTTCATGGGTCTTCTTGAAAACTACATCCTTCCTATGTTCGCAGCATCTTCGGACTATGCAGCATGGAAGAGCGGACAGAGATTCGATGGTATCACGATGTCACTGTACTCACTTACAATTAAAAGTGGTACAATGATCTCAACGATCATCAGAACGGCAGTCCTCGTAGCGGCAGGTCTTGACACAGTTAAAAAGACAAATGTTGTAACAGACGTATTCGTAAAGAATGCTTCAATGCTCTACACATGGATTCCTCTCGCACTTGGCGTAGTTGCTTTCCTTATCATTGCATTCGTATTCAATCTTAACGATGAACGTATAGCAAGCATCAACTCAGACATGAAACAGGGAATAACCAAAAAGGATTCTCAGTATAAGTTCTGATTATAAAAGAAAGTAAACGGGGCGACCAAAAAAACATTTTGATTTTGGTCGCCCTTTTTCTATCACGGAGATAATAATGACCAACGAAAAAAAGAAAAGCAAACATTTATTATGGGGCGTCGGAAATATGGGCGAAGGTTTTATTTCAACCGTTTCGTCCACATACCTGAGCATATTTCTTACAGACGTTGCCCTTCTGCCCCTTGGCTTAGTTTCCTTTATAGCATTATTCACAAGCATTTTTGACTTTTGCATGGTGCCTCTTTCAGGGGTGATCCTTGTATCGTCAAAGCCCATGAAATGGGGTAGATATCGTTCATGGCTGCTGTTTTGTCCTGTAATTGCGGTAATATTTTATCTTATATGCTTTCATGTTGTCGAAGGCAATACAATACTTACTGCAATATGTATTCTCGTCGGATATATCGGTGCAAAGGCTGCATGGAATATAAACTATGCGTCGAATGTTTCATTGACGGCGGTAATGGCTGAGGATCAACAGGCAAAATCGAAGCTTGTCTCACAGAGAATGATCGGCTCAAACGCAGGTCGTCTGCTGGGCAATTACATAACCCCGCTTCTCGTCGCTTGGGCGGCGGTAAAATTCTCGGAATCGATAGGTTATACCATAACCATTATAATAACCGGTATTGTATATATCCTGACGAGTCTTATACACTTTAGGGACAGCCGCGGCTGCGAAAATGCAAACGTGAGCGAAATGGAAGCGAATAAGGAGAAGGAAGAAAAGCTTTCCGCAAAGGAAATTGTCCTTGCACTTATAGCAAATCCACAGCTTCTTATCACGCTGGTCATAGACCTTACCTCAAACGTAGCAAGTTTGGTGTTGCCTTCATTGGCAGTATATTACTATAAATACTGCGCGCAGAACATCGCTCTAACCTCCGTTCATATGCTGGTAATAGGCTTCAGCGGTCTTGCGGGAGCATCAATCGTGCGTCTGTTCGGTACAAAGATAAAGGATACGCGCAAATGTCTGCTTGTAATGTATGTGATCGTAGCGGTAACGCTTTTCTCGATAAGATTCGTATCATCAAATCCGATAATGTTCATAGTTTTCAGCGGCATAGTTGCAATCATCACAGGAATGACATCGCCGTTTGAATTGAATTTGTATATCGACAATACAGTGTATTACAGATATACAAAAGGCAAGGATGCGACCGGTTTTATTATGGGCTTATCCAATTTACCCGTAAAGTTTGCCTCTATTATAAAATCGACCTTGATTCCTTTCACCCTTATGGCTGTCGGATATGTTGCAAATGCGGATCCCACGCCCGAAATGCAGGCGGCAATAATAAACGCATATACACTTATTCCATGTCTTTTCCCCATACTCGGCTTCATACTTCTGAAGTTTGTTTATAAGCTCAAGCATGAAGACGTTGAGGATATGAAAAGGAAAATAGACGCAGGAGAAGTATAAAATAAACATAATTGGGATTTAAGGGAGGAACATAATTATGGATCCTAAAGAATTGAAAGAATACAGAACGAAGCTTTACACTGACCTATACTCGGGCGTTATACCCGACAGAGTACCCATTAACGATTCCTTTGGCATTGAATACTTTATCAAATACGCCGGAGAGGATCTAATGCTTACGCAATATTCTCTGACAAGCGAAAAGCTTATCGATGCAATGGACAAGGTTCGCGAGTTTGCAAAGGGCGACACATATTCCATAGCTGCTGCAAGAAACGCTGTCGCAAGCATGTTCCAGAAATCACGCGCGAACGTGATGAGCAAAAGTGGGTTTGTTCAACACCCCGAAACCACGTCATTAGCTGACGATGAGTTTGACGAGTATATCGAATCCCCGTTTAATTTCACACAGAAATACATACGTCCGAGAGAGTCTCCCGCATATACACAGGATCCGCTTGAAAGATGTATAAACTTTGCTAAGGTAGTGTTATGTTCTCAGGACTTCAACAGAGCTATCGGTGGCGCAAACGCTGCTATTGCCGAAAAATACGGTCTTTTCACTGTTCCTGCAGGAACAATGGGACGAAACCCCGTAGCATTCGACTGCCTCAGCGATAGAACCAGAGGCTTCTCACAGATAGTGCTCGATATTAAGCGTTGCCCGCAAAAGGTACTTGATGCACTGGAAGCATATATGCCGTATGCAATACATATTTCAAAGAGAAGCAAAGCGCACCTGCTTGGCTCAAATACGATAATGACGCATATGGGGCCGTTCCTCAGACAGAAGGAGTTTGACAAGTTCTATTGGCCCACCTTCAACAAAATTTGCCATATCAGTGCCCAGAGAGGGCAGGATACGACGATATTCTGCGAGCAGGATTGGACGAGATTCGTAGACGAGCTGTATGATTTGCCGCAGGGTACAAGACTGTATATGGAATACGGTGATCCGAAGGTATTTAAGGATAAGCTCGGTAAAAAGTTCGCTTTGGGCGGCTTCTTCCCGGTTACACTGCTTAAAAACGGTACAAAAGAACAGTGCCTCGACAAAGCTAAGGAGCTTATGGATATCATGGCTCCCGGAGGCAACTACTTCTTCCGCTTCGACAAGTCAATACTTGACACGAGCGATATGGATCCAAAAAACTACACGGCAGTCATGGACTATGTTCTCGAACATGCGAAATATGATAATGCCGGACAGAAGGTCACCACGACGAAGCGTGAGGACACTATACACAAGGATTACGATAAACAGTATCCTGAATTCAAATCGCAGTATCTTCCTTCATATGAAGAGTTTATAGCTGATTATCCGCCTGCTGATGAAAAAGCAAACGAATTGATGAAATCGGTCTACGATAAATATACTAACATGGCTGAAAATTTCTTCATGTAACTTAAGTGACATATTTTAATGAACGATAAAAGAAGACAGTACCACAAAGAATTATTGCGGTGCTGTCTTTTTTGGTTGATCGCTTAATAAAAAAACGAAGTGAAAAAAAATAATGCTTTTGTTTCGCGTGAATTAATCAGATATCGCTTGGCTTTTCGTACGGCTTGCCTTCGTATTTTTTGCAGATCAGCTTTGATTTGTCCAGTATGCTTTCCTGCTCGTCAACGAGAACACCGAGAAGCATCAAAAAGAAATAAGAAAAAATATCCGCAAATTCGTCCGGCGTTCTGTCGTATAGTCCGTTTGCCTTAGCTCGTATCAACGAAGCAAAGGAGGATATATACAAAAGAGTACAGTTTCTAACATCGATATGACCTATTTTTGCTTTTTCCGACTCGCTTGAACGTAAAAATAAATCACGGAATTCATCGAAAATAATACTTTGCAATACACCCTCATCTACGAGATCCGCACAAAATTTGGTGTAGTTTTCTCCCGCCAAAAAAGCGCCCATCCAAAGTCTAATAAATGCAATCGATTTTATAAGCTCATCCTTCTCATTCTCAAGGGCTTTATTAATGCCTAAAACCAAGTCGTTATTTGTAGCCTTAAATATATACAGAGCCAAATCAAGCTTGGTATTGAAGTGATAATTCATTCGGCTCAAGGCGACTCCCGCTTTTGCGCATATTTCACGTACTGTAGTATTTGTATAGCCTTTTTCGGCAAAAAGCAATGATGCGCTGTACGCTATTTTTTTCTTTGTGATTTCTGTCCTTTTTGAAACGGTCACCGCGCTTTCTCCTGTAATCATATATGTTATATTCTCAATACCAAAAGTATACACGTATCATTTTGTAAAACAAACACCAATTTAACTGTTTATTTGAGAATCTTTATTTTTTTGCTCCAATTCTTTCATCGTTTCATCGTCAAGCTTGTAAAAACGAAATACAACAAGAGAGAGGAGAATAACTCCGGCGCTGACAAGAGTCAGAAGAACAGTTATTCCGCTTATGACGTTTTGTGTTATTACTCCTAAGGGATCGTAGCCTATTACGACAAGTCCGAAGGAAGCAATAGCGCTTCCTATTATCTGAGCTAAATATAAGGACAGGGAGCCAAAGGAAAAAGAAAGAGCGTGCATATCAACTCCTGTCGTTTTTTCATTGTAAATGGCAATATCGTTTATAAATACGGGCAGCAGCGCGCCTCCTATTACAAGAAACACATTGTTCAAAACCATTGCCGCATAAAACAACGGCAGAGATTTTCCGAAGAAATACGCTAATATAAGTGAAAAAACACTGCCGACTGCACCTATTTTCCATATAGTGTTTTTTTGCAGCCGTTTATTCAACACGGGAATCAAAAATGTGCTTGCAAAGGAAAACAGCGATACTGTTACCATATATCCTGTGAGCGCAGAAGCATTACCGAAAACATACTTTAGATAGTACAGCATAAGAGAGGAAATGATCGTTGCCACAGATTGCCTTAATGCAACAGAGAACAAAAAGCTTATCATAGGCTTTGTAAGCTGCTTTAAATAATCGCGTAAAGAGATTTTTTTGCTTGTCGTTTGTCTATCGTTCTGAAGAAGAGTATCTTCGTAAACATCATATCGCTTTATCGTTTTTCTCGTAATGATCACGCAAATAAGCATAATCAGGCATATGGCTCCTGCAAACATTGCGTATATACCGTTAACGTTTGCAAAAGCGGATAGTATCTTAGTTCCCAAATAACTGAAAATAAGGCCCGAAGCGGTCGAAAAACGCGTCGTTGTAACAGAAAGCTTAACTCTTTGCTCGGAATTCTCTCCAACAAAGCCTATAAGAGATCGAAAGGCGACCCAGACTGCGTTGTAGCCCGCGTACGTAAGAGTGTAAAAGACGATAAACAATAGAATTTTAAGAGCAGTGCTCTCAAAGGGATATACGCCGAAAGTGATTACAGCAAATAAAAGGCATGAAATACTTCCTAAAGTGAGCCATATTCCGTATTTGCCTTTTTTATAGCTGACCCGATCTATCAATACTCCTATCAAAAGAACTGTTACTACCTCAGACCACTGGCATATTGAATAAATGAATGCTGCGCTATAGGAGGAGAAGCGCGCGATGTCAGTTAAAAAATACAACATATAATAGCTTAAAAACATAAGGAAAAAAGTAAATCCGAATTCTCCTATACCATAGCCGAATTTTACCTTCAGGCTCAGAGAGCTTTTATCTTCATTGTTTTTCATAACAAAACTCGCACGCTCCTTTTAAAATTTGTTTAATTCGAAAATATATAAATATTGTATATTATCATACATCAATTAAAATATACAATGCAACAATTTTGTAAAAAATTAATAAAAAAAATACAGCGTTCCTATTGACACAAAATGAGAACGGTGTTACTATAATGCCAGAATATATTCAAAATTATCTTATCACTTTAAGGAGAATAAAGATGACGCCAAATGAGCTCGAGAAGTACAGGATCAAGTTATTTCGTGACGCTATAGGTATGAAAAATAAACCTGAGCGCATACCTCATATGTCATTTTTTGTGACATGGAAGATATTAAATTACGGCTGCAAGCTGACAGAGGCGATGACAGACTATGAACTCATGGAGAAGATACAGTATCAATTTCATGAGGAATACGATTTTGACGG
The DNA here is from genome assembly GCA_964618075.1 of uncultured Lachnospiraceae bacterium. Taxonomy (GTDB): domain Bacteria; phylum Bacillota; class Clostridia; order Eubacteriales; family Anaerofustaceae; genus CAYTMY01. The sequence continues at coordinate 39,205 of CAZTZO010000003.1, forward strand.
ATATCTTGAGCTTGGTAACAGAAATAATTATATGACCTCAAAGATAATGCAGTCTCCCTGCTACGATATCGACGACGATAACGGTTCAGTGAACTTCAGAGATTTCAGCTTTGCCGACCACGAGGAGCTGATGGAATATGCCGAAAATCCGAACAAATTCATATGGGAAAAAGCTATGGTCAAAAAATACCCATATTGGGCGCAAGGCGTAGACACAGAACGCATACAAAATGCTATTGACGCAAACGCCGCATACGGACAATACGCATTCGGAATAATGCTGAAGATGCGTGAAAAATACGGCATTCCCTTCAATTCCAACTACAAAGGTTTTCCTCAGGTTCCCGCAGAGCCGATTTGCCTGTATGCTCGCGGAATAAAGGGACTCTCCATTGATATGAGAAGAGACAAGCAATATATGCTTGACGTAATGGAAAAACTCGCTCAAAGCTGTTTTTATCCGGAGCTTGAAAAGATGAAGACCTTTAACGAGGGTGCGGATATGAGCAGTATATTTGACACCGAGATTGTTTTAATGGCACAAAATATGATGAATCCTTCACAATGGGATATGTTTTACTGGCCGTATTTAAAGCAGGTATTGGATTTGATTAGCAAAAAGAAGTGGAGCGTTCGCTTCTTTACGGAGGGAGCAGCGTCACGTTTCTGGGATTATCTTAAGGATTATCCGAAGGGGACTATTGCCGCACACTTGGAAAATGACGATGTTTATATGCTGAGAAAGAAGCTTCCCAATGTCGCTATTATCGGAGGACTTACGACAGCTCTTTTAGGAAAGGGCACAAAGGATGAATGCCTTGATGCAACCAAAAAGCTTATTGATGAGCTTGGAGCAAACGGAGGGTTTGTTCTTTCGCAGGACAAAATGGCTTCCTATCGCTCAGACTGTAACGCCGACAACCTAAAAGCAGTTTGCGAGCTTGTACATACATACAGAGTTTAACAAATAAGGAGGTTAATTGATAATGGGAAAAATAATCAATATAGATAAATATCCCGAAGGACTTGAATTATTGGCTTCTTCCTTAAAGCTTCCGTTTCCAGAAGAAGAAAAGTCCAAAAGAGAAGCTTATGTAATGGCTTTTGTCAATGCGGTAATAAAGCTATAAAAGGTGCCGACCTTAAACATACTTACTTGAAATTATATTAAATAAGGAGAAAATAATGGAAAAACAAAAATCTATTAAGTTTTCAACCGTATTTACGTACGGTGCAGGCGGAATGTTTGTAAACACATTCTATTTAATGCTCGTTGCGTACTTCCTGATGTACTTTTTGACTAATGTTCTCGGACTTTCAACGCTGCTTGCGGCAACCATCTATTCCATAACGCAGTGGGCAAAGGTCTTGACAATGCTTCTTGGAGGCGTTGTTATTGATTCGACCAATCTCAAATGGGGCAAATACCGTTCATGGTGTACAATAGGCTCTTTGCTGCTTTTGGTCTCTTTGCCGCTTATGTATACGAATTTTCATCTTTCGACAACCCTTACATGCATAATTTTCGTAGTATTATTCGTTATACAAACCTTCGCATACAACACAATGTGGGTGGCGCAAAGATCTCTTGTCGGCCCTTTAAGTAAGAGTTCATCAGACAGCGTTGCTCTTAATTCCGCATCCCAGGCAGGCTCAAGTCTCGGCAGTGTTATTTACGGCTTGGTAGGAGCCTCGATACTTGCATTGATGGGTTCCTCATATGCCTTGACGGGAGTTTTGTACGCAGGACTTATCGTTATAGGAAATATCGGAATAGCCGCTATTTCGAAAAAATATGATCTTCCTGCCGCTGAGGCTGATGCCGAAAATAAACCCAAGGCAGAAAAAATCACGCTTGGTCAAATGTTCAAGGGCTTGAAAGGCCCCATGATCCCGTATTTCTTTGCAATGATATTCGGCACGGCGCAATCAGGTTTCTTCTTTGCACTGCTTGTGTATTTTACGCAATATGTGCTTAAGAACCCCACTATTACATATACATCGGTTACCTTGGCCGGTATCTCCGGATTCTTGGGAGCAATGTGCGTTCGTCCGATTTGTAAGATAATGAGCAAAAAAATGTGTTATATATTTTCAACCGCATGCTGCGCGGTAACCTACGCATTGATGATTTTCTTCGGTAAAACGACAGTGGGCTTCCTTATCCTTTATGCGATAGTATACTTCTTTGCAGCCTTCTCGGGAGTATTGCTTCCCTCGTTTGCAAACGATATAGCCGATTACAACGAGATGAACGGCGAAAAAGCGGCGAGAGGCTTTATACAGTCTATAGCCGGAGTTACGATACGTATAGGATCTCTTGTCTCCACAATGGTAGCCTCCTTCGGACTTGCGGCAACAGGATTCCAAAGCAATACCGTTCCGAGTGAAAAGGTCATAAACGGTATAACGAACCTTATCGGTTACGGGCCTGCTATCGTATGTGCTATTGCCTGCGTGGTATTTGTTTTCTACAAAATAAATGAAAAACAGCTTGACGAGTATCGTTTAAACAAAGCTAAATAATAAATTGCTGATATAGATATCGGTCGGCATAGTTAGAAAAAGAGGTGATAAAACAGCTGTATTTATAAGCTTTATCATCTCTTTATTTTACTTCGTTATTGTTGGTTTTAGTTTAGCAATAGTTATATATCGCTTTCTTCCTCGAACTTTTCCTTTGCAAGTGTTTCAAGCTCTTTAAGCTCCGATGAATCGAGCGTTTCTTCCTGTTCGCTAGACGATTTTTTCGCTTTATGTCGCTCTATGACCTTCAAATCATTCTTGTCGTATTCTCTATTTACTTCGTCCTTGTTGAAAAAGACAGTTGCCTTTCCCGCAAGTACGCTCAGCTTAGTAACTGTCCCCACTCCGTCGCTTGTTCTCACCTTATCGCCGACGAAGGGAAGCTCTTTAAGCGCACACTCGTATGTTTCATGCTCATATTGAAGGCAGCATAAGAGCCTGCCGCATATACCGCTTATTTTGCCGGGATTGAGCGAAAGCCCCTGCTCCTTTGCCATTTTTATTGAAACAGGCTCGAATTCGCCCAGCCATTTGTTGCAGCATAGGCTTCTTCCGCAGCAGCCGATACCTCCGAGTATCTTAGCTTCATCACGCACGCCGACCTGACGAAGCTCTATTCTTATCCTGAATATAGCCGCAAGGTCTTTTACAAGCTCTCTGAAATCCACTCTGCCGTCGGCAGTGAAGTAAAATATTATCTTGGAAGCGTCAAAGGTATATTCGGCACGTATAAGCTTCATTTCAAGCTTATTTTTTTCTATCTGCTTACGGCATATTTCTATGGCTTCCTCTGCTTTTGAAATATTTGCTTCATGCGTTTTTTCATCCTTAAAGGTTGTTTTTCGTATTACGGGCTTTATCGGATGCTTTAATTCGCTTTCCTCGACCATACGCACCTTAGAAGCGACAGTGCCGAATTCGAGTCCGCGCGCCGTTTCAACTATGACGTTGTCGTCTATCTTTAAATATATCTGCTGAGGGTCGAAATAATATATTTTGCCCGCAGACTTAAACTTGATTCCTACTATTTTCTGCATAGTACTCCTCCCGAAGGTTTATAAGCATCGCTTCCGTTGTTATTGCCACAGAAGCGTTTCCTTTAATATCGAACATAGCCTTTTTAATATGCTTTATGCATCTTTCTGCGCATAGACTGTTTATATTTACGCTTAGCAGACGTAACTGTCGGTTTATATCGCCCACCTTTTGATTATACGATATTATCTGCCCGAATACACAGTAAAGATAATATAAATAAGAGGATATTTCACTCTTTGTCTTGATTAAATAATCGCTGAAGTTAAACAGCGCTTCGACATTGCCTGCAAGAAGCACTTCCTCGAGCATATTGACAAGATTTGATTTTGTATCGTCGTCAAGCTCCTTATATGAGGAGGTTTCGTCAAGCTTTATCTTTTGGAGGCGTGATAATACAGTCGGTATAAGTTCATTGCAGGATTTAGAGCTAAGTAAAATATATCTGTCGTTATTTACTTCTTCAAGTGTTTTCAAAATGGCGTTCTGCGCCTGTAATGTCATCTTTTCGGCGTTTTTTATTACGGCAAACTTACAGGAAAACTCAAGAGGCTTTAACGATAAAAAGGACTGCATACCTCTGATGTCCTCTATTTTAATGCTTGCTTCTTCGTTATCTATAAGCATTACATCGGCAAGCGCATTGTCTGAAATTCTTCTTTTAAGCAATTCTTCATCGCCCTTGTAGCCGCCTTCCGTTAAAGCGTCGAAAATAAATGTATTTATTCTTTCTGTGCTTTGCGTTTGGGTGCCTTCGTAGAACAAACAGGCATGGGCAAGTTTTCGTTTGTTATCGTCCATGAGCTTCTCCGATTGTCGTATATCTGACTATAAATAAACCTTTATTTTGCTATAAATAATTTCGTGGATACTGTTTATATCGAGCAGCTTTCCGTCTTTAATGCAATTAATTCTCTGCCATGCGTATTTATCAGATAATTCACATGCTGCCAGATAAGAAGCCTTAAGGTAATCGGGGTCGCTTTCGTGTATATCCTTCTTGCTTTCGTGTGAAAACTTATTATCTCTGTTTAATATAAGCTGTTGTGCTTTATCATAAGGTATATCCAGAAAGAATACGCTATCGGGAACGGGAATAGAGTACAGCTTGTACTCAAAGTCGCAAAGCCAAGCGAGAAATTTGTCACGTTCGCGCTCATCATGGATTTTGGAAGCCTGATGCACCATGTTTGAGGTCGTGTATCTGTCGGCAACAACAATGCCGCCTTCGTTAAAAAAATCTTCAAGCTCTGTTTTGTATGTTGCATATCTGTCAGCAGCGAAGAAGGTCGAGGAAATATACGGGCTTATTTTTTCGGGATCGCATCCGAAATCCCCCCTTAAATACATTTTGACAAGCGATGAGGATTCGCTTTCGTAATTCGGAAATTCCGCTTTTCTTATATTGAGCCCGTCCTTTAGGAGCCTGTCGTATAAAAGCTGAGTCTGAGTTTGTTTGCCGCAGCCGTCAGCGCCTTCTATCACAAAGAGTTTACCGTTCATTGTTATACCGCTTTATAAAGTATTTAAAGTAAGTATAACACAATCCTTACCAAATAAAAAATGTCGTTTTTATAAGCGACATTTTATTTTTTTTAAGGTCTATTTGTTTATCGGGATATCCGAAATTATGTACTCATTACCGTTATAAATAATTTTTAAGCTGAGTACTTCACACTTGCCGCCTAAGGGTAAAAATCTTGCCGTTATTATTTTTTTGTATCCGAGTGGATCGTCTGTCGGAAAGTCAACAATATCTGCGTAAAATGCGGCGACATCAGTTTTGTCGGCTTCGCAGTAGGATACCGATATATTGTCATCTTTACTTAAAGCATCTCCATTAACATCTGAAACGAATATATAAAAGCAAAGGTTTGACAAGTCGTAGTTTGCCCAAGAATACTTTATGAAATAATTTTCTTTTACTACCTTTTCCACGTCCATTCGTATGTTTTCATTTTCGCACATGTATTCGCTTTTGCCGTACTCGCTTGAAAGAAGCTTGTCGTATTCGTCCGGTATATCGTTTTCACTTTTAAGCTTAAATACAGCCGCGCTTAACGTCTTTTCGCTTTGCTTTCTGTAGATTGAGTATGAGAAGCTCACTACATAAAGCATAAAACATAAAAATATACACGCCATAACGTAAGCCTTGTTCTTCATACTTTACGATATGCAATAACAAATGGATTAATGTGTTTAATCTGTTAATTGTTTGTCAAAAATCTCTTTTATCAAATATAAGGAGGTAAATATGTATTTAAGCATAACCAACCACTATAAAACGCAGGGCGCACAGACATCCGTGATAAAGGACAAAGCGCTCTACGAAATAATCGGCAGCATCATAAACAGTAATAAGCTTGACTAAAAAAAAGACAGCCGGATTATACTGTCGGGTATCGACGGATATGCAAAACGAAGGCTACTCTATCGACGCACAAAAGGAGCTGCTCAAGAAATACTGTGAGATAAAAGAGTATAATACATTCTCATATTACGTTGACGGAGGTTATTCCGGCAGCAACATGAATCGACCGATGTTAAAAAAGCTTATAGAGGATTGCAAAGCGGGAAATATAGAAATAGTGATTGTCTACAAGCTTGACAGACTCTCAAGAAGCCAAAAGGACACGCTGTATCTAATAGAGGAGATATTTATACCAAACGGCGTTGATTTTATTTCGATAAGCGAAAACTTTGATACAGCTTCTCCCTTTGGCAAGGCTATGATAGGAATACTTTCCGTGTTTGCGCAGCTTGAGCGCGAGACCATAAAGGAAAGAACGCGAATGGGTATGAAGGAGAGAGTCAAAAACGGCTATTGGCCGGGCGGCGGCAAGGTGCCGTATGGATATGAATACGATACCCAAAAGGGAATGCTTGTTATAGGCGAGCGAGCCGACGAGGTGCGCAGCATGTATGAAATGTATTTGAGCGGCGCATCATGCGAGGCTATTGCAAGAAAAACGGGATTAAAATATGACAGAAGCGTAAGCCAGATATTAAAAAGCAGGATAAACTGCGGAATGCTTCAATACAATAACAGTGTATACTCAGGCAGGCACGAAGCCATAGTAAGCAAAGAAACATACGAAAGCACCATGAAGCTAATGGCTGCAAGAAGCCGAAACAATATACGCTACGCAAGTAACTTGCTTACCGGTCTATTGTACTGCGGAAAATGCGGCGCTAAAATGCGCTACCAGAAATGGGGGAAAGCCGGTTATAAGCTTTGCTGCTATTCACAGCAGTCCTCAAAAGACTATATGATAAAGGACCCGTTTTGCAATAACTTTAAATATGAAGCCGTCCTTATAGAAAAAAAGGTCGTAAGTGAAATATTCAAGCTCTCTCTCGATCCAGATATGATAGAGTCCGAGAAGCTAACGCAGTGTGAGAATGTTCTTGCTTCTGTAGAAAAGCAGCTCAAGGAAACAAACAAAAAAATCAATAATCTTATAGATTTTATAGCTCAGGGAGTTGCCAACGAGGATATAAAGCAGCAGCTTGACAGACTTGAAAAATATAAATCAAGGCTCAAAGAAGCTATAATAAAGCAGCAGCAGGATAAACAAAAGACAACTGATTTCAAGGAGCGCATTACAGGACTTTCGAAGGTATGGGCGTACTTGTCAGACGAACAAAAAAGGACTATAATTATATCGTTGATAGAAAAAATCGTACTTACGGAGAACAAAATCGACATATTTTACACATTCGAATAGGGTAATATAATGAAAAAAATCACGTTAAAGATCGATGGTATGCACTGTGCGGCGTGTTCTGCTTCCCTTGAGAAGGCTCTTATGAGAAAGGAAGGCATATCCACAGCAATGGTAAATATTTCCACGGAAATGGCTGTATTGGAATACGACGAACGCTTGATAGGTATTAATGATATAAGAACAGTTGTTGAAAAGTGCGGCTTTTCTGTAGGAAGTAATGAAAATGATGCAAATACGCAGCTAACTAAGCAAAAAAAACGTCTCATATTATGCGTTGTGTTTGCACTGCCCTTGTTTTACAGTGCAATGGGCCCGATGATAGGACTTCCATATTTTTTCAACCCAATGGAAAAACCTTTTTTGTATGCGCTGATACAAATTATACTTGTGCTTCCGATAATCACAGTAAGCTTTAGGATATTCACGGGAGGCTTCGCTTCGCTCTTTAGAGGTATGCCGAACATGGACACTTTAGTTGCAATAGGGACAAGCGCCTCCTTCATTTACAGTATGGTCTCATTTGTTATGATAATAAAAGGAGACCATATGGCTGTCGATAATATGTATTTTGAGGGCTGTGGCGTTATCCTTACCTTAATAACGCTTGGAAATTACTTCGAAACGCGCTCAAAGGGGAAAACAGGCGACGCCGTGAAAAAGCTCATGGAGCTTTCTGCAACTACCGCAAGGGTAATAAGGAACGAAAAAGAATTTTTACTGCCCTTGTCCGAGGTCAAAATAAACGATATCGTAGCGGTCAGAGAGGGAGAAAAGATACCCGTAGATGGCGTAATAACAGACGGATATTGCAGCATAGACGAAAGTATGCTTACAGGAGAAAGTATACCGGTCGATAAGAAAGCAGGCCAGAGCGTATGCGCGGCAAGCATTAATCTTAACGGATACATCACGATACAGGCAAAAAGCGTTGGAGAGGATACCGTGCTTTCACAAATAATACACTATGTAAGGCAGGCTCAGAACACAAAGGCTCCCATTGCGGCACTTGCCGATAAAATAGCCGCGATTTTTGTGCCGTGTGTGCTTGGTTTAGCCGTTTTGGCTTCTGTTATATGGCTTATAGTCGGTGAAACGCCTGCCTTTTGCGTTAAGGTATTTGTTTCGGTGCTTGTAATAGCATGTCCCTGCGCTCTGGGGCTGGCAACACCGACTGCGGTTATGGTGGGCAGCGGCAAGGGGGCGCAAAACGGCATACTCTACAAGAATGCGCAAAGTCTGGAGGTTTGTGGAAGAGTTAATTTCGCCGTATTTGACAAAACGGGTACGCTTACAGAAGGAAAGCCGACTGTTAATCATATACAAAGCTACGGCATAACTAAAAATGAGCTTTTAAGCTTGGCAGCCGGAGCCGAAGAGCATTCCACACACCCTTTGGCAAAAGCGATCGTTTCATACGCTATCTCCGAAAATATCGGCCCTGCGAATTCAAAGGATTTTGAAAGTGATGTCGGCTTTGGGATAAGCGCTAATGTAAACGGGAAAACGGTAACGGTCGGCAAGGCTCTGGATATGGCGCAAAATGACGAAAATGCGAACGCTTTGAAAAAAAGCGGAAAAACCATAGTTTACGTTACAATAGATAAACAATATGCGGGCTTTATCGCCCTTGCCGATTCGCTAAGGACTCAAAGTAAGGAAATGGTGCGTATTTTAAAGGATATGGGAATGAAAACAGCTCTTATAACAGGGGACAATGAGGTGACTGCTAAGGCCGTTGCAGACGAGCTTATGGTAGAAAACGTATTTTCAAACGTACTTCCCAATGATAAGGCGCAATATATAAACAAGCTCAAAGAAAAGGGGCATATTGTAATGATGGTAGGCGATGGGATAAACGACGCTCCCGCTCTTGCCATCGCAGACGTGGGAGTGGCAGTTTCTTCAACCGATATTGCTGTCGAATCCGCTGACGTTGTTTTGGTTTCAGGCAATACCTTTGATGTTATAAAGGCAGTGAAGCTGGCAAGGAAAACTCTAACTACTATTAAAGAAAATCTCTTCTGGGCGTTTTGCTACAATACCATAGGTATACCCATTGCTGCGGGAGTGCTGCATATATTCGGCGGGCCTCTGCTCAACCCGATGATATCCGCTGTTGCCATGAGCTTATCCTCAATATGCGTGGTATCGAATGCGCTTAGACTTAATTTTACAAAGCTCTAATTTTTGAAAAATAATTAATATAATTTATAAAAAGTATAGATTTTAGCAGTCATATGCTGTATACTATAACTGAACAATAAATATGATGTTCAATATAATATATTATGTTGAACAAAGACAAAAGAGGTATGAAAATGCAAAACAATTTTGATGATTTATTCAAGAAGCAGTCTGTCGAACAAAAGAACATTCCGCAGCCGGTACATCAGCCGGTAGACGTAAAAAAGAACCAAAAAGACGAAGCTTTTAAGCTTATCGACGAAGCACTTGAAGCGATAAGGGCTGACGAGAACAAGCTTTCGGATATGCTTGATGTAATAAGCCGTTTCGGTAACTACAGTCTCGGAAACATGCTGCTTATTTTTGAGCAGAAACCCGAATCCGAGAAGATAGAGGACTTGGCTACGTGGGCTTCGCTCGGAGTGAATATTAAAAAGGGAGAAAGAGGCTTTCTGCTTTTAAAGAGGGGCAAAGAGTACATAAGAGAATTCGGTTCAAGTGCGAACACTTACTATGCCAGGACGGTTTATGACGTGTCGCAAACGGATTCCACCTACAAATACGTATGCAGATATACAAAGGACAACAGAGAGCTTATAAAAGCGCTTCTCAACGAGTCCCCCGTATCAATAAGGCTTGATGAGAATATGGATCCTAAGGAAGTCGCAAAATTCGACTGGAAGAAACAGGAAATTGTCGTCGCCGGCGGTCTTGAAGCCGAGCAGCTCATTCCGAATCTTTGCCAGGAATTGACTCATGCCAACATTTATTTTAAAGATGACGAGGTCGATTATGACAGAGAGCATTATGAGTTCGTCGCAAAATGCGTTTCTTATATAGTATGCGACAGAATAGGCGTTGTGCCAGTAAGAGAAAAGCATCCGATACCTCAGCACATCAAGCTGAACAGAACGACCTTGCAGTCCGCGCTTGCACTTATAAGAAGACTTGCAAGCAGACAGACATTACGTATAAATAACTATTTCGATTAATACAAAATCCATCCTCCTTCTTTCTTATAATGAAATATATGCCGCCGTTTTTTGGCGGCATATAGTCTATATAAAACGTTTCACAATTAATTGAATTATTTACTTTATAAAGAAAATATGTTATGATATTTAAAAGACTTACTATAAATAAAATGGTGAACAGTTATGTTTGAAAATCAAAACAAGCGTTCCGTTTATTTGAGAATTCTAATTGTAGTTGTTGTAGTGCTGATAGTAATAGTATCGCTGTATGTTTTTTCTAATACCGTAAATAATTCCATAGAAAGTAATCTTTCACGTCAGCTCAACGAAGTAAGCCTTCAGCAAAAGACAACGATTGATAATTATATTGAATCACGCTTTACGATGCTTAGAATTACGGCAAGTTTATTGTCCGACGAGGATGATTTGATGTCGGCAGATCTCAGAGATAGGTTGAATACACCTGAAATATTAAGCGGCTTTACAGGCGTAAATATATGCACTTCCGACGGCAGGTTTTATTCAATTCTAACGAATGAAATATTGAGCGCTTCTCAACGCGAATATTTCATCGCTTCGATGAGCGGGCAGGAATTTATTTCTGATGTTTTAACCTCGCAAAGCGGGAACGAGCTTGTAATAATTCTGAGCGTTCCTATCTACAGGGACTCGCAAATTATAGGTGTTTTGTGCGGTATATGCAAGACGAGCTCATTAGGAAACCTTTTGGACATCAGCAGCTTTGACGGGCTTGGGTATACAGGTATTGTAGACAGCTCCTTAAATATAGTGACATCTGCCGACGGCTGCAAGGAACAGTTGACTTCGGCTTTCGATAATATAGAGAACACGAAGTTTTATGACGGAAATACATATGATGAGCTGAAAAGCGCCATTAGCGGTAAAGAAGAGTTTTATTCTCAATTCGATATAAACAATGAAAAATCATATGTGTATTTTATACCAATGAATTATAACGGCTGGTATCTATGCTCTGTTATCCCTGTTAAGGCCGTAGAGACCTACACGCAGCCTATAATGAAAACGTACATTGCCATAGTGATACTGGCGGGGATTCTCCTTGCAGGCTGCAAGCTCTCCCAGCAAAAAGTGCTAAATGAATATTCACAAAGCGTTAAGAAGCTTAGACAAGAAGCAAATTATGCGCGAAATCTTTTAAGCAATTCAATTACAGCTTCAAAGTATGATATAGATGACGATAAATTCATAGATATGCCTACAAGCTGGATAAAGCAGTTCGGTCTTAACCCGGAAGGTGGCTACGACGAGGTCATAGGCGGTCTGGCAGAGGCTTCTGTACATCCTGACGACAGAGGCAAGTTCCTTGCCGTAAGTAAGGAATACTTGAGAGAATGCTATGAGAAAGGCATACCGAACATAGAGCTTCGCTACAGACGTATCCTTAAAAATCAGGGCTCGATGAAGTGGATGAAAAATACCATGTATATCAGCAAGGATCCGATTACCGGGCATATAGTAAGTATGGCTGTTGTCGAGGATATAGACGATGAGAACAGAAAGCTTGAGGAGCTCAAGGCGAGAGCGCAGACGGATCCCTTAACGGGGCTGTTTAACAGAAAGAGTCTCATAGAAAACATAGAGAATTATTTAAATCACAATTTCGGTCACGGTAACGTAGCTGTGCTTATGATGATAGATATAGACGACTTCAAAAATATAAACGATACGCTCGGTCACGACTGCGGCGATAGGGCAATTAATAATATTGCCGATACGATACGCAGAGAATTTCGTTCGGGAGATCTTTTCGGAAGGCTCGGCGGAGATGAATTTGTTGTGTTCTGCAAGGATGTCGTGAGCGTAGTATATGCACAGAAGAAGGCGGAAACCTTCTGCGAATCAATAAAGAAAATATTCGTATGCGACAGTATAGATTTTTCGTGCAGCATAGGCTACAGTATTGCACCCGACGATGGATTGAGCTTTGATGAATTGTATAAAAAAGCTGATTTGGCTATGTATCACGCAAAGCAGATAGGCAAGGGTAAATGTATAAAGTATGAGGAAACAATGAAAAACGGCAAATGATAAATGTGGCTTACCGATAATATAAGGTATATTCGTAAAAGCTTCGTATAAAGATACGGAGCTTTTTAATTTCTGCGAGGTGTTTTTTTTAAGAAAAGACGATAATCGCATCATTTATGCGTATTTGTTGTTTATCGGTCAATAATATAATAAATAAGAAAGATAGTATCAAGCGCAATATAAGATATTTGTCAATTAATATAATATTAATTAACAAATATACAACTATATTGTAGAATCTATTTAGTCCACAGATAAAAAGGAGGTTTGAAGTGACAAAAAAATACGAGGACAAGCTATTACTGCTTGAAAAATGCGCAAAGCTAGAAAAAACTGAGCGTATTCCGTTTGCGGCCGCCACTTTGTATTTCCCTGCCAAGCATGCCGGCGTCAGCTATGAGGAAATGTTCTTTGACAACAATAAATTCGTTTATGCCGCTCGCCGCTTTGCAGAAGACTTTGATTGGGACGCAGTGTGTTATTTGCGTTCGTTCGAATCGGTTCCACTCGGGCTATCCCGCGTCGGAGAAAATGTTGAGCTTGCAATAAATACCGCAATCGCTTCGGTATTGGGAGGAGGTTTCGCCCATGATATCCTTGGTGATATCTATTCCAAGCAGCCGGGACGTGAGCTTGGGATAAATCAGGAATCACAATTCACATTAAAGGAGCCTTTAAGTACGTTTGAAGAATACGATGAGCTGGGTAAAAACCCGCTTGGGTTTATAAAGGATAAGCTCGTCCCACGGGTTTATAAAACCTTATCTGTGCCCGGCAGCGATAAAGCAAAGTCGGCATTGGCAAAGTTTGATGAAGAGCTGCCGAAGGCTTTGGGGAACGTGGTCGACTTTACAAAAACGATGAAAGAAGCCGATTGCCCTCCATGGTACGTTGCCTTAGCGCCGAATCCTCTTGATGTTTTGGGTGCTTTTATAAGAGATTTCGGCACGGTTATCACGGATATATACCGTTATCCTAAACAGATTGAAGAATTCTGCGAAAATATGGCTCCCGTACTTCTTGCCGTCGGAAAAGCAACCGGCAAGTTATCCTTTGAGTTAACAGGCTCTAAAAGAGTATTTTGTCCGGTTTGGTACAATTCATTTCTTTCTAATAAGCAGTTCAGGCGCTTCCACTGGCCGTATTTGAAGTATATCGTAAACGGTCTTATAGAAGACGGTTTCACTCCTTTACTTTCATTACAGGGCGAGTATGACCATCTTCTTGACACGCTTTTAGAGCTGCCTGCAGGCAAATTTATCGCTTGGTTTGATCGCACAAGACCACAGGACGCTAAAAAGGTGATAGGGGAGCATTGCTGTATTGCCGGAGGTATTCCTCCCGCGATATTGATCGGAGGAAGTGAAGAAGAGACAGACGGATATATGAAAAAAATGATATTCGATATGAAGGACTCCGCAGCGTTTATATGTACATTGCCGTTTAATGCCATCGGCCCTGCAAAGGAAAGCAACATAATAGCAATGACAAACGCAATGAAAAAATACGCATCTTACTCTTAAGCTTAACTAAAAGCTTGGATATTAAAAGCTACCTAAAAGCCATATAAAAATTAACTACAGCTTGTGTAAAACACGGGTTGTAGTTTTTTTTAACTTGGAATAGTGTTTGTTATAAAGCTTTTTTATGCTCTATATGTTATAAAAAGAGCTTCGATTCACTAAGGAACGAAGCTCTTTTATTTAGTTACATATCATTAATTGATTTAGAGTAACGGTGCGAATACGAGCGCAACTATCGTCATCAGCTTGATAAGGATGTTGATTGAAGGGCCCGAAGTATCCTTGAAGGGATCTCCTACGGTATCTCCGACAACAGCAGCCTTGTGAGCCTCGCTGCCTTTTCCGCCGTGAGCTCCGCCTTCGATATATTTCTTTGCGTTATCCCATGCGCCGCCCGAGTTTGACATCTGTATAGCTACCAATACGCCTGTAATGACTGCGCCTGCTAATAGTCCGGCAAGAGCATAAGCGCCCAGAAGGAATCCTACGAGCAAAGGAGCTACGATGGCGATAAGTCCGGGAAGTATCATTTCCTTGATAGCTGCCTGCGTTGAGATAGATACGCACTTGGAGTAATCGGGCTTGCCCTTTCCCTCCATGATACCGGGTATCTCTCTGAACTGACGTCTGACTTCTTCTATCATCTGGTTTGCAGCTTTTCCGACTGCATCCATTGTAAGAGAGCTGAACAGATAGGGAAGCATTGCGCCGATGAAAAGTCCTATAAGAACCTTAGGCTCAAGGATAGACATTCCTACTGCTTTAAGACCTGCTGCTTCGGAATATGAAGCGAACAGAGCAAGTGCGGTTAATGCTGCCGAACCAATTGCAAAGCCCTTACCTATTGCCGCTGTGGTGTTGCCGACGCTGTCAAGAGTATCAGTAATATCACGAACGGATTCGTCAAGCTCGCTCATTTCCGCAATACCGCCTGCATTGTCTGCTATGGGGCCGTATGCGTCGACTGCTATCGTCATGCCCGAAATTGAAAGCATACCTACTGCGGAAAGCGCTATTCCGTAAAGTCCGCCGCCGAAGTAGTATGATACGAAAATCGCCGCTGCAATAAGGATTATAGGAAGTACTGTTGAAAGCATACCTACAGCAAGACCCGATATAATGGTTGTTCCTGCGCCTGTTTCGCTCTGCTGAGCAATCTTTTTAACGTATTTGTATTTGTCCGAGGTGTATACTTCGGTGATCTTGCCTATCGCTATGCCAACGATAAGTCCTGCAATGATGCCCCAGAAGTATTTAAGGTCTAACAATATGTACTTTGTAAGGAAGAATCCTGCTATTACAACGATTAGACCGGAAACATATGTTCCTGCGTTAAGGGATTTGTGAGGATCATCCGTTTTGATAGCCTTTACGACAAAGGTTCCGATCATTGAAGCAACGATACCGAGTGCCGCAAGAGCCAACGGGAAGATTACCGCGCCCTTTATACCCTTGGATACCATAACGGCTCCGAGAGTTATTGCGGAAATTATGGATCCTACATAGGATTCATAAAGATCCGCTCCCATACCAGCAACGTCTCCAACGTTATCACCGACGTTATCGGCAATGACTGCGGGATTTCTCGGGTCGTCCTCGGGAATACCCGCTTCGACCTTACCCACGAGATCTGCGCCTACGTCAGCTGCTTTGGTGTAGATGCCTCCGCCCACTCTTCCGAAGAGCGCTATTGATGAAGCGCCGAGTCCGAAGCCTGTAAGCGTTGTGATGTCCTTGAAAATGAGATAGGAAATGCTGACTCCGAGAACGCCGAGTCCGACTACGCAAAGACCCATTACGGAACCACCGCTGAAGGCTACCTTCAATGCTGCGGGAAGTCCTTTCTGAGCTGCGTTTGCCGTTCTGACATTCGCCTTTGTAGCGACCTGCATCCCGAAGAAGCCCGCAAGAGCTGAAAGTATAGCTCCGATAGCGAAGCATATTGCCGTCGGGAAGTTGATGGCAAAGCCTATCACTAAGAATAATACCGCGACGAATATAACAACACATTTATATTCGCTCATAAGGAAAGCCATTGCACCCTCATGTATGTAGGACGCAATCTCTTTCATCCTGTCGTTTCCTTCTTCGGCTTTCTTTACCGTATTTGCAAGATACAATGCAAACAGCAAAGCCAGTGCGCCGACGACAGGTACTACAATAAATAGTTTGTCCATTGTTTACCCCCTGTAATTTACTAGAACAAAGCACTCATAATAAAGATAGTTATCATAAATACCACAGCCGAAACCACCGTTATCCTCTGCAAAACGGCCTGCAATCCTTTTGCACTGCCTTTGCCGAAGAGCCTCTCGGACGCTCCGCCTACCGCACCGCTCATGCCCGCATCTCTGCCTTCCTGCAATACGACTGAGCCTATCAAAGCAAGACTAGACGCGAATACTATCACGGATAAAAAAATCTGCATTATTGAGTACCTCCAAAAAATTATAGCGAAGAAATTATATCACAAATAATCAGCCTGTCAAACGAAATAATCGCCATATCGCGAATAATATTAATTTTCAATTAATTATGATGATTATATACTTATAAAAGCGTACAATAATATGATGAATATCAAAAAATATCGGTTTTGCCGATAATAAATACACGGAGGTGTTGATATGAACATACAGAAATTCACACAGAAATCAATAGAAGCGATACAAGATGCTCAGAACACTTCGTCGCAGCACAATAACCCTCAGCTTGAACAGGAGCATCTTTTGTATGCGCTGCTAACTCAAAAGAACGGTTTGATTGCCGAGCTGTTTATAAAAATGGGCGTAAACCTGCCTGAGTTTGAACAGAAATTGGCTGATATCATAGACAAAATGCCTAAAATGACTATGCAGGGACGCTCTGCCGACAAGGTTTACATCTCGCCTAAAACCGAGGATACCCTCAATTATGCGCAGCAAAAAGCCGAAGAGATGAAGGATGACTTTGTTTCGGTTGAACATATTGTACTTTCAATAATTAACTCGCCGTCAAATGACTTGAAGGTATTATTTGACTCATACTCAATAAACGAAGGAGCGCTTCTTAAAGCTCTTGCAGATGTACGCGGCAACACTCGCGTTACGAGCCAGAATCCGGAGGATACTTACGACGTGCTTGAAAAGTACGGCAGAGACCTTGTTGACGCAGCAAGAAACAACAAGCTTGACCCTGTCATAGGGCGTGACGATGAAATACGAAACGTTATAAGGATTCTTTCGAGGAAAACCAAGAATAACCCGTGCCTTATAGGTGAACCGGGAGTGGGCAAAACGGCTATTGTCGAGGGATTGGCGCAGAGGATAGTGGCAGGAGATGTTCCCTCAAGCTTAAAGGAGCATAAAATATTTTCTCTTGATATGGGCTCTCTTATTGCGGGCGCGAAATTCAGAGGCGAATTTGAAGAAAGGCTTAAGGCGGTTTTGTCTGAGATACAAAAAAGCGATGGCAAAACTATACTTTTTATCGACGAGCTTCACACGATAGTCGGAGCGGGCAAGACAGAGGGCAGCATGGACGCTGGCAACCTTCTAAAGCCGATGCTTGCAAGAGGAGAATTGCACTGTATAGGTGCGACTACTCTCGACGAATACCGTAAATACATTGAAAAGGATCCTGCGCTTGAAAGACGTTTCCAGCCGGTAACGGTAGACGAGCCCTCTGTAGAGGATACAATTTCTATTTTAAGGGGATTAAAGGAGAGATACGAGGTGTTCCACGGCGTAAAAATACAGGACAGCGCTCTTATTGAAGCAGTCGTTCTTTCCGACAGATATATAACGGACAGGTACCTTCCCGACAAAGCTATCGATCTTGTGGACGAGGCGTGTGCAATGATACGTACGGAAATGGACTCAATGCCAATTGAGCTTGATGTAATATCCAGAAAAATAATGCAGCTGCAAATAGAACAGGCAGCCTTGAAGAAGGACACAGATACTACGGCGCACTCTCATCTTTTGGAAATTGAAAAGGAAATAGCCGACAACCAAGCACGTTTCGACGCTATGAACGCAAAATGGACGAACGAAAAGGGTTCGATACAAAAGCTGCAAAAGACCCGTGAGGAGATAGAAACCGTAAACTCGCAGATAGAAAAAGCCGAAAGAAGCTATGACCTTAACAAAGCCGCCGAGCTCAAATACGGCAGACTTCCGCAGCTGCAAGCGCAGTTAAATGAGCTTGAAGAGATACAGCACGGCGTGGACGACAACACGCTTATAAGAGACAAGGTTACCGAGGACGAGATAGCAAGTATAGTGTGCAAGTGGACAGGCATACCGGTAGCTAAGCTTATGGAGGGCGAAAGGGACAAGCTGCTCAACATGGAGGATATACTCCATAAAAGAGTGATCGGTCAGGACGAAGCCGTAACACGCGTATGTGAAGCTATTCTTCGTTCCCGTGCGGATATACAGGATCCCGGCAAGCCAATCGGCAGCTTTATGTTTTTAGGGCCGACGGGTGTCGGTAAAACCGAGCTTGCAAAGGCTCTAGCCGAAACGCTTTTTGACAGTGAAAGGAATCTCGTCAGGATAGATATGACGGAATATATGGAGAAGTTTTCGGTATCCCGTCTTATAGGAGCTCCTCCGGGATATGTAGGATATGACGAAGGCGGGCAGCTGACGGAGGCTGTCAGACAAAAGCCATACAGCGTCGTATTATTCGATGAGATCGAAAAAGCACACCCCGACGTGTTCAATATTATGCTTCAGATTTTTGACGACGGGCGTATAACAGATTCGCAGGGAAGATGCGTTGATTTTAAAAATACAATAATAATCATGACCTCCAATTTGGGCTCGCAGTTCCTTTTAAACGGTATAGACCATAATGGCAATATTCTGGACAATGCAAAGGAACAAATAAACATGCTGCTTAAACAGCAGTTCAAGCCGGAATTCTTAAACAGAATAGACGAAATAATATTCTTTAAGCCTCTTACAAAGGTTGAAATGATGAGTATAACAGACATTTCATTAAATCAGCTTACAAAAAGACTTGCGCAAAGCGGAATAAAGCTTCAGATTACGCAGAAAGCAAAGGAATATATTGTGGAGGAGGGCTACGACCCTGTGTATGGAGCAAGACCTCTTAAACGATATATCCAGCACAATCTCGAGACAATGATAGCGCGAAAAATGATTGCGGACAACCCTCCGGAGGGTACGATTATAAAAGTCGACGCTGACACCAAGGGTTTGGTAGTAGATTAAACGTATTACAAAAGAAGGGCTTGCATTTATCATGGCAGGCTCTTCTTTTGTGAATTTTTTATGTATATTTATACTAATGCATAAATATTATCTGAAAATATGTTATCATTTTTTCAAATTAAATTTTACAGCGGTGAAGATATGGAACATTACAACAGACACGTCATACTATATAAGATTTTAAAAAACGTCATACGTCCCTTTTGTTATTTTAAGTATAATTATAAATGCGAAAGAGTTACTCCAACGCAAAAGCCTTACATTTTGATAAGCAACCATACCACGCTATTAGACCCTGTATTTGTCGGACTCAGCTTCAAGGATTTTATGTATTTTGTGGCAAGTATGCACCTTAAGGGCGGCGGTATTTCTTCAAAGCTGTTAGATTATGTATTTGCTCCGATATACAGGCTTAAGACCTCCTCCGATCTTACAACGGTAAAAAAAGTCGTCAAAACCATAAAGGACGGCAAAAGCGTTGTTATCTTTGCCGAAGGTCAGCGTACTCCCAACGGAAGGACGCTTGATATTTCGGAGGCGACAGGTAAATTAGTCAAGCTGTGCAAATGTTTTCTTATTACATATCGTATCGACGGAGGCTACCTTAGCGACCCTCGCTGGGCAAAGCATGCACGTCGCGGCAAGATGTACGGTCATAAAGTAAACGAATACTCACCCCAGGCACTCTCGGAGATGTCTGTCGATGAAATAAATGAAATCATTGCAAGGGATATTTATGAAAACGCATATGAAAGGCAACGAGATGAAATGATACCGTACAAAGGTAAGGCTCTTATACAGGGAGCCGAAGCGGTTTTATACCTTTGTGCGAACTGCAAAAGCATATCCAGCATGAAAAGCAATGAAAACGAGCTTATATGTGACTGTGGACTGAAATTGTCCATGGACGAATACGGATATTTTCATAAAAAAGACGATTATGATAAAGCGTACTTTGACAATATGCTTGACTGGGATATTTGGCAGAAGGACAATATCAAAGAAATAGTGGATAATATGCCCGACGATAAGCCTATAACAAGCGACACTAACCAAACGCTCACGATAGTATCGAGCTATGAAGAAAAGAAAGGGACTTTTTACTGCTACAAGGACAGATTTGTTTTCGAGCAGGACGATAATACCAAGCTGATATTTCTGTTTTCAGACATAGTCGAAATAGAGGGAATAAGCAAAATTGATATGATATTTTCCACCTCTAAGGACGTATTCGTTGTAAAAACACAGCAAACGAGAAGTCCGTTTAAATATATTGACATATACAACGCAATGAAAAAAGAAAATAACATATAAGTAAGGAGCAACTACATGGATTATTCGGCACTCAACATTGACTTATGGCATTTAGTTATACTTTTGGGAGAAATCGCGGCAATTATACTCATAGCCAATATTTTGAGAAGAAAGATCGGCTTTATACGAAAAAGCCTGATGCCAACGGCTGTAATAGCAGGCTTTATAGCGCTGATACTCAAGCAAACGGGCGTTTTGGACTATGACGCCGAGCTGTTGGAGATGATAACATATCACACGATAGCGCTCGGTTTTATAGCAATGGCAATGAGAATACCTCCTCAGGCGCTTTCAAAGCAAAAAAATCTTTCGGGAGTAAAAAGCGGAGCCTTGATAGTCAGTACATACCTTATTCAGGGAGCGGTAGGGCTTTTTATCACCATACTTCTCGGCTATACGCTTATGCCCGATTTATTTAAAGCTTCAGGTTTGCTTCTTCCTATGGGCTACGGTCAGGGCCCAGGGCAGGCAAACAACATAGGCTCTTTATATCAGCAGTATGGTTTTATAGGAGGTCAATCCTTCGGACTTGCCATAGCCGCCGCAGGATATCTTTGCGCATGTATAGTAGGGGTAATATATATGAACATACTACGTGCAAAGAAAAAGATATCGGTATCGGACAATATCGAAACGCATCAGGAGGTCTCCATAGACGAATTTCAGGATAAAAACGAGATACCTATAAGCGAATCTCTTGACCGCTTCACTATTCAGATTTGTCTGGTAGGCGTCATATATCTTGCAACGTATTTGTTGATAAAGGGCACAACAGACCTTTTGGCAAGCACTTCTCCTGGCATAGCAAAGACAATATCGCCGCTGTTATGGGGCTTTAACTTTATAATCGGCTCTCTTTTGGCTCTTTTATGCCGAAATATACTCAAGCTTTTCAAAAAAGCCAATCTTATAACAAGACAATACCAGAACAATTATCTTTTGAACAGAATATCGGGAGCACTTTTTGATATCATGATAGTATGCGGTATCGCGTCTATCAATATTTATGATTTAAGCGGTCTTTGGGTCCCGTTCATATTGCTCAGTGTCGTCGGCGCGTTGATAACGCATTTTTATCTTATCAAGATATGCAAGCGCTTATTCCCCGATTATTACTATGAGGCATATTTCTCCATGTTTGGTATGCTCACAGGCACAATAAGCTCGGGAGTACTGCTTTTAAGGGAGATCGACCCCTCCTTTAAAACTCCGGCAGCCAACAATCTTGTGACAGGCAGCGGCTTTGGTATAGCCTTCGGCGCGCCTATACTTATTTTAACGGGTATAGCGTATAAGTCGAATCTTTGGGCTATTTTAACAATGCTTATTTGTCTTGTGTATTTTGGTATGCTTCTTGCCTTTATGTTTTGGCTCAGCAAGAAAAAAACCAAAGTTGATAACTAAAAAAATGTACAGTTAGCGTTTTGGCCTGCTTTATACAAAGCAGGCTTTTTTATTTATAGATATAAGTTATCTTTTTTAAATCAAAAAAGGCAATTTTAACTTAAAAGCAAGCGTGATATAATTAAAAACAAAAGAAGAATGCTTATGTATGACAACGAATTATATGAAAAAATGCTCAATAGCTGTGAATTGTGCGCACGTCGCTGCAAGGTAAACAGACATAACAATGAATTGGGCTACTGCGAAGCCGGAGCGCTGCCTGTTGCGGCAAGGGCGTCTGTTTATAATTGGGAGGAGCCGTGTATCTCAGGAGTAAGAGGCTCCGGCGCTGTGTTCTTTTCAAACTGCTCTCTTAAATGCGTGTTTTGTCAAAACAGAGAGATTAGCTCATTAAAAAAAGGCATGACGATAAATGAAGACCGTCTTTGTGAAATATATTTGGCTCTTGAAAAAAAAGGAGCTGAGAATATAAACCTTGTGACTCCGACTCACTTTATCTTGCCTATTGTAAAATCCGTTTTTTCCGCCAGAAAAAGAGGGCTTAATATTCCCGTGGTATACAACACGGCTTCATATGAAACGCCCGAAGCTCTATCGTTAGTAAAGGACGCTGTCGATATCTACCTTGCCGATACTAAATTTTTCTCATCGGATATTTCAGGTCGCTACTGCAATGCGCCGGATTATTTCAAGGTATGCAGGCAAGCCGTAACTATAATGTTTGAGAATGCGGGAAAGCTTGTATTTGATGAAGAAGGCATGTTAAAAAAGGGCGTTATATTAAGACTATTGTTATTACCCGGGCAATTAAACGACGCAAAGGAAATACTAAACAGAATGTTTGATTTGTTCGGCAACGATGTAATATACAGCTTAATGAATCAATACACACCCTTCGGAGAGCTTGAAGCGTTTCCCGAGCTTAAAAAGAGTGTGAGGAGTGAAGATTACGATAAGTTAATTGACTACGCTATAAGCCTTGGAGTGGAAAACGGCTACATTCAGCAGGAGGGTACGTGCAGCGAAAGCTTTATACCGGCATTTGATTTTGAAGGAATAAAGAAAGAGTAAACATGCTTTATAAGCCTGAATACTCTTCTTTTTTATTTCATTTGCCTAAAACCTTTCCGAATTGAGTGTCGTATAGCTCCTTGTATATGCCGCCTTCCTTAAGAAGCTCCTCATGAGTACCTCTTTGCACGACACTACCATCGCTTACAACTAATATGGAATCAGCGGCAAGGACGGTGGATAGCCTGTGCGCTATGATTATGCCCGTGCGATTTCTCATTACCGTATCAAGAGCCGTTTGTATGGCATTTTCTGTTATTGAATCGAGTGAGGAGGTCGCTTCATCGAGTATTACTATTTTCGGGTCTTTTAGTATGACTCTCGCAATCGACATTCTTTGTTTTTCTCCACCTGAAAGCTTTAAACCGCGGTTGCCCACAACGGTATCGTAGCCTAAGGGCTGAGACATTATAAAGTCATGTATACTTGCTGTTTTACATGCCTGTTCAAGCTCCTGATAAGTGGCGTCTTCCTTGGCTAAAAGCAAATTTTCACGTATGGTTGAGTTGAATAAATATGTATCCTGAGTTACTAAACCGATGTTGTCACGCAAATAAGAAAGCTTTATATCCTTTAGGTTGACTCCTGCTATATTTACGCTGCCCTTATTTGTATCATACAGACGTGCTATCAGATTCACTATGGTCGATTTTCCCGCGCCTGATGGCCCGACTATGGCATACATGCTTCCTCCCGGTATGTTAAAGCTGACATTTTTAAGTATCGGCTTATCCTTTGAATATGAGAAGGAAACATCCTCGAAGCTTACGCTCGGATTTGTCATGTCGGGGGAGAGTGGATTGGAGGTATCCGTTATATCGTTTTTCATATCAAGATACTCAAATATCCTGCTAAAAAGAGCCAGTGACCTTGTAAAATCGACCTGTAGGTTTAATAGGGTTTGTATAGGTCTGTACATCCTGTTGACAAGAGCGACCATAGCCGTTATCGTTCCTACCGTCAAATTGGGGTCGGATGCGGAAATAATGAAATATCCACCTGCAAAATATATTAAAAGCGGGCCTATCTGAGTAAACATTCCGAAGAGTACGTGAAGCCAGCTGCCGCTGCGTTCTTCCTTTAGGGTAATTTTTGTAACGTCCTCGTTGACTTGTCTGAAACGCTCGTATTCCTTTTGTTCTCTTGTGAAAAGCTTGACGAGAAGCGAGCCGCTTACGGAGAGAGTTTCGTTTATTATCTGGTTAAGCTCATCATGCTTAGCCTGACTTTCCGAAAGCAGGTTAAATCGCTTGCGCCCGACGCGTCTTGTCGGAATGATAAGAAGCGGAACGACAAGAACTCCTACTATAGCCAATTTCCAGCTCATCATAAACAGCGCTGTTAAAGTTGTGATAACTGTAGCCAAATTGCTGATCGCGTTTGTCATGGTTCCGCTGATAACGCTGCTGACGCCGTCGATATCTGTATTCATACGAGTGATGATATCACCCTGCTTTTCAGTTGTGAAAAAGGAGTGCGGCATATACTCAAGATGCTTATACATTTGATTTTTCATATCAAAGATAATGCGCTGCGATATCCATGTATTTATATATGTTTCGAGTACGCCTATTACCTGCGATAGCGCAAGGGTTATAAATGCATATATGACAAGCTTTATTAATAGAGCCATATCCTTGCCGATCAAGGCTTCATCAATTATCCTTCCTGTGATTACGGAGGGCAGCAGCCCCAGAGCCGCAGAGATTATTATTGCCGCGATCACAAGACAAAGCTGAAGAATATACGGTTTTAAATATGATATTATCCTTTTTAATAATGAAGCGCTTATTTTCGGCGCATTGTCCTTTTCCTCCTGAGTCAGATAGCCCGGCCCCCTTGAATGTCCCCGCATTGACATAGTATATATTCCTTTTTTATTATTATCGTTATTACATTATAACAGAAATAATACCATAGGAGCATACGATGAAGGATATTCGCCTTAAATGAAATTCTTAAAAGTAAGAATCATAAAAAGTATTGCAAACCATTCGTAAATGTTGTAATATATATCGTCAGAACATTTCTAAGGCCCATTAGCTCAGTTGGTAGAGCACCTGACTCTTAATCAGGGTGTCCAGGGTTCGAGCCCCTGATGGGTCACCATTCTAAAGCTTTAAAAATGGCTTATTTGAGCCATTTTTTATGTTTATTTGCCTTGTACTTCTATTCATAATAAAATTGATTGTATTTAATTATCCGATATGTTATGAGAATAAACTTTTTTTTATTGCCAAAGAAGGCAGCATAGGTAATAACCGTTAATAGAATAGGCATATAATTTAAAATTTAGAATTATGTCTTTAAAAGGAGTAACTTGTCGTATATAAAAAAAAGTCCTTCAATTAAAATGAAGGACTTTTTTAAAGCAATATAATCAATCGGACTCGACTTCGGTCGAATTTGAATCGAGCTTTAGCTGTATACCTTCGCTGAATTCCTTGAACGAAGGAAGCTGCCTTGCGTCTTCGATGTCCATAAGCTTCAAAAATTCGGGTGTGGTCTCGTAACAAAGCGGTTTGCCGGGAGCGTCAAGCTTTCCCGCCTGACGCACGAATCCCTTGTCTATCAACAGATCCAACGATGAGCTGGATTGCACTCCTCTAATATATTCGATATCGGCTCTTGTTACGGGCTGCTTGTAGGCGACTATTGAAAGTGTTTCCAAGGCTGCCTGTGAGAAAAATGACGACGGCGAGTTTTGTATGGCCTTTCTTATATATTCGAAGTATTCGCTTCTACTTACCATTTGATACTTGTTTTCGACGCGTATTATCCTCATACCGCGTCTGTTGTAATCGTAGTCGCTATGTATTTGTTCTATAAGCTTCTTTACCCTTTCAGGGCTTTCCTGCGTGGCGGAAGCTATAAGATTGATCCCGACGGCTTCTCCTGAGGCGAACAGTATTGCTTCTATAATATTTTTTAAAGTCGTATCATCCATATTTTCAAACCTTTGTTATAAGAATATCAGCATAAAGCTCATCCTGGCTGAGTGAAACAATATTTCTTTTGAGCATTTCAAGTAAAGCAAGAAATGAGGCTATGATCCTGTTTTTGGAAACATTATCATCGAATAAGTTATAAAAGCTCATATGCGGTGACGCTTCAAGCCTTTGGGTAATATATATCATCATATCGTCCACGCTTATTTCCTCGCGGTCTATGGTGTAATCCTTTATATTATCGGCAGCGTTTATTTGGTAGCGGGCAAATATAACTCTCATGGCGCCGGCAAGAGCTTTAACGCTTATATCAAGACTCGAATAATCGTCCTTCATTTCGGGCAGGTACTCCGGGTCTTTTTGTATCGTTTGGTTGTATAATAGCTCATGTTTTTTTATATATTCGCTTATTTGCTTGTATATTTTGTATTCCAATAGACGTGCAACGAGCTCTTCTCTCGGGTCGATAAGCTCCTCGCCCTCATTCTCGTCGACAGGAAGCATCATCTTTGATTTTATTTCTATAAGCTGGGCTGCGACAATGATAAATTCACTTGCAAGCTCTATGTTAAGCTCGTTTGCAGTATAAAGATAGCTCACATACTGCTTTGTAATGAGCGATATCGGTATATCGTATATGTCTATTTCGTTTTTTGACAGAAGATTTAAAAGAAGGTCGAGAGGGCCTTCAAATCTCTCAAAGCTGACAGCCTGCATTTTTATTTTCCTTATGACAAAATCAATGTGTAAAGATATGTTATCGCCGGATACAGTATAACATCAAGCGCGCCGATAAAGTAAAGAATTATTAAAATGAAGTACATGTACTTCTGATATTTGTAAAAGAACGCTTCCCATTTTACGGGCAATATGGAAGCGAATATCTTTGAGCCGTCAAGCGGAGGAAACGGAAGTATGTTAAATATGCCGTATCCGAGATTGAGCCTTGTAAATAATAACAAAAACATTATAAGATAGTCGTTGAAACCGAGTGAATAGAAAAATACCGCAAGCCTTCCCGCTATTACGGCAAAAATCAGGTTTGTAATCGGGCCCGCAATGCTTACAATAATCATACCTTTTTTGCGTTCTCTAAAATTGTTCGGGTTTATCGGTACAGGCTTTGCCCAGCCTATACGCATTACTATAAGCATGACAAGACCGATAACATCAATATGCTTTAATGGGTTTAATGTCAGTCTGCCGCTTCTCTTTGCCGTATCGTCACCCAAAAGAAGCGCACTGTAGCCGTGCGCACATTCATGCAGCGTTATGGATATAAGCGAAGCAACAGCCATCATCGCATAATAAATGATGTTATCAGTATTCATATATTTTTTACAGCCACGAGGGTATCACGTCGTTGGCTGCGATCCTCTCGTAAGAATCTCTTTCCACGATTACTTCGGCTTTATCGTCCTTTAAAAGCACTACGCTGGGCTTGGCAAGTCTGTTGTAATTGCTTGCCATAGAGTAGTTGTATGCGCCTGTGTTGAATACGGCAAGTATATCGCCGCTTTTGCATTTAGGCAAAAGAATATCCGTTATTAGAGTATCTGTTTCGCAGCACTTTCCGCTTACGGTCACAAGGTCGTTTTCTTCCTCGTCATATCTGTTTGCAACAACAGCGTGATGTACGGCGTTATAAAGCGCAGGACGCGGATTGTCCGCCATTCCTCCGTCTACGCTTATGTATTTTCTTATAAACGGTATTTCCTTTACTGTGCCGACGGTATAAAGCGTTATCCCTGCCGGACCGACTATATATCTTCCTGGCTCCACGATTATTTTCGGCTTGTTTATATTCAGCTCCGAGCATTGTTTGTCGAGCGTTTCGCAAAGCAGTGTCGTGTATTCGTTTAAATCAAATACATCATCATCCTGCAAATAGTTTATGCCGAAGCCTCCGCCTAGGTTTAGCTCCTTTATTTCCACTCCCATTTCCTTTATGTTGAAGATAATCTCAAGCATGGCGTTTGCAGCTATCTGGAAGGGCTTAGGTGAATATATCTGTGAACCGATATGACAATGTAAGCCGGTTAGATTTAAATTTGAGCTGTCGAGAACGCTTCTTACAGCTCTTGTACTCATTGATATAGGTATGCCGAACTTCGAGTCTATTCTGCCCGTTTGTATATATTCATGCGTATGCGCTTCGACGCCCGGTGAAAGCCTGAGGTGTACGTTTACGGTGCTGTTTTGCTCCTTGGCTATTTTATTTACAAAGAGTATTTCGCTAAGGCTGTCAATGGTTATCGTGCCCACCTTAGCCTGTATTGCCTCTGTTATTTCTTTTTTTGATTTATTGCTTCCGTGCATTGTAATATCGGCAGGGTCAAAGCCCGCCAAAAGTGCCGTATATAATTCTCCGCCCGAAACAACGTCAAGATGAAGTCCGTTTTCCTTTGCTATCCTGCACATTGCGGTGTTTATGAATGCTTTTCCCGCATAGTTGATGCAATAATCTATTCCCTGCGTTTCAAACGCCGTTTTGATTGCAGATATCGCTCGTTCTATTCTGTTTTGGCTCATTACATAAAGCGGCGTGCCGAATTTTTCCGCCAGCTCTACAGTGTCGTGTCCTTCAAAAATCAAATGTCCGTTTGACATATAATCCCCCGATGAATGCTTTTTAATAAAATATATTTATTTATTATATCAAAGCTATGTGAATTAAATAAATTTATTTGCCTTATTTTTTATTAATTAACGCTTTAATTGCAATTATTTGGTATTATTGTTAGCGTAGTTTAAAAACAAACGGAGAAATATTGTGAGAATAAACAGATATATAGCTTTATGCGGCGCTTCTTCCAGAAGGAAAGCGGACGAGCTTATACTATCGGGTAAGGTTGAGTTAAACGGTGTAACAGTGAACGAGCCCGGAATAGATATCAACGAAAAGAAAGACACTCTCAAGGTAAACGGCGTTTTACTAAAGCCGTCAGAAGAAAAGGTATATTATATACTCAATAAGCCGAGGGATGTTTTGTGTGCCTGCGTAAGCGATCACGGTGAAAAGACAGTGGTTGAGTTGGTGAACGACGAACACAGACTCTTTCCCGTCGGAAGGCTTGATAAGGACAGCGAGGGACTGATCTTTTTAACGAACGACGGTGATTTCGCCTACAAACTTACTCATCCGAAGTTTGAAAAGAGCAAGAAGTATCTGGCTCTTTTAAAGGGAAGCGTTGATGACAAGGATTTAAAAAAGCTCTCTAAGGGCGTTGATCTTGACGGTAAAAAAGCCGCCGCAAGAAAGGTAGTATTAAAAAAACAGATAAGGGACAACAGCCTTGTTGAAATAACCTTAAGCGAAGGGCGAAACCGTCAGATACGCAGAATGTGTGAGATTATCGGTCATCCAGTTATTAACCTAAAACGCACGGAGGAAGCCGGAATAACCTTGGGGGAGCTTAAAAGCTCAGAATACAGGCTTTTAACTCATAGCGAAGTAAAAAAATGTATGCAGGATGAAAGAAAACCCGTAAAGCAGACGAGTAAACCGCTTCATAGCAGTAAGCTTAAACAAAAATAAGCTTGTCGGTATGTAAATATATGCATTATTTTAAGCTTACAATCTTGCTGCAAGAGTTAATAATTATTTACATATTTTTTAAAATATGATATAGTTTAGTTTCAATCGCATCGACTAAAAGGGTCGTGCTTATATGAAAAAAAGAGGGACGCTATGAATATATTTCCTAAACTTGACAGCTATGTGGATCTTTGCATGAAAAACGATCCTATAGACAACGAGCTTTTTGAGAAGTTTAAGGTCAACAGAGGTTTAAGAGACGCACAGGGAAGAGGAGTTCTCACGGGGCTTACGCATATTTCCGACATCTATTCTAAAAAGGAGATAGACGGCAAAACGCAGTACTGCGACGGTGCGCTTGCCTACAGGGGGATACCCATAGAAAAAATCGTTAACGGTTTTTACTCAGAGAAGCGCTTCGGCTTTGAGGAGGTAACGTATTTGCTGCTTTTCGGAGAGCTTCCAAATATTGATAAGCTTACTTCCTTTGAACAGCTGCTTGCCCAATACAGAACTCTGCCCACGGGCTTTGTTCGCGACGTAATAATGAAAGCACCGAGCGCCGACATGATGAACAGTCTTGCCAGAAGCGTTCTTACGATGCATTCCTATGACGATAAGGCGAATGATATAGATGTTGCGAATGTACTGGGGCAATGCTTGCAGCTTATTGCGGTGTTTCCCTTGCTTGCGGTGTACGGCTATCATGCGCATATGCATTATCACTGCAACGAAAGCATGTTTATTCACCTGCCTGATCCGACAAAATCGACAGCTGAAAATATCCTTCAGATGCTGCGAAGTGACCAGAAGTATACGGAGCTTGAGGCAAGAGTTCTTGATATGTCCCTTGTGCTTCACGCAGAGCATGGCGGAGGCAACAATTCGACTTTTACAACGCATGTGGTGACTTCAACGGGAACCGACACTTACTCTGCGATAGCAGCGGCGCTTGCATCCCTTAAAGGGCCTCGTCACGGCGGAGCAAATATAAAAGCCAAAAGCATGATAGAGGAAATCAAGCTTAACGTGAAGGATTGGAAGGACGAGGACGAGATAGCCGCATATCTCGAAAAAATACTCGATTCACAGGCCTTTGATAAAACGGGTTTGATATACGGCTTCGGTCATGCCATATATACTCTGTCAGACCCCAGAGAAAAGATTTTAAGAAGCTTTGTAGAGCAGCTCTCTACAGAGAAAAAAAGACACGATGAATTCGCTTTATATGCGAGCGTGGAAAAGCTTGCGCCTATACTTATGACAAAGCGCACCAATGCAACAAAACCAATATGCGCAAATATTGACTTTTACAGCGGCTTTGTTTACGATATGATGGGCTTGCCGGAGGAGCTTTTTACTCCGATTTTTGCAATCGCCAGAATTTCGGGCTGGAGCGCTCATCGTTTAGAGGAGCTGTTAAATTCCGGAAAGCTGATACGTCCCGCTTATGAAAGTGTAAGCGCACAGAAGGAATATATAAAGCTTAAAGACAGAAAATAATTATAATAAATCCCCCGTATTAAACGGGGGATTTATTTACGTCTGAAACTAAAAGTGAATACATCTTCATATCAAGTACGACTTTGTCTTTTACTGCGTTACTACGTAACGTGCCTTCGTATGAAAAGCCGTTTTTTTCCAATATGCGACAGGAAGCAGTGTTGTAAAAAAATGGCTCGGCAAATATACGCATGATGTCGGTATACTTAAAGATATAATCGCATATCTGTCTTACAGCGCTTGTGCCTACGCCTTTACTCCAATACTCCTGAGCAATATAATATCCAAGCTCGCCGGTATATTTATGAATATTATTCTGACGAAAAACTCCGATTGAGCCGATAGCTTTGTCGTCTATACAAACAGCAAATGCATAAGCGCTGTTCTCTTTAGCCGAAAGCATGGAGTCTATGTATTGCAAAGCGTCTTGTTTTGTGTAGGGGTAGGGAAGACCATCGCGAAGATTTTTTAATATTGCGGGATTGTTGAGCGCTTTTGATAGGTCATCTGCGTCAGTTTTCTTCCACGCTCTGAGTGTGCATTCCATTTTTAAATACTCCTTATATTTAAAGATAATTTACAATGTTTTCGGGGCGTTTCCCCTTACTTACCGCTATGATATTATTCCATACGGTCGAATGCATCTTTAAAAACGCCTTTTCGCTTATACCGCCTATATGAGGTGAGAACGTGATCTTGCCCGAAATATTTTCAGGCAGGCTTATCATTTCATTGTCCGCCGTTACCGGTTCGGGGCTTATCGTATCAAGACCGCAGCCGTATAGCTTGCTGCATGAGAGTGCTCGTATCAATGCCTGTTGATTTACTATTTCTCCTCGCGCCGTGTTTATAAAAATTGCCCCGTTTTTCATTGAAGCAAATTTTTTATCGTCCATGAAATGATATGTTTCTTTATTTGAGGGTATATGCATACTTATTATGTCGCATTCGGAAAGCAACTCGTCTAAGGGCATATAGCTTATGTTTAGCTCCTTTTCGCTTTGGCTGTCTAATTTGTGGCGTGAATAGTAAAACACAGGACAACCGAAGCCGGTGAGCATTTTTGCTACTTTCTTTGCAATGGCGCCCATGCCTATTAAGCCTACCTTCTGAGTGGAAAGCTCTCTTAAACCCTCGAGAGACCAAGCCGCTTTTGCTTCTATTTGGTGAGCCGAACGAACCATATAATCCGCGCGCACTTCTTTTTTCAGAACGGCTAAAATAAGCATTATCGTTTGTTCCGCGACCGCCCCGCTGTTTGCCGCAGTGTTGTTGCAGACAAATATCCCCTTATTAGCGGCAGCAAGAGTGTCTATTCTGTCGTAACCCACACCCTCCGAATGAATTATCTTTAAATCGGGCAGCTTTTCCATCAGCTCGGCGCTCACCGGTTCTATGGCGTCGGCAAAAATCGCAAAAGCGCCTTTTCCCATTTCAGCAAGTATGTCGGTATTTTTTTCATATTCAGAGAATACAAGCTCAAAATCCTTCGGAAGGCTCTTTAAATCGTAAAAACGCTCCACTCGTTGCTTTAAAGTCATAACAAGTATTTTTTTCATCATTATCCGTCCTTTCATTCTACCTTTGTTATATCCGCATATCCTTCTATCATCTTTTTTATTCCCAATCCTGCAAACGCCACGCTTATTATACTGTCCTGCATGGAATCATTTATTTCTATTACAGTGCCAATCCCCCATTTTGG
Organism: uncultured Lachnospiraceae bacterium; assembly: GCA_964618075.1. GTDB lineage: Bacteria > Bacillota > Clostridia > Eubacteriales > Anaerofustaceae > CAYTMY01. The sequence goes on from CAZTZO010000003.1 coordinate 71,950, forward strand.
GTGCTTTATCCTGTCGCCTGCTTTGAGCGAGGCAAAACGAAGAGTAGAGGCGTTAGCAACTTTTTTATCAGTATCGGCTTTCTTTGCATAGAAGCTCTGAAAAGACGCTTTCGGATAGGGAGCGGCAACAAAGTCATCGTTGAAATATTCATTTTTCTTCTGCTTGTAATTGTCGAAAATAGTATCTCTTGCGTCTGTAAGCTCCATAGGCAGCTCATACAAAAACCGCGACGGTCTTGTTTCGCGCGTCTGTCCATAGGCACGACGGATAACTGCAAAGCTTAAGTACAGCTTTTCCATTGCACGCGTTATTGCAACATAACATAGTCTTCTTTCCTCTTCCAAATCCGTTTCGTTCTCGCACGCCTGAGGGGTGGGGAAAAGTCCCTCCTCAACGCCGCTTATAAACACGCAGCCAAACTCAAGTCCCTTGGAATTATGTATGCTCATAAGCAGCACCTGTCCGCTCTCATCATCAATGCTGTCGCTTCCCGCTATTAAAGCCGCATTTTCCAGAAACGCTCTTAATGAAGTATCCTCGCTGTTGGCTTCGAAATCGGCGGCAGCGTTTATCAATTCGTTTATATTTTGTCTTCTGTTATCGAAGCTCTCTATATCGTTCTTTTTAAGAAAATCAATATACGAGCTTTCTTCCACTGCGCACTTTACGGCTTGTTCAAGCCCTTCATTTTTCTCTGCCGTGTTTATCGAAGATATGACAGAGTAGAATTCTTCAAGAGATTGGGCGGCGCTTTTCTTTAAAGTGGGTATGGTTGAAGCGTTTTCTAAGCAGCTTATAATATCGCTGTTTTTGAACGCGGCATATTCCGTTATTTTGTCTATTGTGCTCTGACCGATTTTACGCCTCGGCACGGATACGGCTCTGGCAAAAGAAATGCTGTCAAATGGATTCACTGCACATCTGAGATATGCCATTATATCCTTTACTTCCGCACGCTCATAAAATCGGGTGCCCTTTACAATCTGGTAGGGTATGCCTGAGCGTATCATGCTTTCCTCTATAACTCTGGACTGTGCGTTCGTTCGGTACAAAATGACTATTTTATTATAGGGATAGTTCTCGTTTTGGTGGATTTTTTTTATTTCCTCGGCAATATGCTCGCCCTCGTCCAAATCTCTGTAATTTTCGATGATATGAATCGCTTCTCCGCCTTTTTTATCAGTCCAAAGCTTTTTGCCCATGCGTGATTTATTGTTTTCAATGAGCTTATTTGCCGTGTTGAGGATATTGGAGGTACTTCTGTAATTCTGCTCAAGCTTAACGACGACAGCGTTTGGGAAGTCCTGCTCGAATTCCAAGATATTCCTTATATCAGCTCCGCGAAAACCGTATATGCTTTGGTCGTCGTCGCCGCATACGCAAATATTTTTATATTTTTTTGCTATCAGAGAAATTATCTCGTATTGCAGTCTGTTTGTGTCCTGATATTCGTCCACCAAAACATGAACAAAGCGGTTCTGGTAATAGGAAAGAACCTCAGCGTCCTGCTTGAGTAAAATTAGCGTGTTGAGCAGCAGATCGTCAAAATCCATGGCGTTGTTTTCTTTGAGCTTTTTCATATATAAGCTGTAAACCTCTGAAGTTTTCTCTGCTCTGAAGTCGTTAGCATAGCTGTTAAGAAAATCCTTGGGTAACACCGCATCGTTTTTTGCGCGCGAAATTGACGAGCGTATGGCGTTAAGGCTCAGAGCTCTTGTGTCAATGTTTAATTCTTCAAGGCATTGCTTTAAAAGGTTCTTCGAATCACCCTCGTCGTATATGGTAAAGCTTTGTTCAAAGCCTATCGTGCGAGCGTGTATCCTGAGTATTCTGGCACATATGGAGTGAAACGTTCCCATCCACATCTCGTCTATATATTCTATCCCGAAGGCGGCTATTCTCTCTTTCATCTCGCCTGCAGCCTTATTCGTAAAGGTAAGAGCCAAAATCTGATACGGCTTGATATCAGTAGTCGTAAGTATGTAGGCGATCCTGTATATAATGGTTCTCGTTTTACCGCTGCCTGCTCCTGCAAGTATTAATAAAGGCCCGCTTGTATTTTTTACAGCTTGTTGTTGTTTGTCGTTTAATTGTGATAAAAGCTCCATTTATTCCTCGTTTATTCTCGGCAGCGTTACACTCATTATTGTGCCTTCTCCCGGTTGGCTTGTCGCAGTAATATTTCCGTGATGCTCCTTTGCAATCTGCATGGCAATAGGCAGTCCGAGACCGCTTCCGCCTTCTCTTCGGCTTCGCGCCTTGTCCGCGCGGTAAAATCTGTCAAATATGTTTTTGAGGTCTTCCTTTGATATACCTATACCGTTATCCTGAATATCGACTTTTACGCTTGCTTGAAGCGTGGATAGAATTATTTTTACGCTCTTATTGTTAGGCGAATAATGAATAGAATTATCTATTATATTGGAAAAGAGCAGCTTTAGCTGTGCTTCGTCTCCCGATACGAGCATTTTTTCATTTTTAGCCTTATCATAGACTGATATTTTTATACCTTTTTCTGCGGCAAGATCCTTAAATCTGGAGCGCATACTACGGCATATTTTTCGAATATCGACTGTTTCGTAATGCTCGTCAGGACTGCCTATATCCGCCTTGGCAATGATAAGCATCTTGTCAATAAGCTGCTGCATATATTCGGTTTCCTTATAGGCGTTGTCTATCCATTCCATCTGACTTTTAATACTTTCATCGGGGAAGCATTTCACTGCGTCAAGATTAGTTTTCATTATGGTAACAGGCGTTCTCAACTCGTGCGAAGCATCGGCGACAAAATCCTTTTGTCTGTTCAGATTCTCCTGTATAGGCACTATTGAGCGCCCTGCAATAAAGTATCCGCTTATGAAAGAAAGACTAGCGCCTATGAGCATTGCAAGCAGAAGCACTTTAAGCAGCTTATCTGCCATGTTCTCCTGTGCGTTCATGTTTTGTACGGTTTGTATTATACGCATTTGTCCTGAGTCGTTTGCGAATACTGTCGTGCATACCCTTATGTTTACATCATTATAGGAATAACGGTGAATAAAATATTTGCCGTCGCTTTCTTCTATGACCTTGGAGGATTGTGGGTCTGTTGTGAACATACTGTATCTTATTTTAGACAAGCTGTCGTAAGGCAGGTTGTATGCGCTTACGTATTCATATTCGTTAGAGTTTGAGTCCCAAACGCCGTAGCTGACTGATGAGTTCAAAAGCTTTTCCTTGAAAACTATATATTCGTCAGAATACTCTGCGATGGCAGCGTCCGAAGCAGTTCCGTCGAACAGCGTAATGTAACGCTTTAAAAGATAAGCGTTGTTTATTAGCTCGTTGTCGGCATTATTGTTTGAATCCACCAATACCATAACATATACAAAAATAGCGATGCACATAAGTATCGTAAGCACTACTATAGTGTTCATAATGGTAAGCTTCAGCTTGATTTTATCGAGCATCTTTGTCCTCTTTAAGAGAGTATCCCATACCGCGAAGGGTTACGATACGAACCTTTTTACTGCTTTGTATTTTTTTTCGTAAATAATGTATATATATTTCAACTGTGTTTTCGATAGCTTCGCTGTCAAGCCCCCATACCGTATCGAGAAGATAATCCTTGCTTATAACGGAGCCTGCGTTTTTTATGAGTATTTCAAGTAAATGAGCTTCCTTAGCGGTCAGCTCTTCGCTCTTGTCGTTTATCGTAAGCTGTGCATTATTTGCATTAAATGTAATATCGCCGAGTGTATATTTCCTTTGTGTAAACACGTCCCCCCTGCGTCTTGCCAAAGCCTTTATTCTTGCAGTCAGCTCATCAATTGAAAACGGCTTTGTCAGATAATCGTCTGCGCCGAACTCAAGACCTGTTACCTTGTCGTCTATACTGTCCTTTGCTGTTAAAAGCATGACGGGAGTTAATACTTTATCGGCGCGCAGCTTTTTTAAAACCGTAATGCCGTCCATTTCGGGAAGCATTATATCAAGAATTATTACGTCGTAAATATTTTTAGAAGCTTGCATATAGCCGGAAAGACCGTCATAAACAGCGTCTGCGTGAATATTGCTGCGAGATAGCATGGCGCATAAAGGCTTTGATATATTTACTTCATCTTCAACAAGCAATACTCTCATATAATTCCTCCCTAAAAAGTAATTATTATATTATAGCACTCGTTATCCGATAAAGTCAATTAAGGCGTTTATCTGTTGATAGGCTGTCTTTTTTTCGTAAATAAAACTATTGATTTCGATGCTTATAGCGTGTATAATACATTTCGTTAAAGTGTGCTGATGTGGCTCAATCGGTAGAGCAGCTGATTTGTAATCAGCAGGTTGTAGGTTCAAGTCCTATCATCAGCTCCATTTTTTGAAATGCTCAACAGCTTTTGAAGTGTCTATGAGGCAAGCCTCAGCCATTCCAAAGAGCTGTTTTTTATTGCGACAAAATATGTATTTAAAGAATTATATTATAGGGTATTCGCTTCGCACTTTAAAGCGCTTCGCTCATGTATTTTGCCGTCATATAAAGTTTTCGTAATATCATTCCTTTTAAGCAAGCTTAAAGTATGATATTACTCAACCTTTGCATTTCTTATTTTTCAAGTCCTATCATCAGCTCCATTTTTATTTGTGCGAGGCACAAATAAAAATTCACAGGGGACACATTCCCCTTATGACGATAAAAATGCGCCGTTTCACTTTGCATTTTTATCTGTAACCCTTTGTAATATGTATGCGCGCGATGCTATACGCCGCGCGCTTTCTTAAATGGTACCGTCATGTTTTTATAAGCAAAGCTTAAGGCCTGAGAGGCAAGGGCGTTTTTTTATATCGTCAAAATATAATATTTAAAGATTCTTACTTAATAAGGTTCTTCGCTTCGCACTATCAAGCGCTACGCTCATGTATTTTGCCGCCATATAAAGTTTTCGTAATATCAATCCTTATAAGCCGTGCTTAAAGTATGATATTACTCATCCTTTGCATTTCTTATTTTTGATTAAACTTCAAAATAGTGACTAAAAAGTGTACTACTCCCTTAGTTCGATTTCTATATAATAAAAAAGCCTTTATCTAAGGGCTTTTTTATCATGGAACATCTTCCCTTATATAATTCTTCTCTTATAATATCGAATATTAAATAATTTTCTATTTGGGGGGGTAAATAAACACAATCTATACACACCAAATGCTAATATTAATATATTTGTAATAATTATACGTGAAACATAGTTATTAATTAGCGACACATCTGCAGTTTTACAGCGCTTTTGTAATGCCACAAATATAATGATACGAGTATTATGTAACGACAAAAAAATAAAAATAATAGATAAAAAATATATTATAACAAAGCATTAAGAACAAAATATAACAAGGAGTATTTAAAATAATGAAAATAACAAAATATTTTATTATGCTCACGTTTATCATAGCTGTTCTTATAATGAACACATCTGAAGTATTTGCTGCGCCTACGAACATTACAAGTGATTTTCCAGATGTCAATTTCAGAAAAGTGATTGTTACAGATGTTCTTGGTAACAGGGTCGATCCGATTACGGGAAACGTAGCAAGTGTTGACAACTATTGTTAAAAGTGACGGAAGTACAGTATTTAAACTCTACTATGACAGGAATCTGATAACGATAATATATGAGCCAGACAGTACTTGTTCAGGAAATCCGCCGATTGATATGAAGCAGTATAGATTTGGTGCTTCAGTAACACTAATGGATAATACTTTTGTGAAAAACGGTTATACATTCAGATGCTGGAAGATCAATCCTGAGTATAAACCTGTAGAAAGCTTTGTACTTAATGAAGAAATGTATCAACGTGCGATTTCAGGCAATCTTACTTTTACTGCTCAATGGACACAAAATGCACCGCAAACCGGAGATAATAGTTTAATCTGGCTGTATGCAGGAATAATGATTATAAGCGTAATGTCGATTATCCTTCTTATAATCATTAAAAGAAAACAAGATAAGAAATTGACAATTAAAAAGAAGAGCCAAGAAATTAACAAAATCACGAAACTATAAAAGTTGAAGGGGGGGGTAAAACTCCCCCTGACTTATTTATAGACCTTTTATCAAAAACAATTATATTATTTATAGGAACTTAAAACACATAATGCAATATCAAACGACAGGAGCAAAAAAGAGTATTGGATAACTTTAAAAAAAATAAGCATAAAATTGTAACAAGAGGGTCATGGTTTGAGAATATTAATAAAAAATCTGTGTTAACGATAGTTATTTGTATTCTCTTGTTAATTACGTTGTATTCAGGATACATGATCGTGTCTATACTCCTTAATTATAAGGCAGCCAGCAATGAATATAAGGATATTGCCAACATGGCAGTTTCTCAGATTGATACAGATACACAAGAAACAGGATATAAATATTTATCAATAAATGAAGACAAACTTTTATCTATAAATGAGGATTATATGTTTTGGATAGATATACCGTACACAAATATTTCATACCCTGTTCTTTACACGGATGATTATGAAAAGTATTTACATACAACATTTGAAGGGAAAGCCAATTCATCGGGAGCACTTTTTATTGATTATAAATGCAAAAAAGATATTTCGTCTAAAAACACTATAATTTACGGCCATAATATGAAAGACGGCAGTATGTTTAATGATATTTGTAATTATAACAATGAGAATTATTTTAATGAACACCGCGAAATATACATCTATCGCGCAGGTCATGTTTATCACTACACTGCTTTTGCTTTTTTTGAGACGACTTCAGAGAGCAGCGTATATACAATAGATTTTTCATCTGATAATGACTATATGGCATACATAAATTCAATACAGTCAAACTCTTGGTATAAAAGCGATATAGTACCGAAAGCAGACGATCAAATCATTACTATTTCAACATGCTCAAGAACAAACAGCGAATATCGCTGGGTGCTTTTAGCAGTGTTAGTATACAGCATTTAATTTTATAGTATGAAAAAATAGATAGCAATAATGTAAGGTCCATTCGATTAGCATATAGGCATGTTTTTAAATCGTATTCGTTATACGCTACTGTTAAAAGAAGCAACAATACTATTTTTAATTATGATACTCGGAGGAAAAAAGATGGATATCAGAAATGATAATATGAATATATCAATGTCGAACTTGGAAAATACGCATGAACTTAATTATGAGAACTATAGCAAAGATTCCATTATTATTTATGCTAAAGAACAGCTTGGAGCTGAAGTATGGAGTATGTTAAGAATGCCTCCGTATGTACTTGCTTTTCTTAATTTGATTCTCTCAGACGAATGCAGAAGTATATTTTCTATAGAGCAGTATCATTTCGCAGCTAATCTTGTCTACGGGAGAAAAATCGAAATGAGAGATGAGGATACTCTTCAATATCTTTATAAGGTAAGAGAGGCATATGAACGTTATTATTGCAATGAAACATGGGATGATTTTAATAGTAAACATGCATTAATTGATAAATAAGCCGATTAAAAGAAAAAAGTATGACGTCTTAAAAAAAATAACAGGTGAAAGAGAATGTATAAAATGAGAATGGCGTTTAAAAATAAAACACTTGTGCTTGAAAAGTGTTGTTTCTGCGAGCATATTGCAATAGAAGAAAACTGTCGTTGTGTTCTAGGCTTAGTACATACCGAGCAATGCAAAGATGCCGATTATGTCAAAGATGTTTCAGCACGATTTACAGAATTGTTCTTAAAACTGCCTGACGGGTATGGGAGTGAATCCTCATCCGACAACTTATAAAAAATATCCTTTTTATACAACTACTACGCTCAATCATTACGAAAAAGACAATTTAAGGGTAGATAAAAAGACACAGCAGAATGTATGTATCTTAGATTTAGCATATTTTGGAATAATATTTTGAAGAAAAGAAAGGGAAATTATGAGAAATAAGAAAATAATCATAACGCTTTTGGTCGCTATCTTAGTATGCATTATTTCTACGAATGCATTCGCGGCGAACGATCCGGTCACAGCTATTAATGATGTAAGTAATGTTGTTATTATGATTATCATATACACAGGGATCATATTTTTCTTCTTCGGAGTTCTTAAAATGATATTATCCATAAAAAATAGGGACTCAGAACAACGAGCAAGCGGATTTCTTAATGCTGTAGAAGGAAGTATTGTTGTTTTATTTATGTGGATAATTAATCTGGTTGTGGGATAAATACGTTGATTTGATGACATTAGATATGAGTTATATAACATATCTGGAACACTTGAGAAAATTAAATTAATTATATAGAAAAAATAATTAAGTGTAAGTTTTTAATATCAAGTTTATCCATAGCTATTTAATGAGCTTATGAACATTATCACGACAGATAATAATAAATAAGCCGTATAAAAATGTTAAATAATATTAATTAATAAAGGGGAAAGAATTGAAAAAATTTATTATCATTTTGATAAAAGTAATTGTGTTCTTTATTGGGTGGGCTGTACTCGTAAGCTTAACACCGATTCCAAACTCAACCCATCCAGCTATATGGAGATTGTGGGCAGAATTAATTCCATTACTTGGAATAATTGTATTTACTATTATTTTCGTGCTTATAGAAAAAAAAGAGTTATCAATTCCAATATTTAAGCATCCGTTAAAAAACACTGCAATCGGTATAGGAACAGGGATCACTTGGTTTGGTCTTGTACTGTTTATAATGCTTAGAATTGGTGCAATGGAAATAGAAAGCATCAATAATGTTACATATATTGCAATTTGGATTTTAGCAGCATTTCTGAATGTCATTATGCAAGAATTCCTTTTCAGAGGCTATATGTATCAGCTCATTAAGACGAAATATAATTTAACTGTTGCTGTAGTTTTTACAACAGCTCTCTTTACCGCTATGCATGCCGGTGCGTTTGAAGCAGGCATCATTCCTGTTTTAAATGTTATAACAATGAGTCTTTTTGTTACAGCCGTGTTGGAGTACACCGGGACATTATGGGCACCAATTCTCGTTCATTCTGTTTGGAATATTCTAGGTGCGATTGTTTTCGGAGGCATTGCGATAGCAAACGATTACCCAAGTATATTCAATTCGACTTTTTCAGACAATACACTGCTATCCGGCGGATTAGTTAAAATGGAAGGTAGTATTATCGTTTTGATATTGAATGTGATACTAATTGTTTTATTTACTGTTTTAAACATAAAACAAACTAAATTGAACAAAAGCCTATAAATATTTTTTCTCAATATCAGTTTTCAACGTATGTGTTTGTTCATATATATGATGCCTGTCGAATCAAATGTCGCTAATGATTTTAGATGATTGAGTCGAAAATATATAGTCCGTAATAGAAGCAATCATAAATATATTATAAGGTCATGAGTATTGGGAAAGAGAAAATCAAAGCAGAAAAATATATATATCTTTATTCTGGCTTTCATTGTCATATACTTGTTTTGGGCAATTAAAATTGACTTTGAGGTAAGAAATATAGTTCGCAAGAGTTATGAAAACTATGGAGATAACGTGCTTGATTATGATATCGTCTCCTCGGATATCTTTGAGAGGATGTGTTATCGTAATGGCTATCGCGTAAGCTCAAAAAACAATCAAAATGTATCGGAGGTTAATGAATTATCTTTACCAATAGCCATTCATTGGTTTGCAGGCGCTAAAGTGTATTATTGGTATACCTATGAAATCAGTGACAAACAAACGGGTGAGCTTTATGGTGGCAGTTATAATATACTAGTTTCGCTGACTGTAAAATATACATTAACAGGATTAAATGTTATAGATTATTATGAAGCACCTTAAACCAAGACTTCGATATAAGAAAAAAACAATAGCTGCCAATGAAATTATTAATCGGTTATCCGACTCACACGATTTGGGAAAAGCGCCGAAAAAATAATATTTACGGAAGAGTTGATTTGCGCGATATACATTACTATATTTTTGATTAACCTTCAAAAGAAAAACAAAAAAGTTAGAGCACTCTTTAATTCGATTAAAAAAGCCTTTAGTTAAGGGCTTTTTTGTTTGCATATATATTTGATAAACTTGGACTTTAAATTTGCAAAAAGATAAATTTCTGAATGTAAACATCGAAAGTTAAGACATCTGAACATAAAAGCACAATTAAAAAAGCCTCTGTATAATTCTTCTCGTAAATAATAAAAATTAAAAAAATTCCTATTTGGGGGAGGGTAAATAAACACATACTATACACACTAAATGCTAATATTATTTATATCTGTGATAATTATATGAAACTTAGCCGATTATTGGCGAAACATCCGCATTTTGCGGCGTTTAATATAATGTCATAAGGATAATGATATTAGTATTAAGTGCCGACAGTAAATGAAAACAAACATAAGAAAGTGGGATGCAAAATGCAAAAGAAAATTTCATTTAATGGTCATTTCTTTAAAGCGGCACTGGCAATTCTGCTATTGATGATCATTCTTCTTGGCATGACGCCGATTAAAGCAGCTGCGGCAGAAGACCCTTATATCACGTTTTCGAGCACTGACAGCTTCACGCTGAAAACCTATAATTCATTAAAAAACTGGGACAATACGCTGGAATATTCCACCGACACGACAACATGGAATACGTGGGACGGAATAACTACCCTTAGTAGATCCGCTTCACCCGACAATAAGCTCTATCTTCGCGGCACAGGCAATGGAATGATAACCGGTAGTAGTATAAACGCACGTTGGGTGCTTACGGGAAATAAGAACATAGCCTGCACGGGAAACATTGAGAACCTCTTGGATCACACAACCGTAACAGCGTAGATAGCATTACAGAAAACAACGACATCAAGGTGCGAGTTAAGGAGCCTACCTCCTCTTACCCGATTCAGACCATCGACATCACAAAGGCAGCTACTCCCAATCTTACGGCAACGCAGCCAACTGTGAATAACAGCAAGGGCAGCATACCGATGAGCTCAGTGCATGAATACAAGCTTTCTAGTGATTCTAACTGGACGGACGCTACCGGCGTAACAGAGCTTCCTGCAGGTACCTATCAGGTACGCACGCGTTAAGTCCACGGGTACCGTGCTTTTCTCCGAAGCGCAGATTATTATGCTAAATGCACCTACGCCCGCTCCCACCACAGGCGACAGCTCAAATATGCTCATTCCAATAGCCCTTATGATAATGGCATTATTCGGTTTAGGGATAGTCTTAAAAAAGAGAGAAGCTTAAATGAAATAATTTATTCAAATGAAAGAGACAAGCCTCATAAACAGGGGCTTGTTTTTATATCGTCTGCACTATTTTAAAAGAATGCCGTTTGTTTGGCGTTCTTTGTTCATTCGTATTTATTTACCCGCTTATTCATTAAAAACAAACATCTGACTTAATTAAAAAAATCTTATACAATTCTTCTCTTCACAATATCGAAAAATATTAATAAGCTTCTTTTTTTGCTAAACATGCACAATGTAGACACAATATAATCGATTTCGTAGACACATTGAATGCTAATATTATAGTATCTAAAATAATTATATGTAAAACACAGTTAATTATTGTGACAAATCCTCAATTTACGGTGCTTATATTAAATATAATTAAAGATAATGATATGGGTATTAAGCGCTGACAGTAAAGGAAAATAAAAGTAAGAAAGTGTGAGTGAAAATGACAAACCAAATATCATGTAGAGGTCATTTCTTGAAAGCGGCATTGGCAATTCTGTTAATGACTATCATGCTTCTTGGCATGATGCCAATTAAAGTAGCTGCGGCAGAAGACCCCTATATTACGTTTTCGAGTACTGATAGCTTCATGCTGCAAACCTATAATTCAGCAAAAAACTGGAACGGTACGCTGGAATATTCCACCGACACGACTACATGGAATACATGGGACGGAACAACTACCCTTAGTAGCTCTGCGACTTACAAGCTCTATTTGCGGGGTACAGGCAATGGAATGATAACCGGTGGAAATCAGAACGCACGTTGGGTGCTTACTGGGAATAAGAGCATAGCCTGCACGGGAAATATTGAGAACTTGTTGGATTACATGGCCGTAACCGCAGGCAATCATCCGACAATGACAGATGGCTGCTACTACGCCATGTTTTACGGTTGCACCTCTCTTAGCTCAGCACCTACTCTTCCTGCAACAACACTGGCAAAGTATTGCTATATGAATATGTTTGGAAACTGCACCTCTCTTAGCTCAGCGCCTGCGCTTCCGGCTACAATACTGGCATATCGTTGCTATGAACAAATGTTTATCGGCTGCACCTCTCTTAGCTCAGCGCCTGATCTTCCTGCAACAACATTGGCAAATAATTGCTATTACAACATGTTTATGGGTTGCACTTCTCTTAGCTCAGCACCTAAACTTCCTGCAACAACGCTGGCAAATAATTGCTATTACAACATGTTTATCGGCTGCACCTCTCTTAGCTCAGCGCCTGATCTTCCTGCAACAACGCTGGCAAATAGCTGCTATAGCGGCATGTTTGAGGGTTGCACAGCTCTTAGATTAGCACCTAAACTTCCTGCAACAACACTGGAATATTGTTGCTATCAGTCCATGTTTTCCGGCTGCACTTCTCTTATTTCAGCACCTGAACTTCCTGCAACAACACTGGCAAATACCTGCTATCGAGGCATGTTTGATGGCTGCACCTCTCTTAGCTCAGCACCTGAACTTCCTGCAACAACACTGACAGATTACTGCTATAGCTTCATGTTTAGGGGCTGCACCTCTCTTAGCTCAGCACCTGCGCTTCCGGCTACAACACTGGCAGATTCCTGCTATAGCAGCATGTTTGAGCGTTGCACCTCTCTTAGCTCAGCACCTGCGCTTCCGGCTACAATACTGGCAAAATGCTGCTATGAACAAATGTTTGCAGGCTGCACATCTCTTAGCTCAGCGCCTAAACTTCCGGCTACAACGCTGGCATATTACTGCTATGTGTTCATGTTTAGGGGCTGCACCTCTCTTAGCTCAGCACCTGCGCTTCCGGCAACAACACTGACAGAGGGCTGCTATTACGCCATGTTTGAGGGCTGCACAAGCTTAAAGGTAAGCGAAACGAAAGATAACGACTATACTGTCGAATGGCGAATTCCCACTACAGGCACCGCAGCTGCGCAAAATAGCTGGAACACCAAAATGCTCGCCGGAACAAGCGGAACCTTTATCGGTAATCCGACTGTAAACACGACATATTACCTATATGCACCGATACCAAGCTGCACCTTCTCCTTTGATGGCACAAACGCAGGCAAACTGATGAACTCTACAACGGCTATGGAATACAGCTTGAACGGCGGCACAACATGGACGGACTGCACCGCCGATATATCGCTTCCTGTTGATATCATTACAGAGGACAATGACATCAAGGTGCGATTCAAAGAAGGTGTAGTGCCCAGTACCGCAGGGCCGATTCAGACTATTGACATCACAAAGGCGACTGCTCCCAATCTTACGGTAACGCAGCCAACTGTACTTAACGGCTATGGCAGCATACCAATGACCTCAGTGTATGAATATAAGCTTTCTACCAAAGAGAATATGCTTTTTAACAAGTCTAACTGGATTGACGCTACCGGCACAACAGAGCTTCCTGCGGGCACCTATCAAGTACGTGTTAAGGCCACAGGCACTGTGCTTTTCTCCGACGCGCAGATTATTACGCTAAATGCATATACTCCCGCAAAGGAAACAACGACACCTGCCACAGGCGACAGCTCAAATATGCTCATTCCAATAGCCTTTATGGCAATAGCAGTATTCGGTTTAGGGATTGTCTTAAAAAAGAGAGCAGCTTAAATAAAATAATCTATTCAAATGAAACGACAAGCCTCATAAACAGGGGCTTGTTTTTATATCGTCTGCACTATTTTAAAAGAATGCCGTTTGTTGGCGTTCTTTGTTCATTCGTACTTATTTACCCGCTTTTTTCTTGAAAACAAACACCTGACTGCTTTAAAATCCCTTTATTCATGCGGTATTTAACAATGTCCGTTGTATGCACTCCGACCATTTTTATTTGTGCGAGGCACAAATAAAAATTCACAGGGGACACATTCCCCTTATGACGATAAAAATGCGCCGTTTCACTTTGCATTTTTATCTGTAACCCTTTGTAATATGTATGCGCGCGATGCTATAAGCCGAGCGCTTTCTTAAATGGTACCGTCATGTTTTTATAAGAAAAGCTTAACGCCAGAGAGGCAAGGGCTTTATTATATGTCGTCAAAACATGTATTTAAAGAATCTTTTTATAAGGTATTCGCTTTGCACTTTAAAGCGCTTCGCTCATGTATTTTGCCGTCATATAAAGTTTTCGTAATATCATTCCTTTTAAGCAAGCTTAAAGTATGATATTACTCATCCTTTGCATTTCTTATTTTTCACCTTGCACGCACCATAAAGAAACAAGCTTAACACATAAAGTGAAGCGGGCTGAACGGAAGAAAACGAATGTGGGCATTTGTCGCCTAAAGCTCTTGCTTAAAACATTGGTGATTTTGTTTTTTTGCATCAGTTTATTTTTGCAGATTTTTTTAATTGATTATATGATAAAATATAGGTAATATTTAAATAATTTTTTCAGTTGCCATAAACAATAATAAACGGAGATAAACAATGTCAACGATATCTTTAAGAAACGGTCTTTTGAATTTTTACGATCTGCCTATTACAGATGTCACATATTATATTCCCTCTCTTGATACGTACCCCAAGCCTCCGGAGGGAGCAAACAAGGGTGTAAGAATAAATGGCGTTTTTTACAGAACTACGGTAAAGGTCAAGAACAGCGTCAAGCTGGAAAAAGCACTGCGTATATCTCTTCAGGAATACTCTAAGTAAAAGGAAAACCTTTTTAGCTGCGTTGAAAAAGTTCCGCAATCCGATACGGCAAGCGTGAGCATGGCTATCGACAATCTCGGCAACGGAAACATCGTATACTACATTGATTTTTTAAAGTACTTTGCCAATATGCCCATTACGGATCAGAAGATGAATCTGGTAGCGCAGCATGTGCAAAAATATGTATATAATACTTATCATACGCTTACCGGTCTGATGAACGAGTACGAAACTAACGCAAGCACCATTGATCGAAATACAATGATTCGCCGACAAAACTACGATGCCATGACAAAGGCTCAATTCGACGCAAAACCGAAATTCGGCACCTTCTACGGTTACTCACATAACGATATATTTGGCAATACGAATGTGTTTGGCAGCGTACATACCTTTGAGGGAACACGACCGGGAGAGATGTATATCGAAATGGCGAGCAATAAAGTTATGGTCGAGAGTCAGGGAAGCGAAGAGCTTTCATCTCTCAAAATAGATATTCTTTACAGAGCCGATCAAGGCGCAGCATCGCTGATGGAAAACTTCAGACAGGAACTGTTACATATCGTTTTTGATAATATGGACGATCTATTTGAAATCCTAACTTTACAATATGAGGATCTGAGGGTTAACCCTTATAACGCCGAGCGCTGGAAAGATGAGGTGCAGAACATACAGCCGGAAGACTGGCCGAAGCTCAAGTATATATTCGATTATTACAAGGTAAACTACAATGAAGCCGTACAGATTCCGCTTTTTAAAAAACTGTTCTCGCTTTACGGCGAAAACGGAGATTTCGATAAATACAAGGGCAATGATCTTGATTTGTTTTTTTATTTATCCGGCTACAGTTCGGTACGTGAGGATATGTACTTCAGCCATTTACTGAAAGAACACATCAAGAAAAGACTCGACAGGGAATTCGATGAAATTGATATAGACACGTTTAAAATGACTGATACTCTATTTGCTGACACATATGATAATATCGACAAAAATGATTATCTTGATTATAAGCAAAAAGACGATATAAAAGGATATGTAAAATGGGAGCGCTCAAAGCTTATAGAAAAGCGCGGGTTTTGATTTCGAGCTTTTTTGTTAAATAGTATTAATGAGTAATTTAAAAATAGAATAACTATTTCTTATATCAATTACACGATATCGCAAGCGTTGCAAAACTTGCGACGCTTGCGATATGGTCATGGAAAAAGCGCCGTTTCATTCACGCCGCTGCTCCGGCTTTTCCCTACAAAGTTTTGCTTTGCGGTGGGGACGCGCTGAGCGAATATCGGAGTTATATCATTTTCATAAAGTCGTTCCTGTTGTAATAAATGCAAAGCCTTCCAACTCATGCTTATAAGCATGAGTTGTAAAGGCTTTTTTATGTTGTCAAAATTCATTTTGTTACTTGGTTGATTTAATTGATTATGATGTATAAATCAATACAGATCATCCCAATCCACGCTCCCGCGTGGGGAGCGACTCGAGCAACTGGCGAAATGCATATCTTGAAATAAATTTCAATCCACGCTCCCGCGTGGGGAGCGACGGCGCAAAGGTGGATATGGTCGGTACTATTGATATTTCAATCCACGCTCCCGCGTGGGGAGCGACGAGGAAATCGGCGACAACAATTTTGATTATGCTATTTCAATCCACGCTCCCGCGTGGGGAGCGACATTTTTTTATACCTCGTTTTTT
>CAZTZO010000003.1:88609-120972 GCA_964618075.1 uncultured Lachnospiraceae bacterium
TATTTCAATCCACGCTCCCGCGTGGGGAGCGACATTTTTTTATACCTCGTTTTTTCTTGATTTTTCCATTTCAATCCACGCTCCCGCGTGGGGAGCGACTGTAAATATACTTATTTTACTTTATATAATAAACCTTTTGCAACATAAAAAAACATTATATAAACAATATTGCTGTAAAGGTGTAAATATATTGAATACATTAACCAATACAATTAATTAATTCGGTGCGAAAGAAGCACTAAAACAATGATCGCTTATGGTTCGCACTAAAAAACCAACGGACCTTCCATATCAATACTGGGTTTCACCCCGATATGTTCCACTTTACTTTTATAGTTATTACCCAAATAATAAAATCGAAGACTGTCTTTTTCTTTGTCAATCAGATTCACCAGTAAATTTTGCACTTCCCGGCATTTGGCAGCGTCCATAACGCACTCAAAAACAGAATTTTGTACCCTGTGGCCATAATTTTCGCATTGCTTTGCAACTTTATGCAGCCGATTTTTCCCTTGAGGAGTTTCCGTATTGACATCATATGTTATAAGTACAAACATGTCAACCTCATTTCCATAACAGCGGTGGATATTCGTCAAGATCTCCGCGAAGATATCTTGCTAACAGCATTGATTGAACGTAAGGCACCAATCCCCATTGTACTTTTTCTTCCAAAAACGGATGTGTTATTTCTTCCCTCTTCCGTTCTTGCCATGCCACCAAGATATTTTTTCTGGCGTCATCTTTCATGATGACAGCACCATTTTCTCTTTTTACGAAATCTTTTCCACTGACGACTTTCGTGTTGATTGCCGTTAACACAAACCGATCCGCCATCACTGCCCTTAATTCTTCCATTAAATCCAATGCAAGAGAAGCTCTTCCGGGTCTGTCTCGATGAAGGAACCCAACATACGCATCCAATCCCACACTTTCCAATGCCGATGTGCAGTCTCCTGCCAACAAGGTGTAAATGAAGGACAATAATGCATTGACATTATCGGTAGGCGGACGACGGTTCCTGCCGATAAAATAAAAATCATCTTTTTGTTGTAAGATCATCTGATCGAATTTAGCAAAATATACTTTTGCAACATTTCCCTCTATTCCACGTAAGATATTAAGATTGTCGCAGTCTCGTGCTTCATTTAATTGATCAGACAGCAGTAACGAGGAGTTTTTCATACCCTCAACGTCAATGCGCATTCCATGATCTCGTATCATTCGTTCCAAAATCCATTTGGAATTATAAATCTTGCCAAAGACAAAATTCTTTGCAATCATGCAGCTGCGCTTTTCATTATCGTTTACCCTGTACTGTTCCTTTCGCAACGTCACATTTCCTCTGCTTTCTCCGACGATTCTCGCCAAATATCTTCCGTTCGGTGTGAGAAAATTCAAGTCAATATTTCGCTTCGCACACGCTCCCATTAATGCAGGGCTAGCTCCGGAATAACCAAATGTTACGATTGATTTCAGATTATGCAAAGGCAGTCTGGCGAGCGTTTCCTCGTCTTTACGCACGCTAACCGTCTCTCCTTCCAAAGAAAGATAATGATCGGGATTGGTAACATACAACGTATTGAGCAGTTTTTTCATAATGTATCCTTCAGTCTTTTATCGATGTATTCCGCCACTTTTTTATTTTTGCAAAGCTTGGGTAAACACAGTTCTTTTAATGAGCACGATTTACACTGGGGACCCGTTTTAACTTTTGGCGTATAGTTTCGATGATACATCTGATGCATTTCCTCAGTCATGTTACGAACCGATTCGCGCAGTTCATCAGAAAAAAATACTTCTGTACGTCGTTTTGTTTCGCCGTAAAATAAATACCCTTTCATAATTTGGCAAGCCAACATTTCTTCCAGACACATTGCCTGAGCACATAGCTGCAATTCATCTTCTCCGTTTTCCTTGGGTTTTCCGCGTTTGTATTCAATCGGAACCGGTAAATACACTCCTCTGTGCTTGTACAGCTTGATACCCTCCGGATTCTCCTGAAACTCCACCACATCGCAGAAACCGGAGAGGCCGAGCTTATGTGACGAAACTGCTATGGAACGAGCGATGATGACGCCATTGCGTTTTTCAACAATCTTCTCATCGTGCGCCCGTTCGTGCATAATGTGTCCTTCAACCGTTCGCAGGTTTTCGTCCCATTGCTGCTCAATATGAATCAATGCCCATTGTCTGCGGCAGAACGCAAAGTGCTGAATTCCGGAAAGAAGGAGATAATCGTCCTCGTTGTAAGTCATTTCAGATCATTCTGATGCATTTCACACCGGAAGGTATTCCATCAGTATTGACCGTAACACGATAATCGCTATATTTACGTGCGGGTTTCGATTTGTCCACAGCTTCAACCTCCACCGTTTCAAACAGTTTGTACGAGGGGGCGTTACCAAAAATAGAATCATGCTTGAATGCGATCAATTCTCTGACTGCCATTTTTCCTCGTGCGGCGGAATGATCATCCTCAAACATATTGATGATGGCTCTCCAAAGCAATTCCAAATCTTCTTCGCTGAATCCTGTTGTTTTCTGCGCAAGATTTGCCGAAACAAAACCTTCTGCACGGTATAGCGCATAGGGGACAATAAATTTTCGTCCCATTTCTGTCCCTTTTCGTTCTGCGTCTTCGGCTGTTGTGATTGCGATACGTGTGATTGTAACCTCTTGTTGCATCACAGGATCAATACTGCGTGAGAAGCCCAACTGTACAGGTCCGCGCACTTGTCCGCAATTCAATGAAGCTTTGACAAAGGTTGTCATAACTGCACCGAATGTACGAATATCAAAAAAATTCTTGCACATGAAATCTCTGATTTGAGCATCAATGTTTGGATTATCTTTTTTCTTTTCTTTAATATTATCTTTATTAACCCCAAGATAGTTATACGCTTGGAGGTCGCTCGTATTTAGTGGAACGCTGCCCTGAATATATATCTGATATCCTTCTTTGCCGTCATTGACAGCCTGAACATAATTTCTGATTTTTCGTTTAAGGCAAACATCGCTTACGATTCCATATCCTGTTTCCGGGTCGATACGCGGCATGTTCCCCGCATCGGGATCACCGTTCGGGTTCCCGTTTTCCACATCATATAAAATTACACTACTCTCAAACGTATAACCGAACCACCGTAAGCGTTTATAGGTTGAACTACCTTATAAAATTACACTACTCTCAAACGCATGTGATTGGTTAGTTAAACCCTTAGTTGAGTTGAACTACCTTATAAAATTACACTACTCTCAAACCTCCTATGTACGTTGAGGAAGCTGTTTATGGTTGAACTACCTTATAAAATTACACTACTCTCAAACAGTAATGCAGCCGTTTCTTTTACCGCGTAAGTTGAACTACCTTATAAAATTACACTACTCTCAAACAGTAATGCAGCCGTTTCTTTTACCGCGTAAGTTGAACTACCTTATAAAATTACACTACTCTCAAACCGGCAACCTCAATTGCAATCGCTTTGCTGTGTTGAACTACCTTATAAAATTACACTACTCTCAAACAATATGATTGGCTCGTTGTTGCCATTGATAGTTGAACTACCTTATAAAATTACACTACTCTCAAACGAACGGCTCAATCTTTTAATCGTTTGTCAAGTTGAACTACCTTATAAAATTACACTACTCTCAAACGAATAATATCCACTATACTGTAATTTTAAAGTTGAACTACCTTATAAAATTACACTACTCTCAAACCTCGGACGGGGAACAAAGCCGCTCGGCAATGTTGAACTACCTTATAAAATTACACTACTCTCAAACCAGTTCCGATGATGTTGCTAAATTTCTAATGTTGAACTACCTTATAAAATTACACTACTCTCAAACATGATGTTTGACTTTTCCATGTTCCTTCTCGTTGAACTACCTTATAAAATTACACTACTCTCAAACAACGCTTTAAGGCAGATTCCTTTAAATAATGTTGAACTACCTTATAAAATTACACTACTCTCAAACGTGAATCAGCGGTAAATGCCAAGCAATACGGTTGAACTACCTTATAAAATTACACTACTCTCAAACCTAATCCCGATAATTTATTTTTTAACGAAAGTTGAACTACCTTATAAAATTACACTACTCTCAAACTTCCCGAATATCATTTAGATTGTAAATCTAGTTGAACTACCTTATAAAATTACACTACTCTCAAACTAGTTTGGTTGGTAGTGATTATGACGTTAGTTGAACTACCTTATAAAATTACACTACTCTCAAACATGCCGTTTCCATTCGCGGATATGTTTTGCGTTGAACTACCTTATAAAATTACACTACTCTCAAACGCGGTGGTGGAGCGGGTCGAAACGATGGTAGTTGAACTACCTTATAAAATTACACTACTCTCAAACTCAATCAGTGCAATAACACCATAAATACCAGTTGAACTACCTTATAAAATTACACTACTCTCAAACATGGAGTACGAAGCGGTTAAAACGTTTCTTGTTGAACTACCTTATAAAATTACACTACTCTCAAACATATAGCATTGTGTAAGCATTCAATACCTCGTTGAACTACCTTATAAAATTACACTACTCTCAAACCTCAAATTCCAATAATCAGACCGTATGGGAGTAAAAGCCACTACAATAACTTTTGTAATCTTACAGGCTTATATAGTATAGCTCGATATTTACTCAAAGGCAATAATCATTTTTAATCTCGCAAAGATCCTTATCAATCAAAATATGTTTTTCTGAATTCTTGTCATGTTCATTAAATGTGTTTTCCAAGAAAACTATATTTAGCTTTTTATATAAAATGTCCTTATACATATGAATAATTTCTGTCTCCTCCATATACGAAAGTGCATTTACGAAAACGAAAGCATTTGCAATTTTAAGCTCTCTGATTATATCAGTATACATAACAATATTTTCAGCGATGCCGGTAGTATCAATATTTACACTCACATTAAATTGTTTTAAAATATTTACTATCCCTTCATTAGCTTCATATTTTAGATGAAGCGGAAAATAATCCAGCAGACAAAGAATATAATCTGAAAGAATATTTTTAACTTTTAAAGTTTCGCCAAATATATCTTCACTTATTGATGCTTGCTCTAATTCCGAATATATTTTATTGATTATTTTTTTAGAAGAAAAATCAATAAAAAGAGGGTCTGTAATGAGTGCAAGATTCTTTTGTATACTCACGGGTGTGTAGTTGTTCGACAATACCACACACCCCTCTTCTCCTAGTGTTTGTTTGTGCACATCAAAAATAAGGTCTGAAAAAAGAGATTTATTTTCAATGGTTAAAATGTTTATATAGCCTTCCTGAAAATGTATCGGGGCAGAAAAAAGCGTATGAGCAAGCCTCATAGTATCACCGTCCTGTCTGTGGAGGATAGTACATTTGATTTATAATCCCCCACGACAAACTCCATTTTAGAAAATTGTTTTTCTGTGACTGTAAGCATTTGCACAATACCCTCGCCGGGCTTATTTTTTTTCATATTTTCCATCATCGCCATTGATGCCGTTGAGTTGAGTGCAAGCTTTGTATAAACAGATTTTTGCATCATGAAAAAACCGTTTCTTATCAGGTATTTTCTAAATTTTGTATATTCTCTTTTTTGTAATGATGACTCCATTGGCAAATCAAAAAACACTATTACTCTCATAAATCTATAACTCATTTCTTAAAAAACCTTACTAAAGACATATCTGAAGCATTAAGTGCGTCAAAAATGCTTTTTGAGTAAATTTTTACCGCATTGACAATATACTGTGTGCTATTTTCTATTTCCACAGTGTTGTTTAATAGCTCAATCAGCTTAAGCTTTTCTTCATGTTCGAATTTCTTCGGCTGCATATTATACACCGCCTCATCAACAATTGGTCTGAAAGGCTCCATAAGGTCGCTGCCCAGATTGAAGTTATTGTATATGTTATCATGGAATACTCCAAGCTGTGTAAGGTAACCATTTATTGTTATTTCTCTGTTTACCAACGATAAAAATAATGAGTATCCGTAATTGAGAGCTGCATTGATATTATTATCATCCGCTCTTGTAAAATCCATTCCAAACAGAGCATTGAAATAGACCTTTGCCGCATGTCCTTCTCTGTTTGTTTGGTCTTTAAATTCTATCTCGTTAATATACTGCTCAAGCTTTTTTGCGGCATCATATTTATTCACAAGTTCAAGTAACTTTTTCTGAGCCGTTATCTTTTCCCTTACTATAAGCCTCCAAATTTCCCCCTTTTGTACTTCGTCCCATCTGATTTGCTGCTTTACCTTTGAACTGCAATCATGGCACCCGTAGTAAGCAACAAGCTCTGATGAAGGGTTTCTTTGTCCGTCGCAGAAGATTACCTTTACTTTGTTTTGAATCAGCTCGCACAAAAGCGCTGCCGTCAATGAAACCGAGGTGTTTTCAATTATTAAAACCGATATTTCCGAAATATTGATTTTAGTCGTAGCCTCTGCTCTGACCACCATGCTGTTCATCTGAAGATCCAGCTTTGCTCTTGTGCTCACTACCACATTGCGCCAGCTCATAGCTTTATCAGGTCTACTTCAGAAGAGTAAAGACCTGTTGGAGACTGATTAATTATTATAGCTTTTTTATAAGTACAAATATTCTTGCTGATCGATATCTTTCCCGCATGAGCAGAACCATCAATAAACGTTAAATCAGCTGCTGCCGCTGAGCATTTTGTTGTGTTTAATATGTTTACTATTGCTATACACTGCTGTTCAACGCTTAATGAAATAAACTTATCCCGCCCTTTTATTAGTGTCTTACTTTGAGAAGAAGGACGCAGGCTGTAAATAGGATTAGTATTTTTTTCAATAAGCAAGTCATAAATCCTCAAATTTTCTTCCGTACCGATTTTATCGTTTTCGACTATCAAAGTCTTACCCAAACTCATCTTGTTTCTTTGTGCAAAATTAACAAGCTTCTTAATATATTGCTCGTCCTCTTTGTTTAAAACCAACTGGACGGCAGGTTTAAATAGTATTCGGTCATTACTCTTACCGCTTATGTGCATCGGGAAGCCGTTAATATTAAAGAGGGTATCTTTTTTTATCTTTTTAATCAATATCTCTGGGTTAATAAGCCCTAAGCCTAAAGGCTTTGAATTTAAGCAGTAATGCATTAAATACTCAGGTTCTTTCTCTATTTTTTGTGCATATCTAACAGGCACATACTCGATAGTTTTTATAATCTCTTTCTTAGCCTCGTGTTTCACCAAGAAAAAATATGCAGTGGCATCGCAATCGTAAGCGCCGTACTTCTCAATATTCATCATACGCACATCAGAAGTTTTTAGCGGAATTTGCCCCATGCCCTTTTTTAGCGGCATTTGCTTATAAAACTCACCTGTTACTGTATGAGGATAGCGGGTGTACTGCAGCCTTTTTAAATCCATAGTTTTTTCAACAATCTGAATTGTCCCGTTTTCTCCGGGGATCCAAGCAATTTTCCCGTTACGTTCTACCTTAAAGTCATACATTCGCCTTAAACTGTAAGCTCTATAACTTGCATCTTTTATAAAATTCATCGGGTTTTTGGTGAATTTGGTGTTATACACATTTCCAACCACAATGTTTAAATAAGCGTCAAAGCCATGGTGGAAGTCATTTATTTCTCTTACCTTAAACCTTTTTATAACCTCACGCCTGAAATCAGATACATTTCCGGATTTAACATAAACAATTTCGGTATTTTTATCTTTATAAATTTGATTAAGAGCCTGTGCCACTGCCTTTGTTGACTGTGCGGTTTCAACAATTTGCCTGTTAATAAAGCCAGAAAGCTCTGCATTGGAAAATTCATCTGACCTTGTTAACCTATTGTATTTTTCCTTGCTGATAAGCTTTGCCTTATAAAGGTCATGCCATAGAGCTAACACCTCATTCGTTTTAAATGAAACAGGCACAGGGTAAATGTCGGACTTTGTTTTATTGAAATTTTTATCGGCTAACACCATATTGTCCATGCTGTCATCTTTGGTTTTGGACTGTGGGTAAATATGATCAATATCATAAACATTGGTGCTAGTGGGCTCTTCGATATTTATTCTCTTACCGCTGTATATACACCTGCCAAGCTGTGTGTAGTAAAGGTACAGTTTTTTGCTTCTCAGCGTACGCTCATCGCTGTTCTTTAATGACTCCAATAAATCATCCTCAACTTTGCATGTTCTGTAAAGCTTTAATAGCTGATTTTTGCGTGAGTCTTTTCTTCCTGCATCACCCTTTATACCTTCGGCTCTTGTTGTTTCGATGAATATTTTTTTAGGAGGCATTCCTTTGTTTGCTTTTTCTATTTCTTTAACAATGTTAAGTGCTCTCCAAATTCCTCTTTTAACTGCAGGTGAACAGTACAGGGGCTCCACAATTTCTTTATATGAAAATTTCGTTATCAACCCGTTAATTTCAGCATTTCTTTCCTCAAGCTTTTCTGAAAACGGGAATTCTTTACTTAAAAGCTGCATTAAATTGTTGTTGCTTTGCCAAAGTGCAGTAATTATATCCACAGCCTCGCCGGTTGTTGTGTCTACATCGTATATTTCCGTTAAAAATTCTCTTGATAAAGCACCCCATCCACTATACTTTAGTTTACAAATTTTATTTATGCACTCGGCAGAAATTTCATCCTTCCAAATGCTTGAAATTCTGCTTTTAATCATTTTTTTCTCTTCGCCAAACAGAACTATTGCTTTTATGCTTTCTTCAATTAAGCCTTCATTAAACTTGTCTCTTGGAAGAATCTGTTTAAAATCTATGAAAGATTTCATGGAAGTTTTAACGTCCCCGTCAATACCGCTGATGTTGTCATCTTTATTTATCATACCTAACGAAATAAGAAAATTCTTAATGTCCTTGCCCTTTACTTTGTTATTAGATAAACAAAGCTCGTTAAAGATACGCTGTTTTGTAGTTACATCTATTTTCTCATCATTGATTCTTAAATTATTGATTTCGTTAAGCACAGCAAATTTGCTGTACAAAAGAGAATCCTTAGGGATAACATCTGCACCGATTAAGTATGTGCATCGGCTTGTCATTCTTGTAATAAATTCTTCTCCGCTTTTTTCCAAATCAACCACCTGCTCGAAGTTCCACGGATAAATCTTTTTATCTTCTTTTTTTACAATCCAAGCATTTTGGCTGTTGTTCTTATTAAGCGGACCTACATAATAAGGAATTCTGAATTTCATTATTGCAACTATCTTTTCCGCAACTGAAATACTATCTTGTTTTTCGTTTAAAAATTCATAGTGCTTAGCCGAATTTTTAAGAATTATTTCAAGCTCTTTCAAATGAAGCTGATAAGGAATAGCGCCATTGTCTCCAATAGTTTGCTTTGGTAAAAACGCACCAACTTCAATTTCTTTTAAAATGTATAGCTTCTTCTCATTTTTACTGTCTATATCATTTATGACTTTTTTAATATACCCGTAAAATTCATCGGACCCGCACACACTTTTATTATTTTTTTCAGTCGATTTCCCAATATAAGCACAATAGTTATTTATTGATTTTTCATTCTTAAACATCTGTGCATAAACCTGTGCGCCAAGATTTTCTTTAATAAGCTTTTTTAATGTTTTTAAGTCCTGTTTATGCTTTTTGTATGACTCAACCTTTGCAGACGAAATGTTCGAGTTGTTATTTAAGATGTTAGAGAGAATCATCCAGTCGTAAAGGGACTTAATTGCATTTATTAATGCCATTCTATCCCCAAGCAAATTTTCGTAGTCATTTTTCTTCTCTTCAAAATCAGCATTAGACAGCTGCATGTCCTTAAAGTCAGTTTCATCTATTGAAGCGTTCCTGAAAATTGTTGCAAGCTTTGCTTTATTACCCACAAGAAGGTTTGTTATTTCAACTTTTTCTTTCTCTTCTTTGCCGATAATAGCAAGTATCTTATTTTTTTTATCAGTTCGGCTGCTGCGGTTAAGAAGAATTCCCTGAATGTCAGATGCATAGCTTTGCAAAATTGTAATATCCAATTCATCATAAATTAAATTTATAAAATTTGCATATATAGCTTCAAATGAATTCCCCTCTTCAAAGTCCTGTCCTTGGAATAAAAAATGTCCTCTATGCTTTAAAATATGGCTTACAGCAAGATAAATCAGCCTGATGTCGTACTTTTTATCGGGATTTTCCATTAATTCTTTTCGCAAGTGGTATATTGTCGGATAATTTCTGTGGTAGTCTCGATCCTTGTAATTAATGTCGTCAAATAATGTATTTTTTTGATTAATTGTCTTATCTTCTGCGTAATACTTACTTTCACTTAAACGCAAAAGGAAATCAGGGTCAACCTTGCATATTTCCTTGTCGAACAACTCATTTAAAAGCAACACTCTTCTTTTTTTTCGATCGATCCTTCTGTGCCCACTTCTGAAACCTCTTCTTTCAGCGGCAGATAAAGCCTCGTCAAAGCAATGAGAACCTATTACATTTTTCCCGTGAAGCTTTAAAACATTATATTCTTCGTTTGTCGCAGCAAAGCCAACTGAGTTCGTTCCGATGTCTAATCCTACAAAGTAATCTTCTTTCATTATTGTCTTGACACTCCTTTTAAATTATGTTATATATTAAGTAAGTTTTTACTACCTTAAAAACTTACACTACAAGTTCAAACAAAGATTTATCTTAACCACCCTTTTAGGGTTCCACAGTGTGGAGATTTACCTGCTTTAAGCAGGTTTTTTTATATAAATTTTATATAATATTTAGATAATTCTCTTTAAAATTAATAAATTCAATTTAATTATACTACAGCGCCAATAAGCTTTCAATCATTTATTGTTTCAAAACAACATCAATCAACTTTTATATTTTATAAATAAAAACATTAAAATATTTTTTTACCTGATTTAGTTATCAAAATCGTGAGATTTTGATTGAAATCGAGGGGAGCTTATTTTCTTAAAGGCTCAAAGTTTTTCGAGTATATTGCCAAATACAACACCTTACTTTTATAGGAATTACATATGTTTATTTTACTAATGTAGATAAGCATCACTTAAACTGATTGGTTGTTCTTATCACTTCTTTGATAACTTCAGTATAAGGATCATGTTGATACACGCAATAAAAAACAGCTGTTTGAAATGGCTGAGGCTTGCCTCATAGACGTTTCAAAAGCTGTTGAGCATTTATTAAAGAATGGTGCCCTTGAGATGATTCGAACATCCGACACACGGTTTGAAAAACAAGAAATGCACATACGGAGCGAAAAGAGGCTTATAAGCTTGCTTATAAGCGAATGATCGCGAACGTATGTATATGGCGGCAAAATAAATGAGCGTAGCGCTCAAAAGGGGCGCGAAGCGAATACCTTAAAATAAGCATCTTTAAATACTTGATTTTGACGCAATAAAAAACAGCTGTTTGAAATGGCTGAGGCTTGCCTCATAGACGTTTCAAAAGCTGTTGAGCATTTATTAAAGAATGGTGCCCTTGAGATGATTCGAACATCCGACACACGGTTTAGGAAACCGTTGCTCTATCCCCTGAGCTACAAAGGCACTTAGTATATATGATATCATGCATATTACATGATTTCAACAGTTTGATAACGGTTGATTTACGAAAGGAAAAGGACAAATTTTCTGTCTGTTTCGAAAAACATTTCTCTGTATATCCTGCCGGTTTCTGTTTTGTTTTTAAACAGCACGCTGCCGTCGATATACTCCTCGTCCGAGTGAAGTATAAAAGCGTTTTTGGTTACATATTCTTTATTCACATACGTTCCGCTTTTTTCCAGAAAAGATACTTTCTCAGGATGAGCGCATTTGCTCTGTGCTTTTTTTGTTGCTTCTATAATGGGCGCAACGCTGTCGTTGATATATTTTTTTGCCGATGCTTCGCTCATTTCTTCAAAGGTGTACTTTTCTATTTCCTCACAAAACGCTTCTTCATAGACGTTTTCGCAGTCCTCTCTATTAAAGGAAAAGGTATCCTCCAAATCCTCTTCCCAAAGATACTGCTTCATCCATGCCGCACATAAGGCTTCGGCGGGCGAAGTAAAAGATTTTTTTGACATAAAATACAGATTTATACCACTGCCGTAGTTTTTTTCGTCAAAGTAAGTAAGTCTGCGAATCTTTTTTTCTCTGTCAAAATTTAGATAAGATATTACCTTGTCTTTTTCGCTAAGCTCCTGCATTAATATATCTATCATAACATTCCTCCGCTTATCTATACAAGTCTGACTATAAGCTCTTTGGCAACAACGGTTTGCGTCGGTTCGATATATATTACGTCCACAGTACCGTCCGCCGGTGCAAGAACCTCTGTTTCCATTTTCATTGCTTCTATAACCGCAAGGGACTGCCCCTTCTTTACCTTCTGAGACTCTTCAACATTTACCTTTATCACAGTTCCGGGTATAGGGGAAGCAACCTGCATAATGTCAGTTTCGTCCGCAAGCTTCACGCTGTTTCTCAGGGTTGATTGAAGCGTGTGTATATCCTCTATGACAATCTCTCTGCGGAAGCCGTCGACTTCAAAGGTAAAAGGCACAAAGCCGTCGGTGCCGGGCTTGCCTATGGAAACAAGCTTGATATTTTTTTCATTGCCCAGCGACGTGCTGTAATCGAAGGCTTCTCCTTCGTTCAGTCCGTAGAAGAATACGTCGCTTCTCATTGTTATGAAATCACCGTATTCCTGAAGGAATTTTATATAGTCCTCATAAACCTTCGGGTATATCGCCGCGGATAAGGTGGCAAGATTTGTAAGCTCTACATTATATTTTTCCTTGTAGATCTTGCGAATCTCTTCAAAGTCGCAGTCCTTTAAAAGCTTTCCCGGTCTTTCGGTTATATACTTGGCTCCCTTAAGGACTACCTCGCGCATTTTTTCATCAAATCCGCCCTCCGGCTGACCTATATTGCCCTTATAAAAGTCTATTACGGAGTCGGGGAAGGCAAGAGTTTTTCCCTTTTCGTAAATATTGTCCTTCGATAAATCGTTTTGTACCATAAAGATAGCCATATCTCCGACTACCTTGCTTGAGGGAGTGACCTTGATTATATCGCCGAACAGATCGTTTGCTTCCTTGTATTTTTCCAACACCTCGTCAAAGCGGTGACCAAGACCGAAGCTGTCTACCTGAGCCTTGAGATTTGAATATTGACCTCCGGGGAACTCGTATTCATATACAATAGTCGTTCCGCTCTTTATACCGCTTTCGAACTTGCCGTATATCGGACGTATTTTCTCGAAATAATCGCTCATATCCTGCAAATGTGTTGATGAAAGAGAGCTTTCTCTTTCGCTGTATTTAACAGCCGCAACAACTGCGTTCAAAGAAGGCTGACTTGTCAGTCCGCTCATTGAGGAAAGCGCCGCGTCCACTATATCCACTCCTGACATTGCCGCGGTGAGAATGCTTGCAACGCCGTTTCCCGAGGTATCGTGTGTATGCAGATTTATCGGGATTTTTACTTCATCTTTTAGTGCTGCGATAAGCTTTGCTGCTGCCATGGGTTTAAGCAGACCGCTCATATCCTTTATCGTGAGGATATGGGCTCCCATCTTTTCGACCTCCTTGGCCTTTCTTACGTAATAATCGAGGTTGTATTTTGTTCTGCTTTCGTCGAGTATATCGCCTGTGTAGCATATGGCGACTTCTGCTATTTTGTTCTGCTTTAATACCTCTTCGCAGGATACCTTTATTTGCTCCATCCAGTTTAAGGAATCGAATATTCTGAATACATCTATTCCTGATTGCGCCGAGCAGCGTATAAATTCACGAATAACGTTATCCGGGTAATTTGAGTACCCCACTGCGTTTGACGCGCGAAACAGCATTTGGAACAAAATATTCGGTATTTTCTCACGCAGCTGTTTAAGTCTTGTCCACGGAGATTCATACAGAAATCTGTAGGCAGTATCAAAGGTAGCTCCGCCCCACATTTCAAGAGAGAACAATTCGGACTCATACTTGCTTATAGCGTCCGCCGCCTTCATCATATCAAAGGTTCTCATTCTTGTGGCTTCGATAGACTGATGAGCGTCCCTTAAAGTAGTGTCGGTAAACAAAAGCTCCTTTGAAGCCTTTATATAATCTACCACAGCCTCCGGTCCTTTTTTGTCGAGGAGCTGCTTTGTGCCGTCTTTTATTTTTGCATCGGCATTAAGCTGTGCAAATGCGTAATCGGCGTCTGGCTTGGGATTATTCTTTGATTCTATCGTCTTTTGAGCAATGTATTTAAGAAGCTTAAACTCTCTGTCGTTAAACAGCTTTAGGTTAAACAACTCGGGGTGCTCGTCAATAAAGGTGGTATCGCAATTCCCGGACTTAAACTTTTCATGCTCCAATATATTGATAAGAAAGTCCTTGTTTGTTTTTACTCCCTCTATAGTCATTTCCTTAAGTGCGCGTATCATCTTGCGTCTTGCCTGATCAAATGAGCGGTCATAAGAGCTCAGCTTAACGAGCAGACTGTCAAAGTAAGGTGAGATCACCGCTCCGGTAAAGCCGTTTCCTCCGTCCAGACGCACTCCGGGGCCGCCGCTTGTTTTGTAAACTTCGATTTTGCCGGTGTCGGGCATGAAATTGTTCTTCACGTCCTCTGTCGTTATTCGGCACTCTATAGCACAGCCTCGAAATTTAATATCGTCCTGTCCCTTTATGCCTATTTCTTTAGAATCAAGCTTAATTCCCTCGGCAATAAGTATCTGACTTTCTACAATATCTATTCCGCATGCAAGCTCTGTTATTGTGTGCTCCACTTGTATACGGGGATTGACTTCTATAAAGTAGTGGTTACCCTTTTTATCCAAAAGGAATTCCACGGTGCCGGCATTCGTATACCCGACGTATTTTGCTATTTTTAACGCATCTGCGCATATAGCCTCTCTCGTTTTTTCATCAATCGACATGCAGGGTGTAAATTCAATTATTTTTTGATGCCTTCTTTGTATTGAGCAGTCTCTTTCGTGCAGGTGTACGATATTTCCATGCTCGTCGGCAAGAATCTGCACCTCGACATGTCGCGGCTCCGAAATAAATTTTTCGATAAATACGCTTCCATCGTCAAAAGCCTTCTGCGCTTCGCGTACAGCCGATTCAAACAATTCGCGCATATCCTCAGACTTCTCGCACACTCTCATTCCGCGTCCGCCGCCGCCTGCCGCCGCCTTTATCATTACGGGGTAGCCTATTCTTTCGCTTACTTTAATGGCTTGCTCGTAATTATCGACGCTTGCGCCTTCTATAACGCTGACTCCCGCAGCTATTGCGGCATTTTTGGCGTTGACCTTATTGCCGAGCAGATCAATGACCTCAGCCTTCGGCCCTATAAATTTTATTCCTTCATCAGCGCACATCTGCGCGAATTCGGCGCTTTCGGCAAGAAAACCGTATCCCGGATGTATGGCGTCGATATGCTTACTTAGAGCAAGCTCGATTATAGCGCCCTTATTTAAATAAGTGTCTGTGGGAGTGCTTTTGCTCTTTATAAGGTAGCTTTCGTCCGCCTTGCTTCTGAAAAGTGACAATTTGTCTTCTTCGCAATATATACCAACGGCTTTTTTGCCGAGCTCCTGCACAGCGCGCATGACTCTTATGGCAATTTCACCTCTGTTTGCTATCAATATTCTGTTAAATTCGGTCATTTTGTCCTCCTTTTTATGAAAAAATATTATATCATATACAACTTATTTTTGAAAGCCTTCTCCGAGCACTTCGTGCACATCTACGAGAAATACGAATGCGTTGGGATCGCACTCCTTTATTATCTGTTTCATTTCGCTTATCTGCATTCTACTTACAAGGCAGAGCATTATATTGTTTTCTTCGTTTGTATAGCCGCCTTTTGAATATAAAAAGGTCACGCCTCTGTCCAGTCGCGTATAAATTTGCTGTTTTATAAGTTCGTTTTTAGGGCTTATCACATAAAAAGCTTTTGTATAATTGAATCCGTTTTCAGTTAAATCTATGACCTTCATGCACACAAATACCGTTATTGCGGAATATAGCGATACCTCGGGATTATTAAGAAATAATCCTGCCAGTATAACAACACAAGTGTCAATCACCATGAGTAAAAAACCGGAGGATATCGTTTTAAAACGCCTGTGCAGTATAAAGGCGATAAGATCCGTTCCGCCTGTTGTGCCCTTAAAGAAAAACACAATTCCCATTCCAAGCCCCATGACGAGTCCGCCGAAAACGCTTCCCAGAAACATATCCGTCTTGATTATAGGCATATTGGCGGTTAAATCAATCATGAACGACAATACGGCTGTTCCGAACACAGACTTAAAAAATGTTTTAAAACCGCTTGTCTTAACCAATATCAAAAACCACGGTATACTCATTATAAACGAACACAAGCCTACGGGAAAGCCCGTAAGATAAAATACCACGGCGCTTATTCCCGAAAATCCTCCCGGAGCTATTTGGTGCGGTATGCTGAACGTGTTAAAGCCAAGCGCCATAACGCTGCATCCGATTGCCACCATTAGGTATTCGAATATTTCCTTGAGAATGCTTTTTATTTTTATTTTCTTTTCGTGTGATAATTTTTTTAACATGTTATATCCCTTGTGCCATGTTTGTTTTCATATGCACATATTTAAAGCACATTTTATTTAAATATGCTCATTTATCGAGGACTAAATTAAATAGTATTATACCATATTTCAATCTGTTTTAATAAAAATATAACTTTTGCAAATGAACATTTTCAGATTATCAGAAGATATTATTTTTACTTTTGATAATGGTTAAATTAATAAATTGATTTAAATGGTTTCAGACACTAATATACAAAATATTTAAACTCCTAATGTATTTGTCGATTCAAGCAGTTTAAAGTGAGTTTTATAATGTATAATAGAAAAATATTGAATTTATAGGATTAGTATGATACAATTCTTAAGTTATCTTATGCAATATGCGATGAAAGATAAAATAATTTGCGTGTATTTTAATAGTGAGGGAAATAACTCGTGTGATGTTCAAAGAAAAATTAATAATTTCGTTAATAAATATACAGCCTCCGGTATTTTTAACTAAACAGTTTCAGGTGTATAATTGACAATAAACAACTTCAAGACAAACGACAAAAGGGAAAAATGAAAAAAGTAATAATTACGGGGCCTACCGGAGCCATAGGCAGCGCAATGTGCGACATATTGGCAAATTACGGTTGTGAGGTCTTTGCGATCATAAGAATAGGTTCTTCAAACAAAAAAAATATAAAAGAACATAATAACATTCATATTATAGAGTGTGATTTGTCTGATTTAATGTCATTAAAAGCATTATTGCCATATAATGAATTTGACGCTTTTTATCACTTGGCGTGGGCGGGCACAATAGGAGCCGAAAGAAATAGTCCTGAGATACAAATGAATAATATAAAATATACGCTTGACGCCGTAAAGATAGCCAAGGAATTGAACTGTAAAGTGTTTATCGGAGCTGGCTCTCAGGCTGAATACGGACATTTTTTTAAGGCTGCCGATTCACAAACCGTTACAAAACCATTTACGTTTTACGGAGCAGCTAAACTTTCCAGCGGTCAAATGAGCAGAGTATATGCAAATACTCTCGGTATAAAACATATATGGACAAGAATTTTCAGTGTATACGGACCAAATGATGATCCTAATACTTTAATTTCATATATAATAAGCGAATTGTTAAGGGGTAATTCTCCCGATCTTACACCGTGCGAGCAGATTTGGGATTATCTGTACAGTTACGACGCAGCTCAAGCGCTTATATTATTAGCTCAGAAGGGTCAAAACAATAAGACTTATTGTATCGGAAGCTCAGAAGAAAAACCGCTGAAGGAATATGTCTCGCAAATAAACAATATAGTAAATAAAAATATAATGGTAAATTATGCAGCTAAGCCGTATAGCGAGCAGCAAATCATGTTTTTATCTGCAAATATAAATGATTTGAAAAAAGATACCGGGTTTGAACCGAAATATTCTTTTGAAGACGGAATAAAAGAGATATTAAAATTTATAGGGGAGAAGATAGCTTGAAAATAAGAGTTGCAGACTATATAGCTGATTTTTTAGCTGAGAATGAAATGAAGCACCTGTTTACCGTTACAGGCGGAGGAGCGATGCATTTAAATGATGCGTTGGGTCACCATCCGAAAATCAAGAGCATATACAATCATCACGAGCAAGCTTGTGCAATAGCTGCTGAAGCGTATACAAGATATTCGGGTAAATTAGCGGCTGTTTGCGTTACCAGCGGCCCGGGCGGGACAAATGCGATAACGGGAGTATTGGGAGGCTGGCTTGATTCTATTCCCATGTTTGTTTTATCGGGTCAGGTTAAAAGAGAAACTACAGTATGGGCTACTGAGTTGCCGCTAAGACAATTAGGGGATCAGGAATATAACATAGTCGCATCTGTAAAACCGATGACCAAATATGCTTGTATGATAACTGAACCGAAAAAAATAGCTTATCATCTTGAGAAAGCATTGTATTTGGCGACAACGGGCAGGGGAGGTCCTGTCTGGCTCGATATACCTTTAGACGTACAGGGAGCCATGGTTGAAACGGACGAGCTTGTTCATTTTAATAAATCCGTTTGCTTGCCCGAAGAACCTCCCAAGGTAAACTGTGCTGATATTGATAAAATAATTTCATGTATAAAAAAGTCAAAAAAACCTGTAATTGTCGCAGGCAGCGGTATCAGACTGTCGGGTGCTCACAGTGAATTCTTAAAGTTGATTGAAAAATTAAAAATACCTGTTGTTACTCCATGGAACAATCATGATATAATTGAGAATGACAATGATTATTTTTGCGGAAGACCCGGAAATATGGGTACAAGAGGCGGCAATTTTGTAGTACAAAACAGTGATTTACTGATTTCATTGGGCTGCCGGCTTAGCATAAGACAGGTTACTTACAGCTACAAGGAATTTGCGCCGGAAGCATATAAAATAATGGTTGATATAGATAAAGCTGAATTGTCAAAGCCTACTCTATCCATAGATTTCCCGATACACGCAGATGTATCGGAAGTGATTGTCAAATTAAATGAATCCGATTTTGACAATGATAATACATATCATCAAAAATGGCTTAAATGGTGCAGGGATATCGACAAGAAGTATCCGGCTTGTTTAGCTAAGTATTATGATAAAAAATCACCGGTAAATCCATATGCTTTTGTGGATACACTCTTTAGAGAATTACCGGAAAATGAGACCGTTGTTTGCGGTAACGGCAGCGCATGTGTTGTCGCTTTTCAAGGTGC
Source organism: uncultured Lachnospiraceae bacterium (assembly GCA_964618075.1). Taxonomy (GTDB): domain Bacteria; phylum Bacillota; class Clostridia; order Eubacteriales; family Anaerofustaceae; genus CAYTMY01. The sequence continues at coordinate 107,871 of CAZTZO010000003.1, forward strand.
TGTAATAAAAAAAGGACAACGTCTTTTTACAAATTCGGGTAGTGCAAACATGGGATACGGATTTCCCGCAGCTATTGGCATAGCTGTTCGAAAAGAAGGAAAGAGAGTAATTTGCTTAGACGGCGACGGAAGCTTCCAAATGAATTTGCAGGAAATGCAAACCATGGTTCACAATAACTTAAATATAAAGCTGTTTTACTTTAATAACAGCGGTTATCACTCTATCAGACAAACTCAATCTAACATATTTTCCAACCACTGCTTGGTTGGCGTATCAGAGGATAACGGGATTAGTTTTCCGAAGTGCGAAAGAATCGCCGAGTGCTATGGAGTACCTTTTTTCAAGATAGACAATATAGATATCGCAAAAGAAACAATAAACCGAGTTTTGAGTACCGTCGGTCCCGTAATGTGTGAAATAGTTCTGGATCCTACGCAAAACTTCGAACCAAAGCTGTCTTCAAAAGTTCTGCCGGACGGAACAATAGTATCTCCCGCTATAGATGATATGTATCCGTTTTTGGATAGAGAAGAATATAAAAAAAATAAATATATAGGAGAATAGGATAATGAATAAAACAGAAAAAGAGATGTTGGACGTATTAAAGGAATTAAGAGACGAACACGGAGTCATAGCCGTAAAAGCAGAGTTTGAAGCAGAGGGCTCGCGCACCGACGAATTAGTACAGTTAAATCAGATAGTATTTCGTGCGGACATGAATCTTTTCATAAAAATAGGTGGGTGCGAAGCTGTTCGTGATATGGATCAATGCCGTCTTTTAGGAGCGACGGGAATCATGGCGCCAATGATTGAAACGCCTTTTGCAATGTCAAAATTTGTCGGAGCGGCACAAAAGGTATATAAAGATCAGATGAAGGATATCGAGTGGATCATCAATACCGAGACCAAAACTTGTGAAGAAAACGTTGACGAGATATTCAAGGCGGGAGAAGGAATGCTTGACACAATAGCAATCGGGCGAGTGGATCTGTCCGCTTCCATGGGTCTGTCAAGAGCCGATATAGACGGAGAAGCAATGCTTAAGGAAACGAAGTATTTGGCGAATAAAGCAAAAGATGCCGGTCTTATTGTCGGAATGGGAGGAGGCATATCACTTGATGCAATTCCGTTTTTGCAGGAAATGTATCCTCTTATCGACAAATTCGAAACGCGAAAGATTGTATTCAAGGCTGAGAAAGACGAAAAGAAATTAAAGAGCGGCATACTGAAAGCTATGGAATTCGAAGTATTGTATTTGGAGAATAAGTGCAATTTCTACGGTCGTATGGCAAATGAAGATAAATCACGTATGGAAATGCTCAGACAGCGTCATGCCAATGCAGTGGAACAGATGAAATGAAGAAACTGCTTATAACAGGCGGAAGTCAAGGAATAGGTAAGGCTACTGTTGAAGAATTTACATCACATGGATATGAAGTTTACGCACCGACAATTGATGAAATGAATTTATTGTATGCCAATGAAATTGATAGTTACATTGAGAAACATAAGGATATTTGTTTTGATGTTATCGTAAACAACGCAGGGATTAATGATTTAAATCTTGTTGAAGATTTCACAGATGAAGAAATACATCGAATGTTGATGATTAATTTAGAGGCGCCTATTCGTTTGTTGCGCGCATTTGTCCCTGCTATGAAGAAAAACAATTATGGACGTATTGTAAATATCGGTTCTATATGGGGAGTTGTATCGAAGCCAAAAAGACTTCTTTATTGCGCCACTAAGCATGGTATTCACGGCGTAACCAATACTTTGGCATTAGAATTAGCGCCGTATGGAATTATGGTGAATACGGTTTGTCCCGGATTTACTTTGACTGAGCTTACGCGCAAAAACAATTCACCAAGTGAAATTGAAAATATTTCCAATATGATACCTGCAAAAAGAATGGCGCAGCCGAATGAAATTGCCAAAGCGGTTTATTATTTCGGTTCGCAGGACAATACATATATTACCGGACAACAGATATGTGTTGATGGGGGATACAGCGTACAATGAAAATAAAATCACATATTAAAGAATACGAAGTATCTTTGCTTGACACATTGCCAAAGGCTGTGGATATTGCCGATGGAAGTAATGTCTTTTATGTCGTTGACCATAATGTATATCGTCTGTATCCTAGCCTGTTCGATAATATTTTGCAGGATCAACTTTATGTGTTTGAGGCAACAGAAGAGCATAAGAATATTATGAGTGCTTTGGACATATGTGATAAATTTACGAAGGTCAGTGCGAAAAGAAACGCCGTGTTGGTTTCCTATGGCGGCGGTATTGTTCAAGATATAACAGGTTTTGTTGCAAATATTCTCTATCGTGGAATTGAGTGGTTATTTGTTCCGACAACATTGTTGGCTTCTTGTGATAGTTGTATAGGGAGTAAAACTTCATTAAACTACAACACCTTTAAAAATTTATTGGGGACATTTTATCCGCCAAATCATATTTATATTTGTCCCGCTTTTTTTAAAACGTTATCGGACGGCGATGTTAAAAGCGGGTTGGGTGAGGTGATTAAGTTTAATGTTATGAGTGGAGATAAGAGTCTTGCCGCATTGGAGAAATCTTTGCCTGATTTGATGAATTTGGAAGAAAAATCTGTATTATATTTTGTGCAGAAGTCTCTTGCCTTCAAAAAACCGTTCATAGAAGAGGATGAGTTTGACAAAGGGAAGCGTATTCTATTGAACTTTGCGCATACTTTTGGACATGCTATTGATGTGACGAGCCATTATATCATACCTCACGGTTCTGCTGTAGCTATGGGGATGCTTATGGCAAATTCCATATCACAGAAAAGAGGAATATTAAACAATATCATTGTTAAACATATAGAGGCGGTAAGCTTGCCTGTATTGACAATGCAAGTTGAATCCAAGTGGTTTTCATCGCAAGAACTGATACAAGCTATACGTAAAGATAAAAAACAAATTAATAATGAAATAACGGCAATATTACTTGATGATCACTTTGAATTGCATATAGTTCATGATTTAAAGGAAAGCGAAATAGAATATGCTGTTGATTATATATTAAAATTATTGTTAACGAGATAAGACAAATAATAATAATTATCGCAGAGTCCTGAATTGAAAAATCGTCGCATAGAATAAAGGTATAGGAATAATGAAAAAAATAAGTGTGTTGGTTCCTTGTTATAATGAAGAAGAAAACGTTATTCCGATAAGCAGAGCCATAATAGAACAATTATCTTTGTTAGAGAATTATGATTATGAAGTTTTGTTTATTGATAATAACTCAAAAGACAAAACGAGAGAATGCCTTGAAGAGTTATGCGCTGAGAACAAGAAAATCAAGGCAATATTAAACGCTAAAAATTTCGGACAATTCAATTCTCCGTATTATGGAATGCTGCAGGTGACCGGAGACTGCGTCATTACCATGTGTGCAGATTTCCAAGATCCTGTCGATATGATTCCTAAGCTTGTCAAGGAATGGGAAAACGGTTACCAAATTGTTTGTGCTATTAAAAAAACAAGTAAAGAAAACAAAATAATGCGTTTTTTACGCTCCTGTTATTACAAGCTAATAAAGAAATGGAGCGACGTCGAACAAATAGAGCATTTTACCGGATTTGGTTTATACGACAGGTCTTTCATTGAAGTACTCAGAGATCTTAAAGACCCGACACCTTTTCTTCGCGGAATAGTTGCGGAACTTGGTTATAAACGTAAAGATATTCCTTATGAGCAGCAAAAACGACGTGCGGGTAAAACAAGTAATAATTTTTATACGCTATATGATGCCGCTATGCTTTCTTTGACATCTTATACAAAAATAGGTCTTAGGATCGCTACTTTTTTGGGCGCAATAATCGCAGGGCTCAGCGTGTTGGTGGCTATCGTCTATTTAATAATGAAAATTATCAATTGGGATAACTTTTCAGCAGGTATCACACCGATTATTTTGGGCATTTTCTTCTTTGGCTCAGTTCAGCTGTTCTTCATCGGTTTTATCGGCGAATATATTATGAGCATTAATGCCAGAATAATGAACAGACCTTTGGTTATAGAAGAAAAAAGGCTCAACTTCGACGATGTTGAGGATGAAAATAAATAGTCATGCAAAAACACCTGCCTTTTGTTGATGCTATGTTTTTGTACGCCGAAATGATCTAAAAAAATAAAGTTTTGTTTTATATACTACGTATGGTAGAATAATCAAATGAAAAAAATTAAACCACTAATCACTCAGTTCATAAAGTTTGGGCTGGTAGGCGTTTCAAATACTATCATATCTTTTTCGATTACATATGGTATTATTTATTTGTGCAAATACCTTAACAGCCCAATATCGGAATCCAAATTGGTTTTCTTAGCCTCTTTTGCGGGTTTCGTGGTAAGTGTTTTGAACTCTTACTACTGGAATAATAAATATGTCTTTAAAAAGAGCAGTAAGAGTTTCTGGGGACCGCTTTTGAAATCATATCTATGTTATGGGATTACATGGGGATTTTCATATTTGCTGTCATATTTATTTACAAATTACTTGCATTTTTCACAGCTCTTGATACCCGTATTCTCTATGGTAATTACCATTCCGCTGAATTTTATAATGAATAAGTTTTGGGCGTTTAAATAAAATACAGGCAATATTTTAAAGGATACAACGTAAACTGTAATAAAAAAATGTGCCGAACGTAAATATGAACAATATCGACTTTATATTCGATTGATCGATGAAATTAAAAAAAAGAATATGTTTTACTTAAGTAAGATTCATTTTAGAGTAAGCCATATGTAAGAAGAGAGAACTGCCGACAGGCAGTTCTCTCTTCTTTACTTGACAAGCTTATTATTTAAGCAATGGCTTCGTTGAGCGAGACCATAAGCTTGTCCATATCCATGCCGTGTGCCAGAGCGCCCTGCTCTATAGTTTCGAATTTCGCCGCAGCGCATCCGATGCATCCCATTCCGTATACCTGAAATACGGCAACGGTTTGCGGGTACTTTTGTACAACGTCCATAATGGACATATCTTTTGTAATCATTAATCACAACCGCCTTTTTATTGAATTATTCTTAATACATAATATAGTATCGCACATTCGCTTTCAATAATTAAGGTTATTTTATAAAAATAATTTATTTTTGCATTGTTTCCGAATAAAAAAGTTGAGATTCGCAATTTTGAATGTTGTTTATGTCGGGAATCTTTGGTAAAATTACAACTAGTCGTATTGGTGCTTTGTGCACAAACTGAATGTTGTCTGCATTTAGAAAAAATCATTTTTATGGCGAAATAATGCAAAATAATATTCGAAGAACACAATTAATATGTTCAATATGCACACATATTATTGTTTGAAGAAAAATGCATTCAAAAACATCACAACCAAGCAAAAAGAGACTATACTATATATATGTAAAAAAATAACAAGAAAGGTGGGGTGAAAATGGCAGAAGACACAATTCTTGCAGTAAAAGACGCAGAACAAAAGGCAGATGAAACAATCAAAACCGCGTCTAAAAAGGCAGAGGATATGATTGCCCAAGCAAGAACAGACGCCGGCAAGCTTATCGAAGAAGAGCTTGACAAAGCACGCGCGGCAGCAAAGGAAAAGCTCGATTCGGTAAAAATTGAGGCGCAGGAAATTGCCTCCAAGGGAAAAACGCAATCTCTTGAAGAAATCGAGAAAATGAAAAAAGACGCGTCCGGCAAGGAAAAGACTGCGATACAAGCGGTCATTTCACAACTAGTATAAGGTACAGGAAGTTTACTTATGGCAAAATTACAAATGCAGCGTATTACCATATACGCATTGAGAAGGGACAGAAAAGAGATACTTGACTATCTTCAAAGTAAAAGCGTGGTGGAATTAAGCGAAACGCGTTTTGAAGACGATGAGGTATTTTCACGTGCCGACAACCTTGCCAGACTCGGCATCTATGAAAAGAACACTCAGATGGCCAATCAGGCTCTGTCGATAATTGACAAGTACTGTCCTCAAAAGAAAGGTATGTTTTCTTCTCTTGAGGGGAAAACGCATATTGCCTCTAAAGAGTTCTTTGAGAAACAAAAGGAATGCGAGACGCACGTTAAGGACGCGCGCGTCATAGTTGAGCTGGACAAAAAGATTGCGGAGCTTCAATCCTCTAAGATCAAGCTGTTCAATTCAATAGAATCGCTTACGCCGTGGATAGGACTGGACGTGCCGACAAATTTCACCGCCACAAAAAATACTCAGGCATTTATCGGTTCATTCCCCGAAGAGTACGACATGATGGGCGTTTATACTATGCTCAGAGAACAGAACCCGCTTCTTGAAGCTTTTGACGTGAGTATTGTCAGCAGCGATAAAAAACAGACTTGCGTATTTATTTTGTGCTCAAAGAAAGAAGCCGCGGCAATGGAGGAGACCTTAAGGATGTGCGGCTTTGCGCGTCCCGCAAACGTCTACCCGATAACCGCACTGGAAGAAAAAGAAAAGCTCACTTCTCAGATATCGGCTATAGATGCCGACATACTCAAGGCAACTGAAGATATCAAGGCTTGTGAGGATAAAAGAAGCGACCTTAAATATCTGTCGGACTTCTATTCTATAAGCAAGGCGGAATACGAAGCGATAGATCTTATGAGTCAATCGAAAAAGACGTTTATCCTTAACGGCTATATTATCAAGAATAATTCGGACGCTCTCGAAAAGTATCTTAACGAGCATTTTGCGCTTGTTGTTGAGCTTGAGGACGCACACGGTGAAGAGGTGCCCGTAGCATTGAAGAACAACGCGCTTGCACGACCGTGCGAAAGCGTAGTTGAGTCCTTCTCTATGCCGGGTGAAAGGGAGGTCGATCCGACTTCCATAATGTCGATATTCTACTATATTTTCTTTGGAATAATGCTTGCGGACGCAGGATACGGTCTGCTTATGTTTTTAGGCTGCTTTATCGTGCTTAGAAAGTACAGGGAAATGAATCCGGGCACAAAGAATATGCTTACGATGTTCATGTATTGCGGTATAACGACAGCCTTTTGGGGCGTAATGTTCGGAAGCTACTTCGGAAATGCCGTAGACATTATATCCTCGACATTCTTTGCAAAGACCGTTACGATTCCCGCAGTATGGTTTGTTCCGGTAAACGAGCCTATGCGTATGCTTATATATGCGTTTGCTTTCGGACTGGTGCATCTGTTTGTGGGTCTTGGCTTAAACGGTTATCAGGCATTAAAAAACAAGGAATACAAAGACTTTCTTTATGACACGGTATTTTGGTTCGGTATAGTCCTCGGACTTGTAATACTGCTTTTGCCCTCTTCATTGTTCCGTTCAATGTCGGGCATGACGATATCCTTCCCATCATGGGTTCTTACCACGGCGGAAATAGTATCGTTGGTATGCGCTGTGGGTATAATACTTACGGCAGGACGCGAATCAAGGAACTGGTTCAAAAGAATACTAAAGGGTCTTTACGGACTTTACAATATCAGCGGCTGGCTGTCTGATGTGCTCTCATACTCAAGACTGTTGGCATTGGGGCTGGCCTCGGGAGTTATAGCTTCCGTTATCAACGAGATGGGCGCTATGGTAGCCGGAGGCGTCGTAGGAACGATTTTCTTTATAATCATCTTTATCGGCGGTCACGCATTCAATATAGCAATCAATCTGCTCGGCGCATACGTGCATACAAACCGTTTGCAGTTTGTTGAATTCTTTGGAAAATTTTTCGAAGGCGGAGGAAGAAAATTCACTCCTTTCGACGCCAAAACCAAATACTACAAAATACAGGAGGAATCAAATTAACATGGAAAATTTAGGTATCGTATTTGCAATCGCAGGAGCTGCCTTTGCAGCATTGTTCGCAGGCATAGGTTCTGCAGTAGGCGTAGGACGCGCCGGTAACGCAGCGGCGGGCGTCATCACGGAACAGCCCGATCAGTTCGGTAAGGTTCTTATTCTTCAGCTTCTGCCCGGTACGCAGGGTATTTACGGACTGCTTATCGCATTTATCACGCTTTCACAGTGCGGCGTTCTCGGAGGAAATATCCCGACCTTCACACAGGGACTTTCATACTTCGTAGCTTGCCTTCCCATGGCGTTCGTCGGACTTATGTCAGCTATCTATCAGGGAAATACATCCGTTGCATGTATGGGTATCATCACAAAGCGTCCCGATCAGTTCGGTAAAGCAATGATATTCCCCGCAATGGTTGAAACATACGCAATACTGGCTCTGCTTATTTCTATCCTTTCAGTAACGAATATAAAATAATCAGCTGCTATTATCTTTACGGAAAAAAATTCCGTAGTTAAATCATGAGGAGACCAAAATATGACTGGATTGGAAAAAATCATAGCCGAAATAAGTGATGACGCTGCCAAAAGCGCTCTTGAAATAACAGAGAACGCCAAGAAACAGTCGCAGGATATCATCTCAGAGGCTAAGCAGGAAGCGGTTAAACACAGCGATAAACTCAAGGATAAGTCCGAAGAGGATGCGAAGGTGTTCATCGAGCGCGCTCATTCGGCAGCCCAGCTTGCACAAAAGCAGTCTATCCTCTCCGTTAAACAGCAGCTCATTGACGAAGTTATACAAAAAGCCCAGGATGAGATTCTCGCTCTCGGCGATAAAGAATATTTCGACATGATAGTAAAGCTGGCATCGGAGTACGCGTGGGACAAAGACGGAGAAATCTGCTTTAATTCCGCGGATTTGAAGCGCGCGCCTAAGGATATTGAAAAGAGAATAAACGATTCTTTGAAAGCTAAAGGCGTAAAGCTCACTGTTGCGAGCGAACCAAAGGACATAAACGGAGGCTTCGTTCTCATTTACGGAGGAATAGAAGAAAACTGTTCCATAGCCTCCATGTTCAACAACGAGAAGGAAGCGTTGCAGGATAAAGTACACGAGATACTTTTTGCATGATTTGCGCATGAACCCGCGTAATTAGGAGGAAGAACTATATGGATTATATCTATGCGGTTGCGCGTATCAGATCGAAGGAGCTTTCGCTTCTTACGTCACAGAACATTGAGCAGCTTATAGCTTCAAAGGACAAGGAGGAATGCGTTGCGTTCCTTCGTGAAAAGGGCTGGGGCGCTCAGGACGGTTCAGACGACGAGCAGGCGATGCTTTCATACGAACGTAACAAGACATGGGATCTTATCAGAGAGCTATGCAAAGATATGGAAAAGTTCGACGTTTTCCTTTATTCGAACGATTACCACAATCTCAAGGCGGCAATTAAAAGCGTGTGTACAGTCGACAGGGAAGAGCCTGACAATATTTATATTAAACAAGGTACGGTTGATAGCGATCTTATCTTTACTTGTGTAAGAGACAAGGAATATATGCTTTTGCCGGAGGGTATGCGCATAGCCGCGCAAAGGGCTTATGAAGAGCTTTTGCATACGGGAGACGGACAGCTGTGCGACTGTATAGTCGACAAGGCTGCTCTTGACGCGATATATAAAGCCGGTAAGGCAGCTCAGGACGAAACGATAAAGACGTATGCAGAGCTTACGGTAGCGTGCGCAGACATCAAAACGGCGTTTCGCGCGTGTATGATGGGTAAAAGCTACGACTTTATATACGACGCTCTTGCCGAGTGCGATACTCTCGATATAAAGAGAATGGCAAAGGCGTCTTCGGTGAATCTTGACGCGCTTTGCGAGTACCTGTCTGTAACCAAATATTCGCAGACAGCGGATATGCTGAAAAATTCGCCTTCTTCGTTTGAAAGATGGTGCGACAACGAAATGATAGCACAGATCAAACCGCAAAAATACGAATCGTTCTCGATAGGGCCTCTGGTGGCTTATATGATAGCCAGAGAGAATGAAATAAAAATGGTCAGAATAATTCTGGCATGTAAGCAGAACGATTTCGATGAACAGATTATCAGAGAAAGACTGAGGGAAATGTATGCTTAAATCGGCAGTTCTTGGAGATTACGACAGCATCTACGGATTCGCTGCGCTTGGGCTTGACATCTTTCCCGTAAAAGAAGAAGCCGAGGCGAGCGCAAAGCTGCGTGAATTGTCAAACGGCAAATACGCTGTTGTATATGTGACAGAACAAATGTCCACGCTTCTGAGTACACAGATAGCACAGCATAACGAGAGCATCATTCCGGCGATCATACCTATTCCGGGTGTTGCCGGAAATACGGGCATCGGGATGAACAATGTAAAAAAATATGTGGAACAGGCTGTTGGTTCCGATATTATATTTAACGGCGAAAACGAATAAAGCAGGTGTAATATGAGTAAAGGAATAATAAAGAAAGTTGCTGGGCCTCTCGTCATTGCCGAAGGCATGAGAGACGCCAATATGTACGACGTTGTAAGAGTCAGCTCTCAGCGACTTATCGGTGAAATCATCGAGATACACGAAGACAGAGCTTCTATTCAGGTTTATGAAGAGACCTCCGGACTTGGCCCGGGCGAGCCTGTCGAATCAATGGGAGTACCTATGAGCGTTGAACTCGGCCCGGGACTTATCACGAGTATTTACGACGGTATTCAGCGTCCTCTTGACGCGATTATGGCTATCGCAGGCAACTCTCTTACAAGAGGCGTTGAGGTGCCTTCGCTTAAAAGAGACGTAAAATGGGATTTTGTCGCGACGGCAAAGGTCGGCGACGAATTAAAGGGCGGAGATATAATCGGAACGGTCAAGGAAACTGAAATCGTTACGCAGAAGATAATGCTTCCGCCGAACGTAAGCGGTAAAATAAAGAAAATAGAAAACGGTTCCTTCACTATAGAGGAAACAGTAGCGGTCGTTGAAACCGCAAATGGGGAAGTTGATATCACAATGCTCCAAAAATGGCCTGTGCGTGTGGAAAGACCTTACAAGGAAAAGCTCCCCCCCGACGTGCCTCTTATCACAGGACAAAGAGTCATCGATGCACTTTTCCCGATAGCCAAGGGCGGAGTTGCAGCTGTTCCCGGACCTTTCGGAAGCGGAAAAACAGTCGTTCAGCATCAGCTTGCAAAATGGGCTGAAGCGGATATAGTTGTATATATCGGCTGCGGAGAGCGCGGAAACGAAATGACCGACGTTCTAAACGAATTCCCTGAATTGAAGGATCCTAAGACAGGACGTTCACTGATGGAACGAACGGTTCTTATAGCAAATACTTCGGATATGCCTGTTGCGGCACGTGAAGCATCAATATACACAGGTATTACAATAGCCGAATATTTCAGAGATATGGGATATTCCGTAGCACTTATGGCGGACTCCACATCACGCTGGGCGGAAGCTCTTCGTGAAATGTCGGGACGTCTTGAGGAAATGCCCGGTGAAGAAGGTTACCCTGCATACTTGGGAAGCCGTCTTGCACAGTTCTATGAAAGAGCGGGCAGAGTTAAAGCTCTCGGTTCTTCCGACAGAGAGGGCGCACTTTCTGTTATAGGCGCAGTTTCCCCTCCGGGCGGAGATATTTCAGAGCCTGTATCGCAGGCAACACTGCGTATAGTAAAGGTGTTCTGGAGCCTCGACTCGGCGCTTGCTTATAAGCGTCACTTCCCGGCTGTGAACTGGCTGACAAGCTATTCGCTGTATGAACAGAATATGGCAGGTTGGTTCAATGAGAACGCAAACAAGGATTGGATGGAAAACCGCGGCAGAATAATGAAGCTGCTGCAGGAAGAAAGCGAGCTTGAAGAAATAGTACAGTTAGTCGGTATGGATGCCCTTTCGGCTCCTGACAGACTTAAGCTCGAAGCGTCCCGTTCAATAAGAGAAGACTTCCTTCATCAGGATGCCTTCCATGAAATAGACACATACACTCCGCTGCACAAGCAGTACCTCATGATGAAGCTCGTTCTCGATTATTACGAGATAGCTAACGAGGGACTTAAAAGCGGCGCTCCGATAGAAAAGCTTGCCGATATGAGCGTGCGTGAGCGCATCGGTAGATTTAAATATGTTCACGCCGACGATATAGACAAGGAATATGAGGAAATAGTCAAGCTCCTCACGTCCGAAGTGTCTAAACTCACCGAAAAGGAGGACTTCTGATATGCCTAAAGAGTATAGAACGATACAGGAAGTTGCAGGCCCTTTGATGCTCGTCAAAGGCGTAGAAGGCGTAACGTACGACGAACTCGGTGAAATAGAGCTCGCAAACGGAGAAACAAGAAGATGTAAGGTTCTTGAAATAGACGGCGGAGACGCACTCGTACAGCTTTTCGAAAGCTCAACGGGTATCAACCTTTCAAACAGTAAGGTTCGTTTCCTAGGAAAGAGCATGGAGCTCGGAGTATCCGAGGATATGCTAAGCCGAGTATTCGACGGACTCGGAAGACCTATAGATAACGGGCCGGCTATTCTACCTGAAGCAAGACGCGACATAAACGGCTTGCCGATGAACCCCGCAGCCAGAGATTATCCTCAGGAATTCATTCAGACAGGAGTTTCCGCAATAGACGGACTTAACACGCTTGTTCGTGGACAGAAGCTGCCGATATTCTCAGCATCAGGCTTGCCCCATGCACAGCTTGCGGCACAGATAGCCCGTCAGGCAAAGGTTGTCGGAACAGATGAGCCCTTCGCAGTTGTTTTCGCAGCAATGGGTATTACCTTTGAGGAATCCAACTTCTTTATTGAAAGCTTTAAAGAAACGGGAGCTATTGATAGAACGGTAATGTTTGTAAACCTTGCAAACGACCCAGCGATCGAAAGAATAGCTACTCCGCGTATGGCTCTTACAGCCGCAGAATATCTCGCATTCGACAAGAATATGCACGTTTTGGTTATCTTAACGGATATAACAAACTATGCAGACGCTCTTCGTGAGGTTTCCGCCGCACGTAAGGAAGTCCCCGGACGTCGTGGTTACCCCGGGTACATGTACACCGACCTTGCTTCGCTCTATGAACGCGCAGGCAGACAGAAGGGCAAAACCGGTTCCATAACGATGATACCTATTCTGACAATGCCGGAGGACGATAAGACCCACCCGATCCCCGACCTTACAGGATATATCACAGAGGGTCAGATAATATTAAGCCGTGAGCTTTACAGAAAGAGCGTAGCGCCTCCTATCGACGTGCTTCCTTCTCTTTCAAGACTTAAGGATAAGGGTATAGGCGAAGGCAAAACAAGA
>CAZTZO010000004.1:0-81344 GCA_964618075.1 uncultured Lachnospiraceae bacterium
ATAATCAGCGGAAGCGGCAAGGCATCGCAGGATATCTTCCTTCGGCCACGGGCTACATCCCATCCCGTGTAACTTAACGCACCTTGCCTACTCTGGATTTTGCTTGCTTTTAAGTAAGCGAATAATTTTTAATTGTTTTGTTTGATTATTTAAGTGATTATTTGATAGGTCCGAATTTGCCCTGACGATATGCGCGGTTGTACTTTCTGCCGCTCTTGTCCTTCATTGCGAGTGCTTCAGCAGCGTATATCGTGCCTATCATCTCTCTGTCGCAGGGATCCATTATTGCGGAGTCAAGACCTGCTCTTATTGCCATGGTCATGCAGTTCTGGTTTACTATTTTTCTTACGGGCATATCAAAGGAAATGTTTGAAATCGCTCCTGTGATTTTTACTTCCGGCGCATAATCGTGTATCTGCATTATGCACTGCTCGAAGTTTTCCATTGCCGTTACGCAGGTAGAAAGTGCCATAACGCACGGATCAATGTGGAATTTACTTAAATCGACGCCGTATTTGTTTGCCTTATCTATCATGCTCTTGGCAATGTCGACTTTTTTCTGTACGTCCATGGGGATACCGTCCTGGTCGCATGTCAAACCGACTACTTCCCACTCCGTTCCTGCGATAAGCGGGAATATGGTTTCGCACTTCGTTCCTTCTTCGTTTACCGAGTTGACCATTCCGGGTCTTTTAACGTGATTTTCTTCAAAGATTCTCTTTAAAAGAAGCTCGTTGGGGCTGTCGATGCATATAGGCGTTTCGCTTACTCCCTGAATAAGGTCTATAAGCCATACCATTGCGTCGTACTCTTTGTCTGCATCTGTGCTGGGTGCGCAGTCAAGGAAGGTTGCTCCCGCCTGCGTCTGCGCTATTGCTCTTTTCTTGATGAGCTCCGCGTCTCTTTCCGCTATTGCCTTTTTGACTGAAGGAATAGCGCCGTTGATTTTTTCACCGATAATTATCATTGTATCTCCTCCGTATTGGTATAAAATAACCATTTTGGCACCATATTACGACAATGCCGTGTATATTGATTATACTATAACTTTTATAAGGCGGTAAAGAGATTTTCGTTAAGATAATTAAATATTGAGTTCAGTTTGCCGCATAATGTTGAATTAATAACTTTCGCTTCTCAAATTCAATAAAATTAAACTGCCGTCAGTACGTACTTTTCGAAAGTTGTCTCATATTAATAATTTTGAATATTAATAGTGCATATTCACTTAATTTATGACTTATGCACCGCGCATATTTATACTTGGAAATCTGCTTATTTTTATGCATGATGATACGGGACACATTTACAAGCCGCACACTTCGCTTTGTTAAAAATCGGCTCATTATAAAATCCTTCTTTACATTTCAAATTTGCAACATTATACTGTAAATAAAAGAAAATACCGCACACGCGTTAGATATTCTTTGAGCTTATACAAACGGAGGAACAAAATGCAAAACGTAAATGTAATTTTCGAGTTTGACAACAAAAGCATACAGGCCGAAGTCGGAAGCAAGCTTTCCGACGCACTTTCAAAGGCGGGATACTCTCAGGATCTCGTATGCGGCGGAAACGGGAAATGCGGCAAATGCGCCGTTGAAATAGAAAAAGACTCATTTCGCTCTACTGTGCTTTCATGCCAGTATAAGCTTTCTGAGGATATAAAGGTAATCAAGATATTTAACAGAGCCGACAGAAAGGTAAACGTACTGACAGCGAATACCGAGCTTAACTGCGACATAAACCCGATGCTGTCCTTTCTTCATGTTTCGGGAAACGATATCATGCCGGATCACTGCGAGGACTTCGCGGGGAAAATATATGAAAAGTTCAAGGTTGGACTGTCATATAACGCCCTTAAAAAGCTTTCCGAAAAGGCAAGCGTTGACAACAAAGCCCAAAGCTACAATCTCGTTATTTTCAACGACGAGGTAATAGATATAAATTTGGATGACGATGACGATATATACGGCTTGGCTGTAGATATAGGCTCTACCACCGTTGCGGCTTATTTATACGATATGCAAAACGCAAAGCTCATCGGCACATATTCCTCTCTTAACGCACAAACAGAGCTTGGCGCGGACGTTATAAGCAGGATCGGCTACTGCATTAAAAACGAAGACGGACTCGATACGTTAAGGCACAAGGTCTCAGACACTATAAACAAGCTATTAAACGACGCAAGAACGACGGACAACATAAATACCGACAGAATATATCATGCTGTTTTCTGCGGAAACTCCACAATGCAGCACTTGTTCTTGGGGTTGTATCCCGAAAGCCTCGGCAAAGCTCCTTTCGTTTCAACGACGCACAATACAGTTCAGATAAAAGCAAGTCAGACGTATTTAAACTTAAACGGGGAATGCGTGATAACCTTCCTTCCGCTTTTGGGAGGCTTTGTGGGAGCTGACACGACAGCCGTACTTATCGGCTTGCCTGATGACGGCAAACCCAGACTGGCTATAGATTTGGGAACAAACGGAGAGCTTGCGGTAGGTACGAACGACAAATACATTATTGCCTCTACTGCTTGCGGGCCGGCTCTTGAGGGAGCGGGGTTAACCTGTGGAATGAGAGCGGCGCAGGGAGCTATCGAGCACTTCACAATAGACAAGGACAAAAACGTTTCAATCGACGTTATAGCAGATGAGCCGGCAATAGGAATATGCGGCTCAGGAATAATAGATATCCTTGCGGAGCTGATAAGAAACAAGGTAATAAACGCTCGGGGCAAGATGCTCTCCCATGATGAATATGTCAATAAATTCGGCGAGGACTCTTTAAGCGCACGGCTTGAAAAACGCGGTGAAATAAACGTATTCGTATTATCCAAGGAGAAAGAGGACGTGTATTTTTCACAGCTTGACGCAAGGGAAATACAAAAAGCAAAGGCGGCAATTGCCACAGGATGCATTATACTTATTCGAAACTACGGAATAAAGCCCGAACAGCTTGAGGAAATATGTCTTGCCGGAGCCTTCGGCAACTACCTCGATGTACAAAACGCACAGCTAATAGGGCTTTTCCCAAAAATTGACGGTGTGCCGGTACGAAGCGTGGGAAACGGAGCGGGCACAGGGGTGCAGATGTACCTGTTGGACAAGGGCAGCGTAAAGAAATGCGCCGTGGTTAAAAAGAACGCAGAGCATACGGAGCTTAATTTTCAGGAGGGCTTCATGGACACGTATTTCGCTCAAATGCAATTTACAAATGCACCGAAATAAATCAATATTTGACGCAGCACTAAAAAGGTGTTGCGTCTTTTTTTCGTTTAAATTTACAAATACTGTAAATATTTACGGTTTAACGAAAATGTACTTGTATTTATTTTTAAAATGCATTATAATGAATTATATAATATTCAATATTGAAAGGAAGAAGATTATGGGTAAATACGACAAGAATTATGTTCAGACCTTACAGGAACCTGCGAACGCATGGACTCCGGAATTCGGAGAAATCTACAAGAAATTTTCGAAGAGAATACTTTGGATAGACGGAAACGTCGTTCCCGGTTCATTCCAGATGAATACCGCATGGTATTATGCAGTTCCCGAGCTGGATCCTATCTTTGAGGAGCATTCACATCCATATGATGAGATAATAGGCTTCTACGGAACAGATTTTGACCATCCTTATGATCTTGACGCCGAAATAGAGGTCGCCATAGGCGGAGAAAAGAAGCTTATCACGCAAACAACGCTTATGTTTGTCCCCGCAAACGTACCTCATATGCCTATGAGAATACTCAGAGTAGGCAAGCCCGTGTTCCATTTCTCAGTCGTAACAAATCCCGAATACTCGGGCGCATACAAATAGAAATATAAATTAACTCCTTAGTAAAAATGAAACGCACCCCGAAAGTCATATAACTTTCGGGGTGCGTTTTTTCAAGTTGCAAGGGCTCTTTTTATTCATACTTTTTTACAAACCGCTTTTACTCTTTTGAAGAATCAAAGCATTGACAAAGCTTGTTTGAGAGCAATCCCATATTAGTTGCATCAGTCATTCTGTAAACGATTTCCAAAACAACGAAGTCAGGCTTAATATAACCCAATAGCTCTTCTATATCATCCCTGCTCGTGCTTATCTGAAGAAAATATACATCTGAAAATGTCTCAGACAGCATTGGAAGCATAAAGTCCCAAATATACGAATCTCCCACAACAAACAGAACCTTGTTGTTCTTTGCATTTTCATTATAATAGTGAAAATAACGGTTTGTCGTATCATTTGAAAGGGAATAAGCACTGGGAGTCGTATTGTCAGATACCCCGCTAAAGCCCCCGATAACTTCAACCTTGTACATCACATCTTCTTTAGTTTTAAAAAGCTTATTTATCGACTTGAATACCTGCAAGAATGCGAGTGCTTTATTTTCAACGGTTCCTGTGATATTGACATCACTATCGGTAAGATAGGTTATAGAATTATCCGTCTTGTTAATAGTCTGCATCAACGCCTTGTACCCCACAAACATACCGTTCATATTCCAATGCGTCGGGTCTATATTTTTGTAATACAGCATTCCGTCAACGTATTGTTTTGCATTCAAAAGGCTCCCCAGAGTATCGACAGTGGCAACAGAGCTTTCAATGATTAATTTATCCTTTAAGGTGGACAAATTGCTTCTTTGTGCAACAATGTTTATACCATCGGGAAGATATTCGTTATAAACATCCTCTTTGTTCGGTATCGGCATAAAAACGAATTTTGCACCCTTGTTATTTACGGCGTCGTTAAGGCTGACAAGGCTGTCGTATATTGTGTTAATCTCCTGCTCACTGTAGTTTGTTAAGCCCTGATACGAGCTTAAAAGAGGCTGATTTGAATAATAGAAATTATCTTCTTTCCCTTCAATATAATCGGATACGGCCAACTGCCTAAAAAGTCCGTACATAAGACAAATGTGCGAAAGCGTGCCCTCCTGCTTAAATCCGATGTTATCGCTTATGTATCCGTCAAGAGCTGTAGGAAGCTTTGAATCGAAAAATCCGCTGAATTGGGATAAATCAGGAAAAGAAGCAAGCACTTTATTTTCAGTCTGCGATATTTTTCCTTCTTCAAAATTAAAAAATAACATCGGCAATACCAGGAGCAGTGAAAAAATAATGACAGCTATTGTATGTCCGGTTTTAATAAATTTCCCCATTTCACCTCTCCTTTCAAAACCTGAAATATATAAACGGATTATACGTAGAGGACATAACGAATATCCCGCATATGACAAATAAAATTAACACGGCGGCAGGTTTGATTATGCCGTTATACACTTTGTCGTTCTTTGTGTGTGAAATAATATATTCTTCAATGCGCTTTGGAATACCTGTAGAGAATATTATTGCACAAATCAACACGCTTATCGTGAATGCGTTTAAAAAATACGAGGGATCAAACAATGTTGTATTCCCTGAATAAAAGCCGAGCATGGCTTTAAGGTACCTGATTGCATATCCCAACGAAGGCGCGCGAAACATCACCCACCCGACAAGAACCGTACCCAATGTGTAGCAATGAAGCAAAATATTTACAATCCGACTTTTCGGCTTATCGTTAATACGCCCTTTTACGAAGCGCTCAATGAGCAAAAAACAACCGTGCCATAAACCCCATATAACGAAATTCCATGCAGCGCCGTGCCAAAGCCCCGTTAAAACAAAAACTATGATAAGGTGTAAATACACGTTGCCCCTTCGGTTTCCTCCGAGAGGTATGTACACATAATCTCTGAACCACGTCGAAAGCGAAATATGCCATCTTCTCCAAAATTCCGTTATGCTCTTTGCGATATAAGGTAGGTTGAAGTTTTCCAGAAAATGAAATCCCATCATACGGCCCAAGCCTATAGCCATATCCGAGTAACCCGAGAAATCAAAGTAAATTTGAAACATATAAAAGATTGCGCCCACCCATGCATTTATTGCGCCAATATTATACGGATCAATCATAAAGATTCTATCGACAGTTCCGGCAAGCGAATTTGCTATAAGGACTTTTTTGGCAAGACCGGTTATAAAGCGCGACATTCCGATATAAAAGTCCTCCGTCGTTACGCTTCGGTGCGTTATCTCATTTTCGATATCGGAGTACCTGACGATCGGCCCTGCGATAAGCTGCGGAAACATAGAAATATACAATCCGACAATGAGTGGATTCTTTTGAACGCTAACCTTACCTTGCGCAACATCTATGACATAGCTCATGCCCTGAAACGTAAAAAAGGAAATACCGATAGGCAGCGCTATTTGCTTTAAGCTGATTGTTGAGTTAAATAATCTGTTTATCGTCTCTATTAAAAAATCGAAATACTTAAAGTAAAACAATAACGCCAAATTTCCGGCAACTGCAATAAACAAAGCCGCTCTTTTTGCATTAATATTTATTTTTTCTGCCTTTGCACATACTAAGCCGAATACGTAATTCAAAAGTATCGAGGCTATCATTATAAGAAGAAATGAAGGCTCGCCCCACCAGTAAAAAACGAGACTTGCAAGAAACAAAAATATGTTTCTGTATTTTTCTTTAAGCAAATAATACACTGCCAGAAACAGCGGTAAAAAAACATATAAAAATGTAATTGATGAGAACACCATTAGAAGCATTTCTCCTTATAAAAACATATGTTTTAATTATATCATCTGAGAGCGTATTTATATAAAGAATACATTCGCTTTCTAATATTTAATAAAATAACAAAACATAAGCAGTTTTTTTAATTAGAAAATATTTGTTTCTTTTAGTTGACAAATAAATATTATAATGATATCATATTGATATTATTTAATCGGAGATGACAAAATGGAAGAAAAAATCTTAAAAAATAAAAAGAACGGTATGGCAATGCTTCTTACGATAATAGTGCTGTATATCGTAGCAATTGCTTTAATGGTGATCGGTGGGATAAGGGAAAGCGAAACGATAGGCAGTGTTATGCTTATTGTAGGTATTGTTATATTTTGCTTAGGCTGGATTCCGCTGCCCGGCTTAAAGGTATTAAAGCCGCAGGAGGCTCTTGTTCTGACATTATTCGGCAAATATATCGGCAGCATCAAGGAAGCGGGGTTTTATTTTGTAAATCCTTTCTGTACAGCCGTAAATCCGGCAGCTAAAACAAAGCTTGCGCAAAGCGGAGATGTCAATATATCACGAAGAACGCTTCAGGACAAAATGCAGTCAAACGAAGATAATATGGAGGGCATGAACAAAAAGCTTTCCATGAAGATAATGACTCTGAGCAATAACAAACAGAAAATCAACGATTGTCTTGGCAATCCAATCGAAATAGGTATTGCCGTAACATGGAGAATAACCGATACTGCGAAGGCTGTATTCAACGTAGATAACTACAAGGAGTTCCTTTCCTTACAATGCGACAGCGCCTTGAGAAATATAGTCAGACTCTACCCCTACGATGTAGCGCCGAACGTCGATACGACCGGAGACGGCATAGCGGACGACGGCAGCTTGAGAGGCTCAAGTGAGCTTGTGGCACAAAGGATACGAGACGAAATACAGGCGCGTGTAAACGAAGCGGGGATAATGATAATCGAAGCCAGAATCACATATCTTGCTTACGCAACTGAGATTGCGGCAGTCATGCTCCAGCGTCAGCAGGCCTCTGCGATAATCGACGCCAGAAAAATGATAGTCGACGGAGCCGTTGGCATGGTCGAAATGGCACTTGACAGATTGAGCGAAAACAACGTTGTTACTCTTGATGAAGAAAGGAAAGCGGCTATGGTGTCGAACTTGCTTGTGGTATTATGCGCCAACCATGACGCTCAGCCTATAGTAAATTCCGGCAGCCTTTATTGATATGGGCGATTCATTAAAAAAACAAATACCTCTTAGATTATCAAGTAAGCTGTATGACGATTTGGCAAAGTGGGCTCAGGACGACTTTCGAAGCGTAAACGGACAAATAGAATATCTGCTCTCTTTATGCGTTAAACAACATAAACAAAACGGCAAATATTTAGCACAGGATATTTTTCCCCCACCCGAAAACGACATAGAATGAATTACAAAAGCTCTCTCTTTATTTTAAAAAAGGGAGAGCTTTTATTTTTAAGGATATAATTTACTTTTGAATGCTGAAAAATATGGCAACGGGCGTTTTTATATATTGTCTTTTACGAAATCTGCTATATATTTTATAACGGCGGGCGCCTCCTCGCAGCGGTAATAAACAAATCCATGCTCCACGCCTTTAATATCACAAAGCTCTGTTTGAACACCTGCCTTGCTTAATTTTTTGGCGTAGTGAACTGCCTCATCGTGCAATGAATCGTATTCGGCGGCTATAACAAGAGCGTTTGGTAAGCCCTCAAGCTGTCTTACGCTCGCAAAAATCGGGGAGATATATATTTCCTTTGCGTCATGCTTCCTGATATAGCACACATTATACATAAGGGCGTCCTTCGGCTTGATAGCCTTGGCAGGAAGCGGCTTTGTATATGGGTCGCTCGCAAGATCCAAGGACGGGAAATCCATGACCTGTGCCGTGAATTTAAAGCTTTTTTCCTTGTTCATTTTAGCCTTCAAACACGCAACTGCGGCAAGATTGCCTCCGGCGCTGTGTCCGCCTATGGCAAAATGCATCGGGTCTATTCTGTATTCTTCGGCATTCTTTGCGTAATGGGCGATAACCTCATAAACAGCGTTTACAGCGTTAGGATACGGATACTGCGGAGTAAGTGGATAATCTATACTTATGACTCTTATGTCCGAGTTATTCACTATAACCAGATTCATGTCCTCGTCGGCTCTTGCGTTCATCAGCATAAAACCGCCTCCGTGAAGGTCGATATACATCGGCAATACGCCCTCCTTGTCAAAGCCGTATTCCAATACCTTTATTTTGCCGACTGAGGTCTCAACGAAATTTTCTTTGCCTTCTCCCGGTTTTTTGTCCTTTAAGCCAAAGAAAAAGGCTGAAAATTTATGCATTATGCGCCCTTTTCGTAAAAGCTTTTCTTCTTCTTTGTTTTTTTTCTCAGGCACGGTACACCTCCGAATGTTATGGTTTGATTATAATAAAAAAATCGGTCTTCGTCAAACCGTATAATGCATTATTTTCTTTCTTTGGAGTTGAAAATGAAATAATAACTAAAATGACCGCCTTTAAAGATAAGGCGGTCTTGTGGTTATTTTGCGCTTGTTCTCTTTCCAACTTCTCTTGCAAGGGTTATTTCAAGTATATCCTCCCCCGTCTTGGGCTTAACGAATATTACGTCCGTCTGGATAAGGCGATATATACCGTCGTCTCCGCGCTGCATTCCGACGTGAGTGAGCTTGCTTTTGCCCTGCTTGAAGGATTCTATAATACTCTTTCTCTCAAAAGCGTCAATAAAGCTCTGCCTGTCATCTATATAAAAGCTCTCATAACCCGAAGCAATAAGATCGTCATATTTACCCATATTTAATGGATTTTTTGTAAAGAAAGTATCGTAGCGTATTATATGATAAATATTCCGAGTTAAATTTACCGATATGACAAGAGGGTAAATTTCACTTACCGCCTTTAATAGATAATCCAATTCATTGCTGTCAAAATAGTTCGCGCTCCATGTCGATTTTTGCATATTTTCCTTGTAGTCGTAGTTCGGATTCTCCATTTCAGGCGAATATATGGCAAAGTTATTTTTCCCGCTTCGTTTCACGTTATATAACGCCGTGTCTGCTTTGGCAAACATACTGTCATAAGAAAACGTATCGCATACTCCGAGAGCGACGCCAATACTCGCATTGACCGGTATGTCCTCATTCTCTCCGATATACTGCATATTGAGCTTATTTAAGAATGTGCCTATTATACTTTGCGCCTTTGCTTCATCGCCCACTCCGTCAATGAACACCAAAAACTCATCTCCGCCTATTCTGGCAAGAATATCTGTCTTTCTCGTCTGTCCCTTTAATGTGTCCGCTATATCGCACAGCGCTTTGTCTCCCTGAGAGTGTCCCATGTTGTCGTTTATCGACTTTAGATTGTCGAGATCGACCATAGCCAGCATACACGGTTCTCCCTGTTTGTTTAAAAGACGTTCCTTTATGAGCTTTTCAGCCGTTACCCTGTTATAAAGACCGGTCATGCCGTCGGTTTCGGCTTTTCTTTGTATTTCAAGCATTGCGGACTTTTCTTTTGTGATGTCGTTCATACTGGTGTATGCCTTAATATGCTCGGTGTACGGGTCAAGCACCATCTGAATCTCCGTATGTATCCACTTTATCCCTGCAAAATTATCCATCAGCTCCCAATCCGAAACCAAGCTTCTTACCTTATCCGTGAACTGCGTTATCAGATGGGCACGCGAGAAAAATTCCCTGCATCTTTCACGATCATGCTGAACAACAAAATTATTCGTGATATAGTTAATGGTTTCCAGTCTTGTACAACCCCGCGAAGGAAAATCATCGGGCAGCAGTCTGCCTCCGCACTCTAGAGTAATATCGTCCGTGATATCGGCAACAAGATATATTATTCCGGTCGAATCCGCAGCGCTGTGACTTATAGTCTGCTTATAACGCTCATACGCAAGCTCCTTTTCATGCTCCTGCGTAATATCCATAGTCGAAATAACGGCAAATTTGGGCTTGTGGAACGCCTCTGAAATTACGGAATACTGGACGTCGAGCCAGACCTCCTTACCCTTGGTATTGAGTATATGTATCTTTGCGGCGCCGTCCTTTACTCCGTTATCAATATCACAATATATCCTTTTAAACTCGTCGACACTGTCGCTAAACAGCTCCTTGGAATTGATAAACGAATCGGGCAGATTTCTCATAACAGCCACCTGATTGTGCTTTTTTGCAAGAATCGGGTCTGCGTACTGCATTTTATTTTCTATATCATAGCGGTAAACAAGCCTGTTGGAATGCACCGTCACCATTTTAAGTATGCGTTCATTTTCACGAAGCGCAACGTTCTCGTCCTCACGAAGCTTGTCCTGTGTGAGATCCTCTATACTCAATATAGCCTTCACAGGCTTATTTTGCGAATCAAAGACAGTCGCGTACTCGATCTTTTCCCAATGCTTACCGAAGTCATTGTGTTCTATACCATACTCAAAGGAACCGGTTTCCTTGCCTTTAAGAAAGTCGTTGTACGCATTTTTAAACTTGATTTGAGAAGATTTGTCGAGCTTTCCGTGAACGAAATGCTCGTGCTTGTCATTGATAGTATAGGGAAGGTTGTATTTTTTTGCATACTCAATCGGCAGGGTAAGCGTGTGCGTAAGCAAATTATATTCGCCTATCATTTGCCCCATTTTTGTAATGGCAATTTTCAGCTCATCCTCGCTGACCTTTAAAGCGTCCTTGGCAAGCATACTATCAGTCACGTCGAATATCGCCGCGTTGACTATTATCCTATCGGAATACCTCTGTGAGCATACGCCCTTTACTTCAAGCCATTTTA
This sequence comes from uncultured Lachnospiraceae bacterium, assembly GCA_964618075.1. GTDB lineage: Bacteria > Bacillota > Clostridia > Eubacteriales > Anaerofustaceae > CAYTMY01. The sequence goes on from CAZTZO010000004.1 coordinate 11,429, forward strand.
CTATGCCGTCTATCGTTTGGATGCGATAGGTGCAGTCTATGGAAACTTCGCCCGCTATAAGTCTGTCTACTTTTTCCCTTATAAGCTGCCTGTCCTCTTTAAATACAAGACGCATCGGCTCTTTACCAACGATTTTTGCGTTATCGAACGCCGAATAACCGTAAAGGACGGCTATACCCTCGCTAGAATACAATATTTTGATAGAGTCATTTGTACATTCACATGAAATGAGTCCCCCACGAAGTGTATCCGACAAAAGCTTGAGGCGGTCATGATTCTCATGATATTTTGTGATATCCCAGCCGCAGCAATATACTCCTATTATATTATGATGATAATCTCGCATGGGATAGCGTGACATATTTATATAACGAACGTCGCCGTTGCGGTCATTTATTCGCTCGATTTTATTTAACGACGCCTTGGCGCTGTGCATAACCTCAAGATCGTATTTGACGTATGTAGGGCAAAGCTTTCCTTCAAACAGCTCGCTGTCGGTTTTGCCTATCATATCCGATGCGCTTTTTAAACCGTAATACTTTGCCATTGCTTCGGACAGGCTTATATAGCGAAGATTGGTATCCTTTATATAAAGCAAATCGTCAAAGGCTTCCATTATTGTTGAAAGCGAAGATTTAAGCATATCCCTGTAGGACAGCTCCTTTTCACTTACCGGCGTAAAGGTCGCATATATTATCCTTACATCGCTTATACGCTTTTCCATATTGGCATTCAAAACAAATTCGTGGTATATACCCTCGTCGTTTTTAAGGCGAATATTGCAGGTAAAATCTCTTTTTTCGTCTATCGCACTGTAAAGCTCGTCTAATACGCTCTGCCTGTCCTCGGGATGTATCGGAGCCAAAACGTCTACTTCTGAGGGTATATCTTCTACATTCCTGCCGACTATCTGCTTATAGCGTTTATTTAAGTAATTCAGCTTTATGCCCTTATCGGAGATTTCGTATATGCCTGCCCCGCACGGAAGATTCTCTATAAGCTGAATTCTCTGCTCCTGAATGGATAATTGCTCGGATATGTCGCTGAAGTAAACGTTGAGATATTCCTCTTCGTTTTCGTCTGTGCTTTTTTTCGCCGACGCCTCAACCTGCAAATAATCGCCGCTTACCTTTTTAAGTCTGCAAATACATTTTTCACGTTCACCGTTTTTAATCGTTTTTTTTAAGCACGAACGAAATTCGTTGATATCATCGGGATGTATCCCCCAATTCGTGCTTACGTTGTACTCGTTCGCCGCATCTTCCCTGCTCGTTTTTGTCATTTCACAAAAGCCGTCGTTGTAAAACAAGGCGTCTGATATATCGTTATTTTTTAGGCTTAACCTTAAAAAGCCGCAGGGTATACCGTTTATAGCTTCATAGAGGTTTTTACGGTTTAATTTAAAGAACGAAAGAATATCTCTGCGGGATAATATAATAGATATATAACCGCACAGCGCCCTTAAATTATTAAGGTATATATTTCTTTTAGTCGGATCATCCAAAACCACATAGCCGATTATGTTATCCTGTCTTTTAATCGCAAACGCGTTAATATGACCACCTTCATCAAAAATCGGGCAGCTTTTTTGTAAGGCTTTATCCTCAGGCGAGCTTATTATGTCGTTTAAATAGATATAATTCTCATCATCGAGTCTTTTAAAGTGTTCCTTTATATATGAAAGAGGGATATTTTTAAAAGAGTCCTTCTTCGATACAGCATTCTCAGAGAGTGCCTCATAAGTCACTAAGGCTGTGTCATGTATAATATCAAACTCGCAAATATAGGCACATCTTGCTCCAAAATAAGAGCGCACCTTTTCTATTGCAGCGCTAAGCGCCTCATGCTCGTCGTCTATGAGAAGCTCTTTTGCTATCTCGTTTAGAAAGTGCAGCTGCTTATCCACGCTCTTGGTGGTCTGCTCGTTTTTCCTTTGTCGCGTTATATCCTCCAAAACGTTCAAATGCACGGGTACGTCCTCGTCAAACAGATGCGTGACACTCGTGGTGCCTTTTAGCCATATTTCTTTATTATCGCGCCTCGTTGCCCGAAATTCAAAGCTGACGGACTCGTTTTCCTTCGTGACAGATTTTATTTTTTCCTTTACATATTTGTAATCGTCACTGTTTATGAAAACAAGGGGATCCCCTTCGGTTATCTCATATTCATTATTCGTATAGCCAAGCATGGAAAAAAATGCTTTGTTTGCAAAGATATAGTTTGCTTTACCTTCTATACATTTCGTCGCCACAATACCGCTGGAAACAGCGTTTAATATCGTGTGCATACGCTCTGAAGAACGTTTATTCATCTCCTGAGCTTCTTTTTGTGCTGTTATATTCAGTGCAAGACAATATATCATGTAGCGCTTATCCGCACGCGCGATAATACGCATGGTAACACTCAGGCAAATCTCTTCGGGGCATTTCGGCAGCCCGTGAAATACGACCTCGCTGTTTACCTCTTTATCTTCATTTATTGCCTTTAATAATTCTTTTTGCAGTGTATTACTGCTTTCTTTACTGATATACTTAGTAAAATCATAGCTTAACAGCTCCTCTACACTCAAGCCTATCCCCGGTGCTATTACCTCGGGAAGCTTGTCGTTTGCGCGAAGTATCTCGAATTTATCGTTGAATAATTCGATAATACACGCCCCACCGACGTAGCTGTTGAAGATAAGTGTTTCAATAGACGCAGGATTCCAGAATTTTTCACTTTCAAAGGTTCCCGTCGTTTCAAGAGCGTTTATATCAAGTTGCTTATCATAATTTTCGCTTATGTGTTCATATTCGTTTTGCGGCATAGGACGCGCGTAAAGGTAACCCTGCACATAAGCGCAGCCTATTGATTTCAAGAAATCTGCCTGTTCCTTCGTTTCGACGCCCTCCGCTATAACAGGCATACCCAGCCATTTTGCCATACGCACGACCGACTCCAAAATAGTCCCTCCGCGTACGGAATCGCTTCTGTTGTCTAAAAAATGCATATCAAGCTTTAAAATGTTCGCAGGAACGTCCTTTAAGGTATTCAATGAAGAATAGCCGCTGCCGAAATCGTCGATCTCGACTATGAAGCCGTCATCTATAAAGCGCTTTGTCGCTATTATAACTCCTTCGCTGTTCTCGGCAAAAGCGGACTCGGTTATTTCAAGACGCAATAAATCTATGGGTACGTCGTATTTACGAACATATCCTGTTATTATGTCGTATATATCGTCTCGCAGTATATCGTAGCGGGAAACATTCACACTTAAAGGCAAGGGGGTCTCGCCCTTATCAATTTGGTTCTTTATAAATTTACATGCGTGTTCCCACACATATTTATCCATTTCATATACAAAGCCGTTGCGCTCGAAAAAGGGGATAAAATCGCCCGGAGGAATCAAAAGCCCCTTTGTCGGATGCCTCCAGCGAACCAATACCTCAGCGCCGATAAGAGTATTTTTTATCTGATTGAACTGAGGCTGAAACCACAGCTCAAACTGATTTCTCGCAAGAGCGATATCCATTTCATCGACTATTTCCTGCTCCCTAAGCAGCTGCTCACGCATTACTTCGGAATATTCGGCGATATTGACATTGTAGCGGTTACGTATGCTTTCCTGAGCCAAAAGCGCTCTGTCATACATGCTGTCTACCGATATATTCAGATCGTTTACCGTATAACGGCCTATTCTGAAATTTATCAGCTGGTCTATACATGGCGGGCGTGAAGCCATAGTTCTGATTTTGTCAAGCTCTCCTGTCTTTTTCATGCTTGCGGGATAAATAAAAGCAAAATTATCCGACAAAATCCTGCTGACAATGCCTCCGCTGCCAAGAAAGGATTTAAAAAACAAATTGCCGATATACCTTAATACTTCATCACCCTTTTGAGTACCGTAGCGGTCGTTGATGACCTTGAAGTTATCTACATCCAGAGATGATATGACCCAGTATCCCGCTTCTTTTTTAGCTATTCGCTCCGCTGCCTTTTCAAAGAAGGGCTCGCGGTTAAAAAGACCTGTGAGCGAATCCATTTCAGCTCTTTGCTTTAATGCTTCGTCAAGGTTCAGTTTGTCGTCGATCGGGTCTATATATATTAAAAGCGTTTCTTTTATATCAATTCGTATCGTTTTAATGTTGAACCAGAGCATTTTGCCGTCTGCGTGCGAAAATTTGACGGTTTCTGTACGAATGCTCGCATCGGTACTTCGTATCTTATTTATCGAAGTCGTAATTCTATTCATGTCGCTATTGGTTAAGATATGCTTTTTCATAATCATATCTTTAAAGTCATGGCACGTAAAGGCTATATCGGTCTTAATATTGTTGAGAACCTTTACACAAATCGTGTTAATAGCAAGATCAAACAGCAATATTGAGGTTCCGCTAAGGTTAAGAAATTGCTTTTCTAAGTCACTTTCGCTGTTTTTATTAGTAGAAGGCTCAAAGAGGTGCTGTACGTCGTTATTCTTGTTGTTCATAAACGTCCTCTATTATATAGTGTGAATTCGGCATACGATATTTTATATACAATATATATTCTGATTTATTATACAATCAATATTTTATATTTGCAAGAGTAGCTTAAAAAGACACTCGCTAATGAGTATAGCGGCATATAAAAAGCGGGAAGGTTTTAATTCTAACTGCCCGCTCTTATTATATATTTTATATATTCGGTATATACGCTATTTAAAGTAATCCACAGCACCCTTAAATATCGGGTCATATTTATTCCCGTCGACATTTATGTAGACGCCTTCGTTTATCCTCTCGGAATGCCCCATTTTGCCCATAATACGGCCGTCGGGAGAGGTTATCCCCTCTATAGCCATATACGAAGCGTTGGGGTTCACTGCAATATCCATTGAGGGCATACCATCGTTTGACACATACTGCGTGGTGATCTGTCCTTTTAGTTCAAGCTGCTTTACAAGAGAATCGCTTATGACAAACCTTCCTTCTCCGTGCGATACTGCAACTGTATATACATCGTTAACCTTTGAGTACATTCTCCACGGCGACATATCGGATATGACCTTTGTACGAACAAGCTTGGACTGGTGTCGCCCTATAGGATTGAAGGTTAAAGTCGGGTCAGTTTCGTTTAGATCACGAAGGCTGCCGTAGGGCAAAAGTCCGAGCTTCACAAGCGCCTGAAAGCCGTTGCATATGCCACCTATAAGTCCGTCACGTTTATCTGTAATATCTGATATTTGCTTTAATATAGCAGGGCTTCTTAAAAAGCAAGTAATGAACTTTGCGCTTCCGTCAGGCTCGTCTCCCGCAGAAAAGCCTCCCGGCAGAAACAGTATCTGACTATCCGACAGCTTCTTTGCAAACTCATCAGCTGAGGCTTGGATATCCGATGTGCTTAAATTTCTTATCGGCAATACCGTAACCTCTGCGCCCGCTTTAATAAAGGCGTTTGCGGAGTCATACTCACAGTTCGTTCCCGGAAATACCGGTATAAGCACGCGCGGCTTTATCGACTTTTCGCTTGCTCTTATATGCTTATCGGTTGTAAAAGAGGAAATATAAGGGGTTTTGTCCTCACAAGCTATGTTGCTCGGATATACGCTTTCGAGCTTGTTTTCATACAGGGCATATATATCGCTTAAATCGGCGCAATCGTTTTTATAGCATATACTGTATTCCTTCTGCGTTATTCCGAGAGGAGTAAAGCCCTCGGGGATACACTCTCCCTTATTTAATTCTATTATAAACGAACCGTATCTGTAATCGAAAATATCATGCTCGTTAACGCTGTCATCAAACTTAAAGCCCAGCTTGTTGCCTATGCACATTTTTACTATTGCTTCGCAAACTCCGCCGTATGTCGGAGTATATGCGCTGATTATCTTTTTGTCTTTTATCAGAGAGCTTATTGTATCGAACACATTTATTTGGCTTTCCTTATCGGGCAAACCGTTTTTTAAATATTTCGGTGCAATGAATACGACTGTTGAATCAGCCTTTTTAAACTCACAGGAAATAATATTCTCGCTTCTTGCCGTAGATACGCCAAAGGATACGAGTGTGGGCGGCACGCTCATATTCTCAAAGGTTCCGCTCATGGAATCCTTTCCTCCGATAGCCGCTACGTTAAAGTCAAGCTGCGCAGACAATGCGCCCAATATGGAAGCAAACGGCTTGCCCCACTTATTTTCGTCCTGTCCCAGCTTTTCAAAGTATTCCTGGAATGTAAGATATGTATCCTTAATATCAGCGCCTGCGGCAACGTTTTTGGCTATTGATTCCACAACGGCCAAATATGCGCCGTGGTAAGGGCTTACCTCGCTTATAAACGGGTTATAGCCGTAGGAGGCTACTGTTGATGATGTCGTGTTTTTGTATAATACGGGGATCTTTGCAGCCATTACCTGCTGAGGTGAAAGCTGATATATACCGCCAAAGGGCATGAGTATGCTTGATGAACCTATGGTTGAATCAAAGCGTTCGCATAAGCCGCGCTTCGAGCAGACGTTAAGGTCGCTTACCACCGTCTTTAGCTTTGATATAAAGTCTTCGTTGGTGAATTTAAAGCCCGAAGTCGGTATATCGCTGCTTGAAGCGTTTACGCATATGTATTTGGCTGCGCCGTTTGATGAGAGAAACTCGCGCGAAATATCTACGACATTTACGCCGTTATACTTCATTCTAAGCCTGCCGGAATCACTCACGAATGCGACAGTAGTCGCCTGAAGGTTTTCTTTGGCTGCAAGCTTCTTAAAGGCTGACTCGTTTTGCTTTGAAACAACGACAGCCATTCTTTCCTGCGACTCGCTTATGGCAAGCTCGGTTGCGTCAAGACCCTCGTATTTTTTCGGTACGGCGTTTAAATCTATTTCGAGAGAATCAGACAGTTCACCGATAGCCACAGATACTCCGCCCGCGCCGAAATCGTTGCAGCGCTTTATAAGACGGGTCGCCTCGCTACAACGAAAGAGTCTTTGGAGCTTTCTTTCTTCGGGTGCGTTACCTTTTTGCACCTCGGAGCCGCATACCGACAGAGAATTTACATTGTGCGACTTTGAAGAGCCTGTCGCTCCTCCACAGCCGTCTCTGCCTGTTTTGCCACCCAAAAGTATTATTACATCTCCCTTTTCGGGGACTTCTCTGACTACGTTATACTCCGGCGCCGCTCCCAGAACCATGCCTATTTCCATATGCTTTGCAGCATACCCCGGGTGATATATCTCGTTTACAAGTCCTGTTGACAGTCCTATCTGGTTGCCGTAAGAGCTGTAGCCCTCGGATGCCGAGCATACAAGCTTTCTTTGAGGAAGCTTTCCTTTTATAGTGTCCTCAACGGGCGTAAGCGGGTTCGCCGCACCCGTGACTCTCATAGCCTGATAAACATAGCCTCTTCCTGAAAGCGGGTCTCTTATGGCTCCACCGATGCATGTGGCGGCTCCGCCGAAGGGCTCAATCTCAGTCGGATGATTGTGGGTCTCATTCTTAAAAAGCAATAGCCATTTTTCTTTTTTACCCTCAACATCGACGTCTATCTTGACTGTGCAGGCATTTATTTCATCGGATTCGTCCAGATTTTTAAGTATTCCCTTATACTTCAGATATCTTACGGCGCAGGTCGTTATATCCATAAGAGTGACAGGCTTATCGCGCTTCATTTCAAGATTAAGTGTCTTGTAGCGTTCAAAGGCGTTTTTAATAATATCGCTGTCTGTTACAACGTCCTTTATTACCGTGTTGAAGGTCGTATGTCGGCAGTGATCCGACCAGTAGGTGTCAAGCACTCTTATCTCCGTAAGGGTTGGATCTCTTTTTTCGCTTTTAAAGTAGTCCACGCAGCATTTTGCGTCCGCCTCGTCCATGGAAAGAGCATATTTCTTTATAAATTCCTTTATATCCTCGTTGGTATAGTCACAAAAACCGTTTATTGTTTCGGGCATACCTGCAAGCTCATACACCGCCTTGAGCGTTTCGGGCAGCTTGTTGTCAGTGAGTCTGCTTTCTATCGGGTTAATTACGTATTTTTTAATTTTTTCCAGATCATTTTCGCTTATTTTACCGTAAAGCAAAACAGCGCGCGCATATTTTACTATCGGTCGCTCTTTTTGGCTTAAAAGCTGTATGCACTGCTCCGCCGAATCGGCTCTTTGGTCGAACTGTCCAGCAAGGGCTTCATATATGAAAAAGCTGTTTGTGTCATTTGGCAGAGAAGTGTATGTGTTATCTGTCTGGGGTTCGCTGAAAACCGTATTTATGCATTTGTCGAACATTTCCTTATCAATGCCCTCAACATCATAAATATTTATCAGCCTTATTTTCTCTATACCGTCGATCCTTAAAAAAGACCGTACATCCGACAAAAGCCTTTGTGCCTCGTTTGCAAAGCCTTCTTTTCTTTCAACGTATATTCTGTAAACCATAATTCCCCCCGAATTAATTTTAATCAGTCTTCGAGCGCTTTCAGCGCAGACGCGCCTATGTCTTTTCTGTAGTAGCAATCCTCAAAGTTTATTTTAGAAACGGCACTATATGCCTTTCGTATCGCTTCTTTTAAGGTATCTGCTGTTGCGCTGATACCAAGCACGCGTCCGCCGTTTGTAAGAAGCTTTCCACCCTCAAGCTTGCTTCCGGCATGATAAACTATTGCCTCATCAAGCTCCTTAGAAGGAGTAAAGGTGATCTCATAGCCTTTTTTATATTCTACCGGATATCCGCCCGAAGCCATAACGACACAGCATGCTGCATCCTTTGAAAATTCAACGTTTATTTCGCCAAGGCGTCCTTCACTGACTGAACGCATAACATCAAAAAGATCCGTTTTCAAAAGAGGAAGCACCACCTGCGTTTCGGGGTCTCCGAAGCGGCAGTTGTATTCTATGACCTTAGGGCCGTCGTTTGTAAGCATAAGTCCGAAATAAAGGCATCCCTTAAAGGTTCTGCCCTCTTCGTTCATAGCGTTTATTGTGGGAAGGAATATTTCCTTCATGCACCTGTCGGCGATTTCTTTTGTGTAGTAAGGATTCGGTGCGATTGCTCCCATGCCGCCTGTATTAAGACCTGTATTGTTTTCTCCAATGGTCTTGTGGTCCATAGAGGATATCATCGGTACGATTGTTTTGCCGTCCGTAAAGCATAGTAAAGAAACCTCAGGGCCTGTTAAGAACTGCTCAATAACAACCTTAAGACCACTCTGACCGAACTTTTTTTCCGACATCATCGAGTGAACAGCCTTTTTTGCTTCGTCTCTCGTTTTGGCTATTATCACGCCCTTGCCCAAGGCAAGCCCGTCAGCCTTAACAACGATAGGCGTATCTATACTCATTATGTATTCGTCAGCCTTATTCTCGTAATCAAACACCTCGTAGGCTGCTGTCGGAATATTATATTTCTTCATCAAATTCTTCGAGAATATCTTGCTGCCCTCAATTATCGCGGCTGCTTTATTTGGCCCGAAGCAGGCTATACCTCGTTCATTCAAAGCGTCCACCGCACCGAGCACGAGAGGGTCATCGGGAGCGACTACAGCGTATTCAACGGAATTATTTACGGCAAATTCCACGATTTTTTCGATTTCCTTTGCGCCGATATCCACTAATATCGCCTCGTTTGCAATTCCGCCGTTTCCCGAAAGTGCATATATGGTATCTATCGTTTTGTTCTTTTTAAGACTCTTTATAATGGCGTGTTCCCTGCCGCCCGAGCCTATGACCATTACATTCATATCTTCCCCTTAATTAATCAGTGGTGAAACAGCCTTTGAGAGGTAAATGCCATTACCATTGAATATTTATTGCATGTATCTATAACGTTATCGTCACGCACGGAGCCTCCGGGCTGAGCAACATATCTTACTCCGCTTCGGTGCGCTCTTTCTATGTTGTCACCGAACGGGAAAAATGCATCACTTCCCAGACACACGCCGTCAACGTGCGAAAGCCACTCTTTCTTTTCGTCATTTGTGAGTATTTCAGGCTTTTGTGTAAAATAATTTCTCCATACGTCATTACCTAATACGTCCTGACATTCTTCGCTCGATAAATATACGTCTATCGTATTGTCTCTTTCGGAACGTGACAGAGTGCTTACAAACTTAAGAGCAAGTACCTTTGGGTGAGTGCGAAGCGAAAACGTATCAGCTTTGTTTCCGGCAAGTCTTGTGCAGTGTATCCTTGACTGCTGACCTGCTCCCACGCCTATTGTCTGAGAATCCTTACAGTAGCAAACAGAATTCGACTGCGTATATTTTAAGGTTATCAGAGCAATGATAAGGTCTCTTAAACTCTCCTTGGGGATATCCTTATTCTTTGTGACGATATTTTTAAGCATATCCTCGGTTATCTTTACTTCGTTTCTGCCCTGCTCAAAGCTTACTCCGTAAACCTGCTTTATCTCTATGGGTGAGGGCTTGTAATCAGGGTCGATTTTTATAATGTTATAGCTGCCCTTTCGCTTTTTCTTGAGAAGCTCCAGCGCTTCATTGGTAAAGGAGGGTGCTATTACACCGTCGGACACCTCCTTAAATATCTGACGAGCGCAGGATAAGTCACACTCGTCCGACAAGGCTATAAAATCCCCGTATGACGAAAGTCTGTCCGTGCCGCGTGCTTTTATGTAGGCACTCGCTATGGGCGAAACTATCTCATCTTCAACGAAAAACATTTGTCTTTGTATGTCGCTTAGTTCAGTTCCCAACGCCGCTCCTGCCGGACTGACGTGCTTGAAGGAGGCTGCGGCTGGCATTTTGCAGGCTTCCTTAAGCTCAGATACAAGCTGATATGAGTTTAGAGCGTCTAAAAAGTTGATGTATCCGGGACGCCCCGAAAGGACTTCCACCGGTAGCTGTCCGTTTTCAGTAAATATTCTTGCGGGCTTTTGGTTCGGGTTGCAGCCGTATTTTAACTGTATCTCTTTAGTCATATTATTTAAGCCTGCCTTTGTTTATTATTTCGGTGGAAACCTTAAACGTCTTTAAATCTATCCTGCGTACAAACAAAGATACCTTGTTGTCGTCGTTTAAGCTTGCCCAGATATTTTTTGCCAAAGCCTTTGTGCCGCCCTCGATATCCACCTTTATAGGATCCCCCTCAAAGGAAGGAATGGGCTGAGCGTTATGTTTGTATGTATGTATAAGCCTGCCCTCGCCTTTTTCGGGGAAAGGATAGTCATAATAAAGCCTTTCGCATTCGCCGCCCGCTTTAAGCGAAGGATTCTTGAGTATACTCATTTTATAAGTGAACTGACCCTTATCGAATGTAACCATTGCGCTTATTCTCGGAGTGAAATTCGGCTCGTCCGGCTCATACTCGCGCGTATTCAAAGCCTCCTCAAAGGTTTTGGAGTGCTGCACAAAATCATATATCGTGTCGGTTTGATCGCCGTTAGTCACTATGATATTATACTTACAGTTTCTTGTGGCATTGTATATTATAAGGGAGGGATCGGTTAGCTTGGAGGGATCAAGCGCCTCTGTACGGATAATACCCTTGTCCTCGACAAATATTCGGTTCCTGGAATTTTCGCTTCTTCCCATTATGAAATATGCGATAACGGCATATCTGCCGCATTTGCTCCTGCCTACTATGATTCCTCTGCCCGGATAGTCGTTGTTTTTAAGCGTTTCAAAGCTCATTTTGCTTCTCCCATTATCATTTTACTTACGATCTCGGCAGCTCTCGGCAGAAGTACCCATTCCGCCTGCTCCATTATGCGCCTTTGCAATATTTCGGGAGTGTCCCCGTCCAATACGTCAACAGCCTTTTGAAGAATAATCTTGCCGCCGTCTGTTATTTCGTTGACGTAATGCACGCTTGCCCCGCTTACCTTCACCCCGTATTTCAGCGCTTCCTCGTGAACCCTCAGACCGTAATAGCCATCACCGCAAAAAGAGGGTATCAGGGAGGGATGTACGTTGATTATCCTCATCGGATATTGCTTCACAAATTCAGAGCTTAGCACATACAAGAATCCTGCAAGAACGATAAGCTTTATATCGTAAGCCTTCAGCTTATTTAAAAGCGCGTTTTCGAACATCTCATTAGAAGGATATGAACAGCGCTCTATCACCCCGCAGGGTATATCTGCGTTTTTCGCCCTCGTTATACCGTAAGCGTCTTTTTCGTTTGATATTACTAGCTTAATTTCACCACTTTTGATAATGCCGCTCTTTTGTGCGTCTATAAGAGCCTGAAGATTTGTTCCTCCTCCGCTTATAAGCACGGCGATATTTGTTTTCATGCCATTATCACTCCGTCGTCAGAGTGTGATACAACCGTTTCACCCAAAACGTAGGCGTCTATTCCTTCTTCTTTAAGTAATTGTATAGCTTTAGTAGCTTCGGTCTTTGTTACTATTGCTACCATGCCAACTCCCATATTGAAGGTGTTGAACATATTGCGTTCACTGATATTTCCGCATTTTGATAAAAGCTTGAATATCGGTAGTATTTTTACGCTCTGCTTGTCTATTTTTGCGCTTATGCCGTTTGGAAGACTGCGCGGAATATTTTCATAAAAGCCGCCGCCTGTTATATTGGCAAGAGCCTTTATATTTATTTTTTCCTTAAGAGCCTTTATTGCCTTGACGTAAATTTTAGTCGGCTTTATAAGCTCTTGAGCCAATGTTAAGGACAATTCGTCGTAATACTTTGTAAGAGCGCCTTGCTTTTCTACGTCAAAAACCTTTCTTACAAGCGAAAAACCGTTGGAATGAAGTCCCGAAGAAGGAAGCGCTATAAGTACGTCGCCTTCGATGACTGAATTTTTATCAAAAATTTTATCCTTATCGACAATACCCGTTGCATATCCGGCAAGGTCGTACTCGTCGAGCGAATACATTCCGGGCATCTCTGCCGTTTCTCCGCCTATAAGAGCGCAGCCCGCCTCAACGCAGCCCTGTGCAACGCCTGAAACTATGGAGGCTATTTTTTCGGGAACGTTCTTTCCACATGCTATATAGTCGAGAAAATAAAGCGGCTCGGCTCCGCAGCAGATAATATCGTTCACGCACATGGCAACACAGTCAATGCCGACTGTATCATGCTTGTCCGTTAAGAAGGCTATCTTCAGCTTGGTTCCCACTCCGTCCGTTCCGCTCACAAGCACCGGCTTCTTTATTTTGCTTAGATCCAATTCAAACATACCGCCGAAGCCGCCGAGCTCATCTAAAACCTCGCTTCGCTTCGTTCTTTGTATATGCTCCTTCATGAGCTGTACGCTGCGGTAACCCTCGGTAATATCTACTCCGCAGGACTTGTAGCTTTCGCTGTAGCTTTTATTCATCTTTTTTATTCCCTTTTTTTATCGGCTGCTCAAATTTATTTTTAGACTCGTGCGTCGGTATGCTTGTAGGGTAATCTCCCGAAAAGCAGCCCGTACAAAAACCGAGATGAGTATCCGCGGCAATCTTTACCACATCGTCCATCTCTAAGTAACCGAGTGAATCGACTCCGATTATACGCGCTATCTCATCTATTGAGTGGTTGTTGGCTATGAGCATTTCTTCGGAATCAATATCCGTTCCGTAGTAGCAGGGGTGCAAAAAAGGAGGCGCCGAAACGCGCATATGCACCTGAGTTGCTCCCGCTTCCTTTAAAAGCCGCACAATTCTTGCGCTTGTTGTGCCTCTGACAATGCTGTCGTCCACCATAACGACACGTTTTCCGCTGACAGTCTGCGCTATGGGATTTAATTTTATTCGTACACGGTTTTCCCTGTATGCCTGCGTAGGCTGAATAAAGGTTCTTCCGATGTATTTGTTTTTTATAAAGCCGAGACCGTAGGGAATGCCGCTTTCCTGCGCATAGCCTATTGCCGCGTCTATACCCGAATCGGGCACTCCTATAACTACGTCCGCCTCAACGGGGTGAGCCTTGGCAAGATAATGCCCTGCGTTAAGCCTTGCCTGATGAACGCTGGAGCCGTCAACTATTGAATCGGGTCTTGCAAAGTAGATATATTCGAAAACGCACATGGTAGTCGGCTTGCTTCCAATGTGGTTATCGTAGGATACTATACCTTCCTCCGTAACGACGACGACCTCTCCGGGCTGTATGTCTCTAACAAAGCACGCTCCCACTGCATCAAGTCCACAGCTTTCCGAAGCGAAAACATAGCTTCCGTCGTCCATTCTTCCAAGACACAACGGTCGAAATCCGTTTGGGTCACGCGCTGCAATAAGCTTTTGCGGTGACATAACAATTAGGGAATAAGCACCCTCAAGATGCTTCATCGCCTTGACTACCGCCTGCTCAATGGAACGGCTTGTGAGCCTTTCTCTGGTTATTACATATGAAATAACCTCTGAATCGCTCGTTGAGTGGAATATACCGCCGTTTAATTCAAGGTTTTTTCTCAATTTGTCGGCGTTTGTGAGATTGCCGTTATGAGCAAGTGCCATTTTACCCTTGACGTGGTTTACGACTATCGGCTGAGCGTTGGATACGGAGTTCGTACCCGTCGTGCCGTAGCGTACATGTCCCACAGCTATGTTGCCCTCGCCCAGTCCCTCTATAACATCGGGCGTGAAAACGTCGTTTACAAGCCCCAAATTATTATGCGAATTAAAAACACCGTTTCTGTTTACGCAGATACCGCAGCTTTCCTGTCCTCTGTGCTGTAGGGCGAACAGTCCGTAGTATATGTCCGACGCAATTCCATACGCCTGCTTGGAAAAGATACCGAACAGCCCGCATTCCTCATGCAAATCAAAGCTCATATATCATTCTCCCAAAAGGCGCTTTGCGACCTGCTCGTAAGCCGCTTCTACTCCGCCCATATCCCTTCTGAATCTGTCCTTATCGAGCTTTTCCTTGCTTGTAGCGTCCCAAAGTCTGCATGTGTCCGGCGATATTTCATCGGCAAGGATAATAGTACCGTCGTTTAGCTTACCGAATTCCAGTTTGAAATCAACAAGCTCTATATTGGCTTTTTTCATCAGATAAGAGCTAAGCAGCTCGTTTATTTTTAGAGCCATTGACGATATCGTCGCAAGCTCGTCCTCTGTGGCGTAGCCCATTGCGAGTATGTGGTATTCATTTACCATGGGATCGTCAAGCTCGTCGCATTTATAGCTGAACTCCAAAACCGTGCTTTTAAGGATCGTGCCTTCTTCTATACCCAGCCTCTTTGCAAGCGAACCTGCCGCTATGTTTCGTACTATGACCTCCAGCGGAATTATCTGTACGGCCTTTACAAGCGTCTGACGCTCGGAAAGCTCCTTTACAAAATGAGTGGGTATACCGTTGTCCTCAAGCATCTTCATAAGAAAGTTCGACACTTTGTTGTTTACAATACCTTTGTTTTGTATCGTGTCCTTTTTCTTGCCGTTGAACGCAGTTGCGTCGTCCTTGTACTCCACTATATAATAGTTGTCGTCATCGGTTTTAAAAACCTTCTTTGCCTTGCCTTCATAGAGCTGCTGAACCTTTTGCATTTTTAAAAGCCTCTTTTATATTATATTTTTTTTGACAATTCTCTGTCTTTTTGCATTATTGCTTCCTTCATGTCCGAGCGTTCTTTTTTAAGCTTTTCTGAAAGGCTCTCGTCAGAGAGCGCAAGTATCTGACAAGCCAGAACCGCCGCATTTTTCGCCCCGTTTACCGCTACTGTAGCTACCGGTATACCGGAGGGCATCTGTACAGTGGAAAGAAGAGCGTCCAAGCCTTCAAACGCCGACGATTTAATGGGAATTCCTATTACCGGAAGCGTCGTATTCGCCGCTATGGCTCCTGCAAGATGAGCCGCCATTCCCGCTGCGGCGATGATAACGCCAAAGCCGTTTTCTTCTGCTTTTGATGTGAACTGCGCCGTTAATTCGGGCGTTCTGTGCGCCGACATAACATGAGATTCGAAGGGAATTTCGTATTGAGCCAATTTTTCTATCGCCGGCTTCACCGTTTCAAAATCGCTGTCGCTGCCCATAATGAGCGCAACTTTTTTCATATTCGCACCTCTTTTGTTTGTAAGTCTCTTCAAACCAAAACTGCGCAAAGAGTATCTTTACGCCTGTAATAAATGATATTTTCGAAAAACCTCACTGTTTAAGGCAAATTTATGCAAATACAAGTAAAGCTATCCGACAATGTTATTCTACCATATTTAAATAAATGTGCAATCTAATTGAATGCCAAAATAAGAGAAATGCACCCTTTTTATTTAAGGGGTGCATCAATGGCGAACCTTTTTAAAATCACATCGTTCAATTCTTCTTTTGTAAGAAGCGTTTTTTCTTTTTTGACACCGTTTATCTGCTCTGTAAATAAATTGTCCGTCAAGGAAAGGTATCCGTCGGGAGTATTTAAATTAAGAAGCCTTACGCTCGTAAAGCGCACGTCCTCAGAGTGTGAGCAATAATAATTTATCGTTAAAAAATCGACTGCAAGAGCCTCGTCCTCTCTTATCATTATCCATTCCAACGGACTTTCTTCGTCGGTTTTACGAAGCACCCAATAGTCGTTATTTTTGATTACATCAAAGGAGTTTATACCGGTCGTATCGCTGTAGCCCTCATAAAGTGCCACACTCTTCCTGGGGTGTGCCGCACCGAGACCTACATCTGCGTAGCGCCACAAGCCGTCTATTTTCACAAGAGTTGCTCTGTGCAGATACGGCGGAGTGATATCTCTGCCCATTTTTAGGCGCACGGCTACAGGTATGGCCTCATAGCCTAAAGCAATAAGCAAGGAATAAAACAACAGGTTCAACTCAAAGCAATAACCGCCTCGCCTCTTTACGACTATCTTCTCGTACAGATCGGAAGCGTTAAGTGAAATCTCCTTGTGAAAATCGAAAATGTCAAGGTTCTCAAAGGGCACGCTGCATTGATGATTAAAGATAAGACCATCAAGTGTTTCTACTGTAGTCTCGGCAATACCATTAAAGCCGATCCTCTTTAAATATCCCTGCGCCTGCAGGGGCGTTAGTTTGGTGTAGAATTCTTCGTACATAACAAAAGCTTTGCTCCTTAAATCTTTTTTTAAAGGATGATGTTTGGCACTATATATATGCTTATATTATATGGGTTTTACATGTATCTATCAACATGGTTAAGCCAATAAATAGCGTTTTTTATTTTTGCCTTTTGATAAGCCTTTTTATGTTGTTTTATTATGTAAAACCTTTGTGAAAAGCGTGTTTATAATGTAAAATAAAACAGTATAGAGCGATATAAATAAAAGCGGCGTTTTGTACATAAAATAAACATAAATAATACCATTACTTTGTTAGCCAAATACACTTTAAATAATAAATAATCATACTACATAAGAAGGCGTGAAAATGAATATTACATCTATATTGTGTCCGAATATAATAGGTCTTTTGTGCCTTTTTATACTGCTTTTGTTTACGCGCTCCAATTACTACCTTGAGAAAAATAAGCTGCGCCTTTTTAATATTGCAGCACTGATAAATATGCTCATCATTCTTCTGGAAGTAGCGGACTACGCTCTTTCAGTTTCAATTATAAAAAATGCTTATATCTTCAGGCGTATTACAACGGCAAGCGCCTTTGCTTTGACTCCTGTTTTCGCAATGGTGATATGCTCTGTTCCCAAGAAGGAAAAACAGGGGAAATGGTGGTATATTCCTGCTGCGATAAATGTTATTTTAAGCTACGCAAGCTGTTTTTCAGGACATATGTTTTACATTTCCTCGGAAAATATATATTCAAGAGGCGCACTTTTTTATGTAATGATAATAATATGCTGTTTTTATCTTGCACTTCTCATTTTAAATTCATTTAGCAAAACGCAGGGAACTCGAAAAAATGAGAACCTGTTTCTTATAAGTATTGTTTTTATAATAATCCTGTGCAACTACCTTGAAATTATTCACGCATTTTTCTTCCTTACATGGAACTGCTGCGCAATGCTGTTGTTATCTTATTACTTATACCTTCACCTTCAGTATTTTAAGCTCGATCCTCTTACAAAGGTTTACAACAGGAATATGTTCAACAGTGAAATTAACGCCTTGCATCGATGCAGCAATGTGGGGATATTATCATTTGATTTAAACGGGCTTAAAGCCGTCAATGACAAATACGGTCACGAAAAGGGAGACGAATATATCATTATCTCCTCCCGGCTTATTAACAAATGCTTTTTAGATTACGGCAGTCTATTTCGCATTGGCGGGGACGAATTTGTCGTTATTATGAAAAACACAAGCGAAGCTATAATTCAAAACGCAATCAAGGCATTTGAGGACGAGATGAAAAAAGGAGAAGTTTCAATCGCATGCGGATATTGCTTCTACCCAAGAGTAACCGACGTACAGCAAATGCTTCGAATAGCGGACGAGGCAATGTACGAAAACAAAAGAGACTGGCTTAATAACCGATAAAACATGCTTTTTAATATATTTTCGACTATAAGTAAGTGCTAAAAAAGCAGACAAAATTGTCTGCTTTTTTAGCACTTACTTAGCCGCATATAGCGTATATTTATTTGAATACTACCTTGCTGTAGTCGTCGATAGCCTGAGTCGTAGCGTCGTAAACTCCGGGGAATGTCGAATATGCGCCGCCCTGAGAAGCGCTCGGGATAAAGTGATATTTGCCGCAAGCGTCGCACGCCTCCTTGACTTCCTTTTCAACAACCTCCTTTGTCCAGCCCTCATAATCAATTTTTGCGCTGTCGATACCGCCCATAAAGGTGATGTCCTTGCCGTACTTCTTTATAAGTGCGGGGATATCGTTTGTAGTCATAACTCCCTGCCATACCGAAATGCCCATGTCTATCATATCGGGTACTAAGGTTGCTGCATATGAGTCTGAGTGGTGTACTATCATGTTCGCTCCGCGAGATTTGTAGTAGCCGTATATTTTCTTGTATGCGGGAAGGAAGAATTCCTCAAACATGTCGGGTGACATGAATGTTGAACGCTGGCTGCCCCAGTCGTCGTGGTGGAATACGCCGTCGGGCTTCATGTAGTCGCAGATGTTCTCCGCTAGCTTAAGCTCCCACTCTGTGTAGAAGTCGATAAGCTCATGCATATGTTCGGGTTCATCGTAGAAAGCCATAAGGCAATTTTGTATTTCCATAAGGTAGTGGCACTGCTCAAACACGCCGGGTGCTATAAAGGGCATTACGTACTGCTCGTTTCTGTCAATAGCTTCCGCCTGCTTGATGAACGGCTCCCACTCTTTTTCGCCGAACTTGCAGTTGGGTTCTTTTACATAGTCTCTCCAGTGTGTGATGTCCTTGATGACTATCGTTTCGGGCGTATGTACGGGGAAGGCTGCGGGTGTTCCCTCGGGAAATGATTTAACTACTCCCCAAAGGTTCTTTACGTTGTGCTCTCCCTTTTTAGGCGCCGGGTTTGAAGCGACAAACGGGTGCATGAGAATCGCAAAGGCTTCGTACTGATTTACAAATCTGTCGGGATTCCCGCCCTTCATCGTTTCGATAAGGTTCTGTTTTTTAGTCAACATTTCGATTTCCTCCTGAAAATGATTGTATTTGAAAGACGTACTTCGTCTGCTCAAATCCGAAATTGTTATTGAATATATCATTATATATTCTACCACAGTATAACACAAAGCAGAGCAAAAGTATGCTCTGCTTTGTGTTTTTTTATACAATCAATTATCGGTGAAAATATTGATTACTTAAATACTACCTTGCTGTAGTCGTTGATAGCGTCTGTAAGAGCATCATATACTCCGGGGAATGTGCTCATAGGAAGTCCCTGTGAGGCGCTCGGGATAAAGTGATATTTGCCGCAATCATCGCAGGCTTCCTTGACCTTCTGCTCGACTATTTCCTTTGTCCAGCCTTCAAAATCAACTTCCGCACTGTCGATACCGCCCATAAAGGTGATGTCCTTGCCGTACTTCTTTATAAGTGCGGGGATATCGTTTGTAGTCATAACTCCCTGCCATACCGAAATGCCCATGTCTATCATATCGGGTACTAAGGTTGCTGCATATGAGTCTGAGTGGTGTACTATCATGTTCGCTCCGCGAGATTTGTAGTAGCCGTATATTTTCTTGTATGCGGGAAGGAAGAATTCCTCAAACATGTCGGGTGACATGAATGTTGAACGCTGGCTGCCCCAGTCGTCGTGGTGGAATACGCCGTCGGGCTTCATGTAGTCGCAGATGTTCTCCGCTAGCTTAAGCTCCCACTCTGTGTAGAAGTCGATAAGCTCATGCATATGTTCGGGTTCATCGTAGAAAGCCATAAGGCAATTTTGTATTTCCATAAGGTAGTGGCACTGCTCAAACACGCCGGGTGCTATAAAGGGCATTACGTACTGCTCGTTTCTGTCAATAGCTTCCGCCTGCTTGATGAACGGCTCCCACTCTTTTTCGCCGAACTTGCAGTTGGGTTCTTTTACATAGTCTCTCCAGTGTGTGATGTCCTTGATGACTATCGTTTCGGGCGTATGTACGGGGAAGGCTGCGGGTGTTCCCTCGGGAAATGATTTAACTACTCCCCAAAGGTTCTTTACGTTGTGCTCTCCCTTTTTAGGCGCCGGGTTTGAAGCGACAAACGGGTGCATGAGAATCGCAAAGGCTTCGTACTGATTTACAAATCTGTCGGGATTCCCGCCCTTCATCGTTTCGATAAGGTTCTGTTTTTTGGTTAACATTGTACTTTTCTTCCTCCCTGAAATATTGTTGATATATTACATATACGCTTTATTAAGGAGTATTATTTTTATAGTCCTCCTTATAAAGCATAAAAGTACCTGAATTTGTTTTCTCTTCTTTTTCTTATTTAGCTACCGGTCCGAAGATGCCTTCTCTGTATGCGGTGATATATTCCATACACATTTCGTCAAGTCCGAGGCAGGCTTCCGCTGCGAATATCATACCCATCATGTCTCTGTTCAAGGGGTCGAGAACTGCGGAGTCCATACCGGCCTTCATGGCAAGTACGACAAACGCCTGGTTGACGAGCTTTCTTACGGGCAGGTTGAAGGAGATGTTGCTGACAGCGCCTGTGATGTGGATATCGGGGTATCTTCCCTTGATATTGCTCATAACCTCTTCGACCATCGCTATACCGTCATCGCTTGTGCAAAGCATTTCAACAAGCGGATCGATGTGGATTCTGTTTGGCTTGATGCCGTATTTTTCGGCTTCTGCCATTATCTCGTCGAATACCGTTATTCTGTCTGCCGCCGTCTTGGGTATACCGCTGTTTCCGTTAAGAAGCGCAACTACCTCCCATTTCGTATCGGCTATCACGGGGAATACCGTGTCCATTTTATCGCCTTCGCCGCTTACCGAGTTGATAAGTCCGGGCTTCTTGCAATACTGCATACATTCAACGCAGGTGTGTGCGTTGGGGCTGTCGAGCGCTATGGGTGTATCCGTTACTTCCTGTACAAGGTCGATGAGCCATTTCATCGTTGCTACTTCGATATCGTCCTCCACTGACGCGCATACGTCTATGAAGGTTGCTCCCGCTTCCGACTGTGCCTTGGCAAGCTTGCGGATGTGATCAGCGTCCTTTGCCGCTATAGCCTTGGCAACGCTCGGTATGGAGCCGTTGATCTTTTCACCAATAATAATCATCTGATTTCCTCCGATATAAATATGTTTTAGCAGAATTTACTGGTTTTATCAGTAAATATTTGATTGTCTTTATATTATACATTATTTCTTCTAAATTGAAAATACATTTTAAAAGAAAAATCAAACCATGCCCTATAATATAAGCGTAAAGTATATTACAAGGGCACTAAAAACTAATGCCCTTGTATTAATCATATTCTATTCAAATATAAGCTTATGCAATAAGCTCTTTAGCCTTTGTTGCGGCTGTTCCTGCGTCAACTGCATAACCGTCTGCGCCGATCTCATCTGCAAATGCCTGAGTTATGGGCGCTCCGCCTACGAGCATCTTGAAGCCTGTAAGACCGCTTGCTTTGATAGCTGCCGCCGCACTCTTCATTGCGGGCATCGTCGTCGTAAGAAGTGCCGAAAGGGCAACGATCTTTACGTCGGGATTTGCTTTTATCGCTTCGATGAATTTTTCTTCGGGTACGTCAACGCCGAGGTCGATCATATCGAATCCGGCTGCGCCGATCATCATGGAAACGAGGTTCTTGCCTATGTCGTGAAGGTCGCCCGCTACCGTACCGATGATGCACTTACCGAGTGATGAACCGCCTCCTGCTGCGAGTAACGGTGTAAGAACTTCAACGCCCTTTGACATTGTTCTTGCGGCTATGAGCATTTCGGGAACGAAGATTTCTCCTGCTGAGAATTTGTTACCTACGATACCCATCGCGTCGATCATCGCCCGAAGAATTTCGTTTGCGCTGCTGCCTTCGTCAAGTGCTCCCTGAACAAGGTCTGCTACGATCTTTGTTTTACCGTTTTCAACGGCCGTTGCTACTTCATTGATTTTTGCCATAATATTAGTTTACCTCCCTTTGATTTGCGGCGTATGCCGTACTAAACTAATTTACATTTTTATTGTAAACCAAAAAAAAATTTTGTAAATTATCAAATTTTCAACAGGTATGTAACCCAAATTTACAGCATTGCCCTAAATTCAGAATATAAAAAATATTTGTCTGATTTAAAGCCTTTTTTCGTTCTCTTCCATTCTGCGAAAGCTGTCCTTCAGGGAGGAAATGAAGAAGTTCACGAGAGGAGAAACGGGATATTTTTTCGAGCACGCCGCAATATAGCTCATTTTTACAGGCATACCGTCAGCATTTAGCGGCAAAGCCTTCAATTTTATATTGTCATTCAAATGCTTATAACAGCCGAACTCTATATTTGTCGTAAAGCAAATATAATCCGTGTTTGCTACGGAGCCCAAGCGCATAAGAGCGCTGTCGGTATCGTAGAGTATGTCGTAATTATCTGTAATATATTCCTCAATAAAACGTGTGAGGTATTCATCGTTGCCGCTTACAACATGATAAGAGGCTAACATATCGCCCTGCACGCTTTTTTGCACAGCCAATTTATTTTTCTCATCACATGCGATACATACGCTGCAATCGCACAAAGGATAAATATGAAAATCCTTTTCCAATAAAGGTATCTGCTCGTCATATGTCAAAAACAGCCCCATATTTGCTTCCCCCAGCTTTAAGCAAGCCTCTATATCCTCTGTAAGCGCGGTAGTCACGGAAAAATGAGTGTTCGGGAACTGGCGTTTTATGCTTATCATTTCCTGCTTGATGTTTACAAGAAGCTGCGTTTGCGTACTTATGAGCTTAACGCTTCCGTTGCCCAGAGGATCCATAAGAGAACCGCTGTTTAATATATTATCCTTGTTTTTGAGCATTTCCAAAGCGAAGTTGTAGACAGTTTCGCCGGAATCAGTAAGTATGCAGCCCGAAGGTACGCGGTAAAAAAGGGTAACGCCTATTTCCTCTTCGAACATATTTATAGCCTTGCTTATCGCAGGATGCGACACATAGGACTCCTTCGCAACGGCGGACATGCTGCCTAACTGCGCTACTTTGACAAAATATTCTATTTGCGTAAGGTTCATTTATTATTTCTCCGTTAAGCATCAAATGCTTTCACTTAATTTAAGATATTTATTAATTATATCATATTATTTGAAATTATGCGTTCTTTTTCGTGCTTATCAAAACTTCTGTTCTAATCGTATGCTTTTTTATAAAAGCTCACTCCTCCATATCCTCGTTGTAAAAAGCGAAGCCGTCTTTTCCGTGTTCCTTTGTGTAGTACAAAGCACAGTCTGCGCTGTGATAAAGCTTTTCAAACATATCCCCGTCATTAGGGTAGAGTGCTATTCCAATGCTTATATATATACCTTCGCCGTTTATATTTTCTTTCTTAAGAATGCTTTGAAGCTGACTTGCCTTTTTAGCGGCAACTTCTTCATTGGGGATATCCGATAAAAACACAAAGAACTCATCTCCTCCAAGCCTTCCCGCTATATCCTTATTTCGTGTAATCGAAGTAATAACGCTGCTGACCGTAGTCAATACGTTGTCTCCCTGCTCGTGACCGTACTTATCGTTAAAGCCCTTGAAGTTGTCAATATCCAGTATAAACAATGCGTTAATATATTCGGGGTTGTTTGATACCGTATCGTTGAGCTTTTTGGCAAAGGTCGTGCGGTTATAAAGCCCTGTAAGAGCATCGGTCTCACTGCGCCTTCTTATCTTGATTTCCTCTTTTTTGTCTTCATCGATATCCTCAAACATCAGATATGCCATAATATCTTGCGAGTTTGGATTCTCAACAAGCTCGACGCTGCAGGAGAGCCAGAAAACATAGTTTTCATCGGTTAGCTTTCTAAAATCAAAGTTGAAGGTACGTATTCCCTTGTAATAGTCGGAAAGCATAGTTTCGCCGCGAAGAAGAGAACAAAACTGCTTTCTGTCCTCCTTAAAAACGTATCGCTCCGAAAATTCGCGCGTTATTTTGTCAAAGCTCGTTGCCTGAAGCGTGTCGAATTCTTTTTTTATTAAGCTGCCTTCCGTAAATTCGACTGACACGTCCTTTATAATATTACAGCAAAACAATGAATACGAGCTTGCTTCTCTGTTAGTCAGAGATTGCTTCCACTTTCTGTAAATTGCTTCCTTTTCTATTCTGTCGGTTATCCTGTTAAAGGTAATAATAGCTGCCAGTGCTTGACCGTCATTAGAAAAGATAGAAGATGCATGAGCCTCAAGCCATTCGCTTTTACCGTTGAGAATCCTTTGATACTCAGTGGAGGCTGTCTTTTCTCCTCTTCTTATCTTATCGTAGAACTCTATGTACGCCTTTTTCGTGTCATCGCTTATCAGCTTGTTTTCCACGGGCAAGTCAGGTACGTTCTTTAACACCTTTTCCATGCCGTACTTTTCTACTATATTATCCGATAATACCAGATCCTTTTTTAAGATATCGTAGCGACATACGCTTATGCCCGTATTTTCAATGGCAAGACGGTACTCTTCCTCGATCTTTCTAAGCTTATCTTCTGTGTTTTTCCTGTCTGTTATGTCGATGAGGATAACGTAGTACCACTCTTTTCCCGACATATCGGTTATTTTTATACCCTCGTCATGGAACCAGCGAAGGTCTCCTTTTGCGTCCTCTATGCGAAAATCGAATCTTCCTATCCTGCCGTCGCACTCCTGGTCGCTTATTTGTTTAAGAATACTGTCTCTGTCCTTTTTATATATCATTTTATCAAAGCGATTGGCAAATTTCTTTTTAAAGCTTTGATGAGTATAGCCGAGACTTTCTACAAAGCTGCGACTGATATAAGCGAACTTTTGTTTTTCGTCTGCCGAATATTTCAATACGCCGCTGGGTATCACGTTAAGTAATGTATCCAACTCAAAATTCGCTTCGTGCAGCTTTGTGGAATCGCGCGCTATTCTGAAAATACCGACAATATTGCCTTCGCTGTCAAGTAAGGGGTGTTTTGAATAAACGCAGTAGCCTACTGCGCCTGAATGAGTCGGAAGCTTTTCCTCAACGTCAATGACAGCTTTACCGCTTTTGAGCAGCTTTTTATCGGATGCGATATATTCGTCGGCTAAAGCCTTATCAAACAAATCGTAATCGGTTTTCCCGATAATATCAGACGCGCTGTTTAATCCGAGCAGCCTTGCGGCGGAAGCACTGCACGCAATATATCTTAAGTTGCTGTCTTTAATAAATGCATAGTCCGTAAAGGATGAGAGCATTGCCGAAAGAGCTATCGGCATAAGAGCCTGAACCGACATAGCGTCCTCGGATATCGGCGTATATGCGGCGTACATGGAGTATTTGTCGCCCCCGAGATTAACCATTTTGCCGTTGACATGAAAGGCACGGTATTCTTTTTTTTCTCCGTAAAGTATTCTCACATCGCAGTGAACGTCGCGCTTGCTTTTTATCGCAGAGGCTATCTCAAGCTCGACTATCTGCCTGTCGGGCGGATAGATAGGATCGTATACTTTAATATCACAATATTTCGGAGGCTGCCTGTTTACTAAAGTCCAATAATAACGGTTGAGATGCGTGACCTCAATTTTGCCTGTTTCAATTTTGTAAAGTGCGGCTCCGCAGGGGATATTATCGAGCAGCTCTATCTGCGTTTCCTCGGCACTCTTCTGCTCGCTCGCTTTTGCAACATATACGTTCAGGAAGCTCTCGGCACTTTCCATGCTTTTTGTTCTTTGAATACGAGCATATACTGAAACCCACACAAATCCTCCTTTGTGTGTTTTTAAACGAACCCTCACATTATGCGCTTCCCTGTTAAGAAGTATTTCACTTAACACGTTACGTAAAAGCGGTCTGTCCTTGAAATGTACTCCCTTTAAAACGTCCTTACCGTACATATCCAACAGCTCTTTGTTCGTTTGTTGAACAAGCTTCTGGAAGCCTTCCGAAAAATAAAGAGCTGTTACTTTATTGTCATCTGTTATCTTAAAACGCCCGTAGCCGCCCGGAATACCGTCCATGACAGCCTTAAGCGACGAAGCGTCCTTTTTTATCTGCTCGTCTAAATCTCTGCGTACGATAAGAAAGCCTATATATTCTCCCAATGACGCAAGATGATCAACCCTGCCGATCTTGTTTCTTAAATTATCGACACCGATAAAACCGATGAATTCGCCGTTTCTTAATATGGGCGCCGCCATAAGGGAATTAATGGACTGTGCCTTAAGAAGCTCTCTTTCCTCGCTTCTCTCTTCACCAAGAGCATCTACGTCGGCTATGTACAGGCTGCTCTTGTTTTTAAAAGAATTTTTCCAGAACTCCATAAGCGACATGGGTACATTCTGAAGGTTGTCCTTCTGCGCACTTATCCCCCCAGCGCAGACTTCATATGTATTATTTGCAACAGTATTATCCTCGCTCACTTCAAACACATACGCTCTGTCGGCGTCAAAGTATTTCAAGAGGCTTTTAAGCGTATCGTTAATACCCGTTTTTGCGTTTGAGGAATTAAGAAGATTTCCTGCTGCCTCGTTTAAGAAGCGTATCTGGTCGTTTTCCTCCGCTTCCTCGCTCACGTCTATCAATACGGCTATTATCATGTTGCTGTTCTTGTCTTTATCTACATTAGAGGCGCAGCAGCGAACGAATATGAGCGTACCGTCTTTCTTGACGCACCGAAAGCCCGTTATGACGTTTTTGTTGTTATTAAGGACGTTTTCTCTTATAAACTTCAGCGTTTCTTCTCTCTCCCATGTAACGATAAGGTCATACATGGAAAGATTAAGCTCCCTTGCCTCATCGGGCGTATAACCGAACATTTCGTAAAAGGGGCCGTTTGCAAAAGCAAGCTCTTCATTTGTGCCTTTAAAGCTAACGGCGCATATACCGGCATTGACGTTGTGTATTATATCGCTGAGCTTGTTTTTTTCAACCTCCGCTTTAAGGCGCCTGTTCTGAGAGGAGAGCTGTTCTGTTACGTCCATAGTGACGGAAAGCTCCACTATACCTTCTATATCGGGCAGCTTTACAAAGGATATTTTCCCTCGCATCCACTTTAGGATACCCTCCTTTGTATGGATACGGTAAAGCACCATAAAGCTTTCGCTTTTTTCCTTCGCTTTATTTCGGTTTATCAATATAGATTCCTTGTCTTTTTCGTAAACCAAGTCGAACGGGTCTAGTTTCAGTTCGTGCATTTCCTTTTGAGTGTAACCGAAAAGCTCATAAAACTGACGGTTTGCAAACAAAACACAGGGGGAGCCGTTTTCGTCTGCTGCCGCACAGACTCCGCCCGCAATATTATTCATTATGACAGAAAGCTGCTTACCTGCGGCAAGCTTTTCTTCCTCGAGCTTACGCTGTTTCATTTCGGAAAGCTTA
Source organism: uncultured Lachnospiraceae bacterium (assembly GCA_964618075.1). GTDB lineage: Bacteria > Bacillota > Clostridia > Eubacteriales > Anaerofustaceae > CAYTMY01. The sequence continues at coordinate 39,145 of CAZTZO010000004.1, forward strand.
AGCTTGGTGATATTTTGCACCAGACAATAAAACAGATATCTATCGCCTGCTCTGGCTATAACGCGCACCGTCGAACGGATATAAAGGTGCGTCTTTTTAGAATCCTTATTTATGCAGCAGTATATCTCGCATGTGGACTCCGAGCGTGTTTTTATGGCATTTTTTATATTGTCCAGCTGTATTCGAAGGTTTTCTTCGTCGAGATAATCCTTCGGTTTTACATCGCAAATAAGCTTACCGTCTATTTCAACGTCTCCGAAAACCTTCCTGTATTTTTCGTTTACTCTGAGCAGCTGAGTATGATTGTTGTGGTATTCGAATATACAAGCCGCACCTATATAATTGTTGAATATAAGAGAATCCATACCCGACGGATCCCAAAAGGCGTTGTTTTCAAAGGTCTCGACATTTTCAATTCTGTTTATATCAGTTTGGGTCTTGCTGTTTATTACAAGCCTGTCGTATTCTTCAAGCGTTATGGGCTTGGAATAAAAATATCCCTGTATATAAACGCACCCTATGGATTTGAGGTAATCTGCCTGCAGCTTACTTTCAACGCCCTCTGCTATAACGGACATACCGAGCCACTGAGCCATTCTGACGACTGACTGCAATATATTTCCACCTCTCTGCGAGCCGTCGTTATCCTCAAGAAATCTGATGTCTATCTTCAATATCTGAGCGGGAACATCCTTTAATACGTTAAGCGATGAATATCCGCTGCCGAAGTCGTCTATTTCGATTATAAAGCCGTAGTCTATAAGAGAACGTGCGATTTTTGTTATCTGCCACGTATCCTTTGCAAAGGCGGACTCGGTTATTTCAAGGCGCAGTAAATCTATGAGGATATCGTACTTTTCGACAAGCCCTTTTATATCACGAGAAAAACCTGTTGCAAATATGTCGTAGCGCGACACGTTTACGCTTACGGGCAGCGGCTTTTCACCTTGCTTTATTTTTTTATTCAGCTCAATGCATACCTGCTCCCAAATATATTTGTCAAGCTCGTAAACAAAGCCGTTTTCTTCGAACACGGGAATAAATTCGCCCGGCATTATCAAGCCCCTTTGAGGGTGAGCCCAACGAGCTAACGCCTCTGCTCCTATAAGCGCACCGCTTGAGTGGTTGAATATCGGCTGGTAGTATGCCTCAAACTGTCCCAGCCTGAGAGCATCGTCCATCTCGCTTATTATCCTTTGCTTATTGAGATAATCCTCACGCATGGATTCTTGATAGTCAGCAATATAAACGTCATATCTGCCCTTTATGGAGGACTGCGCCATATCCGCTCTGTCGCACATAGTGTTGACGTTCATTGATTTGTCGTCTACGAGAAAGCGACCAATCCTTAAATATACCCTTTCGTTTATACATGTGGGGACCGTTACCTTTTTGTGCATTTTCATAAGGCTTTCGGAGTTTTGGAATTCGGCTGGATATAATAATACAAATTTATCGGCGGTAAAGCGGCATGCAACGGCTTTAAGCACTTTAAGAGTGCTGTTTATATTTTTACCGATATATTTTAGTATCTCATCTCCGATCTCGTAGCCGTAACGGTCATTTATTCCCTTGAAGTTGTCAATATTAATGCAGGAAAGTATATAATGCTTTTCCTCTTTTTCGCTTATCATTTTACCGGCAAGCTCAAAAAAACCTTCGCGGTTTAAAAGCCCTGTCAGGTTATCGCTTCTCGTTACATCGCTTGTGTTTTCATTATTTATAAGGCGCATACTGCTTTTTATGGTATTTAGTATAATTGTCTTGTTGAAGGGCTTTGTTATAAAGCAGCTCGCACCCATAGACAGCGCCTTCTGCTGGGCTTTTTCATCTCTGAGAGAGGTTATGGCAATTATCGGTATTTGTGTTAAGAGCTCATTGTCAGATACTGATCTTAAAAATCTGTAAGCGTCGACAACGGGTAAAATCAGATCAATAAGAATGACGCTTATTTTTTCTTTATTTTCGTTTATTGCTTCAAGCGCCTTTTCTGAGCTGTTTGTTACAGTCACGTCATACTCAGCGTTAAGTATTCTCAAAAGTGTATTGGTCTGTGTTTTATTGTCTCCAACGATAAGTATCCTATGCGACATTCATAACCTCCGCCGGTTTAAGAGTCAAAATATGTGCTTATATTCGTTATAAAATTAAATACATTTGTATAAATACTTTATAATTCTAACATGTTTTTAATATTTGTACAAATAAGCAAATAAGAAAACCCTTCAAATTTGCGTTTTTATTTCATTTATTATTTGTATCCTTAAAAATACCAACAACAGAACAGCCGCAGCTTATCGAATTTTGTTTATTGAAGGAGGGCATAGCAACAAATTCAATATTCTTTCAAAATACACTTTATTTCATGATGAATTAAGACTATACTAAAAAGCAGTATCTAACAATATTTAACGGTTTGGAGTTTTTTATATGACGGAATTATTATCTGTCGCGGTAGCGATAATTGCGGGACTTGTAATGACAAGACTTGTAAAGCCGCTTCGCCTGCCCGACGTGACGGCTTATCTTATAACGGGAGTACTTGTCGGCCCGTATTTATCGGGAGCATTGGGAATTGCAGGAGTTGGCTTTACCTCTTCAGATGCAGTCGATGCGCTTACACCGATATCAAACATGGCTCTCGGCTTTATTGCTTTTTCCATAGGAAACGAGTTTCGGCTTGCGGAGCTTAAAAAAACGGGAAGGGCGGCTGTGGTTATAGGAATATTACAGGCGTTTAGCGCTGCGCTTCTCACTGATATAGTACTTATAATCATACATTTTATGATGCCCGAAACGCTTTCGCTTGCCGCGGCAATAACACTTGGTGCCATAGCAACAGCGACTGCTCCGGCGGCGACGCTTATGGTCGTACGCCAATACAAGGCAAAGGGAGAGCTTACAGACCTGCTATTGCCGATAGTCGCTTTGGACGACGCCGTCGGGCTTGTTGTGTTTGCAATAAGCTTTGGAATAGCAAAGGCTATGAACAGCGGAGTTGTGGACTTTGTTTCAATTATAGTTGAACCAATGCTCGAGATAATACTCTCTCTTGGATTGGGTGCCGCTGCCGGAGTTATATTAACGCTGTTGGAAAAGCGCTTTTTCTCAAATACGAACCGTATGTCAATGACTATAGGTTTTGTGCTTTTGACCGTAGCGTTATCCTCGATAAGCTTTAGCGTGGGAAATGTCGTGTTTTCCTTCAGCTCACTTCTCGTTTGTATGATGCTGGGCACGGTGTTTTGCAATACATGTCCGCTTTCCTTTGATTTAATGCAGAGAGCCGACAAATGGACTGCGCCGTTGTTCGTATTTTTCTTTGTGGTAAGCGGAGCGGGACTGGAGCTGTCGGTATTCGGAGATATAGCCGTTGTCACAATAGGCGTGATATACGTTCTGGTGAGAGCCTTGGGAAAATACATAGGTGCTTATGGCGGTTGTCTGATGATGAAGCAGGATAAGAAGGTCACGCAAAACCTCGGCGTTGCGCTGTTCCCTCAGGCAGGAGTAGCACTGGGCATGTGCGTAACGGCAAGCCAGCTTAAAGGCGACGGCCCGTTAATAAGAAACATCGTGCTTTTCGCCATACTAATTTACGAGCTTGTAGGGCCTATGCTCACAAAGAGAGCCCTTATGCGTTCGGGAGATATAGAGCCTATGCCAAATGAAGTTAAGAATCGAAGAGACGATATGATCAAGGGAAAGCAAACGCAGTAATTAAAAGGCTATTAATTTAAATATTCGCTCTGATAATGTTGTTTATTTGTTATTATATATTATTATATAATATACACAATATATACACAACAAACAGCATATAGGGGCGGATAATTATGGGATATACACAGGAAGATATAACAAAAGCAGTACAAAAACAACGGGCATATTTTGCTTCGGGAGCTACACTTGATGTTTCCTACAGGATAAAAAAGCTTAAAAAGCTTAAGGAAGCTGTCATTTACTACGAGGAAGAAATGCAAAATGCGCTTTCTCTTGATTTGGGGCGCACGCCTATGGAAGCATATCTTTGCGATATCGGCGACGTAGTGCTTGAGATAAACGAAACGATAAAGGGTCTTAAAAAATGGGCGAAACCCGAAAAGCATTTCAGCGGACTTTTGTGCTTTCCCTCTATAACGACAAAGGTCTATAAAATGCCCTACGGTGTTACGCTTATCATTTCTCCCTTCAACTTTCCGTTTCTTTTGTCTTTGGGCGTTTTGGCAGCGTCCATAGCCGGAGGAAACACTGCCATTATAAAGACCTCCTCAAAGTCTGTGGCATGTACCGAGGTCACAAAAAAAATAATCGAACGCGCCTTTTCTGATGAATACGTTTTGCTCATTGACGGCGGACACGACGTGGCGGATTTCTGCCTTAGTGAAAAATTCGATAAAATATTTTATACGGGCAGCCCGAATGTCGCCGTGCATGTCATGAGCGAAGCCGCTAAAAACCTGACTCCCGTCGCACTTGAGCTGGGAGGCGAAACGGGCAACTGGTGCGTAGTACGAAAAGACGCCGATCTAAAGGACGCCGCAAGAAAAATAGCCTTCTTTAAGATACTCAACTCAGGGCAGGTGTGCATAAACATAAACCAGGTGGCAATAGCAAAAGAGGTCGCAAGCGAGTTTGTGGAGCTGTTAAAAAAGGAGTTTATTCGCCAAATCACAACAGACCCAATCAATAACCCCGAATATCCGAGGCTTATAGGCAAAAAAGCATATGATAAATGCATTGAAGACGTAAATAAATATCAATCACGCGTCGTATTCGGAGGAATCGGAGACGAGAAAACCTTGAAGTTTGCGCCTACCATTATATTTCCTGTCGATATCAACGAGGATATCGTCCAAAGGGAGCTTTTCAGTCCGCTGCTTCCGATAGTTACGTACAAGGACGAACAAATTGATGAATTGATAGAAACAATAGAAGTAAGACAACACGGTCTTGCCTTTTATCTTTTTACAAGGGATATTAAGTGGGCAAACAAAACCATGGAGCGTATGCAGTTCGGCGGAGGCTGTATAAACGAGGTCGTCATGCATCTTATGGTGAAGGGTGTGCCCTTTAACGGAACGGGACATTCGGGAATGGGCGCATACCACGCTCAATGGGGCTTTAGGGAATTTACGCACCCCAAGACCGTATTAAAGGGCTCCAACAGGTTTAATCTGTCCTTACGCGAGCATCCGTATACGGGTGAAAAATCAAAGAAAAAATTTGCACTGCTTAAATTCATGGAAAAATAAATATAAGCTTCCAGCAAAAAAAATAAGTCACTTCCCAAAAAAGAGAAGTGACTTTTGTTTATTTTTTAGTGGTACGACAGAGCGTCCGCCTTTATCATGCTTTCCGTTGAACTCTTCGGGTCGATTTTGTTGTCCTTTCCCTTGTTGCCTTTTACGCATTCGTCCATATGCACCATGATCCCGCATTCCTCAAGCTGTTTTTGCAGGGTGCTTATATCTACGTTCTGTAAGGTCGTATTGTTTTTTATGCTAAGAGCGGCAGCCACCCCTGCGGCCTCTCCCGTCTGAGCGCAGGCGGGGATAAAACGCATAAGCTCCCAGCCCTGCCCTGCGGCGGCAACCATTCTGCCGGCAGCTATGATATTTGTTATTTCACAGTCTATAAGCGCCTCGTATGGGAACTCATAAACCGGAGCATTCGGTTTAATACAGTTGCAAACACAGCCCACAGAGCTTTCTACGAATTTGTCCGGCGTAAAATCAAACTCCTTTAAGCCCTTTATCCTTCTTGTCGTGCGAAACTGCGGCGCAAAGGGAATAGTGAGCATTGCGTAGTCGCCACGCTGGTTTTTCTTTAAATAATCTAAAGCAAGAGAACGGCTCAGCTTGATATATCCGTTTACTCCTTCAGAGGTTGTGCCTGAAAAGGTCGGTATGGTTGCCTCGGAATTGTCAGCGTCGGGACGTAAGCCCAGCCATCTTAAGCCAATAGCCTTGAGCATATCGTTTTGCTCGATCCCCTCCTTCATTGTGGCAAAATCAAGCTCGTAGCACCAATGCGAAACTATACTTTCCTGAGTTAAGCACTGTGCGCCTGCACGGTAAAACACGTCTGCGTCCCCCGTAGCGTCAACTATAACCTTAGCCATATAGGCGCTTCTGCCTGATTTATTTTCGATAACTGCGCCCTTACACTCCTTACCCTCCATTATAGGAGATGAAAACACCGAGTCGAACACCACGTCTATCCCCTCCTGCTGCATTATTTCATCAAGAGCAAGGATAAAGGCGGGAATATTAAAGTGCGTGCGGTAACGTCCTGTCGGGTTATCAACATGCTTTACTCCCCTTTTCCATTCGCTCGGAAGGTTGTTGTAGCCGTATTTTATGGATAAATGCAAAAGCTCCTCAGCTAAGCCTGCGTATATCCTGTTGCCTGCTCCGTCACAAAGTCCGAGGTATATGCAAACATGTCCGAGAGTTGCAAGTCCTCCGAGAGCGACTCCCTTTTCAATGAGAGTAACCTTCATACCCTTTCTTTTAGAAGCAAGCGCCGCACTTACGCCTGCAATACCGCCGCCTATTACAAGCACATCGGTTTGCCCGACAACGGGAACACTGTCATTCACTTCAATAAATTCACTCATCTTCTCTTCTCTTTTCTGTTATTTATTTATACTCTATATTTTAATAATTAAATATATTTCATTAAAACAATTACAATTCAATACGCCTTATTATATATGATTCTGTTAAATTGATTTTATCATACAGGTATTATAGATGCAACGAGTATTATTTAATATTTAAAATATAATATATTTCATTTTTGGTCGAAAAAGTTACGGCTTATGGGGGCAAGGAAAAGACTCATATCATTAACTGTTAAGCAATTAAATTTATCCGTTTAAAAATTTATTGTTTATACTTATCATCAAATATCCTGGTTCTAAGCCATTTTTATGATATATGCATTTTATTTATACTTATCAATGTATGCATAAAAGTTATACTATGTGTGTTTATTCGGTATTGGACATTTTTAAATAACCAGCCTATAACAAAGGTATAAAAATTGATTGGAGGGTTGTGAAATGCAACTTAAAAAGAGTACCAAAATTGCACTAATCGTTACAATTGCTTTGATGTTGATCAGTTCAATCGGGCAATACCTTGTCCACAATCAGTTTTTCTCAGTCGACGTACATTACTACAATGTAAGCCTTGAAAAACTGAGCGAAATGATCGAAGAAAACAACAAGGAGGCAGACAAACAGATTGAAACGACGTTTTATGCTGACGGATATTCGAACATGGCTTTTATCCAGTTCGTTCCCAAAAATGCGACCAGCGAAACGCCTGCTCCCGCAGTATGCCTTTTCCACGGAGGCTGGAACACGAAGGAAAAGACATATTCCTATGCCATAGAGCTTGCTCGCAGAGGCTTCGTTGTCATATGCCCGGACCTTGCAGGTATGGGTCAGTCTGACGCCAACGCATCCGGCGGCAATTTCGGCTGTGCGGCTATAACCGAATATGCCATGAGTCTTCCTTATGTAGACGAAACGAAAATCGGCTTATATGGTCACTCAAACGGAAACAGAGAGGCCGCAAGAGTTATTACTCTTGAGGCAGAAACTAACAATCCGCCTATTAAAGCATGGTTCTTAAATAACAGCGTCGGTTATGTGCGTTACCTACAGACCGGATGCGAAAACCTCTTTCTCGGTGATTCAGCGGCAAAGTCTGACGAATGGGATATCCTCCCTCCGGATAACACATATTATTTCCTGACAGATAGTATTCTGGCGCAAAGCACCGTTAAATTGTGGTATTCCGAAAGCACGCAAACCGAATTTACCGAAGGAGAATGGATATCCTCCGACGGAAGCACAACGATATACGATCCTGACGTTGTTCAGGGAGCCGCTATCGCAAAGGACAACGGCATAGCCCTGTACAATCCCGCTCAGATACATAACTGGGGCGCATGGTCGTCAAAAAGTGTAAGCGACGCACTCACAACATATTATGCCGCTCTGGGCAGACCCGACGGTGCGTAGTATATATCGGTATCAAATCACATTTATGCTTGGAACAGCGCCTTTGAAATATTGGGCTTCTTTGCTCTGCTTGCATTCTTGTTCCCGCTCGTAAGCATACTGTCTCAGACAAAGCTATTTGCTTCTCTGAAGAAAAAAATCGTCGCACAGGAGGATCTTCCGTCCATAAAGAAAGCTGAAAACTGGCTTCCTGCGTTGCTTATCCTTATTTTCTACACACTGTTCAATTATTTCCTGTTCGCAAAGCTGTACGTTTACGGCTATACCTCAGTCTTTGACAGCACATATACCTACAGTCCCGTCAATCCGTTTGTTTATTACTTCCTCGTGCTTACGGTAATAGGCATTGCGATAACCTTTATTACATATGCAATAAAGCGCTTCATTCACAGAAAGGATGAAATCACGGTTGCAAACCCGTATGAGTTGGGAAAAATAAGCGGTCTCGGAGAATTCTTCAAGTCCTGTCTGTTCGGTATAGTAGTCGCGCTATTCTTTATGCTTCCGATTTGCATCGCGTTCTATTGCTTCCAGTCCTCATACAGAGTTTGGGAGCTGGCTATTTATCCCGACAGTATCGCTCACCTGTTCACCTTTGCCACAAAATATCTGCCGTGGTTTGTGGTGTTCTTTATCCCCATGGCGATATCAAACGCTTCCTTCAGATTCAAGGAGCTACCGGACTGGGCTAGCGCACTTATCAACGGGCTCACGACGACCTTGGGATTGATCATATTCTGTATAGTGTTTTACACTTCAGGACTTAACGGAGCATACTCTGTTCCCGACGGATACGGTGTAATGGCAGGAATGGTCTCTATAACGACGCCTGTTATGCTTATATTCGCAAGTCTGCTTTCAAGACACGTTTATAAGAGTACTGGTAATACATGGGCGAGCGCAATGGCAAGCGCCACTGTTCTCGGACTTATGTTCTTTACGTATATGTCTGCATAATCGTAATGATATAGTTATATAAAGTAAGAAAAGCTTCGGTCCACTTCAACATTGGATCGGAGCTTTTCTTATTTATTATCAATACTATTCGCTGTCATATTGTGATTTAATTTTTTAACGGTCGTTTTAATATCTACTCTTTCGTATACTTATAATCCTTTGAGCTCGATAAGAACGTAAGAGTCATTTCTTTTCCGTTTATCTTGTAGCGCAGATATCTTAAAAAATCACTGTCGGCGTTGTAGGTGTAGAGTATATCGTCGCTCTTGACATACGTCCACTTTAAGTCGGTCACATGCGTTTTGGAAGGGTCATTCGGGTCATAGGTATATGCGGTTTTATCGGAATTAAACACATAAGAATATGATCCCTGACAATTCCATGTACCCTCAAGCTCACTCGGATTGGTTCCGTTGTCGGGAAGAGTCGACGCCTGCGATCCCTTGGGTATAAATGTAGCGGTGGTATTGTTTTCCTTATTCGTTATAATAAAGGTTATATCCTTCATGGAAAACTCGTATTCGACCGTCCAAAAGCCTATTACCTCAACATCAAGCTCATCATCGTCAAGATTCCAATAATACTCGTAGTCAAAGCCGTTATTTGTCTGCGTGCCCGTGCCGTCCTTGTTAAAGCTCATGCTTATGGAAGGCGAATACTGCCTTTCCCACGTTCCCACAGTGTAAAGGATTTCCTCCGGCTTCATACCCTTATAAGGGTTCTTTGAGCAAGAGCTTACTGAGACAAGCATGATCATTACAAAGAGTGCGCAAAATATTTTGGTAAGTTTTTTCATAATTCTCTCCTTAATTTGTCGCAAAGCAGCTAATATAGCTTAAATTATTCTTTATAACCCATATTACCACTCAATATGACCTTATGTCAAATCGTATATCAGCCCTGTATTCAATTCTTTTTTTTCTTTATATCACTGCTTCTCTCGTACTTTTTGTCCTGCTCGTTGTGGCGAGAGGAAAGCTCTTTTTTTACATCCTTCAGCTCAATTCCGGCGTCCTTCATGAGTACCAGAGCATGATAGCACAAGTCCGCAAGCTCATAGACAGTTTCTTTTTTGTCTCCCTTTATATCCGCAATTACGACCTCGCTGGCTTCCTCTGCAAGCTTTTTACTTATCTTCTCCTTGCCCTTGTCAAACAGATACGTCGTGTAGCTGTCTTGTGGGCGCTCATCATATCTTTTGCTTATGATTTTATACAGCTCCTCCAAACTAAAAGTACTTTCTGAGGCTGTTTCGTCTGAATATATATCGTTAAAAAAACAGCTTTCATTACCGGTATGACAGGCAGGGCCGTCCTTTATGACCTCCGCCAACAGGCAATCAGCGTCGCAGTCTGCCTTTAAGCTTACCAAATGCTGCACGTTTCCGCTGGTTTCTCCCTTTCTCCAAAGCTCCTTTCGTGAGCGCGAATAAAAACAGGTGCGCTTTTCATCAAGGCTTATTTTCAGGCTTTCTTCGTTCATATACGCCAGCATTAGCACCTTTTTCGTATAAAAATCCTGTACTATTACGGGTATCAAGCCCTTTTCGTCGAATTTAAGCCCGTCTGTTGAAAATACCATATTGTTTTCTTCCTTCATTTTATATTGTGCGCATATTTATGCCTTCGGCTTTTAAATATGCCTTCAGCTCGCTTATAATGACTTCCTTGTAGTGAAAAATACTCGCGGCAAGCCCTGCGTCCACTCCGTCAAGCTTGAAAAGCTCCTTGAAGTCCTCCATTTTACCTGCGCCTCCTGAGGCTATGACAGGCACGTCCACTTGTGAGGTGATAGTATAAAGCATTTCAAGATCAAAGCCGTTTTTCACTCCATCTGTATCTATGGAATTAACGACTATCTCTCCGGCTCCGCGCTCCACGGCTTCCCTTGCCCACTTTACCGCGTTTATTCCCGTATCCTCTCTGGCGCCCTTGGCAAAAACGTGCATATCATTTCCTACTCTGGCGACGTCCATAGACAAAACCACGCACTGGTCGCCGTATTTCTTGGCCGCCTCGTCAATCAAAGAGGGATTCTTAAGCGCTCCCGAATTAACGCTGACCTTATCCGCGCCGCAGTCCAAAACCCTCTTGAAATCGTCAGTCGTATTTATGCTGCCGCCCACGCAAAGAGGAATGAATATGCACGAAGCCACACGCTTGAGTACGTCCGTAAACAGAGGGCGTTTTTCGTATGAGGCTGTAATATCGTAAAACACAAGCTCGTCCGCTAAACTGTCGTTATAGTACTTTGCCAGCTCCACCGGATCGCTTACGTCCCTTATGCCCTTGAAGTTTTTGCCCTTTACAACTCTGCCGTCTGCTATGTCAAGACAGGGTATTATCCTTTTAGTTATCATCGCCCGCCGCCTTTAATGCCTGTTTTAAATCTATTGCACCCGTGTAAAGCGCTTTTCCCAGCACAGCGCCGTAGATGCCTATTTCCTTCAGTCTTGTTATTTCGTCTATCGTGCTTATACCGCCTGAGGCGATTATATTTATCCCTTTAATATTTGAAAGCCTTTCATAAAGAGCAAGGTTTGTGCCCTGCAGGGTGCCGTCACGCGATATATCTGTATATATGACGTTTTGTACCCCAATATCCCTTAATTCCTTTAAAAAATCCTCTCCTTTGGTTTTTGAGATGTTTTTCCAGCCCTCCAGCGCAGCGTAACCGTTGAGCGTATCGACTCCGACTGCTATCCTATCAGAGAATTTTCTTATCATTGATACTAAAAAATCTCTGTCATTTACGGCGGACGTTCCCAGTATTACTCTGTTTACACCAAGAGAAAAATATTCTTCTATACGCTTTTGGGTGCGAATGCCGCCGCCGAGCTCTATAAATATCTCTTTATTTTGCGCTATCCTACCAATCGTTTCAAAAGCGGGAGCTTTGCCCGAAAGAGCGCCGTCCAAATCGACAATATGAAGCTTGCTTGCCCCCTCACTATAAAAACGCTCCGCTGCCGTTTTGGGGTCGTTTTCGTAAACGCTTATTTTGTCGAAATCCCCCTTATAGAGGCGTACCGCCTTATTGTCCTTTATGTCTATCGCGGGATAAATGTGCATGAGCGTATTCCTTTTGTATTTTTTTATATTTATGCTTAAAAAATCATTGATTTTAAGAGCACAATTCATAGAAGGCCTTGAGTATTTTAAGCCCTTTTTCTCCGCTTTTTTCAGGATGAAACTGACATGCGAAAACATTGTTTTCAAAAACCGTCCCCGCAATTTTTACCCCGTAGTCGCAAAAGGCTGCAACAGAAGGGTTGGACGCCTCCACGTAATAGGAATGCACAAAATACATGTGCTCTTTCGACATCGTATATTTGAGTATCGGACATTCCTTTTTTTTCTCAAGCGCATTCCAGCCTATTTGAGGAACCTTTTGGGAAATGTTTTTTTCTTCAAAAGCCTCCTTCATGGACACAACGCTGCCCTTTATGTACCCCAAACCCTTGTGAATGCCGTATTCACAGCTGTCCTCAAACAAAAGCTGCATACCGAGGCATATCCCCAACAGCGGAGTTTTCTTTTCTACCACATCATCAAGAGTCCCCCTTAAGGACAGCTCATCAAGCTTATCCATGGCGTCTCCAAAGGCTCCCACCCCGGGAAGTATAACTCCGTCGGCATTTTTTATAACAAGTGCGTCATTAGTTATGATATTGTCTATATTCATAAAATTCAGTGAGCTTGAAAGAGAAAAAAGGTTCCCCAGCCCATAATTAACGATAGCTATCATCTAAATAGCTCCCTTCGTTGAAGGTATTTCGCCCTCGTAGGCTTTATCAAGCGCCACAGCCTGTCTTAAAGCTCTTGCGAACGCCTTGAATATTCCCTCTATTATATGATGTGAATTTTCACCCGAAAGCTGCTGGATATGCAAAGTTGTACCGCTTGCCCTGCAAAAGGCGTAAAAGAACTCGCTGACAAGCTCCGTATCAAAATCTCCCACCTTTTCGTTTGGTATATCGACTTCGATTCTTGTATATGCCCTTCCGCTTATGTCAATGGACACCATTATCAAGGCCTCGTCCATGGCAAGTATTATCCAGCCGTAGCGCGCTATGCCCTTTTTATCCCCCAAGGCTTTTAAAAAGGCTTCTCCCAGAACTATACCGGAATCCTCTACGCTGTGGTGATAATCCACGAAGCTATCGCCCTTTATATCCATTTTAATGTCGAATCTTCCGTGCGAAGCGAACAATTCAAGCATATGCTTAAAAAATCCACAGTCTGTTTTTATATCCGCCTTGCCGCTTGCCTCGATATTAAGAGCTAACGATATGTCCGTTTCCTTTGTTTTTCGTGTGATACTTGCGCTTCTCATATACCCTCCCGAAGTATTATATCCTTTAATTCTTCGATAAGCTTATCGGTCTGTTCATCGGTACCGACGGTGATCCTTACATAGTTTTTTATCCTGTCTGTATCGAAATACCTTACAAGTATACCTCTTGATTTAAGCTTTTCGTATATGTCTTTTCCCGTTAATCCGCTTCTGTCGCCCGCCAAAACGAAATTCGCGCTGCTCGTCGGCACGTTAAAGCCCATACTTCTTAACATATCGGTCAGCCTTGTTCTGGTTTTGATGATTTTATCAGTGCAGCTTTTCATATAATCCACGTCCTCAAGAGCGCACACTCCCGCAACGCAGCTTATCCTGTTTATGCTGTAGGGGTTGAAGGAGAACTTTATTTTATTTAAGTCCGCAATTATGTCCTTACAACCGATAGCAAAGCCTATCCTTCCTCCGGCAAGCGAGCGTGACTTTGAGAAGGTTTGAACGACGAGAAGATTGTCATACTCATCAATAAGGCTTACGGCGCTTTCTGCTCCGAAATCCACATACGCCTCGTCCACAACGACAAGCCTGTCTTTGTCCTGATTCAATATTTCTTTTATTGAAGATATATCCATTGCAAGCCCTGTCGGTGCGTTGGGATTGCATATAAACAAGGTTTTTTTAATATCTGTGTAGTCCTCGGGCGCCTGTGTAAAATCACATTTAAGCGGCACAGTGATGTATTTAATGTTGAACAGCTCGCAAAAAACGGGATAAAAGCCGTAGCACAAATCCGCAAACGCCACTCCGTTTTCCGCAAAGGCGTAAAAGGAAAGAGCAAGCACCTCGTCACTGCCGTTGCCGGTAAACACGTTTTCACTTTTTACACCGTATATTTCTGCCAGCTTTTTTGTAAGAAGCGAAGTATCGGGGTCTGAATAGAGTCTGAGCTTTTCCGCCTCCTCGCCGTTTATGGCTTTCAACACCTTGGCAGAGGGCTTAAAAGGGTTCTCGTTGGTGTTGAGCTTGATCATATTTTCAATATCCAAAGGCTGCTCGCCCGGAGTGTACGGAGTAAGTAATTTTAGATAGCTTCTTAAAAATCTGCTCATTTTTCACCTCTGAAGCGTGAAGCAATGCTTTTAGCGTGTCCTTCAAGCCCCTCTGCCATAGCAAAATATTCTATATCCTGCGCTACATTCCTAAGAGCGTCCTTCGGGTAGTAAATATATGAGGAGCGCTTTAAGAAGTCATATACCGATAGCGGACTTGAGAATCTCGCCGTACCGCTTGTCGGAAGAGTGTGGTTAGCTCCTGCGTAGTAGTCTCCCAAGGCCTCGGGCACGTTTTTGCCTACAAATATGCTGCCTGCGTTTGTTACAGAGTCTAATATGTCGAAGGCATTTTCAACGGAAAGCTCAAGATGCTCGGGGGCTATTTCGTTGGAAACGTCTATGGCTTCTTTAATATCGCCTGCTATTATAATTTTACCGTTATTTTCTATAGAGGCTCTCGCTATTTTCTCTCTGTTAAGAGTTTTTAGCTGCCTTTCAAGCTCTTTTTGTACGCTTTGAGCAAACTTTTTTGTTAAGCATATAAGTATCGCACTTGCGTTCACGTCGTGCTCCGCCTGAGAAAGCATGTCACTTGCGACGTGTTCACTGTCTGCGGTTTCGTCCGCGATGATAAGTATCTCGCTTGGCCCTGCTATCATATCTATATCCACAGTGCCGTACACAAGTCGTTTGGCGCACGCTACATAAGCGTTTCCCGGCCCGACTATTTTATCTACCTGAGGTATGCTTTTTGTCGAATAAGCCAAAGCGGCTATCGCCTGAGCGCCGCCTAACTTATATATCTTGTCGGCTCCCGCTATTGCCGCTGCCGAGAGTATATTCTCGGGTATGGTGGCGTCTTTTTTAGGAGGGGTGACCATAACTATCTCTTTTACTCCCGCAATTTTTGCAGGGATAATATTCATCAGCACGCTTGAAGGATAGCTTGCAGTACCCCCCGGAACATATACGCCTACACGATTCATGGCAAGGCATTTCTGACCGAGTATTATTCCGTCGTCTTTTCTTATTTCAAAGCTGTCCTTCTTTTGCATCATGTGAAACGCTCTGATGTTCTCGGCGCTTCTTTTCATAACGTCAAGAAGCTTATCATCGGTCGACTTGATAGCCGCATTGATTTCGTCGCGACTCACCTCAAAATCCTTTATTTTAACCTTGTCGAATTTTTCGCTGTACTCTCTTAAGGCTTCATCTCCGCGAAAACGTACATCGCTTATTATCCCGCCGACGCTCTTTTCAATATCATCATAATAAGAGCTGTCTGTGCGCTTCATTATTTCATCAGTCGTCATATCTTTTAAATCATATATTTTTATCACAGCACTGCCATCATCCTTTTTTTGATTTGTGTGATCTCGTCGTACATAAAGGCAAAGCTCGCCTTGTTCGCTATAAGCCTTGCGCTTGAATGCGAAATTACGCTTAGTACATAAAGACCGTTTTCACGAAGAGTCGAGCCTGTTTCGACTATATCGACTATCACGTCACTCAGATTAAGTATCGGAGCAAGCTCTATACTGCCCGAAAGATATATTATGTCTATTTCCCTGTCAAACGAAGCAAAATATCGCTTGGCGGTGTTCGGGTATTTCGTTGCGACCTTAAGAGGTCTTGTGATATCCTCCCGAAAACCCTTTTTTGCCGCAATGCACATATCGCACACGCCTGTCTTCAAGTCGCACAGCTCGTACACGTCGGCACTTTTTTCCTCCAGCACGTCCTTTCCCGCCACGCCTATATCGGCAGCTCCTCTCTGCACATATACGCTTACGTCTGTCGGCTTGACGAGTATGTAGCGCATATTATCTATTTCGGATTCTATGACGAGCCTTCTGCCGGGATCATTAAGCGCCTTAGTATCGTAGCCCGCTTTTTGGAAAATACGCGTGAGCTTCTCTCCCATTCTGCCCTTTGGCAGCGCAACTGTCAGCATCTACACCACCTCCTTGGGTTCGTCGGGAATAAGCCTGTATGTGCGCTTTGCTTTAATGTCTTTTGGCTCACACTTGTAAGCAAATACGCGCTGTTCCTTTTTTAACAGCTCTTCTGTAGCATAACGCACCGTTAAAGCGTCAGCATCGCCATAAATCAAAAGTGCGTCGGTATCGTACTCCTCCGGTTGCTTTATGACCTCTTCTATCCGGTCAAGGTACGTGGCAAAGCCCAGTGACGGCTGTTTCTTGCCGAAGCGGCGCATGAGGTTGTCGTATCTTCCTCCCGACAAGACCTCATACGGGGAGGACTCTATATAGCCCGAAAATATCAGACCGTTGTAGTAGTCCATATCGCCCGTTACGGAAAAATCAAAATAAATCTTATCTTCATACCCGCTGCCAGCTAACGAAACAGATAGCTTCACTATCCGCTCAAAGCAGCGCTTCGCAGAGTCGTTCACGCAGTACTTTTTAAGTCTTTCCTTGCACATTGAAAACGGAAATGAAGAGCAGCACACATCACACAAGAGCGATATATATTCCTTTTCACAGCTAATTTCATCAAGAAGCTCTCTTAGCATATCGACGTTTTTTAAGCGTATGTATGTATAGAGCTTCTCAAGAAGCCCTGCATCAGCATCAGTAAATACTCCCTCTGTAAGAGCGTTTAACAGACCTGTATGACCTACGCGAAGAATATATCCCTTTTGTGAGGCTTCAAGCGTCTTCATGGCAAGAAGGAGTATCTCTGTTTCGGAATAGACATCCTCACCGCCGATAAATTCAACTCCCATTTGGCGTATCTCTTTATACTGAGTGCTGCCCGGTTCTGTGCGAAACACACTTTCGTTATAATATAGCTTTCTGATAACGGTGTCAGCCATAGTGTTCTTTACTATACTGAGAGTTACATCCGGCTTAAGCGCCATAAGGCGTCCGTCAGCGTCCGTAAAGGTGATTATCCCCTCGCTTACAAGAAAGCTCTTGTTCTCCATATACATATCGTACGCCTCAAACTTTGCCATACGGTATTTTCTGTAGCCGTATCGCTCAAAAAGCTGAGAGTAGATCAGCGGGATTCTTTCCTGCGGTGAAAGTCTGTCAATATCCATATTTTTCCTTCTTTTATTTAAACAGTTTTGTATTTTTTAAGAGTATACCACACCAAGCAGCGTTTTTTAAAGTGCGGTTCGCTTTGGTAAGTAACAATTAAGTAATATAGCATAATTTAACGATTTAGTCAAGTAGAGTGATAAATTAATAAAGCACACTTCATTATTTATTCATTATGCATAACCCAACGTTGCAATTTACACAATAACTCTTTATCAAAGGACATTTATTCAATAATATCTTGAATAATTTGATAGATAGTGTTATATTATTGGTAATATTGCATAATAGGCATATTTTTACGAAATACATATAATATCATACATTTGGGAGACAAAATGCCGCAAAACTATGTTATGGGTATAGACGTGGGCTCGAGCACATCAAAATGCGTCATACTCAACGAAAAGAACGAACTGATAACCTACAACGTCGTACCCGTAGGCACAGGAACGAGCGGGCCTAAAAGAACAGTTGAAGCCGCTTATGAAAACAGCAATCTTTCGCCTGAGGATATAAAATACATCGTAGCGACCGGCTACGGAAGAAACACCATAGAATTTGCGAATTCGGCGATAAGCGAATTAAGCGCACACGCCAAGGGTGCTTCGTACCTGTTTGAAAACGTCAGGACAGTCATAGATATAGGCGGTCAGGACGCCAAGGCTCTCAAGATAAGTAAAAACGGCACTCTGGAAAGCTTTGTTATGAACGACAAGTGCGCTGCGGGAACGGGACGGTTCCTTGACGTTATGGCTCGCGTATTGGAGGTCGAAATATCTGATATGGGAGAAATAGGCTTAAAGAGCACCTCTCCGGCGTCTATCAGCTCCACCTGCACGGTATTTGCGGAGTCGGAGGTAATAAGTCAGCTTTCCAAGAATGTACCGCTGTGTGATCTTATCGCTGGGATAAACCGCTCTGTTGCCAGCCGCACGGCAGGACTCGTCAAAAGGATCGGCGTAATAGAGCCTATTGCCATGACGGGAGGAGTCGCTTACAACAAGGGAGTGCTTAAAGCCCTTGAGGATGAACTGAACACAAAAATAGTAACGCATCCGCTTGCACAGCTTGCGGGAGCTTTGGGCGCCGCAATAACGGCAGGCGAAAATTTATAAAAGGAGAAGTTTTATGAGCGAAATGACACAG
Organism: uncultured Lachnospiraceae bacterium; assembly: GCA_964618075.1. Lineage (GTDB taxonomy): Bacteria > Bacillota > Clostridia > Eubacteriales > Anaerofustaceae > CAYTMY01. The sequence continues at coordinate 57,702 of CAZTZO010000004.1, forward strand.
CAAGAGCAAGAGAAAAAACCCGCCAAAATAATGCTTCGTGAGCTTCAGGCAAAGGTCGGGCAGGATGTATGGGACGCAAAAAACCGCGGTGAAAAGATAGGCTGGATAGCCTCCAACTTCCCGCAGGAAATTCCCACGACAATGGATATTAAGGTAGCTTTTCCCGAAAATCAGGGCGCTGCCATAGCCGCAAGGGGCGGCGGAGTCAGAATGTGCGAATATGCCGAGGGTATGGGATACTCGCCGGATTTGTGTTCATACGCGCGTATCAACTTTGCATATACCGAGCAAAAGGAGATTCCGGAGGAAAACATACCGATGCCGGACTTCCTTCTTTGCTGCAACAATATTTGCAACTGCATGATCAAATGGTATGAGAATCTGGCTGTAGAGCTTGATATACCTCTTATAATGATAGACATACCTCACCTTGACGAATACGAGTGTGACGACGACAGAGTAAAATACATACGCGCCCAGTTTGACGACTGCATAAAACAGCTTGAGGAAATAACGGGCAAGAAGTGGGACGATAAAAAGTTTAAGGAAGTTATGGATATATCCCAGAGAAGCAGCAAGGCATGGCTCAGAGCCGTCGATTACGCAAGGTATACCCCCTCGCCGTATTCGGGCTTTGATATCTTCAACCACATGGCGATAGCCTGCGTGGCAAGAGGCACCGTAGAAGCGGCAGAGGCTTTTGAAGCGCTTGCCGACGAATTTGACGCACTTGCAAAAGAGGGCAAGTCGACATTTAAGGGCGAAGAAAAATACAGAGTGCTGTTTGAGGGCATTGCCTGCTGGGGCAACCTAAAGCATAATTTCGTAACCTTAAGAGACAGAGGAATAAATGTAACCGCACTTGTCTACGGCCCCGCATTCTCTTTTCTTTACTCAAACGTCAATGAGCTTATGGCTGCGTATTCTTATGTACCAAACTCCAACTGCCTTGATCGTGAGGTCGAAATGCGCGTAAACGAAGGCAGAAACCACAAAATAGACGGCGCTGTCATACACGTCAACAGAAGCTGCAAAAACTGGAGCGGAAAGACATACGAGCTTGAAAGACGACTCAAAAAAGAGCTTAACATACCGACAATGACCTTCGACGGCGACCAGGCGGATCCTAGAAACTTCTCGGAAGCTCAGTTTGAAACGAGAGTCGACGGACTTGTGGAAATAATGCAGCAGAACAAAGCGAAGGAGGCAAGATAATGAGCGACATCAAAAGTATAATTTCTCAGCTTGATAAAATATCCTCTAACCCAAAGGCTCAGATGGACAAATACCTTGCCGAAGGCAAAAAAATTATCGGCTGTATGCCCGTATACTGTCCGGAGGAATTGGTATATGCCGCTGATATGGTGCCTATGGGAATATGGGGAACGCAGGGCGAGGTATCAAAGGCGAAATACTACTTCCCCGCATTTATATGCTCTATACTCCAAACGACGCTTGAGCTTGGCATGAAGGGCGAATACAAGGGTATAAGCGCTATCATGATACCTATTATATGCGATTCTATGAAAAGCATGGAGCCGAACTGGCAGTGCGCGGTGCCCGATATCCCTGTTATATGCGTGGCACAGGCTCAGAACAGAAAGCTTGAAGCAGGAATAGATTTCACACGCTCACAGTACAGGATCATACAAAAAAAGCTCGAGAACATAAGCGGTAAGCCGATAAGCGATGATGCTATAGCAAACGCCGTTAAGGTATATAACGAACACAGACTTGTAATGCGTGAATTTGCACAGCTTGTACAAAAGCACCCTGATAAGTTAAGCGTAAAGGCAAGAAATACTGTTTTCAAGAGCGCATACTTTATGAAAAAGGACGAGCACAGCGCTTTGGTAAAGGAATTAAACGAAGAGCTTAAAAAAGCTCCTATAACAGAGTGGAAGGGTAAGAAGGTCGTAACGACAGGTATAATAGCAGACCTTCCTGAGCTTCTGGATATATTCGAGCAAAACAATATAGCAATATCAGCAGACAACGTCGCCTTCGAATCCGGTCAATACGCTTATGACGTGCCTGTTGAAAAAGACCCTGTTTACGGTCTTGCAAAGCAGCTTTGCGATATAGAGGGAAGCTCGATACTTTATGACCCGAAAAAATTAAGAGCAAGAATTGTGGCGGATATGGTAAAGCAAACAAAAGCAGACGGTGTTGTATACATACTGACCAAATTCTGCGATCCCGAGGAATTCGACTATGTACCGATGAAAAAGCTTTTCGACAAAGAGGGTATAAAGTGCGTACAGATAGAAATAGACCAGCAGATGACAAGCTTTGAGCAGGCAAAGACTGCAATAGAAACCTTCTGCGACATAATTTAAATGTGACAAATAAATAAACAAACAAACGAAAAACGACTTGCTTTTGTTACAAAGCAGGTCGTTTTTTCGTCAGGTTCGGCAGCTTCACCTAACTGCCTATATATATATCAACAATGCAGAAAAAATTGATACCGATAATTATAAAGCGCTCTTTTTTTACAATACAAGCTAAAAGGACGCGTTTTGCTTTATTTTACTTAAAATACTTAAAAATATTTCCCTTTCCTTTTGCGATATGCCCTTCATGCTTGCTTCGTCAGTCTCCTCAAAGACAAGTTTCATCAGTTGATAAGCTTCCTTGCCCTTTTCGGTGGTAAATATAAGCGTTTTTCTTTTATCGTGCGGGTCACAAGCGCTTCTTATAAGCCCTTTTTGCTCCATACGGTAAAGTATGCCCGTGACTGTGGACTTGTCTATTTCATAGCCTCTGGATATATCAATGCATGAGCAGCCGTCGTGTTCGTTTAGGTATTCCAAAACCTTCGGCTGACCCGGGGAAAGACCTAACTGCGCAGCTCTTCTTAATATTTCCTTCAATATCTTGCTGTTTGTAATCATAAGAGAATAGTGAAGCGTGTCGTCCATCATAAGTAAATTGCCTCTTAAAAATAATATTGTTCGCATACAAACAGTTTGTATACCAACATTATACCTGCATTCAATTTACAGTCAATACTTTTTTGTGCTTTTTTTACTTTTTAATCCGTTAGCGTTATATAAACAGGCGTACGAAACAATGAACATTCGCTGTATAATGAAGAACAAGGAAATTACTTACATAAAATGAAAAAACAAAATAAGGCAGCAGTATTATTAATACTTACAGTGATGTGTTTATCGTCATGCTCTTTAATAAGTAAAGAGGACAAGGTTTTGTACGGCCCGTATAAAGTGGAGCATGTCGTTGACGGCGACACTATCACATTAAAAATAGATAACCAAAGCGTAACCGTGAGAATGATAGGCATAGATACGCCCGAAAGCGTAAATCCGGACGAAAGCAAAAATACGCCTCTGGGTATTATAGCCTCCGACTATACAAAAGAGCTTTTGACAAATAAAAGCGTTTATCTGGAATATGACGTAACAACGACGGATAAATACAACAGAACTCTCGCTTACGTTTATCTATTCGACAAAAAGACAATGGTAAACAAGCTGCTCGTTCAAGAGGGCTATGCAGTGGTTATGACAATAGCGCCAAATGTGAAATACGAAAAAGAGTTTTATACCCTTCAAAAGCAGGCTCAGTACAATCACCTGATAATATGGGAGGATTAAGCATTATAAAGCATAATGAAAATCGACGTTGAAGGAATAATGCAAATTTGTAAAATGCTTGAAAAACGTGTCGTTTATGTGTATAATTATTTTGAATATTTTTATGATATTGATAAAGTATCATATTGATTTCGTGAAAACATCTTTAAAAAAAACCAAGCTTTCTTAATAAATATTAAAGCTTAACAAAGACAAAAATGACGGAGGGCAAAACATCTTGAATATCGACACAACACAAAACAACACACAGTACACTCTGAAGCTTACGGGTCGTCTTGACACGACGACGGCAGGACAGCTTGAAGCCGCGCTTGAGCCTTGCTATTCAAACGCAACTGGAATCGAGCTTGACTTTAAGGACGTTGAATACATTTCATCGGCGGGACTTAGGGTATTACTAAGCGCTCAGAAAACTATGAACAAAAAGGGCAAGCTGATAATCCGTCATATCAACGAAACTGTGCGCGAGGTATTTGAAGTGACGGGCTTTTGCGACATACTCACAATAGAATAAATACGCACAAAGCCCTTGGCGTTTGCGAAAAGGAAATTTTCAACCGAACGATATGCTTCGTAAGGGCTTAAGGGGAGGCAATATAAAATGAGTCTGTATGTCCGGCTTTCTTTAGCGGCGCTCTGTCCTGTGTTTGCCGCTGTCATATTGTATATTATCGACAAAAAAACCGCCTTCGGCAAGCTTAAATATAGAACCAAGCAGCTTATATACGGCATAGTATTCGGACTTCTTGCCGTTATTGCCACCGAATTCGGAGTTGACATAGGCGGAGCTACGCTGAATGTACGCGACGCCTCCGTGCTTACGGCGGGGCTTATTTTCGGTGCGCCTGCGGCTATCATAGCCGGTGTAATAGGCGCCGTTGAACGCTGGTTTGCCGTTGGCTGGGGAGCGGGAGCATATACGGCTCTTGCCTGTACGATATCGACGTTTCTTGCAGGTATCATAGCGGCTTCTTTGAGAAAGCACATGTTTGACAACAAAAAGCCTCCTTTTCTTGCAGCCCTCTGGATAGGCTTTTTTACGGAAGTGCTTCATATGCTGATGATATTCATCACAAATATGAACGACATTCAGACGGCTTTTTCATTCGTGACCAAATGCGCTTTGCCGATGATATTGATTAACAGCATTTCCGTCATGCTCAGCGTACTTGCCGTTAAGCTTATAAGCAAAGAAAAAATAATAGATACCGAAAGAAAAATGCAAATAACCGCCATATTTCAAAGGCGGCTTCTCATATGCGTCGTTATAGCCTTCATCATAACGAGCGCTTTTACTTTAATACTGCAAATAAATATTTCTCACAACGATATTGACAGTCTCCTTTTTCAGGCTCTTACCGACGTCAATGCAGATATAACCGACGTATCAGACGACAATATCCTTGCTCTTACTCACACCGTTGCGAACGAATACTCTTCAACTATTGACATTGCTATGCTTGCTCAAAAATACGGCATTGCCGAAATAAACGTGATAGATTCAGACGGTGTTATCACGCAAAGCACAAATCCCGTTTTTGTGGGATACGATATGTCAAGAGGAGAGCAGTCGGGTGAATTTCTCGTTTTGCTCAACGACAAGACAGAGTACGTTCAAGATTATCAGCCCACCTCCTACGATCAGGAGGTTTACAGAAAATATGCCGGAGTATCCCTTCCTATGGGCGGCTTTATACAGATAGGCTACGACGCGGATAAGTTTCAGGGAGATATTTCCTCGGAAATAGTAGCATCCACACGCAACCGACATATAGGCAAAACGGGCTATTTCATCATTGTCGACGAAAACAACAATATCGTTTCAAACAACAAAAGCACTGCAAATACCTCTGTAGACCTTAGCAATATTGAAAAGATAACAGACTTTGAAGAGGGAGTGCGCTTTTCGGCGAATGTAAATGATGAAAGCTCCTATTTGATGCTAAGCTATGCGGAAGGGTATTACATCATAGCGGTTCTGCCGAAAACGGAAGCAACCTTTTCACGCGACTTTTCCGTATATGTGACGGTATTTATGCAGATTGTTGTGTTTGTGGGACTGTTTGTTTTCATATATTTCCTTATTAAAAAATTAGTAATTGACAATATCAGAAAAATAAATGAAGACCTTGGAGCTATAACAAACGGCAATCTTGACGTAAAGGTAGACGTGCGTGAAAACAAAGAATTTGCCTCTCTTTCCGATGATATAAATTCGACCGTTTCGACCTTAAAGCAATACATTGCAGAGGCGGCTGAAAGAATAGATAAGGAGCTGGAATTTGCACGAAACATCCAGCACTCTGCACTACCTTCAATATTCCCTCCGTATCCCAGCAGAACAGACTTCGAGATATTTGCGGGTATGGACGCGGCAAAGGAGGTCGGCGGTGATTTTTACGACTTTTATCTGACAGAGCGCAATTCGCTTGTATTTATGATAGCCGATGTTTCCGGCAAGGGAATCCCTGCGGCAATGTTTATGATGAGAGCAAAAACCATTATTAAAAACTACGCAGAAGCTAAAATAAATGTCGAACAAGTCTTTACTCTTGCAAATAATTCTTTGTGTGACGGTAACGACGCCGATATGTTTGTAACAGCGTGGATAGGAAAGCTTGATCTTAAAACCGGTCTGTTAAAGTTTGCAAATGCAGGTCATAACCCTCCTTTAGTCAAGCATAACGGCAAATATGAGTACCTTCATTCAAAAGCAGGCTTTGTGCTTGGCGCAATGGAAGGAATAAAATACGTAAGTAATGAAATAAATCTATCTCAAGGAGATTCGATATTTTTATATACAGACGGTGTAACCGAGGCTACCGACAAAAATAATGAGCTTTACGGTGAGAAGCGTCTTATTAATATACTTAATTCATACACTCAAAACGCACCGCAAACTATATGCAATGCCGTACACAAAGATGTGGACGCCTTCGTGGGTGAAGCCCCTCAATTCGACGATATAACGATGCTTTGTCTGAATTACAAGGGAGGGCTTGATTAAAATGAAAGAGCTTGTAATAAAGGCCAGAATAGAGAATATCCCACAGATTATATCCTTTGTTGAAGAGTACCTTCAGGACCACGGGTGCATGAAAAAAACACAGATGCAGTTTGATATTGCCATAGATGAAATTGCAAGCAATATCGCCCGCTACGCCTACGAAAAAAATCAACCAGGCGAGATTAGTGTAACAATAGACGTTGATACAACCGAAAAAATCATTACAATGGTCTTTTCGGATAGCGGAATACCCTTCGACCCATTAAACGTCCCATCTCCCGACACGCTTATTTCTTCAGAGGAGCGTACACCGGGAGGCTTGGGTATATATATGGTAAAAAAAAGCATGGACGAGATGACCTACGATTATATTAACAACAAAAACGTTCTTACGCTGCGTAAGAAATATTAATACTCTTACTTAGGCGTTAATAGAAGAAGAAAAAAATATGTTATAGTTAATATAATATACTCGAATCAAGCATTAATTCTATCGAACTTTAGGGGTAAGAAAATGAACGACAGTATACTTTTTAAACACTTTAAAGCTATCGGCGATATCAAAACGACAATTTCCGAATCAAAGGATCTTGAGGAGGCTCTTCGTCAGAGCGTTCAGATCATAAGGGGATTAAGTCAAGCGGAAAGCGCCGTTATATGGTATTTCGACAAGACGGGCGATAAAAAGCTTCACCCTATATATGCGCTTGGCCCGAACATACTCACAAGCGAATCCTTAGCTCCCGGCGAAGAAATTCCCGGAAAGGTGTTTGAGGAAAGCAAGGCCTGCTACGAGCCTCATTACAAAAAGGAAACCGGCTCTTACAGTATAAATTCGATGATATGCGTGCCGTTGGAAAACAGCTACGAAACTATGGGCTGCATAGAGTTTTTCAACCGAACCGACAACGAGCCCTTCAGTGAAGAGGACTACGACGTATGCCAGATAATGGCAATGATGGTCGCTACGGTAATAGACGAAAGCGGTCTTGACGTCGGCATACCCGAAGCAAAGCCCGTTATAATATCACTGCGCAACGTAACAAAGGAATTTAAAAACGGAGATACCATAACGCAGGTATTAAAGGGAGTGAATCTCGACGTTTACGAGGGAGAGCTTCTCGTTATACTCGGAGAATCGGGCTGCGGAAAGTCTACCATGCTAAACATCATCGGAGGAATGGATCAGCTTACGGATGGTACCTTTTCATTTCAGGGGGAAAATTATTCAAATACAAACGAAAAACTCCTTACCGCCTTCAGGCGCGAATACATAGGCTTTATATTTCAGTCCTACAACCTTATGCCGAATTTAACGGCAATACAAAACCTGCGCTTTATAGCGGAGCTTAAAAAGGGCGCAATGGATCCCGATGAAGCGTTAGAAAAGGTTGGACTTACCGACAGGCGCAACAACTACCCCTCGCAGATGAGCGGAGGACAGCAGCAGAGAGTATCTATTGCAAGAGCTATAGTAAAAAAGCCCAAGCTGATACTTGCAGACGAACCGACCGCGGCGCTGGATTATGCCACGGGCATAGAGGTGCTTTCTGTCATCGAACAGGTGGCAAAGGAGGGCACAAGCGTTCTTATGGTAACGCATAATGAGGAAATAACAAGAATGGCGGACAGAGTAGTAAGAATGCGCGGAGGCAAGATAGACGAGGTAAGAGTAAACCGTCATCCCGTCAAAGCGACCGAGCTGGTCTGGTAGGGGGAAGTTCATTATATGAAGAAGACGCAATGGCTGGTATTATTTCGCGACATACGTTCCTCAATAGTCTCTTTTATATCCATAGTCCTGTTCGTCGCACTCGGCGCGGGCTTGTTTATGGGTCTAAGGTGGGGCGGTCTTTCTATGCGCACAACAGCCAATGAGTATCTTGAAGAAAATAATTTCCATGATTACATCGTTGTAATGCCCTACGGTATGACAGACGACGATGTGAATGCTTTGGAAGCTTTAGACGAGGTAAGTCTCGCCGAAGGCTCATATAATTTAACCGGAACCGTGCCAACTGACGATAAACCGCTGCTTATCACCGTTTTATCAATGACGCAAAAGCTTGATACCACAATAATACTTGAGGGAACAGCTCCGGTTAATGCTAATGAAATAGGAATAGAGCAGCAATTTGCCAAGAACGAAGGTCTTAATATTGGGGACAGCATAACTATCGAAGCGACAGTCAACGACACGCAGGCATTAAATTCAACAGTTTTTACAATATGCGCAATAGTTGAAAACCCCTTATACACCTGTTCGTCAAGAAATCTGTCAAGAGGGCGCACAAATCTCGGAAAGGGCACTATTGATTATTATACCGTAGTTGCACCGTGCGCAATAAACCGCGACGCTTATATACAGTCTTATTCACAGGTGTATGTCAGGAGCTCTCTTTTACATAACGACACAGGCATAATAAATAATTATACCGACGAATCAAAGGTGATCCTCTCAAAGCTTGAGGATCTGGGCAAAACCCGCGCACCCCTACGCTCTCAGCAAATATTCGATATGCTTGACTCAGCCATAGCACAGGGACAGGAAACGATTGATCAGGCACAGGTTCAGTACGAACAGGCCGAGGTTGAATATGCACAGGGGGAATCAAAGCTATATCAGGGACTTGATTACTTAAGAAGCACTCTTTCCTCTTTAGGCTACAGTGAACAGTTTGATGACGCCACGCAGCAGCTTATAGCTTCAAGAAATCAGCTTGATGAGATTGGCACAATAGCTCTTAATGCAAGCGCAAAGCTTGACGAGCTTATGGTTAGGTACAACCAGGCGACTACACCCGAACAGCGTGAGCAGATACGTCAGGAATTCCTTAACATATTCGAAAAGGTAAAAGCCTTGCTTCTTCCGTATAACGATATATTAAAGGAATATGGCATAGATTTAAATTCAATAACGACTATACCGCCCGCTCAGGAGCTTATGGCAAAGCTCCTATCAAAAATAGATTGGGCAAAGACGTCGTTAAACCAGCTTATTGACGGAATAGACCAGTACTATAACGCACGCAATACGCTCCAGGAAGCAAGAGTAACTCTCGATGACGCAAACGTACAGATATCTCAGGGCAACGAACAGCTCGATGAACTTAAATTGAAGCGCTCTCAGTTAACTTTTTATGACTCATGGACAATAACCACTCGGGATCAAAACCTTAGCTTTGTTTTTGTAAACGCGGCGACGGATTCCACAATAAATCTATGCTATACCTTGGCTATACTGTTTGTTTTTATAGGCGCAATGATATGCTATACGGCTATCGCAAGACTGATAAGAGAATCACAGGTTTTAATAGGCGTTCAGAAGGCTCTGGGCTTTGACAAGAAGGAAGTCACGCTGCGATACATGACTTATGCCTTGAGCGTGGTGGTATTGGGTCTGTTATTCGGCTTTTTAATGGCATATTTTGCGATTGAGCCGATGCTGCATTCCGTCTATAAACAAATATTTATTTTCACCGAATATAAAACATACTTCTCTCTGACAGACTTCCTTTTGATAGGGCTATTGGAGTTGGCGATATTGTGCTTTGCAACATGGATAGCCTGTCGCAAGCTCTTAGCAAAGCATGCAGTGGATCTATTAAGAGGTGAAGATCCCTCAAGCGGAAAAACTCATTTTTATGAAAAAACCAAATGGTGGAAGAAAGCTTCCCTGTATACTCAGACAACTGTTAACAATTTAACAAACGACGTACCGCGCGTTATCGCCACTCTTATCGGAGTAGTGGGCTGCACATCGCTTATAGTTGCGTCTGTGACTGTGTTGGTATCTTTAATAGACACGCCTAAAGTCCACTATTCAAAGGTGGCGACGTATGACGATTGTCTGTCGTATGACGATACCGTACCCTCAGCCAAGGATAACATTATATCCATGCTCGACAGCTATGAAAATATTAATTATTACGACGCTTTTCAGATGTATTATGCTGCTCAGACAGATTCTGACGGCTTACAGCCTATAAAGGTTATAGTACCGGGTAATACAGATGAGCTAAGCGAATACTTTTCACTTGATAGCAGCATTGACAATAAACCACTTACTCTTACTGACGACGGAGTAATACTCAGCTATACATATTCGAAGTATTATGGAGTGAAGGAAGGCGACACAATCAGCATTATGGACTCAGGAGGGAACAGCTTTGAAGTTACAGTAGCCGGTTTGTCACAGCATTACCTTAATATATACCAAATGATACTTTCTCCCACTTACTATGAGAAGCTCACGGGCAAAGCACCTCAAAACAATACCTTCTTTATTAAGCTTAACGGCACAAACGAACAGGAGCTTTTTAATAGCTTTAATGACGTAAAGGGCGTTAACTCGCTAACCAACGATTTAGAAACGATGCAAAAAATGTTTAAGGTCATGACAAATTCTGTGCAAATGGTCACATATATATGCTTGGTGATCTCCTTTATTATGGCGATGCTTGTATTGTTGAACTTAAACGTGATGTTTATTAACGAGAAGACAAGAGAGCTGATAATTATGCGTGTAAACGGTTATTCTCTTAAAGAGGCAAAAAAATATGTTTATCGTGACAATATCGTGCTTACCACTTTAGGTATAATAATCGGTATCTTTGTCGGGACAGCAATGGGGATGCTGGTATTAACGAACATTTCGATAAAGGGTTCAAACTATTATATAACGCCAAGCGCTCTTGCCTGTTTATTCGGAGTTATCTCAAGCACCTTATTCTCTGTAATAACAAACCTGATAGCCTTAAAGCGAGTGGGACAGCTTAAGCTTTCGGATTTGAATCGAATGTAATTTTTTAGCTTATAGTTACAATAAAGCCGCCTATTTTTAAGGCGGCTTTTGTTATATTTTTACTATGCGATACAACCGATATTTTAGCTTTTAAAGACTTCCCAGCGCTTCTGTTATAAGCATACACATTTCAAGCTCGCTTCGAAACATAAGCGTCTTTTTTCTTTCCTTCCAGCACAATTCCCCCTGCCACGTCGTATTCATCATGTAGCTTATCTTTAAAATAAAGGTGGCCTTTTTACCGCCTAGTATAATATTGTTTTTTTCAGCTTTCACGATAGGAGTGTATGAAGATTCCTTTTTCTTATCGAAGCATCTTAAAGTAGACGAAAGCTTTTCTTTTGCGTTATGCGTCAGATAATCATTTATCTGCTTAAGAAGCTCTATAGAATGCGAAAATTTAACTGCCTCGTAACCGGTAAGCAAATACAGCCTTCCCGAAAATTCGTTGTTTTCAAAGGAATCTATGCAAATGGTAATATTATCGGTGTTGTGAGCTTTTTCGTTATCCATAATGCTTTCTCTTTAAAATAAATTTAAAAGTATTTTTGATTATACACCATTACTCTATTTTATTCAAACAGAACATGTGAATTATCGGATTTCATTTTTTTAACGCTTAAATTGCGATTTTGAGTTGATAATTTTCCTCTTTACAAAGAAATACGCGCTCTCAAATCAATTTTAAGCCGTTTTTTTTATTTATTTGTTTTGATATATACTATACGCAAAAAACTAATTTTATGATATAATAAATGCGTAAAACAAATCGGAGGCTTTTATCTTAAAGAAAATAATGTCGTTTGGGAGCAAAAAAAACGGAAAATACGGATAAGCAAGTATGAAAATAACGAAAACCGGCATTGTGAATTTTCGGAATATACGCTCCTCTGAGCTTGAGCTATCCGAAAACGTAAATATATTTTGCGGCGAAAACGGACAGGGCAAGACAAACTTTGTCGAATCAGTGCTTGTGTGCTTAACGGGAAGATCTCACAGAGAAAATATCGTTAAAAATTTCATAAACGATTCTTCTAAAGCCTGCAAGGTAAGGATAAACGCACTCAAGGACGACAACACCTCTCACGAAATTTCCATGATGTGCGCTGAAACTAAAACCCACCTTCTCGATAACGCCGCCGTAAAAAAACGCTCTGAGCTTTTAGAATATTTTCCCGTTATCTTTTTCGGTCCCGACGACCTTCGTATAATCAAGGATTCTCCCGAGGTAAGAAGAAAATTCCTAAATGACGCAATAAGCATAACGACGCCTGTATACGACACTCTCTTTAACGAATACATAAAGCTGCTTCGTCAAAGAAACGCGCTTTTAAAAACGTATTCACCCTCTGATGTATATATGCTGGAGGTATACGACGAAATGATCTCCACGCAGGCGAGCCGTATAATAATCGCCCGAATGAAGTATTTAGGAGAATTCTCGAAGGTATTTTCAAAAACCTATGCTCATATTTCCGATGGCAGAGAAGACGTCTGCCTAGGCTATGTAAGCGAGATACTTAAAAGCGAAACGATGACACCGCAGGATATAAAGGACGCATACTTAAATATGCTGACTGTTTCAAGGCAAGAGGATATTTTTGCACGAACGACTACAAAGGGAATACATCACGACGACATTTCGGTTTTTATGAACGAAAAGAGCGCACGCAAATTTTCTTCTCAGGGACAGCAGCGCGCTTTGGCTTTAAGCATGAAGCTTGCCTGTGCAGATATGCTTTATGAAAAGAGGCATACAAGGGCTTTGATACTGCTCGACGACGTGATGAGCGAGCTTGACGACAGAAGGAAGCAAAGTATATTGAGCGCACTGAGTGATTATCAAACGGCTATAACGTGCGTGAAGCCCGACTTTGAATTCGACAAAACCAAAACCACCGTTTTTAACGTAAAAAACGGAGTTATAACACAATAAACCGATCGCTTATAAAAGGAATAAAAGCGACGTGAAAAACTTAGGAAAGGCAAAATGAATGGCGACAAATCATTATGACGCAAGCGGTATAAAGGTTCTGGAAGGACTTGAAGCCGTACGAAAAAGACCGGGTATGTACATTGGAAGTACAGGCCCAAGAGGACTTCATCATCTGGTTTATGAAGTAGTTGATAATAGTATCGACGAAGCTTTGGCAGGTTATTGTAACCATATCACCGTGACGATAAACCCCACTGATACAATAACCGTCACAGACGACGGACGAGGCATTCCTACGGGGATTCACCCGAAGTACAAGAAATCGGCAGTAGAGATAGCTCTTACCATGCTTCACGCAGGCGGTAAGTTTGACAACGACAACTACAAGGTATCCGGCGGACTTCACGGAGTCGGCGTTTCCGTGGTCAACGCTTTGAGCGAATGGCTGGAGGTCACAGTATATCAGGAAGGGCAAATCTTTAAGCAGATGTATCACAGAGGCAAGGCGGACGAGCCTTTAGCCGTTGTGGGCAAAACAAAGCTAACGGGTACCACAGTCACCTTTAAGCCCGATTACGAGATATTTTCAGAGCTGGAATATGACTATAAAACGCTGCGTCACAGAATACAGGAGCTTGCTTTCCTTAATAAGGGACTTCATATTCATCTTGCGGACGAAAGAGACGCTCAAAACAAGATCGAAGAGGACTTCTGCTACGAGGGCGGTATTATAGAGTACATACACTACCTTAACAAGGGCAAGGAGCCTATATGCGAAAACGTAATCTATTTTGAGAAAAGCACAGACGCCTGCGAAATAGAAGTTGCCATGCAGTATACCGACGGCTATACGGAAAGCATTTTCGCCTTCGCCAACAACATCAACACGACCGAAGGAGGAATGCACGTAAACGGTTTTAAGACTGCTCTTACGCGCTGCATAAATACCTACGCGAGGAAATACGGCTTTTTAAAGGACAATGAGGATAATTTAAGCGGTGAGGATATCCGCGAGGGCATAACGGCAATAATAAACGTAAAGCTAAAGAACCCCGAATTTGAAGGTCAAACAAAGACGAAGCTCGGTAACCCCGAGGTCAGAGGAGCCTGCGACACCACAGTAGGCGACAATCTTGGTTCCTATCTTGAGGAGCACCCTGCCGACGCAAAAGCAATAGTCGATAAAGCAGTTCTTGCCACAAGAGCAAGAGCAGCAGCGAAAAAAGCAAAGGATTTAATAAGGCGTAAATCCGCTTTGGACAGCGCAACACTTCCGGGTAAGCTTTCGGACTGCTCTGATAAAAACCCTGCGAACTGTGAGATATATATAGTCGAGGGAGACAGTGCTGGAGGCAGCGCCAAGCAGGGCAGAGACCCGAAGACGCAGGCTATACTTCCCCTTCGAGGCAAGATACTAAACGTAGAAAAGGCTCGCCTTGACAGGATACTCAACACAGACACGATACATTCCATGATAACAGCCTTTGGCACGGGAATATCAGACGATTTTAACATAGAAAAAGCAAGATATCACAAAATAGTCATAATGACAGATGCCGATGTGGACGGAGCGCATATCAGAACGCTGCTACTTACATTCTTCTACAGATATATGCCGGGACTTATCGACCACGGGTATGTATATATAGCTCAGCCGCCGCTTTACAAGCTGCAAAAGGGAAAAGACCACTACTACTGCTACACGGACGATGAGCTGGAAATAATATACGATGAGATCGGACGCGAAAAGACTGATCTTCAGAGATATAAGGGCTTGGGTGAGATGAACGCCGAGCAGCTGTGGGAAACGACAATGAATCCGCACAACCGCACGCTTCTTAAGGTGAGCGTGGAGGACGCTATTCAGGCAGACTTTACATGCTCTATACTAATGGGCGATCAGGTGCAGCCCAGAAAGGACTTCATTACCGAGAACGCTGAAAAAGTAATCAATCTCGATATATAGGTGAAACATGGATAATCATATCATAAGAGGCGGACAGGAAAGCGATAACGACCAGAAGGGTGTAAAAGCAGTCGACTTTGTCGACGAGATGCAAAAAAGCTATATCGACTACGCCATGAGCGTCATAGTGGGCAGAGCCCTGCCTGACGTGCGTGACGGATTAAAGCCGGTACACCGCAGAATACTGTATTCTATGGACGAGCTTGGAGTCAGGGCGAACGGAGCATACAGGAAAAGCGCGCGTATCGTCGGTGATGTTATGGGTAAATATCACCCCCACGGCGACGCCTCCATATACGACGCAATGGCACGCCTTGCGCAGGATTTCTCTACAAGATATATGCTTGTGGACGGACAAGGTAACTTCGGCTCTGTTGACGGGGACAGCCCCGCTGCCATGCGTTATACAGAAGCCAGAATGTCAAAGCTCAGTGCGGAGCTGTTAAGAGATATAAATAAAGATACTGTTGATTTTGTCCCGAACTTTGACGACAGCCTTAAAGAGCCTTCAGTTTTGCCGGGCAGATTTCCAAACCTGTTGGTAAACGGTTCTTCGGGTATTGCTGTGGGTATGGCAACGAATATTCCTCCTCATAATTTAGCAGAGGTCATAAACGCTACGATAGCTTTAATGGAAAATGAGCTTCTTACGGCAAAAGACCTTACAAAATACATAAAGGGCCCCGACTTCCCGACGGGCGGTATCATCATGGGCAAAACCGGTTTGATGAGCGCTTATACAACGGGACGTGGGCGTATTAAGGTACGCGCAAAGGCTGAAATAGAGCAGGTAAACAATTCTAAGCAGAGAATAATCGTAACTGAGCTGCCGTATATGGTCAATAAGGCAAAGCTCGTTGAGAAGATAGCGGAGCTTGTCAAGGACAAAAGGATAAACGGTATATCAGATCTGCACGACTTCTCCGACAGAAACGGCATGAAGATCGTCATTGACCTTAAGCGTGATGTAAACGGGCAAATAATACTAAACCAGCTGTACAAGTACACTCAAATGCAGGACACCTTCGGGGTGATAATGCTCGTGCTTGACCACAACAAGCCGAAGGTATTAAACCTAAAGGAAATTTTAGACTGCTATATAGAATACCAAAAGGAAGTCATACTTCGCCGTACAAAATTTGATTTAGATAAGGCTCTTGCAAGGGCTCATATACTTGAGGGATATCTTATCGCATTGGACAACATCGACGAAATTATCAAGATCATTCGCTCTTCATACGACGACGCAGAGCAAAGGCTGATGAAACGCTTCGATTTGTCTGAAATACAAGCAAAAGCGATAGTCGATATGCAGCTTAGAAGACTTCAGGGACTTGAGCGTGAAAAGCTTGAAAAGGAATATAAAGAGATAACTGAGCTTATTAAGCATTTAAAAGCAGTGCTTGCAAGCGACAAACTCGTTATAGACATAATCAAGACAGAGCTGGCTGAAATAAGGGATAAATACTCCGACAAACGCCGAACAGCCTTTGAAAACGATATGGACGATATAGAAATAGAAGACCTTATAGACGAAGAGGACGTTGTTATAACAATAACTCATGTCGGATATGTAAAGAGGCTTCCCGCCAACACCTACAAGGCTCAAAAGCGCGGAGGACGCGGAGTAGCCGCACATGCCACGCGTGAGAACGACTTTGTAGAGCATATGTTCATGACAACGACGCATCACTATATTATGTTCTTCACGAACAAGGGAAAGGTGTACCGTCTAAAGGCATACGAAATACCCGAAGCAGGGCGCACGGCAAAGGGCACGGCAATAGTAAACATTCTTGCGCTTGACCCGGGAGAAAAGATAACCGCTGTAATTCCCGTTAAACAATTCCTTGACACGGAATATCTCGTAATGGCAACGCAGAACGGTATAATCAAGAAAACCGCTCTTACCGAATACGACTCATCAAGGAAAAGCGGAATTATCGGCATAACGCTTGCCGACGACGATGAGCTGATTGCCGTAAAAATGACAGACGGCAAAAAAGATATAATAATGGGTACTCAACTGGGATATGCCATAACCTTCCCAGAGCAGGACGCAAGGTCGATAGGGCGCGTGTCTATGGGAGTACGCGGTATCAAGCTTGCTGAGGGTGATAAAGTTATAGGCATGGATATAGCCGAAGAGGGCAAGCATATACTCACCGTCACCGACAAGGGCTACGGAAAGCTTACAAAGACTTCGCTTTACCCGATACAGAAGAGAGCCGGCAAGGGAGTACAAAACTACAAGCTTTCCAAGAAAACGGGCTTTGTATGCGGTTTGTGCTGCATAGACAAGGAACAAAACGACGTTATGATGATATCGAACGACGGCGTTGTGATACGTATGGAGGCAAACGGCATTTCCAGCATGGGCAGAAGCACGGGCGGCGTAAAGGTCATGCGCCTTGACAACGAGGATATCGACATTGCCGCAATAGCAAAGGTCAACAAGGAAGAAGAAGACGAGTCGGAAGAATAATGACGTTTTAAGCATCTTTAAGGCGGAGGAGAGCATAAAAAGCCTTTCCTTCGCCTTTATCTGTAAAAAGAGGGTGAAGTAATAAAAATGAAGAACTTATACGAATCGGGAGAGGACTACCTCGAAACCATACTGATACTTACCGAAAAAACAGACGTTGTCCGCAATATAGACATTGCCTCGTATTTGGGATATACAAAGCCGAGCGTAAGCAGGGCTCTCGGGATACTCAAGGAGAACGGATATATTAAAATAGCGCAAAACGGACATATCAGCCTTACTGATAAGGGGCAAAAGAAAGCAGGCGAAGTATATGAACGCCACGAGCTTTTAACGCGTTTCTTAGTTGAAAGCTTAGGCGTATCCTTTAAAACAGCCCAGCAGGACGCCTGTCGTATAGAGCATATTCTAAGTGAAGAAACCTTTTTAAAGATAAAGGATTCCCTAAAAAAACAAGAGGAATAGTATGTATCGGTTTAATATAAGCGTAAAAGAGCTTGCCACGACAACCATGCTCTCGGGCTCGATTGACAACCGATATATCGGCAGGACAAGAGCGCAGGAGGGTATAAGGCTGCACAAATACATGCAGAACACTTACTCGGCAGGCGATATGGCGGAATACAGCGTATCATGTGAAATACTCCTTGAAAACAAGGCTTATTTGAATATATCCGGACGCATAGACGGCGTGTTGAACGTAAACTCATCTGCGATAATCCACGAAATTAAATCAACTCAAAAAGACGTATCCGATATTACTGAGCCGATTGCAACTCATCTTGCGCAGTGCAAGCTGTACGCATACATTTACGCAAGCGGATTTAAATACGAAAATATTAAGCTGCGTGTAAGCTATATAAACATAAACGACAGCAGAGTAAAGGATTTTGATTATTCAATTACAACAGACGAGCTTAAGACGTTTTTTTACTCACTGTGCGAAAAATATGTTGAGTTTGCCATATTCAAGGCTAAGCTTAACGAAGCGCGGGATTCCAGTGTAAAGACTCTGCGCTTCCCCTTCGATTTCAGAACTTATCAAAAGGACACTATAAACGCGATATATTCGGCGATGAAAAAAGAGCAAAACGTATTCGCTGCGGCTCCCACGGGCAGCGGCAAAACCCTTAACGCCTTATACCCCGCAATAAAGTATCAGCCGAAATTAAAGGACGGTAAGATATTTTATTTGACTGCAAAAAGCACGCAAAAGGAGGTCGCGGCAAACGCTGTAAATATACTGTCCGATGCGGGATACGAATGCAAATGCGTCGTCCTGTCCGCAAAGGAAAAATCCTGTATGCTCGATAAACCCAGCTGCAATCCGGAGGACTGCGAATATGCCAAGGGTTACTACGACAGGCTTAGTGAAAACTTAAATAAGACGGTAAAAGAAAACACCGTTATGAGCCTTGAGAGCATAAAAGACATGTGCGTTAATAAAAAGCTTTGCCCCTTTGAATTTCTGCTTGACCTGTCTATGTACGCGGACATAATAATATGCGACTACAACTACGTTTTTGACCCACAGGCGGTATTGAAGAGATACTTCGAAGACGAAAACGAGACAAAGCATATCTTTCTCATAGACGAAGCGCACAACCTTGCCGACAGAAGCAGGGAGATGTATTCGTGTGAAATAAAGGCTGCCGATTTAAATCAATTACGAAAGATGTTTGCCCAAAAGAGCAAAATAAAACGCACTGTGGAGGATATCCTTGAGAATCTGGATATTCTGCGTGAGAAATGCACCGAAAAACAAACAGATTTCTGGCCGAAGCAGGAGGATTATATCTTTAAGGATATTTCGGACGAATTGTTTTCCTCGCTCAATCTGTTTGCGACGGAAGCAGACACGTACCTTTCAAACTCAGACAGAAATTCAGAAGCGTATCAGAAAACATATGATATGTATTTCAACATCGTTAAGTTTTTGAACTTGTATGAAATAAGAGGCGATTCTCACGTATTTTACTATGAAAAAGCCAGCGATATGCTCAGGCTGTTTTGCTGTGACGCAAGAGAATACCTTGCCGATCGATTAAAGAGAGCTAAGAGCGCCGTGTTTTTCTCGGCAACGCTTACACCGTTAGAATATTTCAGAAGGCTGTTGGGCGGTGAGCCTGACGATATACTTATGGATATAGAAAGTATATTTGCACAGGAGAATTTCAGAATAGCCGTTGACACGACCATAGATACGACATATGCAAAGAGGGCAATGTATTATTCGCAGATAGCAGATAGAATATACACAACTAAAAATTCACGCGAGGGCAACTACCTTGTCTACTTTCCTTCATACGCCTTTATGCAGAGCGTGTATGAGATATATATGTCGAAATATCCCGAGGAAGATGTGCTTTTGCAGAAGCGGCAGATGAACGAGAAGGAGCGCAGCAATTATCTTGCAAGCTTTACATTCAACAGCTGTATAACGGGTTTTGCAGTTTCGGGGGGAGTGTTTTCGGAGGCTGTCGATCTTAAAGGAGACAAGCTGATAGGCTGCGTGATATGCGGAGTAAGCCTGCCTCAGATATGCACTCAAAGAGAGCTGATACGCGATTTTTACGATAAAAAGGGTGAAGCGGGCTTTGACTATGCGTATGTATATCCCGCAATGACAAAGGTCTTGCAGGCTATGGGCAGAGTAATAAGGACTTCCGAGGATACGGGCTGTGCAGTGCTTTTGGATAAGCGCTTTATGTATACTGCATACAAACGCTGCTTTCCCGTATACTACCATCATTTACAGATAGTAAAGAATACGAAACAGCTGGAATACTGCTTGAAGTATGAAGAAACAGGAAGCAAATAATGGAAAACTCGATTAATTTTGATAAAAACGACTTTATGAAAAGCGCAAAAGCATTCGCCGAAAAACGCTCCTTTTCGGGTGCGATAGCACTGAGTATAAAAAACGAAAAACCTTTAGAAGCCTATTTCGGCTTTGCCGACATGAAAAGTAAGAAGCCGATTGACGAATCAAGCGAATTTCTCATAAGTATCAAAGCACCGTATATTCTATCCGTTTGCATAATGAAGCTTTATGAGAGCAAGCTGATAAAACTTAATGACAAGCTGTCTGAATACCTCCCCGAATATGAAAATGCAGATAAACTGAGTGTGAAGGATCTTCTCAAGGGCAATTCAAAACTTCCGGACTGCTTTTACGGAGGAAAGCTCGTTGAAATGCATTCCGATGAAGAGTACAGCTCTTTAAGTGAAATAGATAAGCTAAAGTCGGACAAGCTGCTTGAAGCAAAGGGCTTTAGCTTTCGGGAAGCGTTAAAACAGGTAGAAAACAAACCTTTGGATTTTGTTTCGTGCATACCTAACGATTCGATCCCGACAACTGAAAGAGTATTTTTGCGAGAGCTTATAGAAAGAGTGATTAAACGCGATATAAATGAATTTATTTCCGAGGAAATATTTAAGCCTCTTGGTATAAAAGCACACTTTGAAAAGCAAGCAAATACGATTTCATATTTTCATCACAACGAATACCCCGTTATTAAGCTTAATTGTCCATACCCGCCCAAAGACTGCTTTTGTATCAATTCCAAAGAAGCCTTTAAGCTGCTGTGCGCTTTTGTAAATGGCAGTATACTTAAAAAGAAGAGCTATGATATTTTAATTAAATGCGATAAAAACGGGAATGCCCTGGGCATAAACAACGTAAACGGAGCCATGTGCGCGCACGATTTGTTTATGGGATATGAGTGCGACTTTTATTTTGAACCTGACAAAGCACTTGGCTATATGATACTCTCAAACGAAGGCGAACGCTTTAGCGCAAGCGATTCAGGACTTCTTACAAGCTTTTTTACCGATATACGCTCTTATATGGAAAAAACCTTCACTGTTTACGGCAGTCTTACATACAAGCCTTTAAGCTATAATAATTTAAACTATGCCGCTGCTCTGACTTTAAGTGACGAACAGAGGTACTTTGTAGACAGCGTATATGCTTCTTTCTCACTTGCACTATCCAAAAGAAATATTATGCGAGCTTTTGTGTTGTCATCGGACAACAGAGTTGTCGGAATAAATGTGTTGAGCGCGGACAAAGACAATAATAAATATACTATCGAAATAGCTATCATAGGAGAAGCCTACCAGCACATGGGCTTTGGTAAAGCAATGCTAAAAAATGGTATAGAATATCTGAAAAAAAGAGGAGCAGGTGAAATATCGATAGCCGTGGACAGAATGAACAAAAACGCCAAGGCGCTGTATCTTTCTCTCGGCTTTAAGGTTTGTTATGTGCAGGACGGCTGGCTGATGCTGAGTATGAGGGTGTAAGAAGAGGGGATGTTTTTTTGCAAGGTGACCCGGTCACATTGTAAAAGTACAGGCATATGGACATCTCATTTACAGCGAATTTACATTCTGACCGGGTCACCTTGCAAAAAAACTTTACCTAAACTTTACACCCGCGCGCTATATCGGTTTACTTTTCTTTCTTATCATTTAGCCATGATAAAAACAAAGGAGAAATCAATGAAAAAAAGAAATACGGCAATAATAGTCTGTCTTACTGCACTGCTTGTTATTTCCTCGCTTGCGGGATGCGCAAATAAAACGGGCAGCTTTGACAAGACTAAAACCATCGGAGTAATTTCCCGTGAGGACGGCTCCGGAACAAGAGGAGCCTTTATAGAGCTTTTCTCAATAGAACAGAAAAACGAAGCCGGAGAAAAAGTGGATAGAACTTTAAAGGACGCAGCAATAACCAATTCCACCTCCGTAATGATGACGACGGTAGCGGGTGATCTTTACTCGATAGGATATATATCTCTCGGCTCACTCAACGACACTATAAAGGCCGTGGATATAGATTCGGTAGCCGCCACGACACAAAACATCAAAAACGGCACCTATAAGATAGCCCGACCGTTCAACATCACGACAAGAAACGATCTGAGCGATATAGCAAGTGATTTCATCAGCTTTATTATGAGCTCCGACGGACAGAAGGTCATTGAAGATAACGGTTATATTTCCGTAGACCAGGCGTCAAGCTATGAGGCAAAGGCGTTAAGCGGCAAAATAGTCGTAAGCGGTTCAAGCTCTGTAACTCCGGTAATGGAAAAGCTAAAGGAAGCTTATATCGCCAAAAATACGAATGTGACCATAGAGATACAGCAGAGTGATTCTTCTACGGGCGTATCAAATACGATAGACGCGACCTGCGATATCGGTATGGCTTCAAGAGAGCTTAAGGATTCCGAAATACAAAAAGGCGTCAATTCAACAACAATCGCAATGGACGGGATCGCTGTCATAGTTAATAATGACAACAAAGTAACCAACCTTTCAAGCGAGACGGTAATGAAGATATTCACAGGTGAAATAACAAAGTGGGAAGAAGTATTTTAAATAAACGTAATAAACATAATAAAACGAAACGAAGCAGCAAGTTTCTTTGCCGCTTCGTTTTAAACAATAATATAAGGAGCTTCTTATGAGCAATACAAAGGAACGCTTGATGAAAATAGTTTTTATGCTTGCCGCGTGTGTGTGTATAGCTTTTGTTCTGCTTATATGCGTTTCGCTCGTAACGGGAGCTCTCCCCGCCTTGTCGAAAATAGGCGTTTTTGAGTTCCTATTTGGCACTCAGTGGATGCCCTCCAACAATCTTTACGGTATTTTACCAATGATTATAGGCAGCATATACGTTACGCTTTTATCGCTTATAGTGGGAGTTCCCGCAGGGCTGTTGTGCGCAATATTTATGTATAGGTTTTGCCCTAAGGGATTTTTAAAAATAATGCAGCCGGCGGTTGATATGATGGCGTGTATTCCCTCCGTGGTATACG